>JBNMKL010000030.1:0-34770 GCA_050874305.1 Lachnospira sp. | reverse complement strand
TCGCCGTCGGTGAATAACCTACAGCAGTTCTTTTTTCGTGCCGTCAAGGGTGGCGTCAGACTATCTCATCATAAAATATCTACAGTTTTCAATGTTCAAAAGTGTCTTTTTGTTTTTTCATATGTCATTTGACACTATCTACTTCTTGTAGAGATTTTATCAATATATTTGCTACTAAATATAACTTATAATCACTTTTTTGAGATTTCCTCCATATATAATTCTACAATATATGATGGGCCATTGCACCAAAGCCTTGTTTCCTTATCATATAAAGCCTTACAAGTATTAGAACATAAGAACTCCTCTAATACTTCTTTGCTGTCTTTTCCAAGCTCTTCAGCAATTTCTTGGACTACCATAGTAATGAGAAGATCGATTGTAAAATCCATTTTTTCTTTTGCAATTGTTACCTCAGACATTTCTTCTCACCCTCCATAAATTTCAAACATTTGATAGCTTCTTCGGTTTTAAAGCAATACTGATCTTTCAATTTATTAGGCAACAATTGCTTAATACAAAATTCATCTGCTTCCTTCTCACCAACTGTTCCAAAAACTCCCCCAAGATATGCAGTAAGAGTAGTATTTGTTGTATCATCTGCAATTTTTCCAACAATAATATCATACTTAGTCATCTCACTTTGAACTTCAGTAAAGAGTTTTTTCTTTCTGTGAGCTGCAATACAGTGTAACCAATCAACATCAGCATCTTCAAAAATATGCACTTTTAATTCTTGCGATAATTGTATCTTAAATGTTGAAATATAACCATAATTCTGGCTTTTATTAATTTTTCCGACAGCCATTGCCTTAGCTATAGATGTTTTTAAAAAGCTTTCCGCTTGTTCTTTCGAGGTAGTTAAATAAAAGCCTTGACCAAAATCCTTTCTCTTGGCACATTTTGCAAGGTCAGGTTCTTTTACTTCACAGTAGCTTCCATGATAGAGTATCAACCCATCCAATAAGTTATTCATTAATCTTAATCCCCTTTCCTTCCAAAAACTCCGTGATGTCATCAAGAACAGCCTCATCACCTTCACAATGGAAAATTCCATAACCTTTTTCTATATAGTCAAGGACATCCGTCTTTTTGAACAATTCAACTATTTTTTCTATTGGCAAATGCCACTCTTCTGATGCCAGTCTAATTAATCTTGTCTGCATAAAAATAATCTCTTCTTTTTCGCCCATTATGAAATTCCCCTTTCCTATTCTTTATTCTAGTGTATCATATAAATACAATATTTACTCAAATGTTATTGAATTGCACATTTTATCTATTCCGTCTTCACCATTACCTTCTTCCCCGAAAATGCGATTCCAAACCTTAAAATATCACCTATCCCATCTTCTTTCATCTCTGAATCATATCTTAGTCTATTAATCTGAGCTAGAGCTTCATCTGCTAAACTTTCAAGCGCACCTTCACTTATCTTTTCTTTCCACTTCATCTCAAAAATAATACCAGGATATCTCTTTTCTCGCGGAATCATGCAGACGTCATATCTTCCATCCCCAGACTCCCGGTTTGACTTTATTTTATACTGATTATCCATTAATGCTATCAACCCAAGCATCAAGCCATGATAGAAGCCTTCTGCACCATCATCATAGAAGCTGATGGATTTATCCATATATTCAGCAATTGCACTCTGTAGCTTCTTACAGTCATTTTCATAAAGACTTTCTGCAATTTTATTTGCTGTAGTTCTTGTAATAGCTCCAACCTGCAATAAATGTGATAAAACTTCGTTCTTATAAACTGATGCTATTTCTTTGTTTGGAATTGAAACCTCACACAGATATGAACCATCCGCCTGTAATTCTTTCTTTGGAGTTTTTAAATATCCTGCGACTAATAATAAGCTATAAATATTTGCTGGTTCCTCTGCCAGAGACCTGTATACAACATTTTGATCAATTCTTGCAATTACATGTTCTCCTTGCAAAAGCGCATATAACCTTTCTGTTATGTCATCTGTCGCAACACCCATAACATCTTCTAAAATTTCATTTTTTCCAGTGTTTACCCAGTATGCCTGTGGTATGCATCCTCTGGAAATGTAATTGATTACCGACCATGGATTATATATTTCTTCACTGCCAAACAAGTAACCATCATACCACTCTTTAAGCTTACCCAGCTTTTCTGCCTTACCATAATAATTAAGCATTTCCCTTACTTCAAAATCCGTAAATCCAAAAAAGCTATCATACTCCTCATCCATTACAGAATTTACTGTAAGATTATTTAATCCACTAAAAATACTCTCCTGAGCAATACGTAATATTCCAGTTAGAAAACCATATGACAGATTCTTATTATCTTTGAATGCTCCCGAAAAGAAATTTCTCATAAATCCAACAATTTCATCATAGAATGCCTTTGAATATCCCTCCTGAATAGGAGTATCATATTCATCTATAATAATAATTGGTGCCTTTTCATAATGTGCCGCAAGCATTTTTGATAATTTCTCAAGTGCTGATGTAAGCTCAACTTTATCTGCCTCTTTATTAAGAATTTTTAAGAAATAATCTTTTTCATACTTTGAAATCTTATCACTATTTAAAAGCTCATGATGTCTCCCATATTCTTCTTGAAGTAATGCTCCTATCTTATCTATCGTTGCATGCCACGTATCAAATTTTACATCCTTGAATGTAAGAAATATAACCGGATATTTTCCTTGATGTGCCTGATACTCCGCTCCACATTTCCAGATATTCTTATCCACAAAATATTTACTTGTATCCTCATCTGATATCTCAAAAAACACTCTGAGCATATCCATATTCAAAGTCTTTCCAAATCTTCTTGGTCTTGTAAATAATGACACTAATGGTTTCCTATCTAAAAACTCTTTTATTAACAATGTCTTATCAACATAATAGTATTCTGATTGTGCACGCACATAATCTGAAATACCAATAGGCAGCGATTTTGCAATTGCATCAGATGGTTTGATAACATGTTTTCCATCAGAAGTTCTCCCATCTACAGGTTTTACTGCATCATCAGGAATCAGCCATATTCCCTTTTCTTTTATTACACCTTGAATCTTTCCCATTTTGCACATAACATTAACTGCACGAGAAGTAACTCCCCATTCTAAAGCTTTTTCTTTACATGTCTTCACCGAAATCATCTCCTATCATTTACAAAATTGTTTTATACGAAAATTATATGCTAATAAACGAAAATTATCAACATTATATTTCGTTGTATTTTTCGTTTTGCAAGTCTATTTTTCGTTTTGCAAATGTATTTTTCGTTTGTCACAATTCATATTTCGTTTTGATAATCAAAATTTAATACTACACGCAAAAAGAACCCCATCAGACAGATTTCTCTATCTAACGGGGTTTTGTTGTCATATCATGATTCTACATCATTATATTATTCTATTCTAGTAGAGCTTTGCACCAGCAGGAATATGGTCATCAACCATAAGAAGATGAAGTTCTTCATCCTCTGAATCCTTGAGGTTATTAACTGCTGAAAGTAACATACCGCATGACTCAATTCCCATCATAGCTCTTGGTGGAAGATTTGTTATCGCGATAAGAGTCTTTCCAACAAGCTCTTCTGGCTCATAGTAAGCATGGATTCCGCTTAAGATTGTACGATCTTTGCCTGTACCATCATCAAGTGTGAACTGTAATAACTTCTTTGACTTAGGAACAGCAACGCACTCCTTAACCTTAACAGCTCTGAAATCTGACTTGCTGAATGTCTCGAAGTCAACTGACTCCTCAAATAATGGTTCAATCTTAACATTAGAGAAATCAATCTTCTCTGGTGCAGCCTTAACTTCTTCTGAAGCCTTAGGAGCTGTACTGCTCTCTGGCTTTGCTCCGCCTATAGTTTTCATAGTCGGAAACAATAAAACGTCTCTGATAGCTGCTGAATCTGTAAGAAGCATAACCATTCTGTCGATACCGAAACCGATACCGCCTGTTGGTGGCATACCATATGCAAGAGCATTAAGGAAGTCTTCATCTGTGTGGTTAGCTTCGTCATCACCTGCTGCTGCAAGCGCATCCTGAGCTGCGAATCTCTCTCTCTGGTCGATTGGATCGTTAAGCTCTGAATATGCATTAGCCATCTCCCAGCCGTTCATGAAAAGCTCGAAACGCTCAACATAGTCTGGATTCTCTGGCTTCTTCTTAGTAAGAGGTGATATCTCAAGTGGATGATCCATAACAAATGTAGGCTGGATAAGGTGCTCCTCAACATACTCCTCGAAGAAGAGGTTAAGAATGTCGCCTCTCTTGTGTCTGTCCTCGAACTCGATGCCTCTCTCCTTTGCAAGTGCCTTAGCTTCCTCATCTGTCTTAATCTCTGTAAAGTCAACGCCAGCATACTTCTTAACTGCGTCAATCATAGTAATTCTCTCGAATGGCTTAGAGAAATCAATCTCAACATCGCCATACTTAACAACTGCTGTTCCATTAACCTTCTCACATACAGTTCTGTACATGCTCTCAGCTAATTCCATCATTCCATAGTAATCTGTGTATGCCTGGTATAACTCCATAAGAGTAAACTCTGGATTATGTCTTGTATCAACACCCTCATTACGGAATACACGGCCTATCTCGTATACTCTCTCCATACCACCAACGATAAGTCTCTTAAGGTAAAGTTCAAGAGATATACGCAGCTTAACATCCTCATCAAGTGCATTGTAATGTGTCTCGAAAGGTCTTGCTGCTGCACCACCTGCGTTAGCAACAAGCATAGGTGTCTCAACTTCCATGAAATCTCTTCCATCAAGGAAGTTACGAATTTCCTTGATAATCTGTGATCTCTTTACAAATGTATCCTTAACCTCTGGATTAACGATAAGGTCAACATATCTTTGTCTGTAACGAACCTCTGTATCTGTAAGTCCGTGATACTTCTCTGGGAGAATCTGTAAGCTCTTAGTAAGAAGAGTTATCTCTGATACATGAACTGACATCTCGCCCTTCTGTGTACGGAATACTTCACCCTTAACGCCAACGATATCACCGATATCGAACTTCTTGAATGCTGCATATGACTCTTCTCCGACATTGTCTCTTGCAACATATATCTGGATATTGCCCTTAAGATCAGCAACATTACAGAATGAAGCCTTACCCATAACTCTCTTCTGCATAAGTCTTCCGGCTATAGATACTTCCTTGCCCTCTAACTCATCAAAATTGTCCTTAATATCCTGTGTGTGATGTGTTACATCATACTTAGTTATCTGGAATGGATCCTTGCCGGCTTCCTGTAAAGCCTTAAGCTTCTCCTGACGGTTTCTTATCTGCTCATTAACATCAGGCTGCTGTGCATTCTTACCATTAGCTGCCTGTGCATTCTGTGTATTATTCTCTGCCACTTTAAAAACTCCTTAAATTAGTTATTAACTTCAATAATCTTATATTCAATCTCTCCAACTGGAGCTTCTACCTTAACGATATCGCCAACCTTCTTGCCGATAAGTGCAGCACCAAGTGGTGACTCGTTAGAAATCTTATTGTTAAGGCTGTCTGCCTCTGATGAACCAACGATTACATACTCGATATCCTCATCATACTCTATATCATGAAGCTTGACAGTACTCTCCATCTTAACCTTGCCGTTATCCTTCTTGCCTGAAGCATCATCCTGGATAATCTCTGCATTTTTTAAGATTTCTTCGAGTTCAGCAATCTGCGCCTCGATATCTCTCTGCTCATCTTTAGCTGCATCATACTCAGCATTCTCTGAAAGGTCACCCTGCTCTCTTGCTTCTTTAAGCTTCTGAGCTACTTCCTTTCTTCTGACAACCTTAAGGTTCTCAAGTAATGCAACTCTTTCGTCATAACCTCTCTTAGTAAGAAACTGCTTCTCTGCCATATTACTCCTCATTTCTGCAACACAATATTACTTCCTGTATCAATCTGCATCAGGTGTGCACCAACGCAGACCCCCGCATAAATGTACCATATCTGTACATTTATACCTATCCTATAAATAACACTAGTCAAAATATTATATACTAGTCGCACCTTTCTGTCAATGCCTCACATAAAGCTTCAAGCTGCTCCATATGCTCAACATGGTTAACTTCATTGCGAAGTCCAGACGCATGCTTCATTCCTGCCGTATACCACGCAAAATGCTTTCTCATCTCACGGATTCCCGTATACTCGCCTTTTACCTCAACAAGCATCTTTGCATGCCTTAATATCATATCACGTATTTCTGTGATATCTGGTAGAACCATCTCTTTGCCAGAGCTTAGATACTCATTAATCTGGTTGAATATCCATGGGTTGCCTCTTGCACCTCTTCCTATCATTACGCCGTCACACCCAGTCTGCTTCATCATATCAACCGCATCCTGTCCTGTAAGTATATCGCCATTACCGATAACCGGAATTGACACATTCGCTTTGACTCTCGCTATAACATCCCAGTCTGCCTTGCCTGAATAATACTGTTCTCTTGTCCTTCCATGAACCGCTACTGCCGCTCCGCCTGACTCCTGGACTATTCTTGCAATCTCTGGCGCATTGATACTCTGTGAGTTAAATCCTGCCCTGATTTTAACAGTGACCGGCTTATTTATTGCATTTGCCATAGCCTCTACGATTTTACCGACAAGCACCGGGTCTTTCATAAGTGCCGAGCCTTCTCCGTTATTGACAACCTTAGGAACCGGGCAGCCCATATTGACATCAATCACATCAAATGGTCTCTCCTCAAGCCTTTTTGCCATATCAGCCATAATCTGCGGGTCTGAGCCAAATAACTGGACAGCTATAGGATTCTCGCCCTCTGTCACATTAAGAAGTGCTTCTGTGTTCTTATTATTATATAATATCGCCTTGGCACTCACCATCTCTGTATACAGATAACCACAGCCATTCTCCTTGCACAGAAGCCTGAATGGAAGGTCTGTAACCCCAGCCATGGGAGCCAGTGCAACATTGCCCTTAATCTCTACATTTCCTATCTTCATCGCCAGCTACTCAATTCCCATAAAAAATACTTTGTAGAACATCTCTACAGACTCAAGCAGTTCACGCTTCTCATACTGAAGCTTCTTGATAAGCATTCCGCACGCTATATCATCATACAGCAGGTCGCCCTCATCCGCTTCTGTACGGAACATCAGTGTTCCTTCTTCATCAAATACAAGCTTCAATATTCCGCCAACTTCCTCTGTGAACAGGACACACATTATTTTAAGGTCATCCTTAATCTCATCTGGAAGCTTGCTAAACTCTTCATTAAGATAGAATTTCTTATCATATGCGCTTGATGCACATAATATTACTTCTTCATCATCAAACATATCCGTACAATCCTCTCACTGAAACTTCACCGGCAACAATTTTCTCCATTGTTCCATCAGATTTCTTAACGATAAGCCTTCCTTCCTCGTCTATTCCGACTGCTGCTGCCGTGTATTCACTGTCTCTTTCTATAATTCTAACTTCTCTTCCAGCATTGATAAGGCACTGGTTGTAGTCATCCATAAGCCCTGACAGGTCACATGTTTTTACAAACTCGTCATAATATACTGTAAAATGTCTTGCAAATGCTGCTATTATGTCACTTCTCTTTACATGGTCATTAGTCTGGACATATATAGATGACGCTGTGTCTTTGATTGAATCGTCAAAATCTGTTGTATTGACGTTAATTCCAATTCCCACAACAACATAATTAATCTGCTCAAGCTCTGCGCTCATCTCTGTAAGTATTCCACATATCTTGCGGTTGCCAAGCACTATGTCGTTAGGCCATTTTATCATGCACTCTGCATCAGAATCAGTGTCTTTCTTTACAACCTCTGCAATCGCCTTGGCTGTAGCCATAGCCACAACTATCGTAAGCATTGATGCATCATATGGCTTGATGTCAGGGCGCAGAAGAAGACTCATCCAGATTCCGCTTCCCGCAGGCGATATCCAGCTTCTGCCTCTTCTTCCCTTGCCACCTGTCTGACATTCAGTCACAAACAATGTTCCTGACTCCTCACCATCCTCGGCTGCAAGCTTCGCTCTTGTATTAGTCGAGTCAGTCTCATCATAATAAACAACCTTTTTTACAGTCAGTCCTTCCTGCAACTGGCTTTCTATCTCTTCTTTAGTAATGATATCCGGGTACTTAACAATGCGGTATCCTTTATTGGACACCGCATCAAATTCATAGCCTTCTTCTTTTAACTGGTTGACATATTTCCAGACTGCTGTCCTTGACACACCGAGTGTCTCACACAGGCTCTGTCCAGAGATATATCCATCTGCATTTCTTAATATTTTTAATATATTTGTCTTAATATCCATCAGCGTACTACTCCAAGGCACATGATTGCTAATATGTATATCACTACTGCTGCCACAATAAGAACTATCGCTGATGTTCTGCTCTGGTTCATCAGCTTCTTGATTCCTGACAGCAGATTAACTGTTCCACCAGCAAAGAATGTTATCGGAAACAGTATTCCACTGCTGCTTCTTAGAAACAGTATAATAACTGCCATAACTGCCACAAATACACATAATACTATATTAGAATAGTCTATTATCATCTTAGCTCTTCTGTATGATCCAGTTGTTGTATAATACATCTAAACCTCTTCCTACTTGTATGCTCCAAGTGTTGCTGCCATAACTGCTTTGATTGTATGCATTCTGTTCTCTGCTTCCTGGAAAACAACTGACTGCTCTGACTCGAATACTTCGTCTGTTACTTCCATCTCTGTGAGACCATATTTCTCATGAATCTGTGAACCAATCTTAGTCTTAAGATCATGGAAAGCTGGAAGGCAGTGCATGAATATTGCATTCTTAGAAGCATTTTTCATAACATCGCTGTTAACCCGATATGGAGAAAGTGCTTTAATTCTCTCAGCCCATACCTCATCTGGCTCGCCCATAGATACCCATACATCTGTATATATAACGTCAGCATCCTTAGTTGCTTCCTTGACATTCTCAGAAAGTGTAACTGAACCGCCACTCTCCTTTGCCCATTCTTCACACTGTGCTACAAGGTCTGCTGCTGGGAAATATTCCTTTGATGTACATGCTGTATAATGAAGTCCAAGCTTAGCACACACAATCATAAGTGAATTACCCATGTTGTATCTTGCATCGCCCATGTATACAAACTTAACGCCCTTTAATCTGCCAAGACACTCTCTTACAGTAAGCATATCAGCTAACATCTGTGTTGGGTGATACTCGTTAGTAAGTCCGTTCCATACTGGCACTTTAGAATACTTTGCAAGATCCTCAACTATTGACTGCTCAAATCCTCTGTATTCGATACCATCATACATTCCTGCAAGAACTCTTGCTGTATCAGCGATACTCTCTTTCTTGCCAATCTGTGAGCCTGTTGGGTCAAGATATGTTGTTCCCATTCCAAGGTCATGTGCAGCTACTTCAAATGAACATCTTGTTCTTGTACTTGTCTTCTCGAATATAAGTGCTACATTCTTGCCGATAAGTGGCTGCTCAACGATTCCTTTATGCTTCTTATCCTTAAGCTCTGCAGCTAAATCTATCATGAATAATATCTCCTCTGGAGTGAAATCCTTCAGAGTTAAAAAATCTCTTCCCTTTAAATCCATGTCCTTATCCACCTTTCTCATATCTGGCATTTTTTAATTCTTAAAAGTTACCTATACGAAAATAATTCTATCGCAAACACTTATGTTTTGCAAGTAAAACAACAAGCCGGAGCGTCATATATGAACACCCCGGCTTGCTGATGGCTATTTATAATAGTTTATCACTTTCAATTAGTAGAATACATGGCTTCCAATTATTGTGAAGCTTGATAATGTCTCTAATGCCACGCTGTATGATGGACGGAACGCTGTGTAATTACCTACATTATTAGTTCCTGACAATGCATCCATTGCTGCTTTAAGACATTCCTGATTTCTAGGACCTGCATTAAGTCTTGCCTGAAATGCGCTGCTTGGACCGCCTGCTCCGTCAGATACCCCTGAGAACTGTGCTCTTGCATATACAACACCTGCTATGCTGTTAGGATATCTTGTATTTCTTATTCTGTTGAGAACTACGTTTGCCACAGCAAGCTTGCCATCATATGACTCCCATGCTGCTTCCCAGTCTACAACACATGCCAATATCCACACTTCCTGCTCTGATACGTTCATTGTAGGATTGTATGATACATCAATGTTCTGCATAGCCGCTGCTATCTTGGCAGCCTTGGCTTCCTCTGCCTTTCTTGCAGCCTCTGCTGCTGCCGCTTCCTCTGCTGCAATCTCCTCTACAGTCTTACCAAATGGAAGGTTATAGTTAAGTGCCATATCAGCCTCTATAACATATCCATCTCCATTATCTGTAGAAACTATCATATAGTCGCCGCATTTACCTACGGCTGGAAGTTCCTCACCATTCTCAAGTGTGTATGTCACTTCTGACTTATCTGGACCTGCGTATACATACGCAACATCTGACATAACTGTCGCTGTCATATCACCGCCGATTGCCTCTGCCTCATCATCAAAACAAAGATAAGGTGTACTTACATAACCTTCAAGGTCACCTGACACAAGTCTCGTCCATTCAGAACCGCTCTCAACAACCTCTGCGATATTATCTGTGAATAACTTTCCTGCAACTTCAGAACTTTCGTCTGGTTCAGTATAGACATTAAGATAATCATCAACAATGCCTACCGCCAGTCCTGTATATATACCTGTAATCTTCTCTTCCTGTGCTCCTGATAATACAATATCTGCTGTATTTTCAGAATATGTTGCTTCCCTTGTAACAGGTTCTGCAACCTCAGTCATCTTTACGGTAGTAACTGCTCTTCGTACCACTGGCATGAGAGGCATAAAAAATGCCACCATCATAACACCAAGATACAAAAAAACTTTGCTACGAATATGCCTCATAGAAAATTCCTTTCTCGATATTATATTACTATAATATTCACCAAATGTTACATAAATGTTACATTTGTTACGATGGCATTGTAACAAAGTTTAATATTTTTGTCAAATTTTTCCCATAAATTGTAAAAAAATAATGCTTATCTTCTCTGCCTTGCAGCCTCGAAAGCCAGCACCGTACAAGCGATTGCGGCATTTAGCGACTCAACTTTTCCAGCCATTGGTATCTTAACAAAACAGTCTGCTTTGGCAGCCGCTTCATCTGTAAGTCCATTGCCTTCATTGCCTATCATAAATGCTGTTCCACCTGTATAATCCATATCTGTATACGCACCTTTTCCATCAAGATGTGCAGCATATACTTTAATTCCATTATTTTTTAATTCTTCTATGGTTTCTAACAGATTATCTGTTATAAGATATGGAACCCTGAATATCGAGCCCATTGTAGAACGTATTACCTTGGGATTGTATACATCAACTGAATTAGAGCTTATTATAATTCCACTCGCTCCAGCCGCTTCTCCCATTCTTATGATTGTACCCAGATTACCCGGATCCTGCAGATTCTCCACGCAGAGTATCAGTGGTGCTCCATTTTCCTTACCTGACACTATATCTGATAATGTATATTCCCTCATTCTGACAACTGCCATAATCCCCTGAGGTGTCTTAGTATCAGACATATGATTGTATACATTATCACTTACAATCTCTGCCTTATCACCATATGAATTACCATTATTGCCTGCGAAAGTCTCAGACATATACACTTTAACAAGGGCATCAGAAGGTACCTCTGATACCATTCTTATGCCCTCAACAACGTATTCTTTATCTTCTCTTCTTGCCTTTGCCTTGGATAAAAGCGATATAACATGCTTTACCTGTGCACTACCTGTACTTGTTATCATATATTACCTAGAAAGCAATGTACTGATATTAAACTCGTATTCGCTAATATCCTTCTTCATTGCTAATGCTTCATCAATATCATAATCTACAAACTTGCCATCTTTGTATGCAACTACACGGTTGCTCTTGCCTTCTCCTAAAAGGTCTACAGCATATGCACCCATAACTGATGCATACATTCTGTCCTTACATGTTGGAGAACCACCACGCTGCATATATCCAAGGATAGTAGCTCTTGTCTCTATACCTGTAGCTGCTTCGATTCTTCTTGCCATGCCTGTAGAATGGCCTATTCCCTCTGCATTAATAATAAGATGATGCTTCTTGCCCTTCTTACGTCCTTCAATGATATGGTTGATAATTGTCTGCTCATCATTATCATATCTTTCTGGAAGAAGAATATCCTCTGCGCCATTGGCGATACCACACCATAATGCTATATATCCTGCATTACGTCCCATAACTTCGATAATTGAACATCTCTCATGTGATGTAGATGTATCTCTTATCTTGTCAATAGCTTCCATAGCTGTGTTAACTGCTGTATCAAATCCAATTGTATAATCTGTACATGCTATATCAAGGTCGATTGTTCCTGGAAGTCCGATTGTGTTAACACCATTCTCTGCAAGCTTCTGTGCACCTCTGAATGAACCATCACCACCGATTACAACTATTCCGTCAATCTTGTGCTTCTTACATACCTCTGCTGCCTGCTTCTGTCCTTCTGGTGTCATGAATTCCATACATCTTGCTGTATACAGGATTGTACCACCTCTTGAGATGATATCTGATACACTTCTCTTATCCATATCAATAACTTCATCATTGATAAGACCATTATATCCCTTCTGTATACCCTTAACCTTCATTCCTTTATTCAGAGCAGTTCTGACCACAGCTCTTATCGCTGCATTCATTCCTGGTGCGTCACCACCACTTGTTAGTACACCAATTGTTTTAATCTCTTTTGCCATAACTACTCCTCCCTGTCTTATAAAGACTCTATAAGCTTATATATTCAATCTAAAATCGACTATATTGTACCTCAATAAAAACAAAAATGCAATAAACATTACGTTGTCTCTACATTCTTATTGCCATACTTTTTGCGAAGGTCATCTATAAGCTGTGAATTAATGCTTATATTCCTGCTTGCCGGCCACCTGAGCCTGCTCTTTTCTTTTTCACAGTATATGATAACACTGTCCTTTCCATCAAGGTCTTTTAACATATCTGTAAGCTCTTTTTCTACATTATGATATGTCTGCTCGTCCGGCATCCTAATCCACAACGTCCTTGGCACTTCTGAAAATGGAGTGATTTTTTCACATATAAGCTTGCCATTCTCATCAACATTTGCCTGGACACGTCCTGTTATGAATACCTTATCTGTCTGCTCAATGGCACGTCTGTTATCATTATAGCTCTTAGGAAATACAACAACCTCTATCGTTCCAAACATATCCTCTATTGTAAGGAATGCCATAAGTTCGCCTCTCTTGGTTGTCATAACCTTCTTATTCATAATCATTCCGCCGATTGTCTGCTTGGAATTATCTGCCGCCTTAGTCTCGCCCAGCTCAGGGTCAATCTCGAAATCAAGTGCATTGGCAGATACATGTTTTTTCCACATTCCCATATATTCATCAAGCGGATGTCCTGTTACATACACACCTAGAACTTCTTTTTCATATTCAAGCTTTTCTTCTTTATTATACTCATCAAGATTAGGAAGCTTTATCTCAAAATCCTCTTTGGCACTGTCATCGACAATATCAAATAATGACATCTGACCTGAGATTGAATCCTTTCCCTGTCTGTCCGCATTGTCAAGAATCTGTGCATAGACACTCATCATCTGTCGTCTGTTAGCTCCAAATGAATCAAATGCCCCTGCTTTGATGAGATTTTCTAAAGTTCTCTTGTTAAGCTCATTGTGAAGTCTCGCTGTAATATCCTGTATTGATTTGAAATCCCCGCTTAACTTACGGTCATTAATTATTGCCTCGATTGTAGGTCTTCCAAGTGATTTAACAGCCGACAATCCAAATCTTATCGCACCATTCTCGTTAGTAAATCCCATGTCGGATTTGTTGACATCTGGTGACAATATGCTGATTCCCATCTGACGGCATGCATATATATATCCCTCCACCTTGGAAGTGTTGTCTGTAACAGATGTAAGGAGGGCGCACATATATTCAACCGGGTAATACTGCTTTAAATAAGCTGTCTGATATGATACAACTGCATATCCGGCTGCGTGCGACTTGTTAAATGCGTATGCCGCAAAGCTTATCATTTTATCAAATATGACATTACCGACTTCCGCAGAAACGCCATTCTTGATACAGCCAGGCACACCTTCTTCCTCATTGCCATATATGAAATTCTGTCTTTCCTTCTCCATGACTTTAAGCTTTTTCTTAGCCATCGCACGTCTTACAAGATCACTTCGTCCAAGTGAATATCCGGCAAGGTCACGCACTATCTGCATAACCTGTTCCTGATAAACTATAACGCCGTATGTCGGCTTTAATATAGGCTCAAGCTGTGGGCAGTCATATACAATATTATCTTTGTTATTCTTACCCTCTATATACTGTGGTATATAATCCATTGGACCCGGTCTGTACAGAGAAATTCCGGCTATCAGGTCATCAAGGCATGTAGGCTTAAGTTCCTTCATGAAGTTCTTCATTCCTGCGCTCTCAAGCTGGAATATACCATCACATTTGCCGGAGCTTATAAGCTCGTACACTTTAGGGTCATCATATCTTATATTATTAATTGTGAAGTCTGGATTTAATTTCTTCGCAAGTGCCTCTGCATCGCTTATAACTGTCTCTGTTCTAAGTCCGAGAAAGTCCATTTTAAGAAGTCCCAGCTCTTCCAGTGTGTCCTTCTCAAACTGGGCAACAATCTCACCGTCTGCTCCGACTGACAGCGGAACATACTCACCTACAGGCTTACCACTGATAAGTACACCTGATGCATGTATAGATGCGTGTCTTGGAAGGCCTTCCAGCTTCTTGCTCATATCAATGAGATTCTTTATCTGTGGGTCTGACTCATATGCATCCCGTAAGTCAGGATTTTCCTTCAAGGCTTTATCTATAGTTATGTTAAGTTCTCTTGGAACCATCTTGGCGATATTATCAACCATCGCATAAGGCAGGTCGAGCACTCGTCCAACATCTTTGATAACCGCTCTTGCCGCCATTGTTCCAAATGTTATAATCTGCGACACACAATCCTTGCCATATTTGCTGATAACGTAATCTATAACCATCTGACGGCCTTCATCGCAGAAGTCCACGTCAATATCGGGCATGGTTACACGTTCTGGATTAAGGAAACGCTCAAAAAGCAGGTCATATTTCATAGGGTCTATATCTGTTATTGTGAGGGCATACGAAACAAGACTTCCCGCAGCCGAACCACGTCCTGGACCCACAGCAAGATTATTGACTTTGGCATAGTTAACGTAATCCCACACAATAAGGAAGTAATCAACGAACCCCATTGAATGAATGACAGAAAGCTCATAATTAAGTCTCTGGACTAAATCCTTATGGTCTTTTACCGGAGTTATAACAACATCTTTTCTGTCTGGAACATCGATACTTACAGCATATGCCATATGTTCATCAATATCCAGTTCCTTCGTCTCATCCGGGTAACGCTTTTTAAGTCCTGTAAAGCACAGATAATTAAGATATGTCCATGAAGTATATCCTTCCGGAACCTTGAACTCTGGCAGCTTTGTCACGCCAAATTCAATCTCGACATTACATCTTTCTGCTATTTTATGTGTATTTTCAAGTGCCTGTGGCGCATATGGAAAAAGTGCCGCCATCTCCTCTGGAGACTTAAGATAGTACTGACCGCCAGTGTAGCGCATCCTGTTCTCATCATTGACTTTCTTGCCCGTCTGGATGCACAGAAGTATATCGTGCGCCTCCCAGTCCTCTGCATTGATATAATGCGAATCGTTCGTACATACAAGGTCAATTCCAAGCTCATTGGACATTCTTACAAGCTGTGGATTGACATATTTCTGGTCTGGCAGTCCATGATCCTGCAATTCAAGGAAGAAATTGCCTTTGCCAAATATATTCTCATACCTTTTTGCAGCCTCAACCGCCATCTCATACATGCCACGCGCAAGGTATCTTTGCACCTCTCCCGCCAGACATGCACTTAAAGCTATAATTCCCTCTGAATATTTCTCAAGAATCTCATAGTCAACTCGTGGCTTATAATAGAATCCGTCTATAAAACCTGCTGAAACAATTTTCATCAGATTGTCATATCCTTTATTATTCTCCGCAAGCAGAACAAGATGGTAATACTTGTCCTCTCCCATCCCGACTTCTTTATCAAATCTTGAGCCTGGTGCAACATACACCTCACATCCAAGAATTGGCTTAATCCCCGCATCCTTGGCAGCTCTGTAGAAATTAATAACGCCATACATAACACCATGGTCTGTGATAGCAAGACTGTCCATCCCCAGCTCTTTAGCCCTCGCAACCAGCTCTTTTATCTTACTTGAACCATCAAGCAGTGAATATTCTGTATGAACATGTAAATGTGTAAAATTCATATTATCCCCAATCCAACAACTTTAATTAAACAATTCACGCATTACAGCCATCAAAAGCATGAATTTCCAACTAATAATATCCTATCACAATTTGGTATAAATGTGTAGTTGTGAATGTGTCCCAATTAAGCCAACTCAAAATACAGTCAATATAAAAAATGCAGGAATGTATATTTTACATCCCTGCATTTAAATTTAGATTCGTCTCGTCTATATCACAGGCGCCCTGAAAAGCCTTCCATATACCTGCTGCCAGACTTATTATTTTACTCTTCTGAAGAATTATCTTCTGTTTTTTTATCATCTGAAGCTTCTTCCAGATTATTATCATCTGATACAGGCTTATCTGAATTATTCTCAGCCGCCTCAAGTTCAGCTTCTTTCTGCTGTTTTTCTTCTCTCTTCTTCTCGTCAAGCTTTTCCCAGAAATCATCTACAGGGCCATGCACTGTTGAAGAATAACTTCCATCTTCATTAAATGTTACGCTCTCTGCAACTTTTTCTGACTTGCTCATATCAGAAGTATCTACTGGTTCAGGAAGTCCTTTGACTCTTCTGTATATCTTCATGAATTCCTTACCAGTAATAGTCTCTTTATCGTAAAGATACTTGGCAATCTCATCAAGAACATCTCTGTTCTCAAGAAGGAGCTGCTTAGCCTCTTCATAACACTGCTTGAGAAGCTGCTTAACTTCTTCATCAATCATGGCTGCCGTCTCATCTGAACAGTTAAGTCTTGCGCCACCATCAAGATACTTGCTCTCAACAGTTTCAAGGCTCATAAGTCCGAATTCCTCAGACATACCATACTGTGTAATCATCTCTCTTGCAATCTTAGTTGCCTTCTCGATATCGTTAGAAGCACCTGTTGTAATTGTACCAAATACAACTTCTTCTGCTGCACGTCCACCTAAAAGTGTGACGAGTCTGGCCACAAGCTCATCCTTAGACATAAGATACTTCTCTTCCTCTGGAACCTGCATTACATAACCAAGAGAACCCATTGTTCTAGGGACAATAGTAATCTTCTGGACTGGCTCTGCATCCTTCTTAAGAGCTGTTATAAGCGCATGACCTACTTCGTGGTACGCAACTGTTCTCTTCTCCTGCTTGCTGAGGATTCTGTCTTTCTTCTCCTTACCAGCAATAACAACCTCAACTGCCTCAAAAAGGTCTTTCTGTGTAACAACATTTCTGCCATTCTTAACTGCTGATATAGCAGCCTCGTTAATCATATTGGCAAGATCTGAACCAACAGCACCACTTGTTGCAAGACCAATCTCTTCAAGATCTACTGTATCATCCATAAGGACATCCTTAGAATGAACCTTGAGTACCTCAACTCGTCCCTTAAGGTCTGGCTTATCAACAATTATTCTTCTGTCAAGACGGCCTGGTCTTAAAAGTGCCTTATCAAGGACTTCTGGTCTGTTAGTAGCTGCAAGGATAAATAATCCCTTAGATGAATCGAAACCATCCATCTCAGCTAGGAGCTGGTTTAATGTCTGCTCACGCTCATCATTGCCGCCGCCATATCTTGAATCACGGCTCTTACCTATAGCATCAATCTCATCAATAAATATAATACATGGTGCCTGTTTCTGGGCTTCCTTGAACAGATCTCTTACTCTTGAAGCACCGACACCTACGAACATTTCTACGAAATCAGAACCTGCAAGTGAGAAGAATGGCACATTAGCTTCTCCTGCAACTGCCTTGGCAAGAAGTGTCTTACCAGTTCCCGGAGGGCCTACAAGAAGCGCACCCTTAGGAAGCTTGGCTCCAATCTTTGAATATTTGTCAGGGTTATGAAGGAAATCAACAATCTCCTTAAGAGACTCCTTAGCCTCATCCTGACCAGCTACATCCTTAAATGTAACACCTGTCTTTTTCTGTACATATACCTTGGCTGTGTTCTTGCCGACACCCATGCCGCCCATGATTCCACCGCCGCTTCCCATTCTCTTATATATGAAGCCAAACATGGCAAACATAAGAAGAATTGGAATAACATATGCTACAAGGAACTCTATTATAGAAGAGCTGGAATCTGGAATATGTCCTGATACCTTAACGTCTGGAAGCTGCTTTAACTCCTGAATCAGCTCATCATCTCCTACATATCCTGTATAATAAGTATAACTTACCGAAGTTCCCCATACGCTCTCTTCAACATAACCTTCTATTGGCTTGATAACAATCTTGTCAGAATCAAACTCAATCTCTGATACATTGCCATCTTCAACCATCTTTATAAACTCTGTATATGATATTTCTTTATATCTGGCACTGTTAATAAGTCCTCTTAAAAGAGTTATTCCGATAATTGACACAACAAGAACTATCAGCATGCCGATTATCATATTGTAGTTCTTTTTCTTATTATTATTGTTCTGGTTATTATTGCCACGATTGTTATTACGGTTATTGTTGTTATATCCGTTAGGACCGCCCTGTGGATTGTATCCGTTATAACCATTATAACCACCCGGTCCATTATATCCACCTGCGCCATTGTAGCCGCCCGTTCCATTGTAACCGCCCGGTCCGCCATATCCGCCCTGACCATTATAACCATTACCAGGTCTTCCATTATATCCCTGTCCCGGCTGTCCATTATATCCAGCCCCAGGTCTTTGTCCATATCCATTAGGATTATTATATCCATTCTGGTTCTGTCCATTATTACCATTCTGCTGGTTATTATTGTTAGTGTTACGTTCTTCGTTTCCCATTAAGTTAATCTCCTCAGATTATATTCAGGTACGCTTAATGCGTTATGAATTTCACTAATTTCTTATTTCTTTCCTATTAAAATAACTTCCAAATAAAAAATCACTCGTTTATTATATAGAGTAACCATCTATAAATCAATTAAAAAAAAATTATTTTTCAAAAAGATTTATAATTTATTTTTTAAAAATAGGTGGAAATAAACCACAACTCGTTGTATAATAATTCACAGATATATTTGATAGAGCCGGTGGTGATATTTTGCTACCGGATATTTTTATTAAATTATACTTAATTATCTATTACTATAATTTGAGCCGAATAACGGCAGAACGGAGGAGGCTATGCCTGTTAAATACGTATTCGTCACTGGTGGTGTTGTATCAGGACTCGGAAAGGGAATCACTGCAGCATCTTTAGGCCGCTTACTTAAAGCCCGTGGTTTCAAGGTTACAATGCAGAAGTTTGACCCATACATTAATATTGACCCAGGAACAATGAATCCAATTCAGCACGGAGAAGTTTTCGTAACTGATGATGGTGCAGAGACAGATCTTGACCTTGGACACTACGAGAGATTCATTGACGAAAGCCTTAACAAGAATTCTAATGTTACTACTGGTAAAGTTTACTGGACAGTACTTCAGAAAGAACGTCGTGGAGATTTTGGTGGAGGTACAGTTCAGGTAATTCCACATATTACTAATGAAATCAAGAGCAGATTTTACCGTGATTACTCTTCTGACGATGTAAAAATTGCCATTATCGAAGTTGGCGGTACTGTTGGTGATATCGAGAGCCAGCCATTCTTGGAGGCAATAAGACAGTTCCAGCATGAGGTTGGACATGAAAATGCTATTCTTTGTCACGTAACACTTATTCCTTATTTAAGAGCTTCTGGAGAGATGAAGACTAAGCCTACACAGGCAAGTGTTAAGG
Source organism: Lachnospira sp. (assembly GCA_050874305.1). GTDB lineage: Bacteria > Bacillota > Clostridia > Lachnospirales > Lachnospiraceae > Lachnospira. Next base: position 14,659 of record JBNMKL010000030.1, on the reverse strand, counting down.
AACTTCAGGGAATGGGTATCCAGCCAGACATCATTGTGTGCCGTACAGAGCACCCACTTGATAAAGGTCTTAAAGAAAAGATTGCATTATTCTGTAATGTACCTAAGTCACACGTACTTCAGAATCTTGATGTTGATATTCTCTATGATGCTCCACTTGCTATGGAAGAGGAACATCTTGCACAGGTTGCATGTGAATGTCTTAACCTTGAGTGTCCTGAACCAGACCTTAAGGAATGGAGAGACATGTGTACAGCATGGAAGAACCCAACAAGAAAAGTAGACATCGCTCTTGTTGGTAAATATACACAGTTACACGATGCATATATCAGTGTAGTTGAGGCATTAAAGCATGGTGGTGTTGCTAATTCTGCTGAAGTCAACATCAAATGGGTTGATTCAGAACTGGTTAACAAGGATAATGTTGCTGAGATGCTTGGCGATGTTTCAGGTATTATCGTTCCTGGTGGATTCGGCGACAGAGGAATTGAGGGTATGATTGATTCTATCCAGTATGCAAGAGAGAACAAGATTCCTTTCCTTGGTCTCTGCCTTGGTATGCAGCTTTCAATTGTTGAATTTGCCCGTCATGTAGTTGGCTATGATGATGCACACAGCAGTGAGCTTATGCCAGAGACAACTCACCCAGTCATCCATCTTATGCCAGATCAGGAAGGCGTTGACGATATCGGCGGTACATTAAGACTTGGTTCTTATCCATGTGTTCTTGATAAAACAAGTATTGCTTACAAGCTCTATGGCGAAGAGACTATACATGAGCGTCACCGTCATCGTTACGAGGTTAACAATGACTACCGCAATGTATTAGTTGAGAATGGCATGAAGCTTTCAGGTATCTCTCCTGATGGAAGAATTGTTGAGATGGTTGAAGTTGTTGATCATCCTTGGTTCGTTGGTACACAGGCTCATCCAGAGCTTAAGTCAAGACCTAACAGACCACATCCATTATTTAAGGGATTCATTGAAGCGGCTATTAACAACAGCAAGTAAAATAACTGCGTTAAATCAGCATTCAAAATTTTCACTTTGGCTGAATACAATAAAAAGGTCTGAAAAAATCCAAGAAACTATCAAAGTTTGGATTTTTTCAGACCTTTTATCTAATCGAGCCATTTTCCTCAAATTTTCAGCAATAATACTGTTATTTTGGATTTTCTCCGTTGTAAATTTAAAATAAATCCAAAACCTCTCTTTGTGATAATATTACGGATAGCAACATCATAATGAACACATGTAAACTACTCACCTATAACGCTGTGCTGTCCGCTTACCACGCATATCTGATACCCCTTATATTCATATCTTCTGACACTCACGCTGTCATCTACATCATCCTCACTTGTCTGTATAGACGACATAATCCCCTGTCCGCTGTATTTTCCCAATGCTTCCTTGAATGTCCACAGCTTAAAAAAATCATCATCCGACTTGATAGATTCACGTTCTGACTGAGTAAAATACCGTCTTGCAACAGATTCACTTATCCTGCGTTTTCCTTCTATATCTATTCCAACACATGAATCAGCAACTACGCACACTACATAATTACCGGCATGTGACATGTTAAAATGTATAGAATCCGCACATACTCCCACGCCATGATTATGACTTTCTTTTATCTTTTCCCAGTCAAATTCCGGTTTTCCTTTACCTGAATACCTTATATCCCAGTTATACTTATCCTTAACCATATCCACTGCTTCTGACAGTTTAAGCACATTCAAACCATTGTTGCCATGTGCCTTACATTCCACATCTGGCTGTGTCAGCTCTTCTTCAACATATCTTCCAAGAATTACATTAAGAAGCGCTGCCGCACCGACACTCCGGCAGCTATCCTTATGATTCTTGTATTTCGCCGCCTTTATTCTTCTCTCCTCACTGACAACACTCATGCATCTTTGATACAATGCCTCATCATCAAACATCGCCGACACATCCATCAGACCAACAATCATATCTTTTCCTTCCCATCAGACCAACAATCACCACGGCATTTTCCAACCACCTGTAATCACATCCTGGCATTTCCCAGCAGTCAGCAATCACGCCCTGTATTACTTCCAATCACTTTTGCAATTAAGATTCCCCATGTCCGCGCCACCTTACAGATAATAACTCACCGGCAGCAGGTAACTCAGATATCTTATAACTGGCATAACCCCTGTAAGATTAAAGAATATCGGGCAGAACACAAGACTTGCGACCATACACACAGGAATCGCACCTGCAAACACGCTTGCATCTCTTACAACAAGCGCAAGCAGACTGTTAACTATAACCAGAATAAATACATACAGTATCATTCTCGCTGCTTCCCCCGGAAAAGCCGCCTCTCCCAAAATCAGCATTGAAATTTCTGCTGACATTGCAAACAGAATAGTCGGAACTGCCACATATAAAACAGCCCCGGCATATGACATTTTCCTTGTAAGTGCCATAAATATACCTTTTTTCCTGTCACGACAATACATAACACCGCCCGACATGGCAGATATCATAACCATAACCCCAAAAATTCCCCTTATTGGAAAATTCACAGCCACGGCTTCAAGCTCACTGCTTCCCCCATCATCATCTGCCACCTCAAATCTAAAATAAGATATGTCATCATTCATGCTATATTCTTCATATCTTTTTGTCAGTTCAGCTATTGCCTGCTGCCTCATAGAATCAAACTCCTTCTTCGACTCCACATAATTAACTGCAATATTAAGAGAATATACTTTAAAAAGCTCCTTAAACACAATCTCGTTAGATATAGATGTTATATAGGAAGAATCATTCGTAACAAGCCTGATTACACCTTTATAGCTCTTATTATCAAGCCTCTCCGTAAGCCTGTCCCTGAATATATATCCAAAATCAGCCGTACCCGACTTAACATCATTATAGAATTTATCACTGTCATCAACCCGGTAATATCTTACCACACCATTTAGCTGGCACAGATTATCAACTACTTTAACTGCCACCTCATCTTTATCGCTGATATATATTGCCGCAGAAGGTCTGTCGCTATTACCATCATTCTGACTGACACCAGTAATTCTTTCAAATGCACCCGAGGTAACTCCCAGACCGATGCAAGAAGCAGCCGGCATTGATACGAGCAGCACCACCATAAGCGGTGTTCTCATAGTCTTCTTAATAAGAAGCCAGAACCAGATTATAAGCCTTTTCATATTCATACACGCCAACCCTTACCCTATCAGCATAACCTTAACAAGGTCATGTATCCATCTTGCCGGAAGCACACTGCCAATACGCACAACCCAGTCTGGAAGCAGTGACTGCGCTATAAGGCATCCCGATGCCAGAAACATAAGAAGATATACGATACACAGAACAATTACGCCTGAAAATCCATCGCCCTGCGTTCCTTCCTTTCCAATAGACAGTGCGTATACCAGTGCCGCCACCACATAGTTGATGGCAACCGCTGCCACCATGCATAACATGCCTTTAAATATATTGCCAAATGCCTGCATCATGCCAGCACCTGTGTATTCACTGAATCCATCAACCGCCGTTATAATCCCAGCCACATCCGGATAACGCATCGCCGAAAGACACACCAGCAGATATATAACTGCATATATCACAGATGATACTAAAGACACCGCTATAACCTTTGTCAAAAATGAAACAAATCCCGGTATTCTTCTCTGACGAAGCATACACCTGAATTCATATTTATCAGGATACAGGCATTGGGCACATAACAAACCTCCCATAGCCATTATTATCATAATTCCCGTACACACAAACGACTGCACAACAGAAAGTCCTCTGTCTCCTGAAACATATTCGGTAGTTATATACGCACTTCTGTCAAGCGCGTAAGAAAAATACTCTGCATTCAGTTCCATCTCTGCCTGATACAGCTTGATAACACCATTAAAATACTCATTAATCATGTCATCAACCGCATATATCCCAATCTGGGCAGATGATACATCCTCCGCACCAGCCTTAATCATCTCCTGAAATAATGCTGATGACACATTAGTTCCACTGCCTGCAAATATAATTCTTGCAAGTCTTCCATTGCCTGATATTATCTTGCTTATGAAATCAGATGGTATCACTGCAACAGCCGCATATTCACCATTTTTTAACTTCTCCACAGCAGCCGTCTCATCATCGCAATACTCAAATTCGCCGATATTTTTTACCGAATCAATACTGCCAACATAATCAACCGCCATTCTTATATACACTGACTCATCAACATCACCAACTATCGGCATATTGATCGTCGAAGTGCTGCCTGTATCAAGACATATCGCAACTTTCAGCTTATCAGCCGCCGCACCGCCAAGCTCACTTGTTGTCTTGATTCCGACAGTTCCAAGAACCAGCAGCACAATAAAAAGAACCGTTCCAAGAACAGCTCTTGGCATAAATGTCACTGCCTGCTTTATTCTTAAAACCAGCAGTGCCACATACATTTTCATTTTTACATGCATATCTTACCATCCTGAAGCACAACAATCCTGTCTGCCATCGTAATCTCCGCATCCTCATGACTTGAAAACAGCACAATACCACCTTCCCCGGTAAATGCCTTCACAAAATCACGTATAACAGCCTTGAATTCACGGTCAAGCGATGCCCCCGGCTCATCCATTATAAGAATATCTGGATTATTGCCACATGCGCATGCGATACTTGCACGCTTCTTCATTCCACCAGACAGCTTTGACACCCTCTTGTCTATATATGATGATATATCCAGTCTGCCAATATATCCTTCGCTGCACATTTTCTCAACCCTGCTGCCGCCGGCGCAGAACCAGAACTTCAGATTGTCCCTCACTGTCAGCTCATCAATAAGCGGTGACTCCTGTGGCACATAACCAATTCGCACATTATCAACCCCATAAGTTATACTTCCACCGTCAGCCTTTATGACTCCTGCAATTATCTTAAGAAGAGTTGATTTGCCGCATCCATTGGTTCCAGCTATACACACAGACTCACCCGGATTGATTTCAAGATTAACCCCGTCAAGAACTTGCTGTCTTCCATATCTTTTGCTTATATTATCAATCTTCATATAACAAAAGCCCCTCAAGCATCTTAGTACTATAACATCTCTTTTTCATATAATAATCCGAGTACACCTCAAAATTCGTATATGAATGTTCAAACTGTCTTGAATAAAGATGTGCTATGTCAACATGTTCATCATATTCTGTACAGCCCTTCTCATGCCAGCACACCATATCAAGCTGCCTTACAATCAAAAATCCCACAACCGCATTTTTAATCTTTAACATAAGATTAATGTCATACACGCTGTCCAGAAAATATCTGTATACATAGTAATCAAGAAGCTGTCTGAACTGGTACTCTTTATCCTTGTAATAATTCTTAAATCCTTTAAGAGCATCCCTATACTTCTCATCAGCACATTCAAAATCTCTATGCTTCTCATCAGCTTCTACATAACCTATGCCCTGCAAAGCCTCACCGCCAGTTTTGTCCGATTTATTCAATTTTTTAATATCCTTCTCAAATGCTCTTTCCTTATCCACGTAGATAAGCCAGTCTTTATTGATGACCTCCATGCCCTTGAATGAATCAAAAAACTTAGAAACCGCATCAATATATCTGCTTCCTGCGCCCGCTCTGCCAGTTTCACGCTGCTTATCGTTATCAGCTTTTATCTTCTTTTTGCATGAATTTACTACATTTCTACAATAATCCGTATCTTTAAATCGTTTGACAACCGATGCGATAAGGTCATCCCTCTCATCATCCATATGCTTCTGAATCTGTCCGGCAAATTCCAGCAATATGATACAGACCTCATCAACGCTGAATTCCTCATGGTCTATTATGTCGAATGCAAGTTTTCTTGCATTACATAGCTGCATATACAGAAATGCATCTATATCATTGTACATATCTACAGGTTTTCCGTCTTCATATTCATCAAAATGCATCTTCTGCCTGTCAGCAAACATAAGCTCCCCGGCAGTTATGCATGACGGAGCTATTCCTATCTCCCTGACATTGCCATATTCATTGATAAATCTTGGAAATTCATCGCATGTCTCACACAGATGCTCCTCTCCAAGCGCAATATATAAGTCACACAGATTCTTATCATTAAGGAATGGACATCTTTTATCCTCGGTCAGTGTAAATGTGCATCCTCCTTCTTCTTCCGGCACCATGACACTCTTTAACCTCTTGCCAAATTCTCCCTTAACGGACTTATAGTATCTGTATGACTCCTCATCCACGTCAACATCCCAGCCAGCACAGCATGTATCTGTGCAGTCTCCTGCTATACATTTGAAATCTTTATAATAATAAGGTGTTCTAATCTTCATAAATAATATTTTAGCCTTATTTGTATTGTGAGACAACCTGTTTTTGTGTATAATCTTCTATAAAATGATATAAACAAGGAGAAGAAACATGTACGGAAAACTAAAAAAATTAGTCCTTCTGTCTATGTTGGTATTATCTATCTGTGGTCTTGCCGGATGTGGCAAGGTTGCTGAAAACACTGTATTTTCTGCAGATGATTTATCAGGCAAGAAAATCGGCGTCCAGCTGGGAACAACAGGTGATATACTTGTAAGTGACATGGAGGAAGACGGTTCTAACACAACCGTAGAGCGTTTTAACAAAGGTAATGACGCCGTAACTGCATTAAAGCAAGGAAAGATTGACGCAGTAGTCATTGACCAGATGCCAGCAAAATCATTTGTCGAGGTTAATAATGACCTTATGATTCTTGACGAAGAATATGCAGTAGAAAACTACGCTATATGTATCTCTAAGAACAGACCAGAACTTAAAACATCTATTGATGAAGCAATAGATTATCTGTCAGCCAATGGCACAGTCCAGAAAATTCTTGATAATTACATTGGTGATAACACTGGTAAGACCCCTTATGTAACTCCTGCAGGAACAGACCACAGCAATGGTACACTTGTTATGGCAACTAATGCTTATTTCAAGCCATATGAGTATTACGACAATGGAACTATCAAAGGTATTGACGTTGATTTTGCGACTGCAATCGCTGATTACCTCGGAATGAACCTTAAGATTGAAGATATGGAATTTGATTCAATCATCACAGCTGTACAATCTGGCAAGGCTGATTTTGGTGCTGCAGGAATGACTGTAACAGAAGAAAGACTTAAAAACATTAATTTTTCTAAATCTTACACAACCTCAAGTCAGGTTATCATTGTAAGAGACAACGAAGCAATTGCCGAAAACAACAGCATTATCCATAGATTTAAGAGCGATTTCTTAACCGACAACAGATATCAGTATGTGCTTACAGGTCTTAAGAATACTATTCTTATAGCTTTCTGTGCTGCACTTATGGGTATTGCATTAGGATTTATCGTAGCTGTTATTCGTTCAACACACGACAAATCTGGCGGACTTAACATTGCCAACTTCATATGTAATGTATATCTTACTGTAATCCGTGGTACACCTACTATGGTACAGCTTCTGATTATCTATTACATTATATTCGGTTCTGTGAGCATCAACAAAATTATCGTGGCAATCCTTGCCTTCGGTATCAACTCTGGTGCTTACGTTGCTGAAATATTCCGTTCAGGAATTATGTCAATTGACAACGGTCAGTTTGAGGCAGCACGAAGCCTTGGACTTCCATATAGCAAGACATTCAGATACGTAATTCTTCCACAGGCATTCAAGAATGTACTTCCTGCCCTGGCTAACGAATTCATCGTTCTGTTAAAAGAGACTTCAATCAGTGGTTACATCGGTCTTACAGATCTTACCCGTGGTGGTGATATCATAAGAAGTATCACATACGATGCAATGCTTCCACTCTTTACAGTAGCTCTTATATATCTTGTATTGGTTGTGATTCTTTCATCACTTGTCAAGAAGCTTGAAAGGAGATTAAGAAGCAATGAGCGCAGATAATATGAATAATACTAATAATGATACTAATATCAATGTTAATTCTAACAACACAGACAATGCTGAAAAGGACTGGGATGTAATCTTACGTGTTGAAAATCTCAAGAAGGTTTACGGCGACCATGTTGTACTTAATGGAATAAGCACAACTATAAGAAAAGGTGAGGTTGTTGCAATTATCGGGCCTTCTGGCTGCGGTAAATCAACATTTTTACGTTCGCTTAATATGTTGGAGACTCCAACTGAGGGACATGTATATTTCCATGATACAGACCTCACAGACAAGTCGGTCAACATCAATGAAATCAGAGAAAAGCTTGGAATGGTATTCCAGAATTTTAATCTTTTCCCTAATATGACTGTCAAGAAAAATGTAATGTTAGCACCTGTCCAGTTAAAGGTTATGACTGAGGCAGAAGCGGAAGCCAAAGCCTTGGAACTCCTCGACAGGGTTGGATTAAAGGAAAAGGCTGACCAGTACCCTGATATGCTTTCAGGCGGTCAGAAGCAGCGTGTGGCTATTGCTCGCGCAATGGCTATGAATCCAGAGGTTATGTTATTTGATGAGCCTACTTCTGCCCTTGACCCTGAGATGGTTGGCGAAGTTCTTTCAATCATCAAGGAACTTGCTGATTCAGGCATGACAATGCTTATTGTTACACATGAGATGGGATTTGCCAAAGAAGTTGCCACAAGAGCGATGTTCTTCTCTGACGGCGTTATCTCCGAGGAGAATATTCCTAAAGAGCTCTTTGAAAATCCTCAGACAGCACGTCTTAAAGACTTCTTATCTAAGGTATTATAAAATATAAAATTATAAGCTGCACACTGTGTCGATGTGCAGCTTATTTTATAATTTGAATACCTTTTATTTACTCTATTTTTCTTTGTCTATCTTCCTCTGTAATTTATTTCTCTTTGATATTTCTTCTGTTAAATACAAACAGCACAATGCCGCCAAGTACGATAAACAGTGATATAAACTGTGATGTCGATAATGCTCCAACAGAGCCTCTGTAGTCATCTCGTAAAAACTCTATAAGAAATCTTCCAACTCCGTACATCCACAGATAAAGACATCCTATATCACCAGCCACATGTCCGAATTTCTTTGACCCTGAAGCTGCTGCCTCACTGCTGCCATAAACGACGCTCTTAAACACTACATCTGAGATAACTATAAGGATGACTGCAAACAAGATATCTCCTGCCGCTGATATAAGCTGTGTTGGAATCAGCTTAACCCCTGCTGGCGCAAGGCTTCCTTCTGGGAATATCACGCCAAATGCTGAGTCTGTCTGTCTTCCGTAACAGCATCCTGCAAGAAAGCATCCAATTCTTCCAAATCCCTGTGCAATCGCAACCTCTGGTATAATGAGGTCAAAATACTGCAGAAAGCTTAATTTCTTGACATGGCAGTACAGAAGGCAGCAGAGTACTCCTGCTATAATACCGCCATAAACTACGAATCCTGCCCTTCCAAGCACGCTTCCCGGTGCCTCGATAAACTCTTGAAAATTCACAATAATATACAGAAGCTTCGCGCCCAGAAATCCGCACAGAATAGCAATTATCGCCATATCTATAACGCTTTCCTGATTAAGCCTTTTCTTCTTGGCTCTGTACTCGCCCACAAGAAGTGCCACGATGAATCCAATACCTATCATGAATCCATAACCCGGTACATTTAATTTGCCAATGTTGAATAATACGCTACGCATATGTGACCTCCTTTAATCATCCATTCCCATAGCCTTTAATGCCATATCAATTCTTTGTCCGATTAATTCAAAAAATTCATCATCAGTTCCATATGGTGTCATAAAAAATGTCTTTAACGTGTACATGCATATCGTACGAATCTGAGTCTGAGCTGTATTATTGTCAATCTCGCCTATTGCTTCAGAATCTTTTATCTGTGACACAGACGATTTAATCTTAACAAGATACCCGTGCCAGTTTGATATAAATTCATCATATCTGCCGCCGTACTCGCTGTTAATCCATTTTTTAACTTTTATCTTAGCCAGATTGTCTTTGTTGCACTGACCTTTCTGTAATATATACTTAAAATGTGTCTCATCTTCCCAGTATCGTCCCAGCGGAAATAACCTGCACACCCCCGGACGTGCTGTATGTATCTTACACATATTCTTTTCATCAAGAAATGAACATGAACCTGTATCTTTGTTCATCGCCATATTCGGCAGCATTATGCCATCAACGATATTAATCTCCACGAAACCATTTAAAAGCTGGTCCACTGTCATGTTAAGCCTCGTAGTCAGCCTGTGTACATCAAATGGGTCTAATACAATAGATTTATCCATTCCATGGCAGCAGACCTGTCTGCAGCCCACACACCCTGCTGTATCAGCTTTCACCATATCATTATCCGTATATAGTTTTCCATCAGATATATCTTCAAGAGATTCTTCTCTATACATACTTTTCCTCCATTAAGTGTCCAGGTATGATTCTCACTAAGCTCAGCTCTGCTTCGCTAAGTGTTCATGGCATATGTCATTGAGACAGCATTTATCACAATAAGGCCTGGTTCGGGCTGTACATACAGCCCTGCCGTGTTCTACAAATCTGTGGCATAGTCCATTGCCTTCCTCTGGTGGAACTATCTTCCACAATGCCATCTCAACTTTTTTAGGGTCTTTTTCATTGCTTACAAGACCTATTCTGTTGCACAGACGGATACAATGTGTATCGGTAACTATTGCCGGCTTGCCGAATACATCACCAATTATAAGATTGGCACTCTTTCTTCCAACACCTGGCAGTTCAAGCAGCTTGTCAAAATCATCTGGTACCTTGTCGTTAAATTTTTCATGAAGCATCTTCATACATGCACTGATATCTTTCGCCTTGCTTTTTCCTAAGCCGCATGGGCGCACGATGTCCTCAATTTCTGACACCTCGGCATTGGCTAACGCCTCAATTGTCGGAAATTTGGCATACAAATCCTGAACAACTACATTAACCCTTGCATCTGTACACTGCGCCGCAAGCCTTACGCTTACAAGCAGCTTCCACGCCTCATCATAATCAAGGCTGCACTCTGCATCGGGATATTCTTTTTTTAATCTGTCAATCACTTCAAGAGCAAGCTGCTTCTTAGTCATAGAACCACCTACTTGTTTATTATACTATTATTTATTCCACTCAATAACCTGTTCCTTAAGCCAGTTGCACCACTCGTCAACACCCTCTCCTGTCTTTGCACAGATTGGAAATATCTTAAGGTCAGGATTTCTCTTAAGAGCATATTCCTTAACCTTATCCATGTCAAAGTCAAAATATGGTAAAACGTCTATCTTATTGATAATAAGTGCATCACATACCGTAAATATTAGTGGATATTTCAGAGGCTTATCATGTCCCTCTGGAACTGAAAGAATCATGACGTTCTTAGCTGCTCCTGTATCGAATTCGGCTGGACATACAAGATTACCTACATTTTCAAGGATTGCAAGGTCAAGCTCTTTAGTGCCAAGCTCTCTTATGCCCTGTCTTGTCATGTCTGCATCAAGATGACACATTCCACCTGTATGAATCTGAATTGTCTTAGCCTTAGTCTTATCAGCAATAGTAAGCGCATCTACATCCGAATCAATATCTGCTTCCATAACACCAATCTTTAAATCATCTGATAACTTATTAATTGTAGACACAAGTGTTGTAGTCTTTCCTGCTCCCGGTGAAGACATAAGGTTAAGCAAAAAAGTCTTTTCCTGCTTTAATTCCTGACGTAACTTCTCTGCATCCGCATCATTATCTGCATATATACTCTGTTTAACTTCTATTATTCTCATTAAATTATCCTTCCTTATATAACATTTGGACGCTGCAGCCTACATTATCAGCTACAGCGTCCATTATACCACATGGTATTGTCACAGCAAAGTTTTTTGTTTTTCTTTACTTATCAGTAGAAAATTAGTCGATAGCTCTCTCCATAGCTGCTTCGTAATCCTTAGTACCAACCCAGATATCGTTCTTGTATGGGTTCTTCTTCTGCTCTACAGAGCTCTTGATGATAACTGCGATACAGATAACGTTAGCAACTAATGCAATGATAGCCATAATACCCTGCATCTTAGGGTTAGCACCAGCAGCATCCATCTGTGCCTTTGTAAATGTGCTTAACTGCATACCATTAATAGCACCTGTGTTCTCATATAATACTGGAAGTACTGAGCACTTTGTATTGATCTGGAAGAGTGGGAATACCTGTGCAAACATACACCATATAGCAAGTGTGTTAGCACGGTTCTGAATCCAGCCACCCTTGTTCCAGAGTGCATTAGCAAATGTTGGAGCAAGAAGAAGTGCTACACCACAGTACCATGTATGTGTTGGAAGGTTGTTGTATGTATATGTGAAGTTCCACAGATCATAAGCAACAATAAACCAAACTGTCATATCTGGCCAGAGCATATCGTCTTTCTTCTTTGACTGATGAATTCCCCACCAGCCTGTCATACACATGATATTGATAAGACCAGCGATACCGTTGAGCCAGTTCCACCAGCCACCATACAGCCATACTCCTTCGTTAGAGTACCACCAGCCACCTGTCATGCCACCTTTAACTGCTGACTCGAAGTCGCTGCCGACTGCAATAAGAATGTTAATAGCTACGATTACGAATGGGAATACTTTAAACCATTCTGTTGAACCGATACTCCATTTGTACTTTAACATCATGAAACCGATACATCCTGCTGTAGCTGCATAAAGCTTAGCATAATGGAACCATCCGTTCATGTACATATAAGTATCGTTGTTAAGTGCCCAAGAAGCTCCTGTCTTGGCACCGATTGCAATTGCAATAAAGTAAACTGTAAGTGCGATTGGAATGATTACGAAGAATAACATTCCGCCCCATTTAGTACGTCTTGCAATTTCGTTGCAGATAACAAGACCTGCAAATACTAATACCCAGCCTAATAACTGGTACATGGCGTTATCGCCGTAAATCTGGAATAACATAAAACCGCTCCCTTCATTAGTAAATTAATTTATTATTTTTCTTTGCTGAACTTAATCTTAACTGCCCTCTTAGCAGCATATGGAAGAATCTTCTTGAGCTTGTCCTCTGACTTAGTCATGCGGCTTGCTTCTGGAATATCCCTGCTAAGATGTATGGCATCAAATTCGCATTTAGTTGTACAGACACCGCATCCGATACATTTGTTAGGATCTACTATAGATGCACCACAGCCTAAGCATCTTGAAGCTTCCTTCTTAACCTGCTCTTCTGTTAATGGCTCTCTTAAATCTCTGAATGTATCCTTTGCAACACCAGGCTTTCTTCCCGGTACCTGTCTGTTAGAATTATCATAACTGTCAATAACGATATTACTCTTATCAAGCTCTGTGAACTGTCTTAAATCTCTTGCGATTGTAAGGCTGTGTCCCTCATGAACAAATCTATGGATTGATACGCAGCCCTGCTTGCCAGCTGCAATTGCATCTATTGCAAATCTTGGTCCTGTGTATACATCACCACCAACAAATATATCTGGCTCACCAGTCTGATATGTAACTGGGTCAGCCTTTGCTGTATTGTTTCTGTTAAGCTCAACCTTAGTTCCATCAAGGAGATTACCCCACTCGATTGACTGACCAATTGATAAAAGAACATTGTCACACTTGATTGTCTTTAACTGTGCTTCATCATATGTTGGGTTAAATCTGCCATCTGCATCCTTAACGCTGACACATTTCTTGAATACAATGCCTGTAACCTTGCCATTCTCTGTAAGAATCTCTTTAGGTCCCCAGCCATTCTCAATAACTATGCCATCTTCTAATGCCTCTGCAACCTCATCCTTGGCTGCTGGCATCTCTTCTCTTGACTCAAGGCAGAGAAGTGTAACACTTGATGAACCAGCACGTAATGCTGTTCCTGCAACGTCCATGGCAACATTACCACCACCGACAACTACTGTTGTACCAGTAAGCTTTGCATCAGCCTCGTTCTTATTGCACTTCTTTAAGAAGTCAACACCTGTCATAACGCCGTCTGCATCTTCTCCCGGAACTCCTGCAAGTCTTCCGCCCTGGGCACCGATTGCTACATAGAACGCCTTGTATCCTTCATCTCTTAACTGCTGGATTGTTACATCTTTACCAACCTCAACACCACATTTGAACTCAACACCCATCTCCTTGAGAACTTCTATCTCTGCGGCGATAATGTCTTTTTCAAGTCTGTATGAAGGAATACCCATAACAAGCATTCCACCTGGCTTGTCTGATTTTTCAAATACTGTGACAGGATAGCCTTTGCATCTTAAATAATATGCTGCTGACATACCTGCAGGTCCTGCACCTATAACAGCGATTCTCTGTGGGAACTGCTTGCCCTCATGGTTCTCTGTCTTAGGCACATATCTCTTATCTGACTCTAACTCCTGCTTAGCTATGAACTTCTTTATCTCATCAATAGCTACTGGCGCATCAATTGTGCCTCTTGTACAGGCATCCTCACACCTTCTGTTACAGATTGCACCACAGACTGCCGGGAATGGATTCTCATTCTTGATAAGCTTCAAGGCATCCATATATCTTCCCTCAAGTGCCATCTTAACATATCCCTGAACTGGCAGATGTGCCGGACAGGCTGTCTTACAAGGTGATGTACCTGTATCATAACAATTAATCTTAGCGTGGTCTCTGTA
>JBNMKL010000029.1:0-34973 GCA_050874305.1 Lachnospira sp. | reverse complement strand
TGAGAAACGTAACAGCAGGAGCCTTTAAGGATAAGAGCAGAGGGTTGTGCCTACCGGGTTAGCAGCCGGAGGTAATGAGATAATAAGTGCACCTGAATTTCAGCAAAACGCATTTTCAGAGAGTGGCTACTTTCGTAAGTCCAGATGGGCAGGAAACTACGAAGTGATTGTGGCTGGCAAAGGATATGTTACCCGATACGGGGATGGTTAAGAAACCGGGAAGATAGTATTTTATCTTCCCACACAAACTGATTTGCAGTAACCAGCAGACAACAACGGGGCTTATAAGTGCAGAGAGCATTGGCAGGTCAGTTTATGTGAGGAGATAAAGTGTGCACAGGATATCAAATCAAAATAAAAACAGGAATGGAGATTTTAAAATGAATAAAGCAGTTATATATTTTGGAGCAACAGGAAATGAGGCAGCGGATCAGATGGTAATGCAGGTTCTTGAGGAGTATTGCGCTGTGAATGGATATGAGGTGGTTGCAGTCATTTCGGAGAACGCAAGACCGGAGGGAATGACATTTCCTATGAAGTTTGCCTTTGTCGGTATGGCAGAAGTAGAAGATGTTGATGTGGTTGTTACTTTTATGAGTGATATGGTGGGCGATTGTGAAGAAACAATTATGGATAACATCATTATGCTTGGAGAGCATGGCATTACGGTTGAAACAGCAAACGATGATATGGCTGGATATTATCAGAAGATGGAGCAGGCAGGGAAAAAGGAAGATAACGGTATTGTTTCACTTGCTGATTTTATGGCAGTATTTTTCAGACGTCTCAGAGCCGACAGATAGGAGGTTTTATGAGTAAGTGTTGTGTTATCTGTGTAGGCAGGAATGCCGACAGAGCCGCAGACAGGATAGAAACATATGCTAAGAAAGCGGATTTTGAGATTGTAGAAACAATCTTTAAAGATACGAAGTCGGTGGAAAGACTTAAATTTTATATCGAAAGAGATTCCATTATCAGTATTCTGGTAAGCAGTATCTATGATGTCTCATCGGATAAAGATGTGGTGAAAGGTATCATGGAACTTGCAGCAGAGCACGGGATCAGCATTAACGACGAGAGCAGGGGCTATGAACCTGCTCTCATCTCATTTGAGGAGGATAATGCCGGATAAAAAGGAATTAAGCATAGTGACATTTTCATCAGAAACCGTGGTGTTTGATGGGAAAGGAGACAGAGTTGTTGCCTGTCCTACGGAACAGGAAGCTGTCGAATATATCCGTGGGCAGGAAATACCAGTTGACAGACAAGGAAGTGAATATTATGAGTGAAATAAGACGGGGCGATATCTGGATGGTTGATTTTGGAGTACCGGAAGATGAGAATGACCACAAACTGCACGGTATCAGACCAGTAGTGATTGTGAGCAATGACAGTGCAAACAGACATAGCACGGTATTCCATGCAGTACCGCTTACAAGTAAGATTCATAAAAAGACATATCTGCCAACACATATTTTTATCAGTTCGTTTAAGGCTGTTGGATTAAGAACGAACAGTATCGCTCAGTGTGAGCAGTTATGTGATGTGAAAGATACGGACCTGATAGAAAAAATCGGGAAAGTAAGCAAAAACCAGTTAAGACAGATAACAAAAGGTATGCAGATCCAGTTGGGTATGAGTACAAAACATAATAATCCAATCGCATAAATTCCAGCCGGGGCGAAAGCTCCGGTGTTACATAGCCGTCAGCATATCTGGCGGCTTAATTTGATTGGAGGGATAGGATGACAGTTGAACAGTTGGACAAAATATCGGCACAGAGATTAGAAGATGTGGATATTGATACATTGGTGGAAGTAAACAGCATAAAGTACGCTGACGGAATGCCTGTGGAAAAGAAGGTTGCGGGAATGATTGCAAAGACAGGTAATCCGTATTTCCGCAGATCAGGAAAGAGCAAGATTAAGATTTCATTTTCTGATAACGGGGAAAGCCTGAAAGACAATTATATTGCTATGCTTGCCAATGTATAGAGCAGTCAGCCAAAATTAGGGGTGGAAATTCAGATGGATTTGTGATATCATTACAGACAAATAAGGACATCTAACCCGAAAGGGTATCAATTTCATATTTATGTTTCCATTCCTCTTGATTTGGGACTTCTAACTTAGAAAATCGAAGGAGTGGTGGACATGAACAATTCTAAAAGAATTTACAGAGCAGCCATCTATGTTAGATTATCTAAGGAAGATGGCGATCTTGATGATGTGAGAAAAGCTGAAAGTAACAGTATCTCAAATCAGAAATCCCTGATACTTAATTATTTAAAAGACAAAGAAGATATTGAAATAGTATCAATCCGTGAGGATGACGGCTATTCAGGGGCAACTTTTGACCGTCCGGCATTTAAACTTATGATGCAGGATGTGAAAGACGGTATTATAGACTGTATCGTTGTAAAAGATCTTTCGAGGTTTGCAAGAGAGTATATCGACGCAGGGCGATACATTGAGCGGATGTTTCCTGCAATGGGGATACGATTTATAGCGATCAATGATGCCTATGACAGTGCAGATACACAGGCACAGGGAAACGAGATAATCATTCCGTTTAAGAATCTTATCAATGACGCTTATTGCAGGGATATTTCCATAAAAATCCGAAGCCACCTTGAAACAAAGAGACAGAACGGAGAATTTGTAGGAAATTACTGTGTCTATGGCTACAAGAAATCTGAGATTGATCATAATGTGATTGTCCCGGACGAATATGCAGGTCATGTGGTACAGGACATTTTCCGCTGGATAAAGAACGGAATGAGCCTTGATGCCATAAGCGATAAGCTGAATGTTCTTGGTATCCTGTCACCTATGGCATACAAACTCAGCAATGGCGAAAATTATAAGACAGCATTTCAGAAGAAAGACGAGCTGCTGTGGACTCCTGTTGCGGTAAGGCGTATCGCAACGAATATTATTTATACAGGAACGCTTGTACAGGGAAAAATCACAACACCAAACCATAAGGTTAAAAC
Organism: Lachnospira sp.; assembly: GCA_050874305.1. Taxonomy (GTDB): domain Bacteria; phylum Bacillota; class Clostridia; order Lachnospirales; family Lachnospiraceae; genus Lachnospira. The sequence continues at coordinate 31,978 of JBNMKL010000029.1, read as the reverse complement.
AAAGATATTAAAGCCACAGGAGAAATGGGCAGTATGCCACAACAATCACGAGACACTGGTATCTTTAAGGACTTTCCAGATTGTACAGCGTCTGTTGTCAGTGGATATGAGAATGGCACCGGGAAAAGATTCTATCTATCTTTTATCCGGAATAGCAGTATGTGCCGACTGTGGGACACTTATGACACGAAAGGTGTCTACGGTAAATGGAAAAAAGTATGTTTACTATATGTGTTCCAATAACAAGAAGAATAAGAAGTGCAGCTCCCATAGGATAAAAGAGGCAGACTTGGAAAGCCGTGTATTTGATACCTTGAGGGATATGACAGCAATACTTCTGGATGCAGATGAGGTAATAAAGGAAGCTGGCAATAGTGCCAATTTCAGAATAGACCAGAAAAAGACAAAAGAGAGGATCAGTGCAAAAGAGAAAGAGATAACCAAATACAACCAGATGCTTGTTTCGCTTTATGAGGATTACCGAGATGAAATTGTTGATAAATCAGATTTTGCGATTATCAAGGAGAGTTTTGAGGTAAAAAGAGCAGAGGCGGAAAAGGCAATCGACAGGTTGCAGAAGGAAGCGGAAAACATTGCTGCCGGGATTGAAAGAGATACCGAGTGGCTGGAAGAACACAGGAAATGGAAAGCTATGCCTTCTCTTACCCGTAATGTGGTAGTGAGCCTTATACAGTCTGTAAAGGTATACGAGGGCGGTGATATAGAAATCGTACTGGACTGTGACGATGAATACAGAAAAATCGTTGCAAGAGCCGGGGAGCTGGAAAGACAGCATGATGCGGAAAGGCTGGTGGTTTAAATGGCAAGGAAGTCAAGAACACAGCCGAAACAGTCCACGGATACGCTGAAGGCTTTATCCAAAGTGCATAAGACTGCCATATATGTGAGGTTATCTGCGGAAAAAGATGAAACGAGAGACAGAAAAACCCTGATCAATCAGAGAAATCTCATTAAGAACTTTGTGGATCAGCAGATGGACATGGAAGTTTATGACATCTATATGGACGATGAAATTTCCGGTACAACATTCGACAGACCGGAATTTGAGCGCATGATGTCGGATATGAGGGCAGGAAGGATCAACTGCATTGTCGTAAAGGATTTGTCCCGTTTGGGTAGAGATTACATTGAAACGGGCAATCTGGTAGAGCGTGTATTCCCGATGATGAATATCCGCTTTGTAGCGATTACGGATAATTATGATTCCTCAAAGAAAGACGCAGACCTTATGGTTGCGGTCACGAATATAGCCAATGATCTGTATGCTAAGGATATTTCAAAGAAAATATCTTCCAGTAAGCAGGAAGCGATGGAAAAAGGTATTCCGACTGGAAATGTGGCTTATGGCTATAAGGTAGTCTTTAATGAAAATAAAGTCAAGGTAATGGTTGAGGATAAGGAAGCCGCAGATGTTGTAAGGTGGATTTTTAATGAGGCAGAAAAAGGTACACTGCATTCTGTGATAGCGGCAGAACTGAATGCGAAGCATATCCTTACACCTGCCCAGTATAGAGTAAGGCATAATATAGAGAAACTTGAAAAGCTGCGTGGAGTTAAGTGGACTGTTGATACAATATCACGCATTTTAAAGAATGAAGTTTATATTGGAAGATATGTGACAGGTAAAGACAGGGTATGCCTGTACAGACACGAAAAGAGGCATACTACCAATAAAGATGAGTGGTATGTTTTTGAAAATCATCATATTGCACTTATTGCAAAGGAACAGTTCTATGCGGTACAGAAGAACAAAAGAAAGGTAATAAAGCCAGCAAAAAATCAGACAGTGAATATGCTGAAAGGCAAAATCATCTGCGGCTGTTGTGGAAGCAGTATCCATATTCACCCAGAGAAACACGCAAAGGTTTATTTGTGTACGCATAGAAAAAGATATGGAAAGGATAGTTGTAATTGCCTGCCTGTAAAGGTAGACGATGTATATGCAGCGGTGCTTGCCGTTATAAAAGAGCAGATACAGGTCTTTGTTGACAGGGAAATGATATTAAAGGAACACCACAATGACAGCAGGGTAATCAGACAGGAACAGGTATATACGGAAGCCGTGAATAAGTGTGTCAAGGAAATGGACAGGCTTATGGAATTAAAGAGCGGCTTGTATGCAGATTACACAGAAGAACTGCTTGATGAAAAGGAATACCTGCAACTGAACAGGGAGTATTCGCAGCGTATTGAGAAATTGAAGATACAGGCTGATGAATACAGGCAGGCGGCAAGTCAGTATGAAAGTGCTGAAAAGACCGTTGCCCAGTTAAAAGCTGAAATGCTCCGTTTTAAAGGAAAACGCAAGTTGACGCAGGAAATGGTCGATTTGTTTGTTGCACAGGTACGCATATACGAAAACAAGAATCTTGAGATCGTTCTGAACTATGAAGATGAACTGAAAAAATTCGCAGAACTGAATATGGAAAGAGAGGCAGGATAATGGCTGAGAAAAGAAAATTAGCCTTTTATATCCGTCTCTCTGATGCGGATGAGGAGGTAAAAGCAGGAACAAAAGACGAAAGTAACAGTATTACAGGACAGAGAAAACTCTTGTATGCGTATATCAAGAAAACAGAGGAATTTGCAGGTTTTGAGGTACTGGAATACTTTGATGACGGATATTCGGGAACAATGTTCAATAACAGGGCAGAATTCCAAAGGCTCATACAGGACGCAGAGCTTGGAAGATTTGAATGTATCATAGTAAAAGACTTTTCACGATTTGGAAGGGATTACCTTGAAGTAGGCAACTATCTGGAGTTTGTATTCCCTGCAATGGGAATGAGGTTTATTTCTGTCAACGATAATTATGACAGTGACAGAAACTTTGGTGTTACCGGAGGAATGGATGTAGCTTATAAGAATCTGATTTACCAGCTTTACAGTATGGATTTATCAAGAAAGGTAAAGAGTGCCAGAAGGACAAGAAATCTGAGTGGCGAATACACGGCATCATTTGTCTGCTATGGATACAAGAAAGATCCAGACGATAAGCATAAGCTGATAATAGATGAAGAAGCTGCAAAGGTTGTTGTGGAGATATTTTCACTGATCATTGCAGGATATAATGCAAGTGAGGTTGCCCGCATATTAAATGAGAGAAAAATCCCGACAAGAGTTCAAAACCAGTGGAAGAATGGAATCAATTATGTTCCGGTTCATAATAAAGGGGATTATATGTGGGATAATTCAGAAGTTATAGCGATTGTCCAGAATGAGCAGTACAAAGGAATAATGATCCAGAATAAATGTGAAACTGTTGGTTTTGGAGATAATAAGAAGGTTCGCAAACGAAATAAAGAGGACTGGTCTGTTGTAGAAGGTGCAATACCAAGAATAGTAAGCGATGAAATGTTTGATGAAGCCAATGAAATGCTGCGGGTTGAAGGCAGATGCGGTAAAAAGAATACAAAGAACCGTAAAAATAATCTTTTTATCTGTCCTTATTGTGGAAGAAAGCTGACTAATTCCAGTGCAGTATGCACACCGAAGCTCCTTTGTCCAAAACGCAGATTGGTAAGAGATGGCGAATGTCAGCAGGTTTTTATGCTGAAGTCAGAAGCACAGGACAAGGTGCTTGAAATCACAAAGGAAATCTGTAGAACACTTATACAGGAAGAAGAACTTAAAAAAGCGTCAAAGGATAAAAAGAAGGTGGTAAGCGATGAAAACTTGATTAGGGAACTTAAAGCAGAGTATGACAGAATATCAAACAGCACTGTTTCTTATTATCAGTCATACAGGGAGGGAAAGTACACAAAGGAAGAATATGTGCAGTTAAGAAAAACAAACCAAGAGCTGTTGGCTGATCTGGAAAATCAGATATCAGATTTGCAGGAGAAAGTTGCAAATCAGGAACCGGACTCAAAGGAGAAGATAGAACAGCTAACCCAGTATAGTATGCTTGAGCAGTATGACGGAGATGTACTTTCAAACATAATTGATAAGGTGCTCATTTACAACGACAAAGATATAGAGGTTGTGTTTAAGGGTGAGAACTTTATCCGAAATGCAGTGTAGCAATTAGAATGAGTGATACAGAAAGCCAGTAGTGAAAAAGCTGCTGGCTTCTTCTATGGGTAGTAACGAAAAGGTTAATAGTAATAAACTATTCTGTACTTTAAAAATCAGTAAGGATTTGATAGAATATGTACAGAAAAAAATAAAATTTTTTTTGTCCCAGTCTTGACAGATGCAGGCTATCCTAACTGGTGGGCATCAATTCCTATGCCTATAGCAACATTTCTTGAAAGCTATGATTTATCCGGCAAAACAATTATACCGTTCTGTTCTCATGGTGGAGGAAGATTTGGACAGAGCCTTACAGCCATAGCCAAGCTTGCTCCTGATGCTAAGATGGGAGTACCGCTTTCAATTCATTATGGCGGAGGCAGTACATTATCATCTGATATTGACTCATGGCTTGAAAGTAACAGATAATTGATGACAAATGCTGTAAATTATGATATATTAAGTGTGCTGTGTGCTTTAAGCATATGGCACACTTATTGTATTTTTATTATTAAGGTATTAATAAAGTGTTGAGTGATGTGGATGATCGCGGCTGCAAGTGCCGAAAGGCCGCAGGTGAGGAAAGTCCGGGCTCCATAGAGCAGGGTGCCAGATAACGTCTGGTGGAGGTGACTCCAAGGAAAGTGCAACAGAAATAAACTGCCATACTTTGTATGGTGATGGTGGAAAGGCAGTGTAAGAGACTACCGCAGCTCTGGTAACAGAGATGGCTATGTAAACCCCATCCGGAGCAAGACCAAAAAAAGGCGATACGGCTGCTCGTCGTGTCTTTAGGTAGGTCGCTTGATCCTGTTGGCGACAGCAGGGCTAGATAGATGATCATCACGCACAGAGTGCGTACATAACCCGGCTTACAGCATCGCTCGTTAATTTAGATATATACATGATTAAGATATAATTGGAAGAATTATAATCAACAGATGTTATGAAAAAACAGAGGATAATATATTACTCAGATGAGTTGAATGATGAATTTGCAGGAGATAATATAACTGCTAAAAAGATTGATAAATATTACGATTATCATGGTGGCATACTAAGGAAGATTGGACGTGTACTGTTATACAGGGTGTTAGCTGTGCCTATCGGCTGGCTTGCCTTAAAGATAAGATACGGACATGTTATATATGGTAAGCGCAAGTTAAAGGGCTATGACAGATATTTTCTGTATGGCAATCACACTAATAACCTTGCAGACCCATTTATACCAAGTATGATTAGTGCTCCTAATGGAACATATGTCATAGTTCACCCTAACAATGTAAGTATGCCAGTTCTTGGTAAGCTGACTCCATGCCTTGGTGCATTGCCATTGCCGGGAGATATGGATTCAACAAGGAATTTTATCAATGAGATAGAATATAGGTACAAGACTGGTAATTCAATTACAATATACCCAGAAGCGCATATCTGGCCTTATTATACGAAGATAAGACCTTTTAAGGACATGTCTTTCAGGTATCCTGTGCAGTTGAAATCACCAGTCTTTTGTTTTACTAACGTATATAAGAAACGAAGCATATTTGGTGGGATTAAGATTGTGACATATATTGATGGCCCATTTAAAACAGACCCGGAAATGCCAGTTAAGGTACAGAAAGCATGGCTGAGAGAACAGGTATATAATACAATGGTACTAAGAAGTGCAGAGAATAACATAGAAGTCGTTAAGTATATCAGGAGAGAGACTAATGATTAATATAATGTTTGCTGGTAACGACAAGGTGTTTGATGGAATACTTACATGCCTTTTGTCGATAATGAAAAGAACAACAACTAAAGAGCCTCTGAGTGTATATGTGCTTACAATGGACGTATCACATATAAAGCCGGAATATACAGCTCTTACAGAGCATCAGGCAGATATTCTTGACAGAACAGTTAAAGAATATAATCCAGATAGCAGGGTTATAAGGATAGATGTTATCGGATTATATAACGAGGTATTTGCTGCCTGCCCTAATGAGAGTGCATATTGTTCGCCATATACACTGTTAAGACTGCTGGCTGATGAGATAGATATTATACCAGATAAAATCCTTTATCTCGATGCTGATATAATGTTTAATCGTGATATAACTTTACTGTATGATTACGATATCACTGATTATGAGTATGCTGCGGCAAGAGACCACTATGGCAAATATATAATTAACCATAATTATATCAATGCCGGTGTATTACTTCTCAACATGAAAATGATAAGAAGTACAGGACTTTTTGTGAAGGCAAGGAATCTTTTGAAAGAGAAGAAACTCCCATTTGCAGACCAGTCTGCGATATACAGAAATACATCTAAGAAGCTTATGCTTCCGCAGAGATTTAACGACCAGAAGTTCCTGCATGAGCATACAGTTGTGAGACATTTTTCAAAGAGACTGTTTTATCTGCCTTATCCACATACTGAGAATATTAAACAGTGGCAGATTGATAAGGTACATGATAAGTTCGGATATAATCAGTTCGATGATATATATAGTGAATATGAAAGAATTAAGCAAGAAAACCAAGTATGATGGGGGAAGCTGTGATGAGTAAAAGCCAGAGCAACAGAAAAAAAGTAATACCTGTTTTTTACGCATGTGACAATGGTTATATTAAATATGGAATAATCTCAATCAAATCGCTTATTGACCATGTATCGGATGATTTCCAGTACAATATCCATATTTTGTATACAGAGCTTGATGAACGCTATATGACAATAGCAAGTTCATTCCAGAAGGAAAATGTATCTATTTTCTTTGACAGTGTTAAGGGTAAAGCCGATGAATTTATCAAAGACCTGCCTTTAAGGGATTATTATTCCGTTATGACATATTACAGACTTATAATTCCGTCACTGTTCACACAGTATGACAAGGGAGTATACATTGACTGTGATACTATTGTCATGGATGATATTGCAAAGCTTTATAATATGGATATAGGCTATAATTTCCTTGGGGCGGCAGTTGACGGACTTGTTAGTTCAATAAGTCATTTTGGTGATTACACTGAGCAGGTTTTAGATGTTGACCGTGACCAGTATTTTAATGCTGGTGTTATCATTATGAATCTTAACCAGTTCAGGGAACATAATATAATAGACAGTTTCATTGACCTTGCCAGAACATATACATTTGTAGTAGCACAGGATCAGGATTATCTTAATGTAATATGCAAGGGCAGGGTATATTATTTTGATTATTCATGGAATTATGGAATTGTGGCGTATGATGGCAATACCAAGGCAGAGGATATCCATATCATCCATTATAATCTTTCAGAAAAGCCATGGTATTATAAGGAGTGCAAGCTGAGTGAGTATTTCTGGAAGTATGCAAAGGAGACTCCTTTCTATGATGAGATAAAGGAAGCTCTTGAGAATTATACAGAAGAAGAGCGCAAAAAGGATGAGAAACATTCTGAGAATCTCTACAGTCTTGCAACTCAGGAGATTGAGCGTGAGGATAATTACAGAAATCTTATCAGGAATATGAATATTGACAACAGTGGACGAAGAGCCATTGTTGAAAAGATAGCACAGTATGAGCGTGAGGGCAGATTTGACGAGGATGTCGAGGAAGACCCACCTTCAAAAGTGCTTTACCCTGACGATATTGAATATATGAAGAATCCTTGGAAGAAGAGGATAAGAACACGTTTTGCATTCAAGATTGCAAGATGGTTTATTAATTATCTTATCAAGGAAAAGAAATTCATAATCAAGGATTTCAAGGGGATAGAGAATTTCCGCAATCTTGAAACGGGAGCCATTATTACATGCAACCATTTCAACGCCCTTGATTCATTTGCCATGGATTTAACATTCGACCAGTCTCTTATGAGAGCACGCGGCAAGAAGATGTACCGAATTATTAAGGAAGGCAACTACACAAGCTTCCCAGGCTTCTACGGCTTCCTTATGAGAAACTGCAACACTCTTCCTCTAAGCAGCAACAAGGAGACAATGAGAAAGCTTCTCACAGCAGTAGACGACATCCTTTCAGCCGGAGATTACATCTTAGTATATCCAGAGCAGAGCATGTGGTGGAATTACCGCAAACCAAAGCCATTAAAGAAGAGTGCCTATAAATTTGCCGCCAAAAACAATGTCCCAGTCCTTCCAATCTTCATAACAATGGAAGATTCAGACATTGAGGAGGAAGAAGGCTTCTTCGTTCAGGAATATACAGTTAACGTAGGCAAACCAATCTACCCAGATAAAAATCTATCTGTAGTAGAAAACGCCAGAATCATGCTTGAGAAAAACTATACTTGGTGGAAGCAGGTATACGAAGATTTCTATCACGAACCATTAGTATACACCTGCGGCGAGGTAGATTGTAACGGCGTAGTAAAAAACATATAGGCATTTAAGTAGTATATAAAGTGGTATTAAAGTAGTGTATAAGAAATGAAGAAACTTCTCATTTAAAGTCGCAAAATGCGACTTTAAACAGAAAGTAAAAAAGAAAGCAGTAGAAAGAATAAAGTAGTAAAGTTGAACGCAGTAGAAATTAAGCGCCAGCTCACTCCCCGCTGTTTACGAGGGCACTGAAAAACCTACCGCTTTAAATTTCAAATTTTAATGCACATATAAAATCCACCAGTCTAAACTTATTCTGGTGGATTTTATGTTCTTTCTATTGCTGATTTCTTATCTTGCATGCGGATTCATTTTATTTTTCACTTATCAGCTTAATAATTCTCTTGAGATTTACTGCAAATATAGTCATAGCTCCCTGCATTTGCATGCCAATAAGACCTGATGATGACGCAACGTCATAACCATGCCTATGTTTTAATTCACTATTTTTGCCTCTATTTTATAGCGTTCTTTCGCCATTTCTTTGAAATGTTCAGTTTCTTGAAATTGAGCCTGCTCACTATGCGAATCACAAATTAGTGTTTCTGTGTAGGTTTTCTTTTTTGCTCCTTCTTTATAACAGCTAGCTTTATAAGGACATCTTTTACATTTTTCTATATCGAAAAAGTATGTCATTCGAGGATTCTTTCCTTCTGTTTTTCGCTTATCAAGATATTTATGAATTGCCAGATGTCCTGCTTTGCATTGATACATTCCGGCATCTTTATTAAATTCGAATTCATCTGGCTTTGTACGATTCCCTTGGGTAACAATACTGTTTAACCGGGAGATAAGTTCATAATGATTATCCTTTGCAGCATCAATATTTTCCTTACTTGAATTAGGCTTTGTCACCAATCACAGTTTCAACTTTCATTCCTGCAGCTCTGCTTTTCCGAACCAAAGCTGGCAATTCTTTTCCGTCTGTTTTTTCACCACTGGTAATGGTCGCGGCTGTAATAATTCGTTCCTCCGTCATAGCTATATGTGTTTTATATCCGAAGAAAGAGGTATCCGCTGTTTTGTGTCCAATCTTTGCATCATTATCTTTTGAAGTTTCCAAATGTTCAAGATCATCATTGACAGACTCCTCCAATAAATTTAGCTTTTCCTGTACTTTAGGGTAACTGCATACGTCTTCATTGTCTTTTACAATGGAAAGTAGTTGTTTGCAGTATTCCAACTCTTTTTCCAGAGAATCTTCCGTATTTTTGTTTGGAAATTTTTTCTTCATTGTTTCATTCACTTCGTAAACGGTACGTCGTAGTTTTTTTGATTGCTCTTGAAGTGCCTGGCGGGGCGTTTTTTGATTGTATCTTGATTTCGTATGAGTGGCATCAACGATAATAGATTTTGATTTTATTATTTTTTTATCCAATGCAATCTGAACCGTCTTTGAAATCAACATATCCAACAGATTCATATCTTTCAAACGTAGTTTACGAAATTTTGTCAAAGAACTGGGGTTAATAACAGTTTCTTCTGGTGCCATATCCAAAAAGTATTTAAATGACATATCATATTTAGAACGTTCTACAACATCAACATCAGATAAATCATAAATGGCTTTTAAAAGCAAGTACTTAAACATTCGAATAGGCGGAACTGCATTACGACCATTATCAAGACAATATTTATCAAGCAATTCATCATAAATAAACTCAAAATCAACCAGTTCTTTTATCTGACGAAGCAGGTTGTCTTTTGGAACCACCAGTTCATATATTTCCATATAAGGACTAAGTACTAATTTCTGTTGTTGTTCAATCATAAAAACACCGCCTATACTTGATATTTATATTATATCAAACATAGGCGGTACTATCTACTTTTTCAGTGCCCTCGCTGTTTACAGCCGGGGAGTGAGCTGGCGCTTAATTTCGTAGTGGTTGAGAAAACCAGCAAGAGGCGTGTCTGCGCCGTCAGTTTTTGTTTTAGGCTATGGAGATGAGACTCAAAGAATCGTGGAAGCCCTTGCTGAACACGATTCTTGCTTTAAGAGGCTCATCGGAATGTTCAGCCTAAATAAAACTGACGGCGCAGACACGCCTCTTGCGTCCGTCCTCCACCCCTACAAATTACCTGTTGTACTTCTCCTCGCAATACTTGCATCTATACACCTGCTTCTCAGGGTCAGTGAGAATAAAGATATGCTTAAGCTCCTGCTCAATAGAAGTAATACATCTTGGATTCTTGCATTTAATGACATTAGTGATTGAAAGAGGAAGTGAAAGACGCTTCTTCTCAACAATCTCTCCGTCCTTGATAATGTTGACAGTGATATTGTGGTCGATGAAACCTAATACATCAAGGTCAACAGTGTCAAGACCAGCTTCAATCTTAATTATATCTTTTCTTCCCATCTTGTTGCTTCTCGCATTTTTGATGATAGCAACCTGACAGTCAAGCTTATCAAGTCCTAAGTTGTTATATATCATCATTGATTTGCCTGCCTCTATATGGTCAAGCACAAATCCGTTATTAAGCTGTCCAACATTTAACATAAGAGTATACTTCCTTTCAATTATTTGTTAAGTCCAAGCAGAGTCATGATAAGAGCCATTCGTACATATACACCGAACTGTGCCTGCTTAAAATATGCTGCACGAGGGTCGTCATCTATATCAGTTGATATCTCATTAACTCTTGGAAGTGGATGGAGTACATACATATTATCCTTGGCAAGAGCCATCTTCGCCTTATCAAGGACATAGAAATCCTTCATTCTAAGGTAATCATCCTCGTTGAAGAATCTTTCTCTCTGTACTCGTGTCATATAGAGAATGTCAAGCTGTGGCATAACATCTTCAAGCTTTTCAACCTCTTCATAAGGAGCGTTGTGTTCTTTAAGAGTATCTATTATGTAGTCAGGAACTCTTAATTCCTTAGGTGATATAAGGATAAATTTAACATTGTCATATCTTATAAGAGAGTTGATAAGAGAGTGGACTGTACGGCCGAATTTAAGGTCACCACATAAGCCGATAGTGAAATTGTCTAATTTTCCATGTAACTCTCTTATTGTCATAAGGTCAGTAAGAGTCTGGGTTGGATGCTGATGTCCGCCATCACCTGCGTTGATAACTGGAATACCTGAATGTTCGGCAGCAACCATAGGAGCACCTTCCTTAGGATGGCGCATTGCACAGATATCAGCATAGCATGATATTACGCGGATTGTATCTGCAACACTTTCGCCTTTAGCGGCAGAGCTCGAATTGGCAGAAGAAAAACCAAGAACAGAACCCCCTAAATTAAGCATTGCAGCTTCAAAACTTAAACGGGTTCTTGTACTTGGTTCATAAAAACAAGTAGCTATTTTTTTGCCATCACACACATGAGAATATTTTTTTGGATCAGTGGATATGTCCTTAGCAAGATCTAACAGATCATTAACTTCATCCACACTTAAATCCATAGGACTTAATAAATGCTTCATAAATAATCTCCATTCCGCCATTTAAGGCTATTTTTATGAGAGAATTTTACATTCCCTTTTTACACTGTTTGATATTCTACTATGAAATCTGACATTTAACAACACATTTTTTAAAAATTAATAACATAATGTAAGTGTCAAAATTCTTTTTGACCCCAACATCATAATATGTTAAAATCTAATACAAAGTATTTTGAATGGACAGCGGTCTATGAACATGGCAGGGGAGCAGCTGTTCGGAATGGAGTAATTGAATATGTCTAAGATTATATTAACAGGTGACAGACCTACAGGAAGACTTCATCTTGGTCATTATGTTGGTTCGCTTAAAAGAAGAGTTGAGCTTCAGAATTCTGGAGAGTACGATAAGATATATGTAATGATTGCTGATGCACAGGCTTTAACTGATAATGCAGATAATCCAGAGAAGATAAGACAGAATATTATTGAGGTTGCGCTCGATTATCTCTCAGTTGGAATAGACCCGGCTAAGACTAATATATTTATACAGTCACAGATTCCACAGCTGACAGAGCTTACATTTTATTATATGAATCTTGTTACTGTATCAAGATTACAGCGTAATCCTACTGTTAAGAGCGAGATTGCATTACGTAATTTTGAGGCAAGTATACCTGTTGGATTCTTTACATATCCTATAAGCCAGGCATCTGATATAACAGCATTTAAGGCTACAACAGTACCAGTTGGTGAGGATCAGGAGCCTATGCTTGAACAGGCAAGAGAGATAGTAAGAAAGTTTAATTCTGTATATGGTGAGACACTTGTTGAGCCTGATATTCTTTTACCAGATAATAAGGCATGTTTAAGGCTTCCAGGTACAGATGGCAAGGCTAAGATGAGCAAATCATTAGGCAACTGCATCTATCTTGCAGATAAGCCAGAGGATGTCAAGAAGAAAGTTATGAGCATGTATACAGACCCAGACCATATCAGAGTTGAAGACCCTGGTAAGCTTGAGGGCAATACAGTATTTACATATCTTGATGCATTCTGCAGTGATGAAGATTTTGCAGAATTCCTTCCAGATTATAGCTGTCTTGATGAATTAAAAGAGCATTATCAGAAGGGCGGTCTTGGTGATGTCAAGGTTAAGAAGTTCCTTCTCAATGTTCTTAATAAGGAGCTTGAACCAATAAGACAGAGAAGACATGAGTATGAGAAGGATATTCCAGAAGTATATAATATATTACAGAAGGGAACTAAGGTAGCTTATGCAGCTGCTCAGGAAACATTAGAGGAAGTTAAGGCTTCTATGAAGATTAACTACTTTGATGATAAGGAGCTTATCAAGGTTCAGAGTGAAAAATATATGGGTGAGTAATATTTACGGGCTGTCTGTCACATTTTGTGACGGGCAGCTTTTTTACAGCCTGAGGGACAGCAAAATTGATTTGCAGAATTGCTTTGTAAACTTATAGCTGAATTACTTATATTTTTAGAAATTGTGACGATATAATTAATAGATAAATGATATTGTGTGCAGAAGTGATTTTGCACACAGCTTATGCGTAGCTGCATTGTACATGCTAAAGCAAATGGATTTGCGGATATTTTCAGGAGGAAATGGTATGGTTATAAGTGGACAATCGCTGCGGAATTCGTATATGACATCTAAGACATCCAATAATGGTTATAATACCCAGTTTAACCGGAATCAGAAGGAAAGCGTATCAGCTTCTAATAGTGATATCAGGAATATGAAGCGTATGCTTGCTAATGACAACCAGAATGTGGAGAACACAGTAAGAAGTACGAATTCAAGGTACAGCAGTATTCAGAGTTATGGAGACCAGTTAAGGGCTCAGAGACAGCAGTCAAAGGATACATCCCTTAAGATGAAGAAGTTAAAATATCATTTTAAGGATATGTCATCAAGGATATTAAGGAGCAAGACCTCAGCGACAGCCAGACAGGTTGCAAGTCAGGCAAGAAGAGAGGTTTTGAGGCTCAAAAGAGAGAAACAGAGTGGCAATTATGACACTGATGATATAGATGCAGCAATCACACATGCAAAGGCAATGGAGCGTGTCGCAAAGAAGAAGGTTAAGCATCTTGAAGAGGAAGAGATGGCAAAGGTATCTGGTGGAGTATGTGCATCAGATGAGATAGATAGAGAAGAAAAGCAGAAAATCAGTGAAGATGACTACAATAATGATGAGTACTATGATGAGTATGACGACACAGCCTATGATGACAGTAATACAGAGTATTACAATGTGGATGGCATGTCAGTCAGTTTGGATGAAATATTACAGTACATGACATCTGATTTGCAGGATTTTTCAGATGAGATGATGCAGGAAATGTCAGACGGCATGAAGGATATGCTCAGTGAGATGGGTCTTGATGAATTATTCGGTGAATCTACAGCCGGAGTAGACATGGACCCGCAGAATCTTAAAGAGCTTAAAATAAAGCATCGTAATAAAGAGATGAAAGATATAGTTAAAGCTGATTCAGAATATCTGAAGGCAGTGTTTAACAATCTTGAAAAGAGTTCATCTAATTCATCACCTATTAGTTCAGCCAGTGGAACAGGCGTAGTTACCGGCGGAGCCGTAGGTGGAGTTGTGGGTGATGCAGGAGTAAGTGTCGCATCAGTTATTGATGTAACATTATGATGTGGTTGATGAAGTATTAAAATAAAAATTTAAAATTAAAAAAGCTGTTTGTGGCTGTGATATGAACACTTATTGCTGGAAATTGTTGGACGTTTTGTCTGGCAAACTGGCAAAGAGGAATATATCACGCACAGACAGCTTTTTTGTTTTTGTACATTTTTTAAAATATTTAATTTTATTTAAACCAATTTATCTCCAGCCTCGTATATACAAGCAGATAGGAAAAATACACAAGCTTGGATGGAGGGGAGACTATGAATACTTCAAATGACTTAAAAGCAGCAATCATAAGAAGGAAAAAGAGAAGAGCAAGAAGAAAAAGAATACTTGTAGGCAGTGTATCTATGATGCTGGTTCTTCTTGCAATATGTACTCTTATAGTTGCAGTCAAGAGCAATGGCGAGGTGTATGCCAGCGGTGGAACTACTGATATAACAGGTGAAGCTCCTAAGACAACTGCACAGGAAGTGACATCTGAATCTGCATCCAGGGTAACACAGCCAGCAACTAAAGCGGCAGAAGAGGTTACAGAAACTCTGGCTCCTGTACAGACTACACAGGCGGTAACGAAAGCGACAACAAAAGCAGCCCAGTCTGTGGCTGATAGTAATACACAAAATTCTACTAAGAGCAGCACACAGGTTGCGACAAAATCAACACAGACTTCTGCCAAGTCAACCCAGAGCAGTGGAAAAAGCTATAAGATAAGCGGTTTTAAGTGGGTAAATCAATATCCAGAGCTTCCAACTGGCTGTGAGATAACAGCTCTTACATCTGTTCTTAATTATTATGGCTACAATGTAAAGAAAGAGACTATGGCAGACGATTATCTTAAAAAGGGCAATGGAAGCTTTTATGAGATGTTCCTTGGCAACCCAAGGAAAAAAGAGGGCAGTTATGGATGTATGGCACAGCCTATAGCTGATGCGGCTAACCTTTATTTTAAGAAAAATTCAATATCAAGAAAAGCTGTCAATATAAGTGGCAGTGAGTTTGATAAGGTATTGGATTATGTGGCAGATGGATATCCTGTGATAGTTTGGAATACCATCAATATGAAGTCGGCGTACGAATCTAAAAAGCTTGTTTTAGGCGGCAAGACATATACATGGATTGCACCAGAGCATTGTGTTGTTGTGATAGGATTTGACCGTGATGCTAATGAGGTGTATGTGGCAGACCCTACATCAGGCCTTGTTACGAGGAATTTAAGCACATTTAAGCAAAGATACAATTCCCTCAAGAAGCAGGCGGTATATATAACTAAGTAAGAATTGCAAAATCAGCCGGAACAGCAAAATTAAGTGAACTGTAAAACTAAAAAATAATAACCCGGTACTAAATTGTTATCCAAGCTGGATTAGGAATCCGATGATTGGATAACATTTTAGTACCGGGCATTTTAGTATTTATTTAATTGTTTAAAGCTTTAATCTTTTAAAGATTTATGGATACATGCCGATTGTTCCATGCTTATTATTCATTGACTTTTAAGACAATCATATTATTAGGCCTTGAAATCTTAATCTCAGGGCCATTCATAATTATAAGTCCCTTCTCAAATTGAACTGTGAAGTCTGTAATAGAATTGCCTTCATTATTCATAGATAAGAGGTGCTTGTTGTCAGGGAACATTGCTATGTACTTAGGATAATCACCACTTATAGGAAGTGATGAGATAGTATTAAGCAAGCCTGTGCTCTTATCAACAGTATAGATTGTGACAGTGTTGTCTCCTGCATTGGAACATATCAGGTTATTGCCTGAATTAGCGAATATAAGGCTGGCAGCAGAACTGTTGCTCTTGTGTCCCTTTCTTACAGTGAAGATATTCTGAATCATCTCAAAACGTCCTGTCTCGGCTGTTTTATCATAAGAATATACATTGATATAATTTTTAAGTTCACATAATACGTAGGCAAATTTGCCATCCTCGCTGAATATCATCTGTCTAGGTGCAGATTCAAGCTGTGAACGGATTATATCATATAACTTAATCTTACCAGTGCGGTGATTGAATTCATATAATTTAATCTGGTCGATTCCAGGGTCGCACACACACAGAAGTTCTTCATCAGGTGTGAATACAGACCAGCTTATGTGAGGGCGGAAGTTGCGTTCAGCAATGCTTCCTAATCCCTTGTGGAATACCTCGTCAGTGATGTCGCCAACTCGTCCGTCTTTTTTAAGTGCGAGGACTGTTATCTTGCCATCGTGATAACCAGATACAACGAGAAATGTATCATCTTTGGTTATGCTGATATGACATCCCCTCATTCCGTTGATAGAAGCTACATTGAGCTGTTCAAGCTCGCCGTTTTCTTTGATTGCATAAGAGGCAACACCCTGATCGCATATTGCGTATAGATATTTGTGACTGTGGGATACAGCTATGTAAGAAGGATTGTCCAGCTCATATGCATTACGCTTGGTAATTCGTCCCTTCTCAACATCCATGTCAAATAAATATATACCCTTGCTGGATTCATGTGTGTAAGTTCCAACATATGCAACGTATTTTTCACCCATAATATTTCAGTCCTTTCTTTATGCGTAAATATAATCAGTAATAACCCGAATTCATATATAATATATTTTAATCCATTTCTATAGCTTTTTCAAGTGTACTGTATTGGTTCAGGTACACTTGTGGGTTATTTTTTCAGTATTTACTTCTACAAGGACTGCATCGGGTCCGATACATTTGACACATTTGAAGGGAATTACATATTCTATGTCCCTGCCGAACATGCCGCAGATGCGTCCGGGTCCCGGTACGATAAGAGACTCGACACATCCGCTGCATACATCAAATTCAATATCACACACTGTGCCAAGAATCTTGCAGTCACAGGCGTTGATGACATCTTTATTTCTAAGCTCGCATACTCTCATAATATATCCACGATTAGTTTTATATAGTATATTCAAAATGCTATGAAAGTGTGTTTCTCATGGCGCGCAGGGCACATTTTTCAAGACGGCTTACCTGAGCCTGGGATATGCCAATCTCTGCGGCTGTCTCCATCTGCGTTTTGCCATCAAAATAGCGCATATTTATTATCTGGCGTTCCCTGTCTGATAATCTGGAAAGGGCATCCTTTAAGGCAAGATTATTAACAACAGTGTCCTCCTGATTTTTCTTATCTTTAATCTGGTCGTACAGGCATAACGTGTCATTGCCGTCAGTATATAGCGGCTCATAGATTGATACCGGGCTTTGTATTGCTTCAAGAGCCATGACAATATCTTCGCGGTCAATGCCTATCTCATTGGCTATTTCTGTGATGGTAGGATCTTTCTGTGTCGCGGCAGTAAGCAGTTCTTTTGCTTTCAATGCCTTGTATGCGGTGTCTCTTACGGAGCGGCTTACACGTATAGAATTAGTAGAGTCTCTTAAGTAACGCTTAATCTCTCCCATGATCATTGGAACAGCGTATGTTGAAAACTGGACATTCTGTGATATATCGAAATTGTCTATGGCCTTAATCATGCCGACACATCCAATCTGAAAAAGGTCATCTATGTCTTCGCCAGACTGGGAAAAACGGTGGGCGATGCTTAATACAAGGCGGAGATTTCCCTGAATGAATTTTTCTCTTGCATCATTGTCGCCAGCTTTAATTCTCTTTAGAAGTTCTTCTTTTTCTTTGGCATTTAGTAGTGGCAGTGTGGATGTGTTAACACCACATATCTCGACTTTGTATGAAGCCATATTCACCTCCGGTTTACATTAAATGTATCTATTGGATATGATTGCCGCATGAGTGATGTTTAATACTGGCAAGAATAACCATTTTCAATGTTGACCTGTGAGGATTTTTTATTTATAATTTAATTTATATTTTTATGTTCGGAGGTAATAGATTTGAAGTGTCCATTTTGCGGTAATGAGAATACTAAAGTTATAGATTCAAGACCAACTGACGACAGTGCAATCAGAAGAAGACGTCAGTGTGAGGCTTGTGGCAAGAGATTTACAACATATGAGAAGGTTGAGACTATGCCTCTTATTGTTATCAAGAAGGATAACAACAGAGAGCCATATGACAGGGAAAAGCTTGTGGCTGGTATTGTGCGTTCGTGCCATAAACGTCCCGTTTCACTCACAGCAATCAATTCAATGGTTGATGAGATTGAGACACAGATATTCAACATGGGAGAGAAGGAGATTCCAACGACTACAATCGGCATGATAGTCATGGAGAAGTTAAAAGAGCTTGACGGTGTTGCATATGTAAGATTCGCATCAGTATACAGGGAGTTCAAGGATGTTAACACATTCATGGATGAGATTAAGAAAATTTTAAAATAATTAAAAGAGGTTTTTTGTGTTTAAATGTTTTTATCCAGACAGACTATATGATTCTGCCTACGAGATTGAGTATGATAAGCTGTATCAGCAGGGCTACAGAGGAATAATTTTTGATGTGGATAACACTCTTGTAGAGCATGGTGCGCCAGTTAATAAGAAGGCGGCAGATTTATTTGCCACGCTTCATGATATGGGATATGAGACATGTATCATATCTAATAACAGCGAGGAGCGTGTTAAGCCATTAGCTGACAAGGTTAATTCCAAGTATGTCAGCAAGGCAGGCAAGCCATCACCTGTTAACTATTACAAGGCTATGGAGCTTATGAATACGGGACAGAGCAATACTTTTTTTGTCGGCGACCAGATATTCACAGATGTGTGGGGAGCTAACAGGGCAGGAATCATGAGTATGCTTGTGAAGCCAATAGCTAAGCATGAAGAGATTCAGATAGTGTTAAAGCGTTATCTTGAAAGAATAGTACTACATTTTTATAATAAGCAGGGCAGGAGTAAGAAGAGACATGAATAATATTAAAGGTACAACAAGAGTATGCGGACTTATCGGTAATCCAGTCGGACATTCAATATCACCAGTCATTCATAACACGCTGGCAGATATAATGGGGATTGACCTTGTGTATACAACATTTAAGGTTGATTCAGGAGAGGTTTCTACAGCTGTTAAAGGTGCATATGCGCTTGATATATTAGGACTTAATGTTACAGTTCCACATAAGCAGGCTGTTATGGACTCACTTATAGATATCGACCCATTAGCTAAGGCAATAGGTGCAGTTAACACACTCCAGCGATGCGATGGCGGTTACAAGGGATATAACACAGATATACTTGGTTTATCGCGCGAGCTTGATGAGGAGGGAGTGCAGATTGCCGGCAATCCGGTTGTGATACTTGGAGCTGGTGGCGCTGCAAGGGCGATTGCATTCTTATGTGCTTCCAAGAAAGCATCGTCTGTCAAGATTCTTAACAGAACTGTTGAGAAGGCACAGAATATTGCAGATGCGGTGAATGAATACTATAAGAGTGATATTGCATGTGCAGACAGTATTGAGAAGGCAGCAGACATAGGAATTGATGGATATGTTGTGATTCAGACTACAAGTGTTGGCTTATATCCGGATGTTGATGCCGTATCAGTTACAGCGCCTGAATTCTATGAGAAAGCTTCTGTAGGCGTTGATATTATATATAATCCATATACAACAAAATTTATGAAGCTTATGAGAGAGCATGGCAAGATGGCGTATAACGGACTAAAGATGCTTCTGTATCAGGGAGTTGCCGCATTTGAGATATGGAACAGGTGCGAAGTGTCAAAAGATATAGCTGACAGGGTGTACATCTCTATGAAGGAGGCACTTGGAATCAATGAATAATGAAAGCATAGTGCTTATTGGATTCATGGGAAGCGGTAAGACGACACTTGGCAAATGGATAGCAAGGGAACATGGATATACATTTCTTGATACTGATGATATGATAGAGGAAGGGCAGCAGAGGTCAATCAATGATATATTTGCAAAGGAAGGTGAAGAGTACTTCCGTGACCTTGAGACTGACATGATTAGAAGCCTGGCTGACAGGGATGACAAGGTTGTCATATCTGTAGGTGGAGGACTTCCGGTAAGAGAAGTTAACAGAGAGCTTATGCGGCATGTTGGCAAGGTTGTATACCTAAGAACCACTGTTGATGAGCTTGAGAAAAGATTAAAAGGCGATACGAAACGCCCGCTTCTTGCAGGTGGCAATGTAAGAGAGAAGATTATATCTCTTATGGATAAGCGTGAGGCACTTTATCTTGATGCGGCTGATATTGTGGTCGATACAACAGGAAAAAGATTTGAACAGATATATGATATAATTAAACCGGTGGAGGAATAAATGTATGGCAAAGTTACTTGTAATTAATGGACCTAATATTAATTTCTTGGGAATAAGAGAGAAGGGCATATATGGTTCGCAGAATTACGATACACTTGTATCTATGATTAATGACAAAGCTAAAGAGCTTGGCGTTGAGGTAGAAGTGTTCCAGAGTAATTCAGAAGGTGGAATTATTGACAGGATACAGAAGGCTTATTATGAGAATATAGATGGTATAGTAATCAATCCGGGGGCGTATACTCATTATAGTATTGCAATAAGAGATGCTCTTGGTTCTATTGAGAATATACCTAAGATTGAGGTTCATATATCTAATGTCCACAAGCGTGAGGAATTCAGACATACATCAGTCACAGTTCCAGTATGCAATGGACAGGTTGTAGGTTTAGGACTGAAAGGCTATCTGTATGCGATGGAGGCTGTGCTTGACATAAGCCGTAATTTATTATAAAATATTTAAAGCTATTTATATTAGGAGGTATACCAAAGAATGGTAAGCGCAGGAGATTTTAAGAACGGTATTACAATTCAGATGGATAACGGTATCTGGCAGATTATTGAATTCCAGCATGTTAAGCCTGGTAAGGGAGCTGCTTTCGTTAGAACTAAGTTAAAGAACATCGTCAGTGGTGGTGTTGTAGAGAAGTCATTCAGACCAACAGAGAAGTTTGATCTTGCTCATATTGATCGTAAAGAGTATCAGTATCTTTACTCAGATGGAGATATCTATAACTTCATGGATACAGAGACATTCGAGCAGATTGGTTTAGCTGCTGAGGATGTTGGTGATTCTCTTAAGTTCGTTAAGGAAAACGAGATGGTTAAGTTATGTTCACACGCTGGTAAGGTATTCTCAATCGAGCCACCTATCAACGTTGAGCTTGAAATCACAGAGACAGAGCCAGGTGTTAAGGGTGATACAGCTACAGGTGCTACAAAGCCAGCTATCCTTGAGACAGGTGCAAGAATCATGGTTCCATTATTCGTTAACCAGGGCGATAAGATTAAGATTGATACACGTACAGGTGAGTATCTTTCAAGAGCTTAATTGTATATTTTATGGACATGTTAAATCCCCCAGCTTTTATGGCTGGGGGATTTTTCTGAGCCTGCTCCTTATTTGCACTCAAAAGAGGCGCACACTGTATCTCCGCTTTCAGTTGCACTGATTCCAGATATATCTATGTGGTCAGCCACACATCTGCTATCTGAATTGTGAACACAGTTGGAAGCATCACATTTTATGTCCAATGTGAGTTTAGGACAGGCAGTTGAATTCTTTGCAGAATTTTCGTCCTGTTCTTTGAAGTCACCACAGCATGTACAATCTGTTGTTGTGGCAGATTTTCCCTGAACGTGGATAGAAGAAAGACAGCAGCAGTTATCTTTATTATGTTCACATCCACAAGCATTACAACCTAAAGAACTCATAATAACCTCCTTAATAAAAAAGACATGTCAGTTAATACCGACATGTCTATTATGCTCATGATTATTATGTGTTATTCCAAAATTTTAAAACTGATTTTTTTACTTTGAGTGTTGTAATATTTGAGCCATCCTTTAGCGAGGATTTTATCTTTGGATACATAGTTAGTTGTTTTCCAGTATCTTGCGTCATTAGAATTGTTACGATTGTCACCCATAACAAAATAACTGTTGTCCGGAACTTCAAAATGAAGTGTTTCTGATGTATCCATAGGTTCTTTAATATATGGTTCGTCGATGATTTCGCCATTAACCGATACCTTACCATCGCTTATATCGACAACATCGCCAGGGATTCCTATAACACGCTTGACAAAATTTCTGCTCTCATCATCAGGATATTTGAATATTACTATATCTCCACGATTGGGCGAGCTGAATGCATAGGTAAAACGCAAGCCGATAATTTTGTCGTTGTCCATAATAGTATTATTCATTGAACCAGTAGGAACCCATGTGTTAATAATGATAAAATGTGTTATTATGAAAGCTGCTATAAATGCAATTGCAATATACCATACATAGCTTAAGATTTCTTTTAAAATCTTGTTGTCCATAAAATTACCTCTTATTTTAAAATTTCAAATTCAACCTTTTTATCCTGCATATTGAAATATTTAAAAAGGACTTTTGCAACAATTTTGTCTTTAGTGACATAATTAGTTGTTTTCCAATAACGTGAATCTTTGGAATTGTTACGGTTATCCCCCATAACGAAATAACTGTTTTCCGGAACTATGTAGTAGAGTGTTTCATATGTGTCCATAGGTTCTCTTATATATGGTTCATCTAGGACTTCACCGTTGACAGACACATGTCCATCACTAATCTCTATGACATCACCTGGAACTCCGATAACACGTTTGACGAAATTCTGTGATTCGTCATCGGGATATTTGAATATGATAATATCGCCTCTCTGTGGGTCACTGAAAACGTAGGACAGTCTTAATCCTATCAGTCTGTCATGCTCCATGATAGTGTTAGTCATAGAACCAGTTGGAACCTCTGCATTGACAATTACAAAGTGAGTTATAAGAAAAGCAGCAATGAACGCTATGGCAAATAATTTAAGAAAACTTAAAAATTCTTTGAGGAAAGTTTTGCCAAATGATTCTTTGCTTTCTGTAGTTTCTTCCATACAATAAAAACCTCCATAAAAAAGGCACTAAGACATAGGCCTTAGTGCCATCTATACGTATATAATACTATTCTTTGTATTATTTGGCAAGCAATTCCATGATTTTATTGCTTCTTGCGATAAATGCTGTCATCTGCTCTGGTGTTAATGGAGCATGGCTTAATAATGCAAGGTCATAGAGCTGCTGGCAGATGATAGGAGTGTTCTCACCATCCTTGTTAGCTAATACATATTTAACAAGGTCATTGTTAGCGTTGAGTACAAGTGTCTGTCCCTGACCGCCGAACATAGATGGATCCATGCCAGGCATACTGTACATCTTCATCATATCCTGCATTCTTCTGTCTTGCTCAGAGAGAGTAATCATAGAAGAGATAGAAGCATTTTTAAGCTTTGAAACTTCAATCTTTATGTTCTCATTGTTAAGAGCCTTCTTGAAAATCTCTGTAAGAGTCTCAGTTTCAGACTTTAACTCATCCTCAGAAGTCTCTTCCTTGAAGCTGTCAGATATATCAGCATCAATTCTTGCAAAATGAACACCTTCATTCTTGCTCTCAAGAGTAGTGATGAATGGCTGGTCTATATTATGTGTAAGTAAGACAGCATCTATACCTTCTTCCTTGAACATGTTGATGTACTGGCTCTGTTCAACTTCATCAGTTACATAGAATACAGTATTTTCGTGCTTTTCTTTGTTCTCCTCAAGGCATTCCTTTAAAGTAAGATACTTGCCATCAATATTCTTAAATATAATGAAATCGTTCATCTTCTCAGCGAACTTCTCATCCTTTAAGAAACCAAATTTTATGAATGGATTGATGTCAT
The DNA here is from genome assembly GCA_050874305.1 of Lachnospira sp. Taxonomy (GTDB): domain Bacteria; phylum Bacillota; class Clostridia; order Lachnospirales; family Lachnospiraceae; genus Lachnospira. Next base: position 7,810 of record JBNMKL010000029.1, on the reverse strand, counting down.
CCCAGTATTTTTCATAGTTTTCTTTGTCTGTCTTATACATTCCAGAAAGCTTATCTCCAACCTTCTTAGTGATGTACTCAGAAATCTTCTTGACAAAACCATCATTCTGAAGAGCACTTCTTGATACGTTAAGTGGAAGGTCAGGACAATCAATTACACCCTTTAACAGAAGAAGGAATTCTGGAATAACTTCCTTGATGTTATCAGCAACGAATACCTGATTGTTGTAGAGCTTGATAGTTCCTTCAATTGATTCATATTCTGTATTAATCTTAGGAAAATACAGAATACCTTTCAGGTTGAATGGATAATCCATGTTAAGGTGAATCCAGAATAAAGGCTCCTTGTAATCGTTAAATACTTTTCTGTAGAATGCTTTGTAGTCATCGGCACTGCATTCATTAGGATGCTTTGTCCATAATGGATGGATATCATTTAATGCGACAGGACGGCGGACAATCTTAGCCATCTTCTTTGCAGGAGATTTCTCGATAGTCTTCTTGGTTCCGTCATCATTCTCAACTTCTTCTGTGACAGCATCTTTGATGAATGTCTCAACAACAGTATCTGTGTCAAGAACTTCCTCTTCTGGAATATCGTCAGTGAGCTGTCCTGCATCTTCGTTCGCAAAGTAGATAGGAACTGGCATGAAAGAGCAGTACTTGTCGATAACTTCCTTTGCCTTGTACTCGTTGGCGAATTCATAGCTGTCTTCATTAAGATAAAGAGTAATCTCTGTACCAACAGTAGTCTTGTCAGAATCGCTCATATCATATTCAGTTCCGCCATCACATTCCCAGTGAACAGCCTTAGAGCCTTCCTTGAATGAGAGAGTATCGATAGTTACTTTATCTGCAACCATGAATGCTGAGTAGAAACCAAGACCAAAATGACCTATAATCTGGTCGTCATTAGTCTTGTCCTTGTACTTCTCAAGGAATGCCTCTGCGCCTGAAAATGCAATCTGGCATATGTACTCGTTAACTTCATCAGCAGTCATACCAATACCGTTATCGATGATTTTAATTGTTTTCTTGTCAGGACTTACATTGACAAGAAGCTTGTATTCGATATCATCAGGTGCCTCGTACTCACCGATTAAATCAAGCTTTTTTAACTTAGTGATAGCATCACATCCGTTAGATATAAGTTCACGATAGAATATGTCGTGGTCAGAATACATCCATTTCTTGATTATAGGGAATATATTCTGGCTGTTAATTGAAAGATTACCATGTTCTGTAGCCATTATTTATTACCTCGCTTATCTTTAAATATTATTCGATGATTATCAACTAAAACATAATTTAATACAGTGGGATTGAATAGTCAAGAAAAAATTAGCACTCAAAAGAAATGAGTGCTAACAAAAGAGACGCAAACACAGCAAATATGAGGATTGCAGGATTTATTAAAAAAGTATTAATTCTCCTCGTAGTCAATCTGGTAATGCTCTAAGAATAGCTTGATATAATTGTCAAAGCTGTGCTCAAGTGATTTATCGAGTGTAAATGTCTTAAGGGATGTTCCTGTTATAATCGAAACAGTGTTATCCTTATATCTTATATTGATAAAAAGTCCTTCTACATCAGCCAGACCAAGAGATGCTTTGCTGTCCTCAATAATTCTTCCGGCAATTGAATCAGGCATGACAAATATAATCTTCATGCCCGAAGGAACCTTGCTTCCCTTGATGAAACTAAAGCAGAAGGGCTTGATTGTCTTCCATGATGTGTAATTCTTGTTGTCTAATCCATCATATTCTTCATCAGTATAGAAACTTCTGTTAACGCTTCCGTCTATAGTGAAACTGTATGCCATATTAAGCTCTGCCTGCGACAGCAGCATTGAATCAAATGTATCCTTGATAAGAAGGTGTGACATAAATGTCTTGGTGTCTTTAAGTTGAAGTGAAATCATATATTTATCCTCCGTGAATATATAATATTACAAATAGTATACTATGTCAATCTTTTATATAATAATTCTGCAAGGTCAACAATTTTAAATAAAATGATAGATAATACGCACAGAATTATAATAGCCATGGCAATTGTGTCCATGGCGAATATCTGGCTGCTGTATACGATTAGATATCCAAGTCCCGACCTTGCAGCGAGAAACTCGCCGATAATTACACCTACGAGACAAAGACCTATGGCAACTTTCATATTGCTTATGATAGTTCCGATTGATGCTGGAAGTATAAGCTTTGACAACATCTGTATCCGATTGCTTTTAAAGGTTCTCATGAGCTTGATTTTTTCAGGGTCAGTCTCGTTAAAGCTGGTGTATACATTAATGATAGTTCCGAATATCGCAACTGATACGGCGGTAACTATGATTGCTCTTGGGTTATTGCCAAGCCAGACAATTAACATCGGTGCAAGTGCTGATTTAGGCAGGCTGTTAAGTATTATAAGGAAAGGCTCAAACAGCTGCGTTAAGAATGGCGAAAGCCACAGCAGAAGAGCAATCCCGACACCGGCAGATATTATAATTGCAAAACTTAAAAATGTTTCTCCAAGCGTTACAATCGTGTGCCTTAGTAATACTCCATCCTGGATTGAAACTTTAAAACAGTGTATTATTCTGGATGGTGAGCTGAATATAAATGCATCTATGATACCAGCGTCAGCTGTTATTTCCCATATTATTAAAAATGCTATGATAAGAACGAAACGTAAAATGCTGATTTTCCATTTATTATATTGTTTCATATTAATTAATCTCCTTCCATATAGTATTAAAGTAATAGGAGAATTCTTTAGCACTTCGTGCAGCAAATGGACTGCCATAGTCTGTAGAAAGTTCAATTGGAATTGTCTGTTTTACGGTTCCCGGACGTTTGCTTAATACGACAACAGTGTTACCCATTGATATAGCTTCTGATATATCGTGTGTTACAAGGATTGCGGTTTTATTCTGCTCCTTTATTATCTTATAGATGTCATCGCTGACTTCAAGACGCGTGTTGTAGTCAAGCGCAGAAAATGGTTCGTCAAGAAGCAGAATATCTGGCTCTGTGGCAAGCGTTCTTATAAGTGCAACTCTCTGCCGCATTCCACCAGATAAAGATGATGGCTTTGCATTTTTGAATTCTGACAATCCGTAATCATTTAACATATCATCAACCTTTTTTAACTTCTCATCTGTACATGTTTTGCCAAGTTCAAGACCTAAGAGTATATTCTTGTATACAGAACGCCATTCAAACAGGCAGTCGCGCTGAAGCATATAGCCTATATGCACAGATTTATCTTTGGAGTTGATTACTATATTGCCAGAATCTGGTTTTAACAGCCCTGCAATTATAGAAAGAAGAGTGGATTTGCCACATCCGGACGGACCTACTATAGATGTGAAGCTGCCGGGCATTATATCTATTGATACATGTGACAGAGCATCTACACGCTGCTTGGAATCCTGATACGAAAAAGATATATCTGATATGGAGAGAAGTGGTTCCATTAGTTAGCTCCTTATGATTTCTTAGTTTATAATATGCAGGATTGCTGTTAATTGATTGCAAAATGATTGTAATAATAGTATCATTATAATAAGTACGAAAGCGTATGAGAGGGTAATGATATGATAGATATTGACGAGATGCTAAAGTCAATCCGCAACAAGCATGTATATATCCAGATGCATAATTTTCCGGATCCAGATGCAATAGCGAGTGCATTTGGACTTCAGTATCTGCTTAAAGCTAAAGGGCTTGCTTCGACTATAGTGTATAAGGGGAAGGTTAATCATGGAAGCTCATATTCTATGGTGGCACGCCTTGGGATAGACATTGTTGAAATTCAAGATGTCAATATGACTATGGATACAGAGATAATGATAGTTGATGCACAAAAAGGTAATGCCAATATATTAGATTTACCGGGAAATGAGATTGTGTGCTTTGACCATCATAAGACATATGAATCTGTAAAATATATGTTTTCTGATATAAGACCAGAAGTGGGAGCATGTGCATCCATGATGGCGGAATATATGTTTCAATATGGTGTTGATATAGATACAAGAATGGCTACAGCTCTGTTATATGGAATTAAAGTTGATACAGCTAATCTTACAAGAGGCGTATCACAGCTTGATCTGGATATGTTTTATAAGCTGTTTAATATGGCTGACCAGAAGATATTAAAAGAATTTGACAGCAGTGTTCTTACAATGGATGATTTGAAGGCATACAGCCTTGCAATTAACAGTATCAAGACTATTAACAGGACAAGTTTTGCCAATGTCGGCTACAACTGCCCGGAAGCGATAGTTGCATCAGTTTCGGATTTTATCATGATGCTTGAGACTACTGATAATACGGTCGTATATTCTGTCAAGGATGATGGAATCAAGTTGTCTGTCAGAACTTCTGGCAATATCAATGTGGGTGATATCGCTAATGAAGCCCTTAAGGGAATCGGAAGCGGTGGCGGACATGAGAATATGTCTGGCGGTTTTGTACCATATGACCCATCAGTCAAGAATCCTGTGTCTAATAAGGTATATATAAATGGTCTGGTAGATGAAATTGAAGAAAGATTTGCAAAACAGATAAAAAAAGCGTATAATAAATAATATGTTGCTTCCTTGGCGTAGCTGGTAGCGCAACTGATTCGTAATCAGTAGGTCGTGGGTTCGAATCCCATAGGAAGCTTAACTGCAAAATACCGCTAATGCTGGTACTTAACTGGCATTGGCGGTATTTTACATCGTCTCCAAGCATAGATTAGATAAACTGATTGACATTTTTGTCGTACTTATAATCTATAGAATCAAGGCTTTTTATAATATCCTGCTCGCTGACACAATATGTCTTGCATAATTCTGAAAGAGAGGCATAATGGTCGCGGAGCTGTGTGTTAACAAATGATAAAAGCATAACTGGGTCTTTTGGCATATCCATAAATCTCCTTATCTCATTTCTAAATTCATAATTTACACAAATATTATATATGAAACATATTATTTCGCAAGAGCTTGTGGTAAAATATATTCACATTAAGAAGGGTTATTAAAACATGTACACAGGTTATGATTATGAAGAATACTGTTGTGAATATCTAAAGAAACATGGATATAAGCGTGTTACCCAGACACCTAAGTCGGGTGATCATGGTATTGATATTATAGCAGTTAAACATAGGAAAAAATACGCATTTCAATGCAAGTATTACGAGAATAAGATAGGCAACAGGGCGGTTCAGGAAGCGTATACAGGATGCAGTTTCTATGATTGTGATATTCCGGTTGTCATAACTAATTCAACATTTACGAGAAATGCCATTATAGAGGCTGACACGCTTGGAGTGGAGCTTATGGAGGGCATAGAGATTAAGAGAAAGCCACATTATATTATGCGGCTTGCAGTGGTGGTTATTATTGCGGCAGTAATACTTGAATATATGCCGGAAAGCATATCGTCAAAGATTGATGATGCTATTACAGGACTTTTAAATAATCATTATGTGATAGCGGCGGGGCTTGTGCTGATTGCCTGTTTTGTAGTATATGGCATAATAAAAGCCATGAATATATTAAAAAAGAGCAGAGAAGAAGTAGACGAAGACGAAATAGATGAAGAACATTGATGATAGATGAGTCTGTAAAATATGGGAATTTTTGTGGAAATTAAAGAATAAAAGAAATACAAGGCTTTAGAAGTGCTCAAGAATGAAACATATGCAAAGTTTTGGGGATGTTTTAGAATGAAAGACGTGCAAAATATTGAGAAATTGAATTAGAATAAGAATTTCTGTGCATACTACATCTGATATTATAAGCACATTTGGGGTGCGGAAATGAGGATGAGTATGGGCGCAGAGAATAAAACTTCAGATATTAAGGTTAACGATAAGAAGGTTGAGGATTACGGGCAGGTCACGTTAAATGGCGGCGAACATGACGACAAGATACAGCTCATGACGATTATCGGTGAGATTGAGGGGCATGATGTGCTTTCAGCTTCATCTAAGAGTACGAAATACGAGCACATCCTGCCACAGCTTGCAGCTATCGAGGATGACAGTGAGGTTAAGGGAGTGCTTCTTCTTATCAATACAGTAGGTGGGGATGTTAGTGCGGGACTTGCGCTTGCAGAGATGATAGCTTCTATGAAGACACCGACAGTTTCACTTGTGCTTGGCGATGCACATAGTATAGGAGTGCCACTTACAGTTAGTGCAGACTATTCATTTATTGCACCGACAGCTACTATGATAGTGCATCCGGTCAGAATGAATGGAACGATTATTGGCGCACCACAGACTTTTGATTATTTTAAGATGATTCAGGATAGAATCGTTAATTTTATAGCAGCTCACGCAGATATTGAGGCTGACGAGCTGGAAAAGATGATGATTAAATCAGGCGTGCTTACCAAAGATCTTGGAACAATTCTTGTCGGACAGCAGGCGGTCGATGCAGGACTGATAGATGAGGTGGGCGGAATAAGTGATGCTTTGTGTAAGCTTCGTGAGATGATAAAGGAACACTAAGGAGATATGGATAATTATGCTGTGTAATGAGTGCCCTAGGCATTGCAATATAGACAGGAGCATAGCGGCAGGCTTCTGCGGGATGAGTGACAAGATTATGGTTGCAAGGGCAGCACTTCATATGTGGGAAGAACCTTGCATATCAGGAGAGGAAGGCTCTGGGGCAGTATTCTTTTCAGGCTGTAATCTAAGATGTGTATTTTGCCAGAATGCGTGTATTGCAAGAGGCGGAACTGGTGTGGAGATTACTGTCGACAGGCTTGCAGAGATTTTCCTTGAGCTTCAGGACAAAAAAGCCAACAATATTAATCTTGTAACGCCTTCACATTATGTAAAAGAGATTGTAGAAGCTCTTACTATGGCAAAGAATAACGGATTGACAATCCCTGTTGTATACAACACAAGCTCATATGAGCTTGTTGATACGATGAAAAGCTTAGATGGGCTTGTTGACATATATCTTCCCGATTTTAAATATGTTGACAGTTCACTTGCTATGCGATATTCACACGCAAAGGATTATTACGAGGTAGCGTGTGCTGCACTGACTGAGATGCACAGGCAGATAGGTAAATGCAGCTTTGATAAGAGAGGGATAATGACGCATGGTATTATAGTAAGGCATCTTATACTGCCAGGGCACACAGCAGATTCAAAGAGAGTGATTAAATATATCAAAGACACGTATGGAGATGATGTGTTTATAAGTATTATGAATCAGTATACACCTCTGCCACATGTCAGTGATTATCCTGAGATTAACAGAAAAGTCACGCAAAGAGAGTATGATAATGTTGTCGATTACGCCATTGATATAGGCGTTACTAATGGATTCATACAGGAAGGCGGAGTCGCAGAGGAGAGTTTTATACCGGAATTTAATGGGGAAGGCGTAAAAACCAGCAAATAAGCGTAATACGAAATACACAATTTGGGATTACGCTTATTTACTGGCTTTAAAACAGATTAAAACAATCTTTTAAATGATTAAAATATAAAACCTATATATTATATAAAATAAATGCGGAAAATCACTATGAAAATACAATAAAAGTGTGTATAATATATATTACATAATACAGATTGGATATGCATATGGATAATGTGAATACTATTGCAGGCAATAAGGCACATTTGTGGCAGATTGCTTTCTTCTCACTTAATAACACATCGACTAACTTATACCTGGCAATGATGGGGTATGTATCATACTATGCCAACGGAATTGCAGGTCTATCTGTTGTACTTGTGTCATTCATACTTACGGGAATGAGAGTGTTTGATGGAATTACAGACCCTGTTAT
>JBNMKL010000028.1:0-35759 GCA_050874305.1 Lachnospira sp. | reverse complement strand
TCCTTTCGGTGAATTGATTTTGACAACTTAATTATACCATTGGGAGTTGATTGTTTCTATAAATTTGTAGTGATAAAAGAGGTTGCCATGCCTCGCAAACTTGCATAAATATTGAATGTGTAGAGTTTTGCTCATGGCTAAATACAGGATAGAAAGGAGGTGATTTTTATGGATGAGTTCAACACATATGCTCTTAGCAAATCCAAAGCAGATTTTGAGCATCTACAAAAAATGCTTTCAACACTAGCGTTCATGGCACGAGTTGCAGGGGTAAGAATGGTTTTAATTGGACAAGACTGGCACTCAACTACTCTGCCAACTGGAATAAGGAATCAATTTAATAAGCTGCCGATTGCCTCACACTACATACAAGCGTAATTATATCAACGCAACTGCCCCTTAGTATTACCACAGCAGTTGCACAAACAACTCACAAGCCACTCAAATAAAGGCTTTAAAGCATGTTCATATTAAATGAACAAAGTGAACAAAGTAAACAATATATATATAAAGGAGATAAATTATATGAATAGTAATGGCAATTCTAATGTATGCATTAAAGATACTCAATCAAATAAGTACCAGCTTACAATTAATAACCCTGTTGATAAGGGATATACTCATGAGTATATCAAAACAACACTGCTAAACAATTTCAAAACATTAACATATTTTTGTTTAGCAGATGAGGAAGGGAGCTGCTATCACACACATGTCTTTGTTATATTCACATCACGAGTTCGATTTTCGATGATTAAAAAACACTTTCCAGATGCTCATATTGAGAAATGCAAGGGTTCAACATCTGATAATGTAAATTATGTAAAAAAGACAGGCAAGTGGTACACAGATGAATCAAAACAGGAGAAGAAAATAGAAGGAACATTTGAGGAATATGGTATACAGCCACCAGATAGTAAAGGTAGAAGAAATGATTTATCCGAACTTTTTCTGATGATTCAAAGCGGAATGTCTAATTGTGATATTCTGACAGAAAATCAAGATTACATAATGCAAATTGATAAACTTGATAAAATAAGATATACAATATTGTCAGAAACTTACAATAAAATATTCAGAAAAGACCTAACTGTAACATATATATCAGGTGTAACAGGAACTGGTAAGACCAAAGGTGTTTTTGAAAAGCATGGATATGAAAATGTATATCGTGTAACAGATTATGAACATCCTTTTGATGGCTACAAAGGTCAACCTGTAATCTGCTTTGATGAATTTCGTTCATCTCTGCGTATGACCGAAATGCTGGATTACCTTGATAAGCACCCTTGTGAACTTCCAAGTAGATATTCTAATAAGGTTGCCTGTTATGAAAAAGTATATATCATATCTAACTGGCGTTTAGAAAAACAATATAGTGAACTCCAAATTAGCGACCAAGAATCATGGGCTGCTTTTAAAAGGCGTATTAACAATATTATTGTATACAATGCTGATGGCTCTTGTACGGAATATAATTCTGTACAAGATTACGATATGAAAAGAATATATTTAGATGATACTGATAATGAACCATTACCATTTAAGTAATATCTTATAGGAACACGTCTAACATCCTAATAATTTAGGAACACGTCTAAATAATTGAGGAACATGTTTAATTTGCTTTTAAGGCATAGATAAAAATTTTTTTATCGTGAGGCTTTAAAATGGAGCAAATAAATCTTATCGACTATTATAATATTAATCAGATATTAGAATCCATAAAAAATAGAAAATCTACATTGAAAAAAGAATTTGCACTTGGTATTATAAGTGAAAGCGATGCTCAAACCGAATTAAATAATATGAATAAAAAGGAAAGAGCATTAATAAAGAAAACTGTTGATAAACTGCATATTAACAAAGATGGTTCACCAAAGTCCATTAAGCAGTCTATTTCTAATAATAACCATGTATTCTATAGAACACGAGTATCAAGGGATAAAAAGATATCTGCTAAGACAATTGACGAGTTGTATTTGAAATTATATGCTCATTATACATCTGGCATATTAGACCAATCAGTCAAAAGTATTTTTATACTTGCATTGAATGAAAAAAAGGTAACTGAAAACCCTAATAATGGAACTGTAACAAAATATCGTAATGACTTTAATCGTTTCATTTCTAAAGAACTTGCTAATACAGATATTCGTGAGATAAATGATTACACTATCAAGAAATATACTCAGGATTTTGTTAAAATTAACCATCCTAAACCTCGTGTTTTTCTAGCTTACAAATGTGTACTTAATCTCATTTTTAATTATGCTGTTAAAAAGGATATTATATCTGTGAATCCAGTTGCTAATATTAACAACAAAATCTATATGAGAGATTGTGATATGACACAAAATACAGAAGAGGATAAGATATTCTCTCCTGATGAAATTAAGAGTATTGAAACATACTTGCGTGAAAGAATGAAAGCCACTATGTATCATGGCTATTGTTATAATGCCTATGCTACATTATTTGCAATTCAAACAGGTATGAGAGCTGGAGAAATATGTTCTCTAAAATGGTCGGATATCAACTATAACAACAAAACAATACATATCCATACCCAACAGCTTGAAGAAAAAGTAAAGGGTCATGCAACAACACATTATATTGCTAATTACACAAAGGACGAAAAAGGTATATCTAAAGGTGGACGATATTTTCCACTCACTGATATTATTATCTCTTTATTGAATGAATTACAATCTATTCAAAAAGAGAAAGGTATTCATTCTGAATTTGTATTCTGCAATAATGATAGTAACTGGTTAACAACAAGTGCTTATGAAAGTTTTGTATCAAAGACATGTAAGAAATTAAATCTTAATGCTACCAATAATCATGCATTCAGGATGTCTTTGAATACCAATGTACTTATTCCACTTGGATTCACAGCTAAGGAAAGAGCAGATATGTTAGGTCATTCTATTATGACTAACCTAATGTACTATACATATTCTTCCAAAGGTTATGTAGAAAATGCTCGACAAAAAATAAACCAGTTATATGCGTAAAACCGCATAAACACTGTATGTGTCCGCATTGTGTCCGCACATTTTGACATTTATTACTTACATGCAAAAACCGGGAAGCCAGATAAACTCTGACTTCCCAACTATTTGCTAAAACGGAGCAGGAGGGATTTGAACCCTCGCGCCGGTTGCCCGACCTACACCCTTAGCAGGGGCGCCTCTTCAGCCTCTTGAGTACTACTCCAAGATTCCATGAATGAGAGCCTTAAACCAATGGTTTTCTACTCTTAGTATGAAATTCTTTTATACGAGGTGCTAACACACCAACGCAAAGTTGATTATATCAAAGCTTTATTATTATGTCAAGCTTTTTATATAACTATTCTCTATTATATTCCTTTATTGCAGTTTCATACAGATTATTTCCTTCACTGTCGATAACTACTATAACTGGAAAATCCTCTACTTCAAGCTTTCTTATAGCCTCTGTTCCAAGGTCATCATATGCGATTACTTCTGATGACTTGATTCTCTGTGAAAGAATTGCACCTGCTCCGCCGACTGCTGCAAAATATACAGCTCCATTGCGCTTGATGGCATCTATAACTGCTGCCGACCTCTTACCTTTGCCTATCATTCCAGTTAATCCAAGGTCTAACAAATCTGGTGCATATTTATCCATTCTGCTTGCTGTTGTAGGACCGGCAGAACCTATAGGTCTTCCCTCTCTCGCTGGCGATGGTCCCATATAATATATAACATTATTTTTCATATCAATTGGAAGTGGCTTTCCCTCTTTAAGTGCCTCAGCCATTCTTTTATGTGCAGCATCTCTTGCTGTATATATAGTTCCTGTTATGTATACATAATCACCTGAATGAAGAGTCTTTGCTACTTCAGATGTGATTGGAGCTGTGATATGTTTATCCATAGCTATAATCCTCCAGATATATAAAATATTTTACAGAATTCTGTGTGCGTGTCTGTTTACATGGCAGCATATATTGACAGCCACCGGCAGACCTGCAATATGTGTTGGATATGTCTCGATATTGATGGCAAGTGCTGTCTTAGTTCCACCAAGTCCGCCTGGACCAATTCCAAGCTTATTAATCTTTTCAAGCATCTCTTTTTCGAGGTCTCTTACATATTCAACAGGAGATTCCTCATCCAGATTTCTTGTAAGAGCTTTCTTGGCAAGATATGCACATTTTTCAAATGTTCCACCGATTCCGACACCGATAACCATAGGAGGACAGGCATTAGGACCTGCATCTCTTACTGCTGTAAGAATTGCCTCTTTAACTCCATCAATTCCGTCAGCAGGCTTTAACATGAATACACGGCTCATGTTCTCGCTTCCAAATCCCTTAGGTGCAACAGTAATCTCAACCTTATCACCCGGAACAATCGCATAATGAATAACTGCTGGTGTATTGTCCTTTGTGTTCTCTCTGTATATAGGGTCAGCGACAACAGATTTACGAAGATATCCATCTACATATCCACGTCTTACGCCCTCATTAATCGCATCTGTGATATCTCCACCAGTTAAATGTACATCCTGGCCTACATTTATGAATACCACAGCCATTCCTGTATCTTGACATATAGGTATCATGTCATTGCCGGCAATCTCAAGATTTTCTTTAAGCTGGTTTAATACCTGCTTTCCAAGAGGTGATTCTTCCGTATCAACCGCCTCATTGAAAACCTTTTTCATGTCATCAGTAAGATAATGGTTAGCTTCAATACACATCTCTTTAATGTTGTCAGTAATTACAGCTACATCTACTTCTCTCATATACTCCTCCCAGATATTTATTGTTTATTTAATGCCACAAAATCAAGGAATTTTATCAATTCTTTTTCCCAGAAGTCCCACTCATGTCCAAGTCCTTCAATTTCATCATAGGTATAATCATAATAATTGCTATGACTACTAAAATAATCTCTCAATATGTGGTTCATGTCAAGCCATGGATCAAGACTTCCACATGCATGATAAATCTGCGGCAGACTTTCCACATTTCTTTTACCACTATCCACCTCGTCTATAAGTCTGTCTGCAAGAAATGTAATTCCATATTCAGTCTTGTGAAGGTCACCATCCCCATACAGCCTGATTCTTGTTATAGATTTGGCTCCACCATCATTAGGAAAATCTGCATCAGCCTTATCACCTGCTGAAAAAGCTCCTATCTTGGAAAACTTATCAGGATACATAAGCACTGTATGAAAACATCCATAACCGCCATTAGAAAATCCTGACACATAATTATCTTCTCTTTTATCAGAGATACATCTAAACATTTTCCATATGATTCTTGGAAGTTCTTTGCCTACATAGCTTCCATACTTGTCGCCAATATTCATATCAACGAAACATGATTCGTGAACTGTTGGAAGTACAACAGCAAAATGTCTCTCATTAACTATATCCGTTAAACGCACATGATACAACCAGTCAACATGGTCTCCGCTTCCACCGTGGTACAGCCACACACATTTTAACTGCTCATCATCACTTATCTCATCAGGAAGCACAACAGTGACATCTATCTCATGTGCAAGGTACATTGAAAATACATTTGCATTAATTACTGCCATAGCTGCCTCCTTTTGTTATATATTTAACAGTTCTTGCTATACATCTGTCCCAGTAAGTGAAGTCGTGCCTGCCATCTTCCTCGTAGTACACAGCTTCTAAACCTGCATCTGTCAAAGCCTCGTAAAAATGTTTTGACATGTGGATTCGTGTATCCTGCATTCCACATTCGATTATGTATCTGCAAAAGTTATCCACATTATCCACAGATTTATCAACATTGTTGTCTATGGCATCAATAGGGGCTTTGTTCTCTTTTCCACTCTCGTTTCCACAAGTTTTTTGATATTTATCAACAATTATGTCATATAAATCAAAGCCATTATCTAATAACTGCTGCCTTGTACCAAATGGTGCGAAAAGCCCCAAACCCTGCGGATTGTCGTATCTTTCGAGGATATCAAGAAGCCCGGAATATGAAAAAGCAGCTTTATATTGATATGGTTTATTAAGTGCCGCATACATAGCACCATAACCTCCCATTGACATTCCCGCTATAAATCTGTCCTCGCTTTTTCTGCTGATATTGAACCATTTCTCGCACTTATCCACAAGCTCCTCTGTTATGAAGGTAAAATATCCCTTTCCGTTGATGTTATCAACATAAAATTTGTTATTACCTGATGGCATGAATACCGCTATATCTGTATTGTCTACATAATCTGCAATCCGGCTTTTTAAAAGCCAGCTATCATGTCCACCTCCTGCACCATGTAAAAGATACAATGATTTATAACTGCCATGCCCCTGTGGAATCAGTGCATCCATAACCACAGGCATTCCAAGTGCCCTGGATTTAAAATTAACCGTAAGCCAAGCCATAAGTTATCCTTTCAAAAAAGCCCTGACCGCTAAGTCAGGGCTTATCACTAATTATCTTCATTTTCTGAATCTGAACTATTATCTGAAGCATCATCTGAGTCTGCATTACTATCTGTATTGCCATCTGCATCATTGTCAGGGTCTTTACGAACCTTAGATATTGTTGCAACTTTGACTCCTTCATCAAGATTAATAAGCTTGACACCTGATGTTATTCTTCCAAGTATAGATATGTCAGAACATTTTAACTGAATAATAATACCCTCATCTGTTATAAGCATAACTTCTCTTGTGTCATCAACAGCCTTAACACCTATAACATTACCAGTTTTCTCATTAATCTTGTAGCATTTGACACCCTTGCCACCACGGTGCTGTATGTCAAATTCATCTATGACAGTTCTCTTGCCTAATCCATTCTCAGAAACTATAAGGAGTGAATCACCCTGAGTATTAAGCTGCATTCCGACAACCTCATCCTCATCTAACAGGTTCATTCCGATAACACCCATAGCACTTCTGCCTGTAGGTCTTACCTCAGTCTCTGCGAATCTTATACACTGTCCAAGCTTAGTGACAAGAATGATATCACAATCACTGTCTGTAAGCTTAACTTCTATAAGTTCATCATCGTCTCTTAAATTAATTGCCTGGATACCAGTCTTTCTAATATTAGCAAATTCAGCTACAGGAGTCTTCTTAACGATTCCCTTCTTGGTTGCCATGAACAGATTATCCTTATCCTGAAGTGACTTAACATCTATAGGGATTATAGCTGTTATCTGCTCACCCGGCTGAAGCTGTAAAAGATTGATTATAGCTGTTCCCCTTGAAGTTCTTCCTGCCTCTGGAATCTCATAAGCTTTCAGCTTATATGCTCTTCCAAGATTAGTGAAGAATGTAAGTACATGATGTGATGTTGTCATGAACAAATCTTCAATGTAATCATCCTCAAGAGTCTGCATTCCTTTGATTCCCTTACCACCACGGTTCTGGCTCTTAAAGTTATCAGGAGTCATTCTCTTGATATATCCTACATTAGTTCTTGCTATGACACATGCCTCATCTGGAATAAGATCTTCTGTTGAAAGGTCATATTCATCAAATCCAATAGAAGTTCTTCTGTCATCACCATATTTATCTGCTATAACAGATATTTCCTTCTTGATAACTCCTAAAAGAATCTTCTTATCTCCTAAAATTGCCTTATATTCTGCAATCTTACCAAGTAAATCATTGAGTTCTGCTTCCAGCTTTTCTCTTTCCAGACCTGTAAGAGCTCTCAGACGCATCTCTACAATAGCTGATGCCTGTGCTTCTGATAACTGGAATTCCTTGATAAGACCTTCCTTAGCGATTGTTACATTGGCAGAACTTCTGATGATGCTGATAACTCTGTCGATATTATCAAGGGCAATCATCAATCCCTCTAAGATATGTGCTCTCTCTTCTGCCTTGTTAAGGTCGTACTTAGTTCTTCTTGTGACAACCTCTTCCTGATGAAGAAGATAGTAGTTAAGCATTTCAAGAAGATTAAGCACCTTTGGCTGATTGCCTACAAGTGCAAGCATTATTACGCCAAATGTATCCTGAAGCTGGGTATGCTTGTATAACTGGTTAAGAATTATGTTAGGATTAACGTCTCTTCTAAGCTCTATACATATTCTCATACCCTGTCTGTCAGATTCGTCTCTTAAATCTGTTATGCCATCAATTCTCTTATCTCTGGCAAGTTCAGCAATCTTTTCGATAAGTCTTGCCTTGTTAACCATATATGGAAGCTCTGTTACAACTATTCGGTTCTTGCCGTTAGCCATAGGCTCTATGTTAGTAACAGCTCTTACTCTTATCTTGGCACGTCCTGTTCTGTAAGCTTCCTCTATTGCAAGCTTTCCAATGATAGTACCACCTGTTGGGAAATCAGGACCTTTGACTATATCAAGTATCTCTTCGATTGAGGTATCTCTGTCCTCTTCAATCTTGTTATCAATAATTTTGACAACAGCATTAATAACCTCACGTAAGTTGTGAGGTGGAATATTAGTAGCCATACCAACAGCAATACCTGATGTACCGTTAACCAGAAGGTTAGGATATCTTGAAGGAAGTACAGTTGGCTCCTTTTCTGTCTCATCAAAGTTAGGAATGAAATCTACTGTATCTTTGTTAAGGTCAGCAGTCATTTCAAGAGAAATTCTGCTAAGTCTTGCCTCTGTATATCGCATGGCTGCGGCTCCATCTCCATCGACAGAACCAAAGTTACCATGGCCATCTACAAGAGGGTATCTTGTATTGAAATCCTGTGCCAGCTTAACTAATGCCTCATAGATTGATGAGTCACCATGTGGATGATATTTACCCATTGTATCACCGACAATACGGGCACATTTTCTGTGTGGCTTGTCTGGTGTATTACTAAGTTCTATCATCGAATATAGAATTCTTCTCTGAACTGGCTTAAGTCCATCCCTGACATCAGGAAGTGCTCTCGATGCAATAACACTCATGGCATAATCAATATAATAACTCTCCATGGTTTTTTGCATATCTACTTCATGAATCTGGTCAAAGATATGTTCATCCATTTATATACCGCCTTTCGTCTGCTTATATATCCAAATTCTTAACATACTTGGCATTAGCCTCAATAAATTCTCTTCTAGGCTCTACCTGATCACCCATCAGAGTTGAGAAAGTTATATCAACATCTGTAAGATCATCATCATCCATATTAACTCTCTTTAATATTCTCTTCTCTGGATCCATAGTTGTCTCCCAGAGCTGCTCTGCATCCATCTCACCAAGACCTTTGTAACGCTGTACCTTGTTATTCTGGTCTCGTCCAATCTCTGCCATTATGCTGTTAAGTTCTTCATCACTGTATGCGTACCATACCTTCTTATTCTTCTCAATCTTATACAGAGGTGGAGTAGCAAGGTATACATGTCCCTGCTTGATAAGCTCTGGCATAAATCTGTAGAAGAATGTAAGTAACAGTGTTGCAATATGCGCACCATCTACATCGGCATCAGTCATAATGATAATCTTGTTATATCTTAACTTAGTGATATCAAAATCTTCATGAATACCTGTTCCAAATGCTGTTATCATAGCTTTAATCTCAGCATTGCCAAGGATTCTGTCTAATCTTGCTTTCTCAACATTAAGAATCTTACCACGGAGAGGAAGAATTGCCTGGGTTGCACGGCTTCTTGCAGTCTTAGCTGAACCACCGGCTGAATCACCCTCAACGATATATATCTCACAATTTTCAGGATTCTTATCTGAACAGTCAGCTAATTTACCTGGAAGTGATGTACTCTCTAATGCAGTTTTTCTTCTTGTAAGTTCTCTCGCTTTTCTTGCAGCCTCTCTTGCTCTCTGTGCAAGAACAGACTTCTCACATATAGATTTTGCAATTGCAGGATTCTGCTCTAAGAATATCTCAAGCTGGTTGCTTACGATACTATCTACAGCACCTCTTGCAACAGTATTACCAAGCTTCTGCTTAGTCTGACCTTCAAACTGAGGGTCTTCAATCTTGACACTTACTATAGCTGTAAGACCTTCTCTTATATCATCACCTGTAAGTGCAGGGTCAGAATCTTTGATAATCTTATTCTTCTTGGCATACTCATTGAAAGTTTTAGTCAGTGCATTTCTGAAACCAGCAAGATGTGTACCACCTTCTGGTGTCTTGATATTATTAACAAATGTATCAATAGTCTCGTTATATCCGTCATTATGCTGGAAAGCTACCTCTACCGCTACGTTATCCTTTACACCCTCGCAGTAGATTATGTTGTCATAGAGAGGTGTCTTGCTCTTGTTAAGATATTCAACGAACTCTTTAAGACCACCCTCATAGTGGAATGTTCTTTCCTGCTCTAATCCTTCTCTTGTATCTTTAAGTATAATTTTGATACCTTTAGTAAGAAACGCCATTTCTCTGAGTCTGTGCTTTAAGACATCAAAATCATATACCTGTGTCTCCTGAAATATCTCTTTGTCAGGAAGGAAAGTAACCTTAGTACCTGTCTCATTAATATCGCAGTCACCTACAACTTTAAGGTCATAGCATATCTTGCCTCTTTCATATCTCTGGTTGTATATATGTCCATCTCTCTTAACATATACTTCAAGCCATTCAGATAAAGCATTAACAACAGAAGCACCTACACCGTGAAGTCCACCTGATACCTTGTATCCTCCACCGCCGAACTTACCTCCGGCATGAAGAACTGTGTATACAACCTCAACAGCAGGTCTGCCTGTCTTATGGTTAATATCTACAGGTACACCTCTACCATTATCAGTTACTGTTATTGAATTATCTGGATTGATAGTCACTGTGATTTTGTCACAATAACCAGCTAAAGCCTCGTCCACCGCATTATCTACAATCTCATATACAAGATGATGAAGTCCTCTTGATGATGTTGAACCTATGTACATACCAGGTCTTTTTCTAACCGCTTCAAGACCTTCCAGAATCTGAATCTGATCTCCACCGTACTGCTGCTGTTCCACTTCTATTCCCTCCTGTCCAATCAATTATCACTTGTTACTGTTCCGTTAACAACCTTGAATACCTTGTTAACGGACACTCTGTTATTGATAAATTCTTCAAGACCAGTACAAGTTACAATAGTCTGTATATCTCCTATACTGTCCAGAAGAAAATTCTGTCTGTTACTGTCCAATTCAGACAATACATCATCAAGCAATAATATTGGAGTATCATGTATTATCTGTTTTACCAGTTCTATCTCTGCTAATTTGAGAGACAAAGCAACTGTACGCTGCTGTCCCTGCGAACCATATTTTCTGACATCCTTGCCATTCACAAGAAATGTAAGGTCATCCTTATGAGGTCCTATGTTAGTACATTTAAACTTAATGTCCCTATCTCTTGACTCCTCTACCTTTTCCGCCATCTCACCGACTGTCACGCAAGGTTCATAGATTATATGAAGTTCCTCTGTATTACCAGTCAGTTTGCTGTGAATGTCTTTAATTATGACATTAAGCTGTTCTATGAATTGGGTTCTCTGCTCAATTATCCCGGCACCAAAGTTACATAACTGGATATCCCATATATCAAGATTATCCATATTTTCCTTTGATGGATTAAATGAAATGTCCTTCAAAAGCTTGTTACGCTGGACAACAACTTTGTTATAATTAATAAGATTATTAAGATATATCTTATCTAACTGGCTTAATTCCATATCCATGAATCTTCTTCTCTCCGAAGGTCCATCCTTGATAATTTCAAGGTCTTCAGGTGAGAAGAATACAATATTAATAATTCCAAACAACTCAACTGCCTTATGGATAGGGATTCCATTGACTGCTATTCCTTTAGATTTATTCTTTTTAAGGTGCATATCAATTCTATAATTATTATTGTTTTTAAGTACTGTCACTTTGATATGTGCCTCATCATTATCAAACTTAATGATTTCTTTATCCTTGCTTCCCCTGTGGGAACGCGAAGTGGCACATACATAAAGAGATTCCAGAATATTAGTTTTTCCCTGTGCATTATCTCCGTAAATTATATTGACATGCTCATCAAAAGACATATTAAGTATATCTATATTCCTATAATTACATAAATCTACGGACTTAACTACCACAATAACACCTGTAATCTACCTTACTATCTTAATTTCTTCGCCTTTGTAAGAAATGATTTCGCCACCAGTAAGCTTCTTGCCTCTCTGTGTCTCAACTTCTCCATTAACGTAAACTTCACCATCCTGAATAACTATCTTAGCTTCAACTCCTGATTCTACAAGTCCTGCTGCTTTGATAGCCTGTCCAAGTTTAATGAATTCATCTTCTTGTCTGATTTTAATAGTCTGCATTACCTGATATCCTCCTATTATGCTGCTGAAAAATTAACAGGAAGAATAAGGTATATATAATTCTCTCCAGCATCTCTGATAAAGCAAGGTGCTTTAGGATTAACGAGGTATATATCAACTTCCTCATCATCAATAACCCTTAATGCATCCATAAGAAACTTAGGGTTAAATCCAATCATAATATCCTTACCCTCTTTAGTTATATCAATATCTTCGTTAGAAGAACCGATAGCTGATGTTACCTTAACTTCCATGCTTCCATCTGTAATTGTTATGATAATAGGTCTCTTATCTCCTTCTTTGATAAGAAGATTAGCTCTGTCGATAGAGTCAAGAAGCTCCTTCTTGTTGATAGTTACCTTTGTCTCATAATCGTTAGAAAGCATCTGGTTTATCTTAAAATATTCCCCTTCTATCAATCTTGATACAACAATTGTCTGATCAAATTCAAATAATATATGATTATTAGTAAAGTAAAGGTTAACCATTGATTCTGCATCAGATGATAAAATCTTACTTATCTCACTTAATGTCTTACCAGGTACAACTACCTTAACTGATTCGTCACTGTTATCTATCTTGATATTACGTATAGCAATTCTGTGTCCATCAAGACCTACAACCTTGAATATTCCGTCCTTAACCTCGAAAAGCTCACCAGTCATCATCTTGTTGTTATCATTAGGAGCTGTTGAGAAAAGTGTCTGGTTAATAGTTTCTTTAAGAGTGAACTGTGATAAAGTGATGCTTTTCTCTTTAATAATAGCTGGAAGATAAGAGAAATCTTCTCCAGATTTACCTGCTATGTTAAATTTACTCTTCTCACATGTAATTGTAGAAGTATAGTTACTGTCAGTCTCAATTGTAATCTCATTATCTGGAAGTTTTCTTACAATCTCAGAAAAAAGCTTTGCATCAATTGCAACTTTACCCTTTTCAATAATATCACCTTCAACTATTGTCTCAATTCCAAGTTCCATATCATTAGAAGTGAATTTGATACTGTTAGTTGTAGCGTCAATAAGAATACATTCAAGAATTGTCATAGTAGTTCTTGTAGGAACAGCTTTCATAACAATGCTGACTGCTTTGGATAAGTTACTTTTTGTAAATACTAATTTCATGATGTGTATAACTCCTTTCAACATGTTGTCATCATAGAAAAACTATATATATATAAATAATAATTCGTAGCCGTAGTAGTAGGGGCTGTAGATAAGTTAATAACGCTCACAGACCGCATAAATACTGGGCTATATGTCTGTAATAAGTCTGTTAAAACAGGCTGTATAGAGTGTTAATGCCATATGGATAACTCTGTAATCAACAAATTCCAAAATATCCACCCGGAGGTTATGAACTTAAATTAACAAAGATTAAACATCCAATTAACAGAGTTAACCACAAAAATATTCAAATAATTGCTCAAATTATCAGAAATATTGATAAATATGTGGATAAACCCCTTATTTTTTGTGGATAATTGTGGATAACTTTCTGAAATCCAGTATTAAGAAGGGTTAACTTTCTTGATAAGTACATCCACAGTTGCCTTAACAGATGCATCAGTAGTTACAAGCTTACTGATTTTTTCACTTCCATGTAATATAGTAGTGTGGTCTCTGTTACCAAATGCCTTACCTATAGCCTGTACAGTTATAGGAAGCATCTGTCTGCATATATACATGGCAATCTGTCTAGGGTAAACAATCTCTGCATTACGCTTCTGTGATATTATATCTTCCGGTTTGATATTGAAATGTTCTGCAACAATATCAATGATTACCTCAGGTGTTAATTCCCTTACAGCATCAGGAGATATAAGGTCTTTTAAAGTCTCCTCTGCAAACTCAACAGTTATAGGAGAAGTTGAGAGCTTTGCAAATGCAGATATCTTAGTGAGAGCTCCTTCAAGCTCCCTGATACTTGACTTGATATTCTTAGCGATATAATCCTTAACTTCATAAGGAATATCATATCCTGCAATCTCAACCTTCTTATTAATAATAGCCATCTTAGTTTCATAAGTAGGAATCTGGATATCAACAGGAAGACCCATCTCAAATCTTGTTCTTAATCGTTCATTAAGAGTTTCCATTTCCTTAGGAGGACGGTCTGAAGATATAACAATCTGCTTACGATCCTGATAGAGCGCATTGAATGTATGGAAGAATTCTTCCTGAGTTGTCTCCTTACCTATAATAAACTGGATATCATCGATAAGAAGAACATCAATATTACGATACTTCTCCCTGAATTCAGAGTTCTTCTGGTTCTTAACGGATTCAATAAGCTCGTTAGTGAATGTCTCAGAAGTAACATATAAAACCTTAAGAGAAGGATTGTTATGAATAATAAAATGTGCTATCGCCTGCATAAGATGAGTTTTACCAAGTCCAACACCTCCGTATATGAACAGAGGGTTGTAAACCTCACCTGGTGTTTCAGATACAGCAAGTGAAGCTGCATGTGCGATATTATTATTGTTACCTACAACGAATGTATCAAATGTGTAGTTAGGATTCAGGTTGTGGCTGAGATTATTATCATGTGAAGGTGCTGGTTTCTTTTCCTTATTATTAACAGTCTCAACTTTATCAACGTCTTTAGAAGAGATTAAAACTACTTCATATTCCCTTTTCATTACTTCACATATAGTTACCTTAAGTGGAGTAAGGTATTTCTTTTCAACGTATGTAAAGCCCATCTCATCACCAGAGATAAGCAGTGTTATAGTATTGCCAACAACTGAATATATCTGAATAGGCTTAATCCATGTTTTAAATGAGATATCCTGAATTTCAAAATGATCTTTTAATGTCTCAAGGATATAATCCCATTTTTGCTTTAACTCTTCCATAATTATATATAATTCCTTTTGTCCTTTTTTAAATGTAAAGATATACCCATATATAATATAACATATAGAAAAATTTTTCAAGAAAATGCGAAGGTTTTAAATTTTTTTTGTGGATAAAATGTAGATAATAGTAGTATCTAATTATGTCATTTTCTACAATATTTTGTAGTTTTTTGGCATTTTTGAAGTTTTATCCACAAGTTTTGCACATTTTGTTGATAACTTTTTATGGCTTATACACAATTTTGATTTTAAAAAATGCAGATATTTACTTGACTTTACCGCATTTTATCAATATAATACAAATCGGTGTTTCTAAATTTATATACGAATAGAATATTCATACCAATTCAGTAATTCACTGAATTATTATATATTGGTTAATGAAGGAGGTGCATACGCATGAAGATGACATTTCAGCCTAAGACTAGACAGAGATCTAAGGTTCATGGTTTTAGATCAAGAATGAGTACAGCAGGTGGAAGAAAAGTTTTAGCTGCTAGAAGAGCTAAGGGAAGAAAAAGACTTTCTGCTTAATTGTATAAGTTAAGTATATGCAGATAGGTGCTCATGATATATTCATGATGAGCATTTATCTGTTTTTTTTATAATTATGATATAAGTGTCAAAAGTCCATAATGCGATTGTGCCTGCACAGATTAGCATTTTGGAATTATTGAGATGGAAGACAGGTGTGAATATGAAGTATGAACATTTTGAGACATTGAAGAAAAATAGTGATTTTAAAAATGTATATAATAAGAAGAAATCCTTTAGTGACAAATATCTTGTTATGTATATAAGCAGGAACGGAACGGATACGATTAGACTTGGTGTATCTGTGAGTAAGAAAGTCGGGAATAGTATTGTCCGACACAGGCTTGCAAGACTCATAAGAGAGAGTTTCAGACTTGAAAGTCATAAGATTCAGAAGGGTCTTGATATTGTGGTTGTTGCCAGGACAAGCCTGAAAGACAAAGGTTATAATGAAACCCATCAGTCGATGGTTAAGTTATGTAAACATTTTGGTATATATGATGAAGAAAATCTTACTTAAATTAATATGGTTTTATCAGAATGCAATATCTCCTTATAAAGGAAGAAGTTACTGCAATTATGTTCCAACATGTTCTGCCTATGCAAAAGAGGCTATAGAGACCTATGGTGCTGCAAAGGGTGGATTTATGGCTTTAAAAAGGTTTTTAAGATGTAATCCTTTTGTGAAGGGTGGTTATGACCCGGTACCTGTTAAGGGTAAGAATTCATATAAGAAGATTACACCTAAACCATAATGGAGGTAATAAATTGTATAATACAATAATTAATCCAATTGCTACATTACTTGGTAAGGTAATGGATATCCTTTTCACAGGACTTAATGCAATTGGTATCGGCAATATTGCTATTGCAATTATATTGTTTACACTTATTGTCAAGCTTTGTATGCTTCCGCTTACAATCAAGCAGTCAAAGATGACAAAGTTAAATTCTGTTATCCAGCCTGAAATCAAAGCAATACAGGCTAAATACAAAGGAAAACAGGGTGATCCTGCGGCGGCAGCCAAGATGCAGGAAGAAACCAAAGCTGTATATGATAAATATGGTACATCAATGATGGGTGGATGCTGGCAGCTTCTTATACAGTTTCCTATTCTGATGGCACTTTACAGAGTGTTCCAGAGAGTACCTATATATATAACAGCTTTAAAGCAGCCATTTCTTGAGATACTTGATAAAACAGGTATATTTGCATCAGATGGATTTGCAGATTATATGGGTTCTACATTCTCAGTAGCATCATCAAGAATTGTGTCAGACTGGACTAACCTTGATGATACAATTGTAGCAATGAACTCATTCACAGCAGACCAGTGGGATACATTCAGAGAGCATTTCTCTTCATATGCTGATATCATTACACAGAATCAGCACCTTATCAATGAGATGAACACAACACTCTTTGGAATTAACATTTCGCAGGTTCCTACATTTGCTTTAAATGCAGCTATACTTATTCCTATCTTAGCTGGTGTATCACAGTATATCAGTACTAAGATTATGCAGGGTAAGCAGGAGATAGATGACGATAACCCAGCAGCAGCTTCAATGAAGATGATGACAATATTCATGCCAATTATGTCAGCATTCATCGCATTCTCAGTTCCTGCCGGTCTTGGTCTTTACTGGATTGCTACTGCTGTTATACAGACAATCATCCAGCTTATTGTTAACAGATATTATGATAAGCTTGGTACAGAAAAGATAGTAGAAAAGAATATAGAAAAGCGTAATAAAAAGCTTGCTAAACAGGGTCTTTCACCTGAAAAGATTGCTAAGAATGCAACAACAACTACTAAGAATATCAGTTCTATAGATAAGAATAAGGATAGAATTGAGAAACTTCAGGCTATGAAAGATGCTAATGACCAGAAGATTAAAGAAATCAAAGAATCTACTTCATATTATAAGACAGCTAAGCCAGGAAGTCTTGCAGAGAAGGCTGGAATGGTAGCAAAGTACAACGAAAAAACTAAAAAGTAATATGTTTTCATTGTGATGTGGTAAACCACATGAACAGGAGGATAAATATGGATTATATTGAGGTTTCAGGAAAAAATGTAGATGAGGCATTAACTAATGCTCTTATCAAATTAGAGACAACAAGTGATAAGGTTGAGTATGAAGTTATTGAAAAGGGAAGTTCAGGTTTCCTTGGTATGTTCAATAAGCCAGCAGTTATCCGTGTTAGAAAAAAATCAGAGGAAGCTGCACAGCCAGTTAAGAAGGAAGAGCCAGTAAAAGAGGCTGCTCCAGTTAAAAAAGAAGCTGAGAAGAAGCCTGCAAAGGCTGTTGAGCCAGCAAAGACAGAAAAGCCAGCTGCTAAGAAAGAAGAGTCTGTTGTCGAAAACAAAGCATCTCATGATGATTCAGAGGAAATAGCTGAGGAGAAGAAGTCTAAGTATACATCAGTTATGCCTAATGAAGAAATCGAGAGAAGAATCAAGACATTCCTTGCAGATATGTTTGGAGCTATGGGTTTTGATGTTGAGGTTAAAGTATTATTCGATGATCCAGAGTGTGTTAATGTAGAGTTATCTGGCCCTAACATGGGTGTCCTTATAGGTAAAAGGGGACAGACACTTGATTCAATCCAGTATCTTACAAGCCTTGTAGTTAACAAGGGCAAAGATAAGTATGTAAGAATCAAGCTTGATACAGAGGACTACAGAAACAGAAGAAAGGAAACTCTTGAGAATCTTGCAAGAAATATAGCTTACAAGGTTAAGAGAAGCAGAAGACCTGTTTCACTTGAGCCAATGAACCCTTATGAGAGAAGAATCATTCATTCAGCACTTCAGAATGATAAGTTCGTATCTACTAAGAGTGAGGGTGAAGAGCCATTCAGACATGTAGTTGTATATCTCGACAGAGAGAAGAATGGATATAGAGGCAAGTCTGAGAGATAACTGTCGGGTGTTTTAAATATTTAATAAAAAGTATTTAGGTAACTTCTGGATGAAATTGATTTGAATTTATCCAGGTAAATTACTTGCTAATTTGTTGAAATTGGCTGAAATAGGAAAAATTTCCTGATAAAATCCATAATGTGCTTATTTAAAGTATATTTTGGATTAGTTTGGGTCAATTAAGATTAAAAGGGCGGAAAAATCCAAGAATTCATAGATTTCTGGATTTTTCCGCCTCATTTTTTATATAAAGAAAATGCTTGGGTTTAGCGAAGTGCAAAGACGCACTTTTTGGATTTTATGAGGGTAAGTATATTAAAAAATCCAATTTAACTAGTAAAGTAAATAATTATAGAAATTCAAGAGACTGCTGGTAAAAGTAAGCTTTTTTTGGTATACTATTATAATTGTTTATATGTTGGTGTATGGGTTAATATTGATACCAGCAGCATAAGATTGAAGTTCAGGGAGAAATGCAATGGAGCACACTATAGCAGCGATATCTACAAGTACCATGAGCAATGGTGGAATAAGCATAGTACGTATGAGTGGTGAAGATGCGGTGGAGATAGCAGATAAGATATTCGTATCGCCTTCAGGTAAGAAATTATCAGAAGTGCCAAGCCATACAGTTCATTATGGGCATATTGTAAGTAATGGTGAAGTATGTGATGAGGTTCTTGTAATAGTGATGAGAGCACCTAACACATATACGAGAGAAGATGTGATTGAGATTAACTGCCATGGTGGAATACTTGTTACAAGAAAGGTGCTTGCGGCTTGTATGGAAGCTGGCGCAATGCCTGCTGAGCCGGGAGAATTTACTAAGAGAGCATTTCTTAATGGAAGAATAGACCTTTCACAGGCAGAGGCTGTTATAGATGTTATCAACTCCAAGAATGATTATGCACTAAAGTCATCTGTTAATCAGTTAGACGGGGCATTATCCAAGAAAATCCGTGATTTGAGAGAGATTATAATTAATCATGTGGCATATATTGAGGCTGCATTGGATGATCCTGAACACATAGAACTGGATAACTATGTTGATAAGGTTAAAATTGATGTTGATAACTGTGTGAATATTGTGGATAACCTTGTGAAAAATGCCGAAAACGGTCGTATAGTGCGGGATGGAATCAAGACAGTTATCTTGGGGAAAACTAATGCGGGCAAATCAAGCCTTTTAAATGCACTTGCAAGAGAAGACAGAGCGATAGTTACAGACATAGAGGGAACTACAAGAGACGTATTGGAGGAGCAGATTAATATAGGTGGAATAACGCTCAATCTTATAGATACTGCAGGAATACGAAAGACAGATGATTATGTGGAGAATATCGGTGTTGAGAAGGCTAAGAAATACGCTTCTGAAGCTGATCTTATAATATATGTTGTTGATGGTTCAAGACAGCTTGATAATAACGATTATGATATAATGAATCTTATCAAGGATAAAAAGGTAATTGTCCTTCTTAATAAGTCAGATATAGGACAGGTTGTGAGTGCTGATGATTTAAAAGATCTGTCATGCTGTGATATAATATCTGTGTCTGCCAAAGAGGAGACTGGATTAGATAAGCTTGAAGAGGGAATAAAGCAGTTGTTCTTCTCAGGCAATATATCATTTAATGATGAAGTTATAATAACTAATGCAAGACACAAAGCACTTTTACAGGAGACTTTGAACAGCTTAAAGCTTGTGTCAGATGCTATAGATATGGGAGTAAGTGAGGATTTCCTCACAATAGACCTCATGAATGCGTATGAAAAGCTTGGACTTATAATAGGCGAGGCAGTTGAAGATGACCTTGCCAACCAGATTTTCAGCAAATTCTGTATGGGTAAATAAATATTTTTTAGTTTTTTAGTTTTGAAAATTTTGGGTTTTTGAATAAAGAAATAAAAGTAATTTATGATGTTTATTGTGGTCAATTCATTATAATTATGATGATAATAAAGATATGTGTAACAGAAGAGTGGAGGATGTATAAGAATCATGGCTAATATTGTGGAAAATTATGATGTTGTTGTAGTTGGTACAGGACATGCCGGATGTGAAGCGGCACTTGCTTCTGCCAGATTAGGTCTTAAAACAATTGCATTTACAGTAAGCTGCGAGAGTATTGCCATGATGCCTTGTAACCCTAATATAGGCGGCAGTTCCAAGGGACATCTTGTAAGAGAGATAGATGCACTTGGCGGTGAGATGGGTAAAAATATAGATGCTACATTTATACAGTCAAAGATGCTTAACAGCTCTAAAGGCCCTGCTGTCCATTCACTTCGAGCACAGGCTGACAAATCAGACTACAGCCATAGAATGAGAAAGGTTATGGAAAACACTGATAATCTTACAGTACGTCAGGCTGAGGTTTCAGAGATAATCGTTGAGGATGGTGTGATTAAAGGTGTAAAAACTGTATCAGGGGCTGTGTATAACGCTAAGGCAGTTGTACTTTGTACAGGTGTATATCTTAAAGCTAAATGCATATATGGAGATGTTAGTTATGAGACAGGTCCTAATGGTCTTTTGCCAGCGACAATGCTTACACAGTCACTTGTTGATAACGGAATAGAAGTAAGAAGATTTAAAACTGGTACACCAGCCAGAGTTGATAAGAGGTCAATTGATTTTAGCAAGATGACAGAACAGTTCGGTGATGAGAGAGTTGTGCCATTTTCATTTACAACAGACCCTGATTCAATCCAGAAAGACCAGGTATCATGCTGGCTTACATATACTAACGAGGATACACACAAGATTATAAGAGATAATCTTGACCGTTCGCCTCTGTATGCAGGTGTTATCCATGGAACCGGCCCTAGATACTGTCCATCAATTGAGGACAAAATTGTAAGATTTGCAGATAAAGACAGACATCAGATATTCATTGAGCCAGAAGGACTCTACACTAATGAGATGTATCTTGGTGGAATGTCAAGTTCAATGCCAGAAGATGTGCAGTATGCCATGATACATACTGTTCCGGGACTTGAGAATGCCGTTATTGTTAGAAATGCTTATGCCATCGAATATGACTGTATCAATGCAATCCAGCTTAAATCTTCACTTGAATTTAAGAATATAAGTGGATTGTTCTCAGGCGGACAGATTAACGGAAGTTCTGGTTATGAGGAGGCGGCTGCGCAGGGAATAATAGCTGGTATCAACGCTGCCATGTATGTTAAGAATGAAGAACCACTTATATTACAGCGTTCTGAGAGTTATATAGGTGTTTTGATAGACGACCTTGTAACTAAGGAGACAGCAGAGCCATACAGAATGATGACTTCAAGAGCTGAGTACAGACTTATACTCCGTCAGGATAATGCAGACCTTAGATTAACTAAATATGGTTACAGAGTTGGTCTTATTGATGAAGAGAGAATGAATGGTGTAATCAATAAGGAAAAGCAGATAGAAGAAGAGATAGAGCGTGTTAAGGGTGTCAATATAGGAACTAATGAGACCGTACAGAAGCTTGTAACACAGTATGGAAGCACAGAGCTTACAACAGGTGTCACACTTGCTGAGCTTATTAAGCGTCCTGAACTTACATATGATATTCTTGCACCAATTGACCCACACAGACCAGAACTTGCGTGGGATGTGAGAGAACAGGTTAATATCAATTTAAAATACGAGGGTTATATCGACAGACAATTACGTCAGGTTGAACATTTCAAGAAACTCGAAAATAAGATAATTCCTGATACAATTGATTATATGCAGATTAGCGGTCTTAGAAAAGAAGCTATGCAGAAGCTTGATAAATTCAAGCCTCATTCAATTGGTCAGGCATCAAGAATATCAGGAGTATCACCAGCCGATATATCAGTACTTCTGGTATATATGGAGAGTATGAGAAGAAAATAAGCGAGGTTATATGGATAATAACGAATTTAAAGAGCTTTTGTTAAAAGAGCATGTTGAGATAACTGATAAACAGGTGGAACAATTCAATACATATTATGAGACTCTCATTGAGTGGAATGAATTCATGAATCTTACTGCGATAACAGAGCATGATGATGTTATGATTAAGCATTTTGCGGACAGTGTTGCCATCAGATATGCTGTGGACAAGTTATCTGAAGAGGATGAGGCATGGGGAAAAGAATTTGCCTCTCTTAAAAGTGTTATAGATGTTGGAACAGGAGCTGGTTTTCCTGGACTTCCAATAAAGATAGCATTTCCGGAATACAAGGTAATGCTGCTTGATTCGCTTAACAAGAGAGTTAAGTTCCTTAATGAGGTTATTACAAGATTGAATATTTCGGACATAGAAGCTGTACATTCAAGAGCAGAAGATGGTGCCAGAAATGCTTCTTTCCGCGAAAAATATGATATTGGTGTCTCAAGAGCTGTTGCCAACATGTCTACATTATGTGAATATGTTCTGCCATTTGTGAGAGTTGGTGGATATTTTGTGGCATTCAAGTCAGGTAATGTGGAAGAAGAATTAGAAAATGCATCTAAGGCAATTCATGTGCTTGGTGGACAGATTGTTAAGAAATATGCGTTTAATCTTCCTGATACAGATATTGAGAGAACACTTATATTTATTAAAAAGGTGGCTTCTACATCTAAGAAGTATCCAAGAAAAGCAGGACTTCCAAGTAAGGAACCTATCTAGGGCGGGGGTTTGGATTAAATATAATAAAGCTGCGGATAAATCCAGTTTTCCAATGAACTGTGGATTTATTCGCAGCTTTTATCGTTGATGAGCCAGACATATATTGTATAGATGCTGAAAATAATACATTTTGGATTTTTTGCGAGTATTCATCATATTTCAGCTAAAATTAAATAGTAATAAATTTGCTAAATTGTTTTTAATGTTTAAATCAAAACAAAGAATCAAATTGCAACTTTACTTATTAAGGACACCCTTCAAAATCTTATACAATTCAAGTGGCTGCTCTAACTGTGGCAGTAACTTTGAATTGACAATTCTGTGAGTCTCAATTGTTGGATTAAGACTTGTAAACTGTTCAGTGATTTCCTTTGCATTAGGATTTTCCTTGCCATTGATAACAGTAATATTGCTAAGTGTAGATAGTGCTCTTGATAAAGATGCTGCTGTATATCCACAGTTTTTGCTGGTAAACAGATATTTTGCAGATACACCTCCGATGTGGGCTGTCTCATGGAAAGCCTCAAGCCATTCATTACTGATAAATCTCCTATTGTAGAAATTCTTAGCAGCAAATCTGTCTGAGATATACTTTCTTGTAACACACATATTGTAGATAAGTGTTCCAATAATCGGAATATCAAGCAGATGCTTTCTGTATACATCTTTCTTGCCAGGGCCTTTGCCAGCAGATGCAATGCTCTGTGGATTGATAAGGACAATATTATCATAGGCAAGTGGATTGTTGATGGCTGACATAAGTACAAGTGTTGATGAATCATTAGAAGATATTACATCAACACGTTTTTTAATAATATTAAGTACAAAGTCGTTGATAAGCTGTGTATACATATATGTAGTGTATGTTATATTAGGCTTGTCAGAGTGACCGCAGCCAAGTAAATCAAGTGTATATACAGTATGGTCTTTTGCTAAAGGTTTAATAAGTCTCTTCCACTCATAAGATGAGCTTTCTGAAGAAAGATTGTGTATTAAAAGGATAGGAGAGCCTTCACCATCTTTGGTATATGCTATTTTTCCAAATTTCCAGTCGTAATAAGATGTATTTGGATTGGCAGTTACATTATTGATAGTTGCGTTATCTGTTATGGCTTTGTTAATCAGATGGCATATTGCAACGGCTGAGGTTCCGATGCCAACTGTAAGCCCGATTTTTTTCCATTTGTTCATGTGTAACCCCTTTCTTGCACACATTATATTAAAGGTAAGCCAAGTGTGCTTTAAACATAACCTTCATGTGTAGATTATAATATAATATTATTTAAGTGTCAAAATGCAGGTAATGTTATGATATATAAAAATAGACTTTCATTTTTAATGATAATTATGTATAATTATAGGACAAAGCAGAAGTTATAAGTAATCATAATTTTGGGGTTATGTGCATATATGAGTGGATATTGAAATGCATGTTATTTATTATAATAAAATGTTAAATAATATATAAATTATAATAATAATATATAATAATAACGTGCAATGTAATAATATATATATTTAACTAATACAATATTGTGCCTTATAGAACATTCATCATATATGGGATTATATGACTTATATTTAATTATGATTTGAGTTTTTAAGTGGAGTAATCTGGTATACATAATAATTCAGCCAGTTATTATACAAATAGGTGATAAGATTGAAAGATATTGTTGAATTTCTTAGTGAAGAATTGAATAAATCAATAGATAGAATTTCTGATTTGAAAAGTATTATTCAGAAAATTGAAATTGATATAGAGACATCTTTATCTTATACACAGAGTATTAAATCTAATAAAGATGATACAATAAATTTTTTTATGTCAGAGACATCTGATGATAGATTTAACAATAAAGAAATTAAAAATCTCAATAGCGAGGTTGAATCGCTTAATGCTAAATTGAATAATTATAGAGAGCAGCTTCAGATAGAGACAGAAAGAATGTCGGATATAAAAGAACTTCTTAATAAATATTCAGTTGGCGATAAAGATAATATATTAGATTATTCAGTTAATAATGAATCTAATATTAATTCATTGATTCAATCAGCCGATTTATTATATGAGAACGTATGCAATTATATAATAAATGATGTAGCAGATCAGATAGATATAATAACAAATAATAATAATCTTATTATTTCTTTAATTAATTCTGATCCTTCAAGAGCATCACTTGAATTAGAGAAGAATAGTGATATGCTTAATGAATTGTTAAAATCATTTAAAAGATTTTCTAAAAAGATATATAGGTATAATCCTGAGTTTGGATTTAAAAGTAATTTTGAATATCTGTGTAGAAAATATAATAAAGAAAATGAGATATTTTCATATACATATAATGATGATTTAAATATGGCATCTAAGGTTAATTATAATAAATGCAATTCATATTTTAAATTAGTTACAAGTGTAATAGAGTATATAAACGCTGTTATTAAATCTGAGAAAAATGAAGATGATGTTTCACGTGAAACATATAAAGTTGAATTTATTAATTATAAAACAAAATCTAAGATTATATTTATATTAGACGAGAAGTATGAATATATAAAAGATGAGTTCTTAAAAGTTAATAATAGTGATATTGTTTTTGTTAAATTTTATTTAAATGCATCAAATTCATATGTTAAGTTTAAAAAGTCAAAAGGTAATTTTTTAATTGAAATTGATAATAATTTGTATTGATGATTGTATTAAAAGTTTATCTGTGATTTGAAATTGGTTTTATATTTTCAACTTACCAAATGTATATACAGTACTAGATAAGGGGTGCTTATGAAAAATTCTATACTTATTGTAGACAATCAGATATTGTTTGCAGAAGGGTTAAAGAGTCTGCTGGTATCCAGTGGTAATTATACAGTAAAAGGAATAGCAAGTTCTGGACTAGAATGTCTTGGATTAATAGATAAGAATAAGCCGGATATTTTAATTATAAATTGTAATATAAGTGAAGTGTCTGGAATGGATATTCTCAAAATTATTAGAGATCATAATATGGGAATAAAAGTTATATTTTTATCATCTGAGTTTGAAATTAATAAAGCAATTCAAGCACTTGATTATGGTGTTGATGGATATCTACTTAAGGATACAACATTTAATCAGTTACTTGTTGCAATCGAGACAGTATTAGATAGTGCACAGTTTATTCAGTCATCGGTTCTTAATTCTGTTAATGCTTATCTTGCTCAAAATGATAATTGTAAGAAGACGACTCTTACAAAGAGAGAAGCTGAGATATTAAGAATGATTGCAGCTGGGTATCTTAATAAAGAGATTGGTTCTGAACTTAATATAAGTGAAAGAACTGTTAAGAATCATGTGTCTAGTTTGTTTAAGAAGATTGGAGTGTCGGACAGGACGCAGGCTGCGGTGTATGCAATAAAAAATAATATGGTAAAGATATAAAAATGATGTTTCACGTGAAACATCATTTTTTTGACCTCTCGTGGGGAATTTTCCGAGCGGATATAAATGGACTTTTCGCGGGGTTGCCATTTCTGAAGCTGTAAGGATTTTGTCGCTATGGGCTGTGCTAGAGTGTCGACTGCCGGCACAAAGTCGCCATCCATGGCTCCGTTGTGCCTTTTTCGCACATCGTGTGCGAAAACAGTCTTGGTTATAGACTTGACAAAATCCTAACAGCTTCTAGAAATGGCAACCAAGGCGAAAAGTCCATTTACATCCGCTCGGAAAATATGCAAGAGTGTAGATTATGAAGTTTCACGGGCGAGGGGGCTCGCCTCCGCGGACGGAGGCATTGCGTGGTGGGGGAGAAGGTACTGCTTTTGTGGGAAAAATTATGTGAGGTAGAGAAAAATGTGAAGGAAAGATGGCTCGCCTCCGCGGACGGAGGCATTGCGTGGTGAGGGGAGAAGGTACTGCTTTTGTGGGGAAAATTATGTGAGGTAGAAAGAAAAATGTGAAAGAAAGATGGCACCTCCGCGAGCGGAGGCGTTGCATGATGAGAATGTATTGTTATATTAATTTTTATATGTATAATTAAATATGTGAATATGTTTCACGTGAAACATATTCATGATTTATGAAAATATAATGGATAATAAAAATTAGATTATGAATAAAATTAGTATTAGAAAGTATAGAAGTGAAGACTGTATTGATATGGCGAAGATGTTTTATGATACGGTTCATACAGTTAATGCGGCTGACTATAGTATAGAACAATTGAATGCATGGGCGACGGGGAAGGTTGTTATTGATAAATGGGATAAATCATTTTTACAGCATTATAGTCTGGTTGCGGAAAATAATAATAATGAAATTGTCGGATTTGGAGATATTGATTCAACGGGGTATCTGGATAGGTTATATGTTCATAAGGATTATCAGAAATGTGGAATTGGTACTATGATTTGTAATGAATTGGAAAAATGGGCGATGAACGAGAAAATTGATGTGATTACAACTCATTCATCTATTACAGCAAAGGGATATTTTGAGTATAGGGGATATAATGTTATAAAGAAGCAAAAGGTTATAAGATGTGGGGTTGAACTGGTTAATTATGTTATGGAAAAAATTTGAAATTATTATAATAAAAAATTAATCAACTATGGAATATATAGAATTAAAATGCTATAATAATCAAATAGCGTTATTAAAATATGATGTTATGATATGGTAATAGCATGGAGGAAGACATGGGTAGAGTAATAGCAATTGCTAATCAGAAGGGTGGAGTTGGTAAGACAACTACAGCAATTAACCTGTCAGCATGTCTTGCGGAGGCAGGACAGAGAGTACTTGTTATAGATATAGATCCACAGGGTAATACAACAAGTGGATTGGGTGTAATGAAAGACGATATAGACAAAACTGTATATGAGGTTATGCTTCAGGAGATAGAACTGACAGATGCAATTATTAAGAACATATTTGATAATCTTGATATTGTACCATCTAATGTTAATCTGGCTGGTGCAGAGATTGATCTTATAGATGTTGATGATAGGGAATATATTTTAAAGAATGAGATAGCTAAGGTTAAGGGAGAGTATGATTACATTATATTAGACTGTCCACCATCACTTAGTATGTTGACTGTCAATGCTATGACAGCATCAGATTCAGTTCTTGTTCCAATCCAGTGTGAGTATTATGCACTTGAAGGTCTGACACAATTGATACATACAATTAATCTGGTTAAGAAAAAGCTTAATCCAGAACTTGAACTTGAAGGTGTGGTATTTACTATGTATGATTCAAGAACTAATCTTTCACTTCAGGTTGTGGAAAATGTTAAGGATAATCTTAACCAGACAATCTATAAGACAATAATTCCTAGAAATATTCGTCTTGCAGAGGCACCAAGCCACGGACTTCCAATTAATATATATGATAGTAGGTCAGCTGGTGCAGAGAGTTATAGAATGCTTGCTCAGGAAGTTATGAGTAAATAAAATATAAAGTTATGAGCAAGTGAAATAATTAATAAAATAGAGAGGGTTTGTTAATGGCTACAGCAAAGAAAACAAGCAAAGGTCTTGGCAAAGGATTAGGTCGTGGAATCGGTAATCTGATTCCTGAAGAGAGTAAGAGTGAAGAAAATGTAGTAGTTAAAGAGGTTGTCAAAGAAGTTGTTGTGAAAGAGCCTGCTGAGACAAAGGTAAGAATATCTCAGGTTGAGCCTAACAGAGACCAGCCTAGAAAGATGTTTGATGAAGATGCGTTGATAGAATTATCAGAGTCAATTAAACAATATGGTGTACTACAACCTTTATTAGTACAAAAGAAAGATAATTATTACGAAATAATAGCAGGCGAAAGAAGATGGAGAGCTGCAAAGCTTGCCGGTGTCAAGGAAGTTCCTGTTGTAATAAAGGACTATTCAGACCAGGAAGTTATGGAGATTGCTCTTATCGAGAATATCCAGAGAGAGGATCTGAATCCAATTGAAGAAGCACTCGCATACCAGAGGCTTATCAAGGATTACAGATTAAAGCAGGATGAAGTTGCAGAGAAAGTATCTAAGTCAAGAGCTGCTATTACTAATTCACTGAGACTGTTAAAGCTTGATAAGAGAGTTCAGGAAATGGTTATGGAAGGCAAGTTAAGCAATGGACATGCCAGAACAATAATCAGTATTGAAGATGGCGATAAGCAGTATGCGCTTGCACAGAAGATATTTGATGAAAAGCTGAGTGTAAGAGAAGTTGAAAAGCTTATGAGGGATTTAGACAAGCCGGCTAAGCCAGCTAAAGAAGTTCCTGAGAATGATTTTGTGTATAGAGATCTGGAAGAGAAGCTTTCTAAGGCTCTCGGCACACAGGTTGCCATCAAGAATAAGAATAATAACAAAGGTAAGATTGAGATTCAGTATTATTCACAGGCTGAGCTTGAAAGAATTATAGAATTTTTACCTAAATTCAACTAAAATTCATTAAAAAACGTAATTATAATCAGGATTAATCTGATGGTAGAATTATATAATGAAGAAATATCAGGATAATCTAATAATTAAGATAAACAAGGAGACACGATGATAGATATATTTGGAATAATATCAATAGATGCTTCTTATGTAGTTATTGCATTATTAGCCACAATCGTATTCAGCATAATAACATTTATACTTGCGATAGTTGGAATTGTTAAAGCATCTAAGATGAAGAAAAAGTACAATCAGTTTATGGCAGGTTCAGATGGAACATCAATAGAAAAGCTTATTAAGACTAATCTGCGAGATGTAAAAGAAATCAAAGATACAACTATTAAGAATTCGCAGAATATAGAAGATATATACAATAAGCTTGAAACAACATTTTGCAAAATCGGAATTAACAAATATGATGCTTTTCATGAAATGGGTGGTAAATTAAGTTTTGCATTGTGTATGTTAGATAAGAAAAATAATGGTTATATTGTTAATGTAATGCATAGCAACAATGGCTGCTTTGCGTATATAAAAGAAATTGTAAATGGCGAGTCGTACATTGAACTTGGCGGTGAGGAGAAAAAGGCACTTGATGATGCACTCGCAGGAAGAGATGGCGATGCCGAGATAGGTCAGAAAGTGAATAACATGATTGATAACTCAGAGACACCTGATAACTCAAAGGTTATGTCAGATAATTCAGATGTTATAACAGATAATACTGATGATGATGTACCAGCTAATGCGGACGATATGCTTGACGCAGAAAAATAAAAGGTGCATAATGTCAATTATCGGATTATTTATGAAGAATGGAGAAAGATATGTTAGATTTAAAATTTGTCAGAGAAAATCCTGATATCGTAAAGCAGAATATCAAAAACAAATTTCAGGATAAAAAACTTCCTTTAGTAGATGAGGTTATAGAGCTTGATGCACAGGCCCGTGCAACACAGACAGAGGCTGATGAGCTTCGTGCTAATAGAAATAAGCTTTCTAAGCAGATTGGTGCTCTTATGGGACAGGGCAAGAAAGAAGAAGCTGAGGAAGTTAAGAAGCAGGTTAATGCAGACGCAGACAGACTCAAGGAGTTAGAGGCTAAAGAGGCAGAGCTTTCAGAGAAGGTTACTAAGATTATGATGACTATTCCTAATATCATTGATCCTAGTGTACCAATCGGTAAAGATGACAGCGAGAATGTAGAGATTGAGAAATTCGGCGAGCCAGTGGTTCCTGATTTTGAGATTCCATATCATACAGATATTATGGCTAGATTTGATGGTATCGACCTTGATGCTGCTGGTAAGGTGGCTGGTAATGGTTTCTACTATCTTATGGGTGATATCGCAAGACTTCACTCAGCAGTTATCTCATATGCAAGAGATTTCATGATTGACAGAGGATTCACATATTGTGTACCTCCATTTATGATAAGAAGCAATGTTGTTACTGGCGTTATGAGCTTTGATGAGATGGATGCCATGATGTATAAGATTGAAGGCGAAGACCTTTACCTTATCGGTACAAGTGAGCATTCAATGATCGGTAAATTTATCGATACAATCACACCAGAGGAAAAGCTTCCATTGACACTTACAAGCTACTCTCCATGTTTCCGTAAGGAGAAGGGTGCTCATGGTATCGAGGAGAGAGGTGTATACAGAATCCACCAGTTCGAGAAGCAGGAGATGATTGTTGTATGTAAGCCAGAAGACAGTAATATGTGGTATGACAAGTTATGGCAGAATACAGTTGACCTCTTCCGTTCACTTGATATTCCAGTAAGAACACTTAACTGCTGTTCAGGAGACCTTGCAGACTTAAAGGTTAAGTCATTAGACGTAGAGGCATGGTCACCACGTCAGAAGAAGTACTTCGAGGTTGGTTCATGCTCTAACTTAGGAGATGCACAGGCAAGAAGACTTAAAATCCGTGTTCAGGACGAGAACAAGAACAAGTACTTTGCACATACACTTAATAATACAGTTGTTGCTCCACCAAGAATGCTTATTGCTTTCCTTGAGAACAACCTTTGCGAGAATGGTAATGTTAAGATTCCAAAGGCACTTCAGCCATACATGGGTGGCAAGACAGAGCTTGTAGCTAAGTAAGATGTAGGAAAGATAAACAATTACATGTGTGTGTCCACTACATGGGGTACATTATAATACATTATATTTAGTTTAATTGGCTGAATATTAATAAAAGATGTGGAAAAATCCAAGATTCATCAAGAAACTGGATTTTTCCGCATCTTTTGTTATCTGTCGCCCTTATGTGCCTTTCGATACGCTTTAGGCGATATATTGTTAATTTTTTTAAATGTGTCGCCAAAATAATTGCTGTTGATAAATCCACATTCATATGCTATCTCCTGAAGAGATTTTTCAGTGGTCTGCAACAGACCTTCTGCATGTGTAACGCGTATGTGACACAGATAATCACTGAATTTGATTCCGGTTGAATTCTTGAATTTAGTTGAGAAATATGACGGATTAAGTCCGAGGATTCTGGCAACATCATCAAGTTTCACAGGCTCCATATAATGGTCAACAATATATTTGACAGCAAGCTGCATATCGTCATCAAGAGCGTTAATATTATTCTCTTTTACAACAGTCATAAGCTTCACTGGCTTGGCATATTTAAACAGACGCACAAGAAGATAATTAAACAGGTTTTTGTTAGCTATATTACAAAGATCTGTGTTAGCATCATAATCTTTTTCAATAACTTCAAGAATCTTATCAAATTCATAGGTATTGGCTTCTGGTATTCTGAATAGAACACCCATAAGATGAGATAAAACCCATGCAGTTCCTAATTCATCATAGAAATCTTTAATATGCTTGTCTGTAAAATTAATAGAATAACATACAGTTGTTACATCTTCATTATATTCAGTTCTGTGAAGAACATTAGCAGGAATAATAATTATGTGTCCAGCTTTGAGAGAGTAGTATTTATCTTCAACCAGAAGATTACAGTTGCCACTGGCAATATAATACAGTTCATGGTAATAATGCG
The DNA here is from genome assembly GCA_050874305.1 of Lachnospira sp. Lineage (GTDB taxonomy): Bacteria > Bacillota > Clostridia > Lachnospirales > Lachnospiraceae > Lachnospira. The sequence continues at coordinate 3,074 of JBNMKL010000028.1, read as the reverse complement.
AATGTGGAGAAGGCATACTATAGCTGCCCTCATGTATCTTTTTCTTAATCATAAAGACATCCTTGTCAACATTGCTCCAACGCAGATTATTGCTGCTATCATTATTAGAATTGCTGCTCGTATTATTCATAATCAATTATTCCTTTTTAAAAATATAAAACTTGATGTAGTAGTACTAAAAATGTAAAAATATCTCCCTAAAGTACTAAAATCATATAATAAAATATACATATATGTCAAATGAACTTTTTGTGTATTGAATTTGTTCATTAACATTTTACAAAATATGTATTGATTATCGGACTATTTAGTGATACTCTTAAAAACGTGATACAAATTATTGTAATATACTTAAGGAGAGCAATATATGTTCGGAATATTTGATGTTATTTCAGGCAGCTATTCTTATTTAGCTGGTATAGTTTCAAGTGCAGCACCTGCAACAGGTGATCAGGCTATGAAGTTAATTGTGCCTATGATTGCGCTTATAATTGTGGCAGTAGCTTTAGTAGGTATTGTAATCTACATGTCTAACAAGGACAAGAAAAAGAAGAGTGGTAAGAATATTAAGGGCTTTGACAACAAGGACTTTAAGTAGAGGCTGTTATAGTTATAGAGAATAATATTATCTGAATGGATACTATAAAGAAGGGACTTTAAGTTTTTAGGTAACATATATTACCTGAGGCCGGTGAAGTCCCTTTTTGTTGTATTTAAGCTGAATATGTGATAAACTGACACTATATGTAGGAGCGTGACATTTTTTACGAATATAAGTTAGAAAAGGGGATTATCATGAGACTGGTGGCAATAGATGAACTGATAGGTAATGAAATTCTTGCTGTACCTGTTATTTCAAGTGATGACAAAGTGCTTATTCAGTCTGATACCGTGCTAAAAGAGGATTTTATAGAAAGACTTCATGAATATGGAATTGAATCTGTATACATTAAAGATGCAGAGGAGATTCGCAAGGAAAAGAAAGAGAAAGCCGACAATCAGACAGCAAGCTATACAATTGAAGAAACATTTGAAGAATCCAAGAATGTTGTCAAACAGGTGCTTAGCAAGCATATATACAAACATAATGAAGAACTTAAGAAAGTGTCTGAAGAAGCAGAAAGTGTTATTGATAATATTTTATCAGAACCCAATGTGGTTGAGTCAGTCACAGAGATTCGTAATATAAGTACAGATATGTATTCGCATTGTCTTAATGTGTGCATATTATCTACAATTATGGCGATAAGGCTTAAGATGAATGAGAGACAGATAAGAAATGTTTCTAAAGGCGCAATTCTTCATGATATAGGTCTGAAATACATAACAACTAACTATATTAATAAGAGTGCCGATGAGATGTCGCCAGATGAGCTGCTTGAATACAAGAAGCATACCGTATATGGATACAGCTCAATACAGGAAGAAGAGTGGCTTCCAGAGCCAGTTAAAGAGATTATTTTGTTACATCATGAACAGATGGATGGTGAAGGATACCCATTCAAACAGAAAGGTGATAAGCTTCGCAATGAAGTGAAACTTGTTGCACTGTGTGATGTATTTGACAGCCTTATAAGTGGAATTGGCGATAAAAAAGTCAAAATGTATGAGGCTATAGAGAATATCAGGGCATATGTGGGAACAAAGTTTGACCCTACAATTGCCAACAAATTCCTTGATACAGTTGCCGCATATCCAGTAGGTGTTAAGGTAGTACTTAGCAACGGAGAGGTTGGAGAGGTTATAAGGCAGAACAGGGAAGCATTGGAGAGACCAGTAATTAAGGTTACGGGAATGGCAGATGGCAGCACCTGCGAAGAAAAAGAAGTAGATTTGTTAAAGGCTTTGACATTATTTATTGTTGATACATTGTAGTAGAAGCCTTTTGAAGGGATATATATGAACCTATATACAGGAGCCATTGGTTTTTCTGGGATGGATTCCAGAGAGGAACGTAAATTTATCAAGACAGCTGTTAAACAGTGTACAGAGCAGGGGTTAGTACTGAAAAATGACACATTTAACAGGGGAATTATCGTTGTAAGAATAAGTGACAGCACAGGTATATACATATATGGACGATATGAGGGTAAAAGGTTCATATACGAGTATCATTATCCATTTGTTATGGGAAGCAGATACACAGAGGATGATGAGCTTTTAGTGGAACGCCATGTCGATAAGGAGTCGTATTCTGTTATATGTGATGAGGCCAGAACTGGCGTAACACTTATATTCTATCTCCAGAATGTGTTTGATTACATGAATTATGTATGCGGACAGAAGGGCTTTAAGAAGGAAGATTTTAATCCTGACAGGCGCAATGCTACAGCAAAGGTTCCTATCAAGGGATACAGGATTGTATTATCTGCGCTTTCTCTTGGCGGAATGATTCTGTTGCCAGTCCACAAGCCGGAAAAGTTATCTAAGCGTGAGATGGATGCTCTTGAAAGGCGTAAGAAGCTTATAGCGGCAGCCAAGGATGGCGATGAGGATGCGATTGAGCATCTTACAATAGAGGATATAGACACATACACAAGAATATCCCACAGAATTCTCAATGAGGATGTATTTTCTATAGTTGATTCGACATTTATGCCATGTGGCGTTGAATGTGACCAGTATTCAGTTATCGGCGAGATTATTGAGCTTTCACAGGAAACGAACATCTATACAGGTGAAAAAATTTACATTATGACACTTGAATGTAACAATATGGTCTTTACTATGGCGATAAATTCTGTTAATCTATTAGGTGAGCCGCAGATTGGAAGACGATTCAAGGGTCAGGTGTGGCTTCAGGGAAGCATCAAGTTTTCCTGATGGGATATATTAGTTATAATTAAATAGTTATCGGTTCTCTTATCTATATATTTTATGTAGTTATATAGGATTATAGATTATATAGGGGAATTCTGATATACGTTCTCTTAGTTAAATGGATATAACGGCCCCCTCCTAAGGTTCAATCATGGTTGAGACTTATGGAAGTTGAGAAGTGATAAGTCAGAGTTCGATTCCAACAGGGATTGACCTGAATGTCAAAATAAGATACAATGGAAATTCATCACAAG
>JBNMKL010000027.1:0-38862 GCA_050874305.1 Lachnospira sp. | reverse complement strand
TTATTCTTCTCAATATTGTCACACATACCGCACAACAGGCTGTCATCATTCATAAACAGCTCTATCATCTGCAATGTGTGTGGTATATCCCTGCATTCAAGCGTTCCGTCACCAATCTCTGCCGAATGTATTGCGCCCCACTGTTCATGACCGCCAACACGTTTTATGAACAGCTTAGGCACTGGATAAAATGCGAGTTCACTAGGCTTTGTCACTAACACATCCACGCTTCTCATAAGCAGATTCGTGCAATATACCGCCTCAAATATATTCTTATGATAAAATCCATGGATTCCCTCAACATCACCTGCCAGTGCATTTGCTGCAAAACTTGTTGTATCTTCCCAGTTGTCAAAATGCTCTGTAGACAATCCAGACATCTCCGGGATATCTTCAACCAGGCTGTCCCATACATTTTTATAATCACCGACATTGACATACAGCACAGCTTTTTTGTCTCTAATATATGGAATGAGATATCTTATAATATTTGCAAATATCTCTTTCTGCGCACCGGCACCGCCAATTGTAAGAAGAAATCTCATAGGCTTTCCATCATCCTTTCTCTTTCTTCTTGCCTCACAATCCACCCCGATATTCTCTACAAGCTCGTGGTCTATGTAATGTCCTGTGTATTTTAAGCTGTCCTCTGGCATAGGCTTAAGAACCTTTTTGCCATCCATTCCATTAAGAATCCTGTATCCCTGATACGCAAAATGTGTCTGTACAGTGTGGATACTGCCCTCTGACAAATGCAGTGCCATAGGCCAATTATCTGGAATAGCATTGACAACATTCTTCATTCCTGCATGTATAGCTGCCTGAGCCGGCCACACATGTGTTGCTATAACCGGAATATCTTTTGGTATATTCTTATATACTGGAGCCATAAGCTCTGCATTTTTCTGGTCTGATGCATTGTATGACAACTTTCTGAATCCCTCATAATTCATAGGTTCCCACACAAAATGATTGAACAGCCTGCTTTTCTGTGAAATTCTTGAACCAAGTGAGTACAATTCATTCTGTGCGCTTATAACCTTGGTACATGTTGTATCTGTGTATGAATTAAGATCCATCCAGTATGGAGTGTAGCCTAATGCATTGGCGGCAGATGCAATTGCCATAGAAATGCGGTAATGTCCGAATCCCATTCTTATGTTGCCTACAATTATGCCCTTGTCTGTGTCAAAATCAGGTTTTGTTGATGCATTCACTAATGCAGCATCATTATTTAACACATTGCCAGTGTTTTTATCGCCGACTCTTATGTCATAGACTCCAAGAATGTCGCCTATATAGGCATTTTTGCGAATCTGTACGGAATAATTCTTATCACTGTCATCACCATATTTCTTCACGAACTTTTTCTTGGAATAAAGAGCTTTCTTGTACGCCCTTCTGTCTATCTGATTGCCATATATAACCTTGGATTTATCCTGCATATGTACTGCCTCCTTCTATAATATATTTAATCTGCAAAATGTTCCAACTGATGTATTGTCATGACAAAACGCCTTCTATGAGAATTCTCACAACTTCTTCTAACCCCTGTGAGTATGTCATGCCGGCTCTCACAAGAACGTCTCTTTGGAAAAACTGTTCAAGTGAAGCCTCCATCATCATCTTAAATATTGTCAGATTCACAGGTTTAATCACGCCCTCACTAATTCCCTGTTCCAACAGTCCGATAGTTGTCTCCCAGCCACTTTCAAGCCGTTTTTCAACCTTCGTGTATATATCAGGATATTTATCTTTGAGCATATATAACTGTCGGAAATCTATCTCCTTATATCCATCCGGCATAACGCCAAGAACTGCCCTGATTTTCTGGACTGTCGTCAGGCTGTCATCATCAACTATCGCCTGCTCGCTTGATTTAATTGTGTCAAACACGTAGTCAACCATATCAAGCAGCAGTGAATTCTTATCTGAAAAATATGTATAGATTGTCTTCTTGCTCATTGAAAGAATCCCTGCCAGGTCATCCATCGTAAATTTCATGCCTTTTTCATTGAATGCCTGAATTGTCGCAAGAAGTATCTTTTCACGCACGTCTTTCTCCGTACTTCCACCTCCCCAAAATAAAAGCGATACAGTTAAGGAAACTCTTTTTCACGTTTTAGTTTCCTTAATTGTATCGCATTATGTTTTTAAGCACAATTGCTAAATCCACTTAATATTTCGTGTTATTTTTGTGCATTTATTATAATAATTTTATATTTACCACAATTATTTTATATTAATCACATCATTTACACTGATAGAACCACTATTCCCAAACCTGACATAAAGCTCATCTGCCCGCTCCTTCTCAACAACATATATCACCTTGTAATCACGTTTCATATTAGAATCCACATTGATGTATGACTCATCTCCTGTAAAGTCATTATATATAGCATACTTCATCTCAAACAGATTGTCCCATATATCATAACAGCCTTTTTGATTTTTATGTGTTGTTGCTAAGTATGGACTTGTACTTATTGATATTGTCTGTTGTCTTGTTTTATCAATAACCTTTACATCCATAGTTAAATCAAGTACGAGAAATGCCATATCTGCATCCCTTTCTGCCATTACCTCTCTTAAACTGCTTTTTCCATCACCATTCCTTATTGTCTTATAATGAATTGTCTTTAGAGTTTTATCTGGATTAAGCAATGTTTCCTCATTAGATTTAAACTGGCTGCCAAAATAGCTCTCGTCATATTTTATATCATTCAATGAATCTGCCAGTTGATAAGCATTAAGTGTGTAAGAGGCTATATAATTATAGCCATCAATCATTACAGTGCTTCCAACACCACCTGCATTGCTTACATCCACATCATTGTCAGCCGCCACAACAGGTGGAAAATCAGGATCTCCATTAATTTCTAATTCAAGGCGTTTATCCAGCCATTCAAAACTTCGCGCGACAGCCTTGGTTTCAATATCATCTTCATCTGTTCCATAGAATGAACATCCCTCAAGAATCTTTTCTGTCTCATCCATGCTTATATCATTTCTTACGTATATATGCAGTATATAATCACAATTATCGAATATCAGATAACATTCCTTATCATATGCACCGCCGTTCTTTGTAAGTATATATCCCGTTTTTCCGTCATAATGGTATTCCTGTGTACTGATAACATCCTTAACAGTGGCAATCTCCGCTCTTCCTGATATTTTTCTAATATCCATTGTCAATCCATCATATTTGCCATCCTTCGGTATATATTCACACCCTTCTGGAAGATAAGCTGTGTCCACCGCGATATATTTACTGCCATCAAACTTATTCCTAATCTGCTCCGTGGTTATCTGAGTTTCCGAGTTTATTTCATCCTCCGATTTTATTCCAGTCTCATAATTATGGTATATAGTTACCTCATATCCGTCACGCTTTAAATATGTATTATATATTTTATCTGATGCAAATGCTGTCGTACCTATCACACATACAGCTATACAAGCTGCAGCCGCTGTCTTTCTCATGCCTGCATGAAAATGTGGTTTTACAACATTCTCATCATTAATTTGCTTATTTACTTCCTGCTCAATTCTTACATTCACAATATCTGGTGTTTTACTAAACATTTTTTCATAAACTGATTTATTCATTCACACATTCCTCCAGATAATTTTTTATCTTTTTTCTTGCTCTTGATAAATTAACCTTTACATTGTTAACAGACATCCCCACTAACTTTGCTATCTCATTAGTGCTATATTCCTCAATGTAGTACAGGTCTATTATCAGCCTCTGCTTATCCTCTAGCTGGTCTATTGCCGCATGAAGCATCGGATATTCTGTCTCACTGCCATTGACACACGCACCATCTTCAAAGGAATCCAGCAGCTCATTCTGCGGTTCAAATCTCTGCCACCGCCTGTGAATGTTGTAACATTCATTAATTAGTATTCTTATCAGCCACGTCTTTGCATATTCATCTTTTTTCAACCGGTGAAGCTTTTCAAATCCCTTGGCAACTGCCTCTCCTATTGCATCAGCACAGTCCTCATCATCTTTCAGGATTGACTTTGCAACACGATACAAAGAGTCTTTGTTATCAAGAATCATTGCCCCAAATGTTTCTTTATCCATATCTCCCCTTCTTTTGTATTAATAATTTTGTTTTACATATATTAGACGATTTAACCATCTGAAAGGTTACAGCCAGCTATTATTTTTTACATAAAAAGCCATGCGGACTGATGACTTCCTCTCTACTGTGTCTTTTCAGTAAAAATGCATATCATCAATCCACATGGCTATAATTATTTTTATATGTCGTTATGTCTATCCTGACAATCAATCTGCCAGACACGATACAAACTCAAATTTCCTACAGCTCATAATAATGAACAATTATATCTTCATAATGTCCATCCTTCATCCTGAATCCCTTAGGTATCACACCAAGCTGCTTAAATCCAATTCTCTCATACAGATGTAATGCATGTATGTTAGATGCAACAACCGCATTGAACTGCATTATCTTAAATCCATACTCTTTTGCCTTACCAAGGCAGTCAAGAACAAGCTTCTCGCCTATATGTTCCCCACGGATAGATTTCTTAACCGCGTAGCTTGCATTGCTTATATGACCACATCTGCCGACATTGTTAGGATGAAGAATATATAATCCAACAACCTCTCCTGTCTCTTCATTCTCGGCTATTCCTGTATATGTCTGCTCCTTAAAAAATGTATCGCCAGACTCTTTTGTCAGAAGTTCTTCCTGTGGAAATGCCTCTCCATCCTCCACAACCTGATTCCATATTTCACATGCAGCAGCTGCATCAGCTGATGTATATTGTCTTATCACAATCTTCATATTTCGCACCTCTTTCATATATTTAAATATTTGTAATATATATATCTTTATATTGTGTATAGATGCCTGATTAATGGCAACCATATTCACTGCCATATTATAGTCAAATTTATATTTATAATCAAGCTGTATGTACAATACTATCACCTGAATATAATAACTAATTTTTGTTATTTTTATCACAAGCTTTGTTAATTTTCAAACAATTCAATCTTTTTATCTTTATTTTCTAAAAATTCATTGTTAGTTTTATCTAACCATGATATACTATTTAAGTATTTGAATTTTCAAATTCAGATAATACGATAATAACATTTATTTAGACAGGGAGGATTTAAACATGAGTTTTTTAACAGGAAAAACTGCTATTATCACAGGTGCCGGACGTGCTGTGTTAAGCGATGGCAGATGCGGTTCTATCGGTTACGGAATTGCTACAGCTTACGCTAAAGAAGGTGCTAACATTGTAATCACTGGACGTAATGAAAGCAAGCTTGCTGCTGCCAAAGAAGAATTAGAGAAATTATATAATATAAAGGTTCTTACAATTCAGGCAGATGTTAATGCTTCTGCTGATAACGAAGCTGTTGTAGCCAACGTAGTTAAACAGACAATCGATACATTTGGACGAATTGATGTGCTTATTAATAATGCACAGGCTTCTGCCTCTGGTGTTCCTCTTGCAGAACACACAACTGAACAGTTCAATCTTGCAATGTATTCAGGATTATATGCGGCTTTCTATTATATGAAGGCATGCTATCCATACCTTGCAGAAACAAAGGGTTCTGTCATCAACTTTGCATCAGGTGCTGGTCTTTTCGGCAACTTCGGTCAGTGTGCATACGCTGCCGCAAAGGAAGGTATCAGAGGACTTACAAGAGTTGCCGCTACTGAGTGGGCTAAAGATGGCATCAATGTCAATATTATATGTCCACTTGCATGGACATCTCAGTTAGAGCAGTTCAAGAACGCTTATCCAGATGCATTTGATAAGAATGTACACACTCCACCAGCAGGACATTTCGGTGATGCCGAGCTCGAGATTGGCCGTGTATGCGTTCAACTTGCATCTCCAGATTTCAAATATATGACAGGTGAAACACTCACTCTTGAAGGTGGTCTTGGACAGCGTCCATAATAATCATTTACTGAATAATAAAAAATCTTAGGGATAGATTTCAAAGCTGTGATACTTTGGAATCTATCCCTCATTTTTCATCTCATAAACAAGCTCAGAATTACATCATTCCATCTTTGATTACATCATGGTCACGCAGTACCTTCTCAATAACAGTTCCCTTTACAAGCTTTAAGAGTGGCTTCTTCAATGCGTTGAGTGGTCCAGGGAGCTGTATTTCGAGAGGTGACTTGCCATCCATCAGCTTAACGCTGCTGTCAAGGAGCTCTCTTATATCATATACGCTGCCCCATACCTCTGGAACACCTCTGTCTACTCCGAGAAGACCATATACAGCCTCCATAGCAGTTCTTACAGAATATTCTGTTGTGAATACTGTATCTCTTGGTGTCTCTGTGAACTGTCCAAGGAATGCAAAGTTAACGCATCCATCTGGTATAACGTCAGGACGGTCGCCCTTGGCTCTTGGCATGAAAAATGCTGTTATATATGGCATCATTGTTGGAACACATACTGCACTGTTCTTTGCAAGCTCTGGAATCTGGTCTGTTGGCACACCGATATGGTACAGCCACTCCTGTGTTATCTCCTCACCAGTACAGTCTTTCATAGGCTTCTTGATAAAGTCACCAGGTACATCTGTGAATAACCCATACACCCATACACATACCTTCTCTTTATCCTGTGTCTTGAACTGCCCCTGTCTGTTGATAGTCCAGCTAAGCAGCCAGCTTGAATCCATGCAGCTTACGATACCGCCAGTAACAACCTTTCCAGTTCTTGGGTCTCTCTTACAGATATTCTTAATATAAGGGATAATCTTATCATCAAGTGTAGTAACTGTAGCTGACTCCCAGTTAGTCTTGCTTATATCTGAGCAGAACTTTTCCGGATGTCCAAATGCTTCGTCCTGCTTTGCGATATTTTTCCAGAGATTCCAGCATCCACTTGTACGAACCTCTGCATCACCATTAGGTGCATGATTCTGGTCACCATATATAGTACCTTCTGTACAGCTTCCGTTAGTTACGAATACAAGGTCATTCTCTGTCAATGTAATGCCCTCTTCAACGCCTTTAACCTTACACTCTATAGTCTTTGCAATCTTTTTTCCATCCTTGATGTCAAAGTATACATTAGTAACCTCTGTATTGAACTGGAAGTCAACTCCTGCATCCTCAAGATATTTCTGCATTGGAAGAATAAGTGACTCATACTGGTTATATTTAGTGAATTTCAGTGCTGAGAAATCTGGAAGACCAGCAATATGATGGATAAATCTCTGGAAATACAGCTTCATCTCCAATGCACTGTGCCAGTTCTCAAATGCGAACATTGTTCTCCAATACAGCCAGAATGTAGAGTTAAATACTTCATCATCAAACACATCTTCAATTGTCTTATCATAGAGATCTTCATCCTTAGTCATAAAGAGCTTCATAATCTCCATGCAGCCCTTCTGGCTTAGATTAAACTTACCATCTGTATGTGCATCTTTACCACGCTCAACTGTCGCACGGCAGAGTGAATAGTTAGGGTCTTCCTTATTAAGCCAGTAATATTCATCAAGAACCGATACACCTGGTGTTTCTATAGACGGAATACTTCTGAACAAATCCCACAGACACTCGAAATGGTTCTCCATCTCACGTCCACCACGCATTACATAACCTCTTGTTGAATCATATATACCATCACAAGCGCCACCTGCAATATCCATAGCCTCTAAGATATGAATATGTGAGCCTGGCATCTGTCCATCTCTTACAAGGAAGCATGCTGCAGCAAGTGAAGCAAGTCCGCTTCCTACAATGTAAGCATTCTTCTCGTCAACGCCCTCTGGTTTCTTTGGTCTTGCAAATGCTTCATAGTTACCATTAGTATAGTAAATTCCCTTACTATTTTTCTCATGTTTTCCACGTTCTGTATTGCGATACTCATTTTTGTCAGCAGCTTCTTTTGTCTCCCTCTTCTCCTGAGAAGCTTTTGAATTATTCTTAGCTGCCAGTACGGCAACTCCTGCACCTGCTGCCAATGCAGCAACACCAAGTCCTAATTTTTTCTTTGCCATAGTAAAACTCCTTTCCCGACATTTAAGTATGTCTGACTCTCGTCTATTGCTACCCGTGAATTGCAATCATTAAATTACTATCTGCAACTTCTGGTATTATAATATCTTTCCCAGAAAACTAATCCAATTAACAAAAATGGTGGAATGATAAAAAACTTATCATTCCACCTGATTTGATAAAATCCTCCAATCTGCCCCAGCCCGCAGCCAAACCACCCCACAGCCGAACCGCCATGCAGCGCAGCCATGCCGTGGCAGATTACATTTCTTCAAAATTGTGAATCAAATTCGTTATATTTCCATGCAGCGTTACGCTGAGCTGCTCTACAATACGGTTATAGTCTGCTTTCATGCCTCCGTCAATCCAGTCAAGCATAAGACCTACAAATCCATATTTGTAAAAATCTGCCATAAACTGCTTGTACTCATCTGCCAGATTTTCCTTGGCACATTTCTCATCTACAACATCCATAATCAACTGATATGTAAGCTGATATAGGAAATTCTCTATTCTCTTGCGCTCGACAGACTTATATACATTCATTATAAATGTCTTGTTATCAAGAACTGCCTCGAATATCTGTGTAAGTCCCTCCTGCCATGTATCATAAGTATTTTTATCACTGAGTGCTTTCTTTCCATCCTCTATGCACGCCCACTCAACAAGCTCATATATATCCTGAAAATGATAATAGAACGCCATCCTGCTGATTCCACAGTCTGACGTTAAATCAGCTATTGTAATCTTATCGAAACTCTTCTGTTTTAATATATTTTTAAGCGACTCTTCAAGCGCGTATTTTGTATTATTAACCATAGGCAATCACCTCACGAAATATTAGTGACATTATATCATTAATGACTTCACTAATTAATTACCGAATTATAAAATTATTAGCCCAATTTATTAAAAATGTGCTAAAATAGCCCATGGCGTAACTGCCATAATATTTTTTACTTATATTAAAACTAATGCCGGTTCGTCCGGCAGACTGGAGATATATATGGAAAAAGACCTTACGACAGGAAGAATAACACCACAGCTTGTTCGGTTCACCGTACCACTGGTGCTCGGTAATCTGTTCCAGCTTACTTACAATGCAGTTGACAGTATAATTGTAGGAAGATTTGTTGGAAAGGAAGCTCTGGCAGCAGTCGGAATATGTAACCCGATATCAACATTATTTATACTGTTTCTCAATGGTTTATGTATGGGTGCAAGTATACTTATGGGTAACCAGTTCGGTGCCAAGGATTATGACAAGCTCCACAGACAGATAAGCACCACTATGATATCAGGATTTGTATTTTCACTGATATTGTCTGCTTTCTGTATTATATTTGCGCATCCGATTCTTAATATAATGCAGGTTGACGCCTCAATTATGGCAATGACAATTAATTATATGAGAATCATATTTGCAGGACTTATATTTACATTTATGTATAACTGCTTTGCAAGCACGTTAAGGGCGTTGGGAGACAGTCAGTCACCGCTGTATTTTCTTATAACAAGTGCTGTAATTAACATTATCGGCGACTTATTCTTCGTACTTCTTCTTAACTGGGGAAGTGAAGGCTGCGCCATATCAACTGTATTAAGTGAGGCTTTATCATGCCTTTTATGTATCATATACATACAGAAAAAAGTGCCTATATTACAGCTTGGAAAGAAATGGCTTGTATTTGATAAAGGATTACTCGGAAAGACTATATCTTACGGATGGGCTTCTGCAATGCAGCAGGCGACTGTCCAGTTAGGTAAACTTGGAATCCAGGCTATTGTCAATTCAATGGGTGTTGCGGTTGCAGCCGCATTTGCTGTTGTTAACAGAATTGATGACTTTGCATACACTCCTGAGCAGAACATTGCCCATGCCATGACTGCACTCATGGCTCAGAGCAAAGGAGCAGGCAAAAAAGACAGACTTAAAGAAGCTTTTAAATGTGGACTTAGAATTGAATTCATATATGGAATTATTATATTCTTAGTATGCTTTATATTCGCCACTCCTCTTATGCGCCTGTTCACAAGTGACCCGGACGTTATTAAACATGGTGTTACATACCTTAGATTAATATCTATAATGTATCTGCTTCCAGCAGCAACTAACGGAATCCAGGGATATTTCAGAGGAATCGGCGACCTTAAAATTACACTTATAAGCAGCTTCGTCAACATGGGTGTCCGCGTAGCCGCCGCTGCCGTACTTGTATTCGTATTCTCATTACAGATAGAAGCCCTGCCATATTCATACCTCGCCGGATGGATTGGCATGCTTGTAGCAGAGCTTCCTCTGTTAATCAGAAGCTATAAAAATATGGACTTTTAAAAATTCAACCGCATCCTGCTATTGATATTGCAGATGCGGTTGAATTTTTATTTATTCATTCGCGCCATAGCAATTTTTTCTGGCGTAATCGGCAGTTCATAAAACCTCTTTCCGGCTGCATGGCTGAGTGCATCCGTGATGGCTGGAAGTGGTGTATTGATTACTACCTCTCCGATTGATTTTGCACCAAATGGGCCTGCATTTTCATAACTGCTCTCAAACTCCACATTAATGTGTCCTATATCCATTCTTGATGGTATCTTATACTGTAGGAATGAATTCTCATACAGCTTTCCTTTATCTGAATATGTGATATTTTCAGACATTGTCATTCCAATTCCCTGCAGAATACCACCCTCAGCCTGTACTCTTGCAAGATTAGGGTTCACCGGTGTTCCACAATCTACACACGCATCATATTCAACCACACGGCTTTCTCCTGTCAGAAGATCAACCTCAACCTCTGCGGCACCTACCATAAATGGTGGTGGAGATATAGGAGATGTATGTGTATATGTGACAGAAAGTGCTATGTCATTGCCACACATTGATGCTGTTGCAATTGCGGCAAGAGTAACAGATTTATCTTTATTTTCTCCTGCCTCACATATTACATTTTTACCATCAAATGTGACATCAGATTTGTCACAGCCTATCATCTTGGCGCCGAGCTTTTCAATTCTGTCACGCAGATCAAGTGCACATTTTTCAACAGCTTTACCTGTCACATACGTTGTACTTGAAGCATAAGAACCTGAATCATATGGCGATATATCTGTATCTGCCCCGAATACGCTTATATCATCTGTACTACATTCGAGAACCTCTGCGGCAATCTGTGCAAGAATAGTATCACAGCCTGTTCCCATATCAGCAGCTCCGATATTCATTGTATACACGCCCTCATCATTAAGCTTTAATGTTGCACTTCCGACATCCACACCTGATATTCCTGAACCTTGCATTGCCATACCCATTCCAACAAAACGGGCTTTGGTATCAGATATTTTTCTCATAGGATATTTCTCATCCCACTTAATCATCTCTTTTACCTTTGCAAGGCATCTGTCAAGAGCACAGCTTGTATTGACCTGACCATAGTAGGCTGGCATCACATCGCCCTCTTTAACAATATTTTTAAATCTTATCTCAAACGGATCCATATGCAGTATATCAGCAAGTTCATTGACAGCAGATTCAACTGCAAAAAGTCCCTGGGTTGCACCATATCCTCTGTAAGCTCCCGCTGACATAATATTCGTGTATACAACATCACTCACAAATCTGAATGCTTCTGCCTTACCATAGAGAGGAATTGACTTGTGGCCAGAAAGACCTACTGTTGTTGGTCCATGTTCACCATATGCTCCCGTATTAGAAAGAGTATATAAATCAATTCCCTTTACTATGCCATCCTTGGTAGCGCCAAGCCTTACATGCATCTGCATCTCATGTCTTGGTGATGATGCTGACAACGATTCTTCTCTTGAAAATATAATCTTGGAAGGTTTCTTTGTCATCCATGTAACGTATGCTGGATATATCTCAGAAACAGATGTCTGCTTAGCTCCAAATCCACCACCTATTCTTGGCTTTGTAACTCTTATCTTAGATGGAGAGATTCCAAGTGCATGAGAAATAATTCTTCTGCAATGGAATACAATCTGTGTGGAACTTACAACATGAAGTCGTCCATAAGTATCTATCGTACAGAATGTCCTGAATGTCTCCATCATACTCTGCTGGCACGCCTTTGTGTGATATGTCCTGTCTATAATTACATCACAGTCTTTTAAAACTTTATCAATATCCCCATTACTGCTCTCATCATGTGCACATAGATTTCTTTTATTATCAGCACCTACAGGGCACAACGATTCCCAGTTATCCTCTGGATGAACAAGGATTTTATTATCCTTTGCCTTTGTAAAATCAAGTACAGGTTCAAGTACCTCATACTCTGTCTTAATAAGCTTCATCGCCTTATCAACACATTTTTCATCTACACCAGCAATAATCGCAACAGGATCTCCGATAAATCTAACATGCCTGTCTAATATAAGCCTGTCATATGGACTCGGCTCAGGGTATGTCTGTCCTGCACATGTAAAACGCCTCATATTCTGGTCTATATCTTTATATGTATATATCGCTTCAATTCCCGGAACCTTCATTGCAATATCTGTATTAATCTCTTTGATTACCGCATTAGCATAAGGAGAACGTAAAAGCTTGACAATAAGACAATCCTTAGGTGCTATATCATCTGTATACACAGGCTTTCCTAAAAGCAGTTCCATAGCATCCTTTTTTCTTACAGCTTTATTAACTGACTTCATCATCTTGCCTCCTTTGCTTTCTTTTCTTCAAGAAAATTAAGAATTCCCCGAAGCTGTCCCTCATAACCCGAACAGCGGCATAGATTACCTGATAAGAATTCCTTTATATCATCTTCGTCTGGATATGGATTCTCTCTGAATAATGCAATCGCATTCATAACAAATCCCGGATTGCAGAATCCACACTGCTCTGCCCCCTGATCTGCTATAAACGTCACAAATTCAGATGCCTCATCCTGTAATCCCTCAAGTGTTGTCACACTGCTGCCGTCAGCTCTTGCAGCCAATACTGAACAGGAAAGAACTGGCTTATCATCTAAAAATACTGTACATAAGCCACAGTTAGATGTCTCACACCCACATTTAACACTGTAACAGCCATGTTCTCTTACAAAATTATAAAGAGTCATATCTGCTGCAATATCTGCTTTGACAGATTTTCCATTCAACTTAATATCTACTAACATATATTCTCCATCCTATATATTACACTTTATCTATTACCTGATACTTTCAAGAGCACGCCCTGCAAGAACTCCTGCGAGATGGCTTCTATATTCTGCACTTCCACGCATATTACTTTCAGTTGGAACATTTGCCATTACATATGACTTGAAGGCTTCGATAGATGCCTCATTAATTCCATCAGCAAGGATATTATCCTTATCTTCCACAATAACTGCCCTTCCAGGTCTTGCACCAATACAGACATTGCACCTGTCTGAATCCTTATATTTTACTCCACAACATGTTAGTACTGGGAGGTCAGTCTCTGTAATTCTTACAGCTTCATAGAACATATTTACAGGCTTTTTCTTTATTATAATATTAACAAGAATATCCCTGTCAAAGCTGCGGCTGGCATACTCTGATAATGTCACAAGTCCACCCTTGTATAACTCGACATACGAATCCAGTCCAATTAAGATAGTAAGAACATCTGAAAATCCATACCTTCCATATATGCTTCCACCCACTGTTGCAAGATTCCTGAACTGTACACCTACAATATGCCTTAAAGCTTTCTTAACACATCCATTCGTATATTCATTAAATCCCACATGCATCTCCAACTGTCTTAAAGTTGTCATACATCCAATCTTAAATTCATCATCATTTTCTTCAATCTTATCAAGTCCAAGCCCAGACAAATCAATTGCAGTATTAATTCTGTTATCACCCATACGCATCCACATCATACCGCCAATAATTCTATTTGTCTTTTTCTGATTAAGCTCATAAGCTTCATCAAGACTTTCTACTTTTCTGAAATTCTGTATAGTAAGCATAGAAACTCCAATCTACTGTTTTAATTTATTTAAATATACTTACTTGTAAAACCATTGTCAATCTGATAAAATTCTAACGCTAATATTTTTTTAAGTATCACATTTACAGAAAGGAATACCATGAAAAACTTTAAGAAAATAACTGCACTTTTCTTAGCAGTACTCACGCTTGTATCAACTGTTGCATGCGGTAATAATAACTCTTCTGCAACAACAAACAATAACACCACACAGGCAGCAACATCAGCATTTGATGTAATGTCACAGTATAAGGACATTGCTGTAAGCTATCCCCTTACGGTCACAGATCAGGCAGGAAGAACAGTAACATTTGAAAAGGCACCAGAGAAAATTGCATCATCTTACTACATCTCTACAAGCCTTCTTATCTCACTTGGTCTTTCAGACAAGCTTGTTGGAATCGAAGCTAAAGCTAACACAAGAAATATCTACAAACTTTCAGCTCCTTCCATCGTTAACTTACCTAATATGGGAACAGCTAAAGAATTTAACATAGAAGCCTGCGTTGCCGCTGCTCCTGACGTTGTATTTCTTCCACTTAAATTAAAAAATACGGCTGATACGCTTGAGGGACTTGGAATTAAAGCAGTCGTAGTCAATCCAGAAGATCAGTCACTTTTAAAAGAATGCATAACACTTGCTGGTAAAATAACTAATACAGCCGGCAGAGCTGAGGCACTCAATGATTCAATAGACACATTTTTAGCTAACACTAAAGCTGCTGTTTTCGGTGAAAATGCACCTTTAGTATATCTTGCTGGCAACAGCTCTGTTCTGTCAACAGCAGGAAGCAAGATGTATCAGGACACACTTCTTACAAATGCTGGTGGTAAAAATGCAGCTTCTGAACTTACAGATACTTACTGGGCTAATGTTTCATATGAACAGATTCTTGCATGGAACCCTGACTACATTGTAATCGCTGCCGATGCAACATATTCTGTTGATGATATATTAAATGATGCTAACCTTGCAGAATGCAATGCAGTTAAAAATAAACATGTTGTAAAACTCCCTAATACTATCGAGGCATGGGATTCACCCGTTCCTGGAAGTTTCCTTGGAAGCATCTATATAGCATCCATTCTTCACCCTGAAAAAGTAAGCAATGATTACTTTGAATCTTGTGTTGAAAACTTCTATCAGAACTTTTATGGATTCACACCTGCCAAATAATAAAGGATGATTTATGTTCAATAACACTAATAATTACAGGAACAAAATTATACTTTTATCTGCCATATGGGCACTGCTTCTTATAGTAGTGCTCACATGGTCAGTTCTTATAGGACAGTATCCGCTTACGCTAAAAGGATTACTGTCAGGTGATACTACTTCAATCATGGTCTTTAAACGCCTAAGACTTCCCCGTGCTCTTATGGGAATTATCGGTGGCTTTGGTCTTGCAGTCTCTGGATATATCTATCAGATAATTTTTAAGAATCCCCTTGCCTCGCCCGATGTTGTAGGTGTTGCATCCGGAGCAAGTGCTGGTGCCGCTTTTGCCATCGTTGCAATTTCTTCTTTAACCCCTGTTGTATCAATATGGGCATTTATAGGAGGACTAATTGCACTTTCAATAACACTGCTTACCGCATATCTTATTCCCGGCAGAAACAGCTATACAATTGTACTTGCAGGTATAGCAATTCATTCTGTAGCACAGACAATTCTAATGTTTCTAAAACTTGCAGCAGACCCTGAAAAACAGCTTGCTTCTATCGAATATTGGATTATGGGAAGCCTTAATGGTGTATCAATTAATAGTATTACAGTTCCATTTATTATCACATTAACTGGCTTTATAATCATATTGATTTTGTACAGGCAGATTATGATTTTATCCCTTAATGAAGATGAAGCTGTATCTTTAGGTGTAAATGTTTCATTATTACGTTTTATTATATTAATGATTGCAACACTTATTGTATCATCAATAATATGCGTAACAGGAATTATCAGCTTTATAGGACTTATTGCACCTCATATTGCCAGACTTTTAACTGGACGTAATGACAGATTTACATATATATTAACAGGATTTACTGGTGCTATTATAATGATTATTGCAGATATATTTGCAAGAAGTATTTCATCCTCAGAACTTCCAGTCAGTATATTTACATCATTGCTTGGCGCACCACTTCTTATATTCCTGCTTATCAGGACTAATAAAAAGGAGGTTATGTAATGACATACTTATCCGCCCCAGAACTCTCAGTATCAGATGTATCTGTGTATTATGGCAGTAAATGTGCAGTAGATAATATAAGCTTTCAGATACATGCCGGACAGCTTACTGCAATTATAGGAAGTAACGGATGTGGAAAGACCTCTCTTATAAAAGCTATAATGAATCTCATAAAGCATAATGGTGAATGTAAGCTTAATAATTTAACCCTTGAAAAATTATCCATCAAAAAACGAGCTGGTCTTATAAGTTACATTCCACAGCGTAACGGAATAAGCATAAGCATGACTGTCAAAGATGTATGTCTTCTTGGCTGCAATCCACAGCTTCATATACTTGGTTCTTATACACCTGATATGAAAAATAAAGCCAGAACAGCCATTGATGCAGTCGGACTTGCTGGATTATATGATACAGATTTTCTTACATTAAGTGAAGGTCAGAAACAATTGTGCATACTTGCACGCACTCTTGTTGAAGATTCACCACTTCTGCTTCTTGATGAGCCTGACAGTGCTCTTGATTTCTCTAATCGTCATATGCTTATGAGAAATATCAGGAAAATTACAGATAATAACAAATGTGCTATTATGTGTATCCACAGCCCTGAGGTTGCACTTGAATATTGCGATAACATACTTCTTATGAAAAGTGGCAGAATCGTTTCATCTATCAATACTCATACCGACAGTATTAATGAAATAAATGAGAAAATGTCTCTTATCTATGATAACATTAATATAACAGAATGTACTGACTCTAATGGCAGGATTCACAAAACAGTTCTCGCTTTATGAATGGAGGATTTATGGACAATCATTATCTGGACGCTCTAGCTGTAATTTCATTATACAAAATATCAGGCAAAAAGCATCTGCTCATAACTGGTAATCGTGGAAGTGGCAAATCTTATCTTATTAATAAAATAATCAGAATAATGTCTGGTTCTTTCAATTATCTGCGAAGTTATCGCACTGATAAACCTGAGGTCGTTATTAAATCTAACCTAATAGATAATGAAAAAGAATATACTATTGGCGTTCCACGATCTCTTACACCTGATTCCTCATGCAAAGGCAACAATATGCGTGTCGTGGAAGAAGGCTTTCTTAACTGTGCCATTCCGGCTATACAAACGCATCTCAAAAATCATCCTGATAAATTATTTATTATTGATGAACTGGGTTATCTTGAAACTTCATGTACACCATTTCAGGAAGCTGTTTATGCACTGCTGGATCAATCACATGTTTTAGCTGTTATAAGAAAACAATCTACAGAATTTCTTAATAAGATATCATCAAGAGATGATGTATTATTAATTGATCTGGATAATACATTTAACTCTCTTTCATGTATTATAATGGCTTCTGGGATATCTAAACGATTTGGTGCTAATAAACTCCTTGCAGATTTTAATGGAAAAACTTTATTTGAGAATACTGTATCTGAAAGCCGGTTAGTTAAATTCGGCTATACTCTTGCCGTAACACGCCATCACGAAATTGCCAGAATATGTGATTATTCTGGTATAGATTGTCTTCTCCATGACCTTCCTTTCAGGAATGACATGATCCGTCTTGGTGTTTCACATATTCTTGAAAACTCTAAACCTGATGGAATATTATTTCTTCCATCTGACCAGCCACTCATATCACGTACAAGCATTCAGCTTCTGTGCCTGACATTTCTGTATTATAAAGATAAAATATGCAGACTGTCATTCAATGAAACCGCTGGTTCACCCGTCATATTTCCATCCAGGTACTATGATGAACTACTCTCTCTTCCTGAAGGTAAAGGTGGTGGATTCTTAACAAAAAAATATCCTGAACAGGTCGTATTGATTCCTGCCCAGGATGAATATGAATTATTTGATATTGATACTCCTGATGATCTTACTCATCTTTTACAGTATCGTCACTAGATGTATCAGTCACATCTTGTACTGGCTTATCTTTCGGTAATATTATATTCAGGACAATCGCAACAAGTGCTGCTGGAACGATACCTGATTCACCGAACATGAGCTGGACAGCCTGTGGTGTATGTGCAAGAATAGCTGGACTTACACCCATTCCATAACCAACACCAAGCGCAACAGAAACAATTGAAAGTCTTCTTGCATCTAATGGTTCTTTAGTAATAAGCTGGATACCGCTTACAATAATTGATGAGAACATCATAACGGCTGCACCGCCAAGGACTGACTGTGGCATTATAGATATTAATGCTCCAAGCTTAGGTATCAGTCCACAGAGAATAAGAAATACTGCTCCTGATGCAAGTGCAACTCTGTTAACCACCTTCGTCATAGCTACAAGTCCTACATTCTGGCTGAATGATGTATTAGGAAGAACACCAAATATAGCTGCAAGTGTTGAACCAACACCATCGCACATAACACCGCCAGAAAGTTCCTTATCTGTCGCTTCTCTTCCCATTCCACCTTCCATAACACCTGATATGTCGCCAACAGTCTCAACTGCTGTTACAATGAACATAACAAGTACAGGAAGTATTGCTCTTAAATCAAATACTGGTTTAACTGGCATAAACTTAGGAATGGCAAACCACTGTGCCTCTGCAACCTTGTTCCAGTTAAGCACCCATGATTTAGTATACTCCACGCCGTCGGCAGTCACTGCTGTATGTGGAAGTATAAATCCCATAATAAATGCTACAATATATCCAACTATAATTCCTACAAGAATAGCAGATGAACTTATATATCCCTTTGTCCAGTGCTTAACAAATAATATAACAACAAGCACAACAAATGCTAAGAAAAGATTCTCCATTGAGCCAAAATCTTTAGCAGAACTTCCTCCACCAAACGAATTGATACCTACTGATATCAATGATAAACCGATTGAAAGAACCACTGTTCCTGTAACTACTGATGGGAAAAATCTCCTCAGCGGCTTAATAAATGCTCCAAGTACAGTTTCCAAAATACCGCCTATAATTGAAGCACCCATTAATGCTCCATAGGCTAATATTCCACCACCCATAATCTTAGTAACGCTGCTGAATACTCCGATAAATCCAGAACTTGTACCCATAATAATAGGCACCTTGCCTCCAATAGGTCCAATAGCAAAAAGCTGTATAAGTGTTACGATACCAGCTATAATCATTGCATTCTGCAAAAGTGCAACCTGTACTGATGCATACTCGCTTCCTGCGCCAATTCCACAGGCTCCGGTAATAATAAGAAGAGGTGTAAGGTTACCGACAAACATAGCCATAACATGCTGAAGTCCTAATGGTATCGCCTGTTTTAATGGAAGCTTACCCTCAAATTCATAAGCCTCCGGCATAAGTTCTTTAACGTTTTTCATATGTCCTCCAAAAACTAAAGTTTTTATAAACATTAATACTATAATTCAAAATGCACATATTGGCAATATTTTCATATATTTTTCCTGCACAATTACTTTGCCGTCAATGCCCTCACCACATCATTATATTTCTCCGTGTTATTATCTATATCACTCTGCGCCACCCCATAATACCTGTATATAGCTTTATACATCTTGTCAAATTTTTTGGCGTATCTTTTTGTACCAGACGAGGAAGCTCCAATATATCCATATTTTCCTTCGACTGTAATTCTTGAATAGCATGTGCCATAATTAATTTCATATATGTGCATATCTATATCAAATAATTCCACAGGCACATTCATGGCAGCTTCTTCTCTTAACTTCCATTGCTCTGCCTGCTGCTCCATGTAACGTTTGATGCTCTCCTCATCATCGCCTGTAGGTTTCGGTGATTCTCCCAGTCCGCCTAACAGTTCTGACTTATATGTCATAAGAAATGAGGTTCGCATCTGCTGATATTCAGTCTTATATCTGTCACTTTCCTTACTGAGCTCTTTGTAGCCTAACTCATTAACTATATAATTTTCAACCTGCTTCATAGTGTGAGGCACAGCTTTTAACGACTTTATTACTTTCTTTTTTCTAAGATTATATCTAAACTTATGTATTCTCTGTTTAAGGTTTCCCTTGCCTTTGCCAGCTATGAAAACTGCTGTCGGTCCGTCACTGCCGCTTATGACACTGACACCTTTAGCCCTCATTTATATGCCTCCTCACAATCCTAAGCCCGTCCAATGGCGCACAGAATTTCTGGTTATGCCTGCTGCATTCCTCAATAACATAATCAAGATTGAACCAGTCAACACATTCTACCTCTTCCTCCTGAAGCTTAAGACTGCTTATGTCAACCGGTTTTCTGTACAGATAGACAAATGCAACCTCGCTGTCTCTAAACATTTTGCCATGAAATTCTTTTGAATAATCAATCTTGAATTTCTCTGCAAATTCAAAATCCTCTGGGGAAGCCTTGATTCCTAATTCTTCGCCTATCTCTCTTATTGCAGAACTCACAGGGTCATCACCGGCATGAATATGCCCCGCTGATGATGTGTCATATCTTCCCGGAAATGAATCCTTATCAGCAGAACGCTTCTGCATAAGCACCTCTGCTCCTGTATCTGTCTGCCTTACAATCCATATATGCGCTGTTCTGTGCCTTATTCCCTCTGCATGAGCCTTAGTTCTCTCAACTGTCTCCCCTATTGGGTTGCCATCTTCATCAACAACATCAAATATTTCCATATATCCTGCCCTCACTCATTAATTTTCAACACTTTTCTGACAAGCTTTCCATCTTCATACACCAGCTTCAACGTGAAAAATCTTTTCTCATTCTCCTCAATCAGAAGCTTTAAAAATACAGCATCACCTTCCCATGTCGGGAGTCTAAGCACCTCTGACTTGTCAATCCATTCAAGCTCTCCCTCGTCACACCTTGTAAGCACACCCTCATATGCATCTGCAGTATACAGACACATAAGCTCTGTATCATCATCACTTACAAATGTTATAAGTCCCCTGAACTGATATGATGTAAGAGTAAGTCCTGTCTCTTCCTTAACTTCTCTAAGCAGACATTCATCCGGTGATTCTGCCCCCTCAAGATGTCCACCGACACCAATCCACTTATCCTTATTAATATCATGCTCCTTCTTTGTTCTGTGAAGCATAAGATATTTTCCATCTTTCTCTATATAGCACAATGTTGTAATCTGCATTTAACTACTTCTCCACTTCTATTACTTCCAGATCATCTGGCACATACAATCTGCCATTATAATACTGTTTTCCTTCGTCCATATACAGCTTTTTCCTATTCTCCATATTTTTATCTTCTGTGTGATAAAGTATAAGATTTTTGACATTCAGTTTCTCAGCAAGTTCACACGCATCTTTAACTGTTGAGTGATGCTTCTCATATGGCGAGAATATATCTGCCTGTGAGTATAAGCAGAACGCCTCATGCAGAAGCCATTTGCTGTTAACCGCATACTTGTATTCACATTCATTATATGGCTCATCCCCACAACATGTAAGCTTATCTCCATCTCCAAGCTCCATGCTGAATCCGAACTGCTTTGCCTTTGTAGATTGTATATCAAAAAATGTTACATTTTTGCCAAGAATCTGACGGCTCTCACCATCTTCAACAGCTATCAGGTGAAGCCTGTCATCTATATATTTTGTCTCCTTTGCATTAAGAAGACTCCCTGCCATATCTCTTATCAGGGATATAACCTCATCATGTGCATATATGACTGCCTCTCCATCATATTTCCCACGGCTCATATTCTGGCATATCATTCTCACCATCCATATAATTCCAAGCAGATGATCAATATGCTTATGTGTCACAAATATAGTCCGCATATCCTGCCATTTCAAGGAAGCCTTCTTTAGCTGCTGCAATATACCATTGCCGCCGCCTCCGTCAACCAGCATATATTCATTATTATCTTCTATAACAAAACAGGTATTGTAACACTCTGTGACTGTTGCATTGCCTGTTCCAAGCATTGTAATCTTCATAGATTTTTCTCCTTCCGGTAAACTATCATTTCCTTAATCATTATATATTCCTGTCATAGCAAACGCAATAAAATAACGAGAACTCCTGATGGTGGTAAAACCACCATTAGAAATTCTCGTTATAATTATTCCAGCTTCTTAACTATCTCGTCCTTATACATCTCAAATCTTCCCTGTTCAGAAGGAATAAATCTGTCTGATGCAACAAGTTCTACGAATTCATCAAGTGGAAGAAATTCTGCATCCATCGTCTCTCCCATCTGCAGATGGACCTGGGTATCCTCAGGAACATCCAGTTTATAGCAATAATATATACAATGTCTGGTATCGTCAATGTGATGATACAATGGTTCAAGCTCGCCTGTATCAGCGATAATTCCGGTCTCTTCCCGAAGCTCCCTGACAGCTCCCTGTGGCGGTGTCTCTCCAGCAAGTATTGAACCTCCTGTAACCTCCCATTTTAAAGGATATGTCTTATTGCGGGAACGCTGTGTTGTAAGTATACATCCATCCGTTCTTCTTGAATACACATATACCACTATATGATAAACACCCTCTGGAAGTGATTTTGCCATGCTTCTTGGAACCTGATACCCAAGGAACTTCTCATTCCTGTCATACGCATCCCATAATTCCTCGTCAAGCATCTCAACCGAACTGTCAAAATACTGTTCTACGAAGTAAACCATCTCTTCAATCTGCTGCTTGTTGAATGGCATATTATCAGGTGCTATGACCCATTTCTCCTCAACAGGGTCACTTCTATGTATCACAGCGATTTTCTTGCCTGTAAAACGCTCTGCCGGTGTATCAAGTCCGACTATGAACGCTCCCTGATGCTCACCAGTCTCTGTAGTAACTCCTTCCACATATCCATAATTAAGTGAATACACAATTGATGGATAATCTGGATGCAAGCTTCCTATTGGTCTTACAATCTCCACGGTATACGAGTCACTGCCCGACGGGCTATCATCACAATCATCTACATTATCAGTAACAATATTGTCATATATCATATCGACTACAGCCTTCCTTACTTACCAATCACATTTTCAATTCTCTGACGCATCTGGTCCTCACCCATTATATGGACAATTGTCCATAAATCAGGTGTATTAGCACGACCTGTAACTGCAATTCTTACAACCTCTGCAACATCTGATACATTACCCTTGTAATTCTCAGGATTAGCCTTGTAAGCCTTCATATCTGATGCATAGCCATTATTATCTGCTATTGCCTTTAACTTGTCAAACCATACTGAATTGTCATCATCATGAGAATATGATTCAAGGTAGCATCCAAGAAGCTTGTCTACCTCATCCTTTGGAAGTCTGAACTCATCCTTTTCAGTCTCAGTTCCCTCAATATCAAAGAAATAAGATATAAGCTCAAATATCTGTTTAGCATACATAAGGTCTTTTCTTCTACGCTTCATTCCAACACCCATATAGAGTCTTAAGATTGAAAGCATCTTCTCCTTATCAGCAAACCATACAGGAGCCTTGTCCTTTTCATACTCATTAGCCCAGTTATAGAGGAAATCATATACCTCATCCTCTGATAACTTAGATAACTCATTCTTGCATATATTGTGAAGCTTATCCTTATCAAATAATGCTCCTGACTGATTCATCTTGTCGATTGAGAATGGGAACTCATTAATATCCTTATCTGGGAACTTCTCATGCCACTCCTCAAAATTAGAATTAAGAAGTGTGAGAAGATAAACCTTCATACAATATGGATGATATCCATCCTGTCTGTAGTAATCAAGTGAAAGCTCTGGATCTTTTCTCTTAGAGAGCTTTCTCTTACCGCCTGTCTCCTCATCAAATTTCATAAGGTGTGCTGTATGTGCGTATACAGGCATCTTGAATCCTAACACATGGAATAACTCATAGTGTATAGGTGCTGATGCAAGCCACTCTCCACCTCTTACAACTACAGTTGTTCTCATAAGGTGGTCATCAATTGCATGTGCAAAATGATATGTTGGAATTCCATCTTTCTTAAGAAGTACAATATCATGGATATTCTCTGGAAGCTTTATCTCTCCCTTGATTGCATCCTCAAATGTAATCTCCTTCTCTGGGTCACCCTGTGAACGGAGTCTTAATACATATGGCTTGCCTGCTGCAAGATTTGCCTCAATCTCTTCCATTGTAAGGTTACGGCATACAGCATACTCACCATAATAACCAGTAAGAACCTTTGCCTCTTCCTGCTTTGCTCTTACTGCATCAAGTTCTTCCTCTGTACAGAAACATGGATATGCAAGTCCTCTCTGCACAAGGCTCTTTGCATATGTGTGATATATCTCAACTCTCTGTCTCTGGAAATATGGGCCATATGCATTCTTATCGCCATCAGCCTCAAAGCCTGCGCCCTCATCAAACTCAATGTCAAAATATTTTAATGTATCAATGATAAGCTCAACCGCTCCATCAACCTTACGCTTCTCGTCAGTATCCTCTATTCTTAGATAGAATACACCACCATTACGGTGTGCAATTCTCTCGTCTGCAAGGGCACTGTAAAGATTGCCAAGATGTATAAATCCTGTTGGGCTTGGTGCCATTCTTGTAACCTCTGCCTTGTTAGGAAGCTTTCTATATGGGAATTTCTCCTCATAATACTCAGGTGTCTTAGTCACATCTGGAAAAAGCATATCTGCTAACTTGTTGTAATCCATTATTATAACCTCTTCTTTCATGCTATTATTTATCTGCCTGCCTTGCATTGTCCTCTCGTATCTCTGATACAAGCTGACGTCTGTAAGCCCTGCAGCCATTCTCATTCCAATATTTCTTCTGTTCCAGCTTGATTACCTCAAATGTAGTATCAAGAATATCTGATTTGTAGCTGGTCTTAGGTTCCTGACCCCTGTAGAATACAGTGATTGACTTATCAATATTGTCTTCATCCAGCTTGAAATCTCTGGCAAACTCACTGCTTACATCAGTGTCCTGAATAATACGCACATGGCAGTAGTATCCAACCAGCTTGGCAAAGAAATCAATGTCAAATTCATTCATCCAGACATCATGATTGCCTACAAACACAACAACCGGGAACAATCTGTCTTGCGACTCAATCAAAGACTTTAAATCATTATAGCTGTCTTTGTCAACATTAAATACATTCTCTCTTAACTTGTCAACATCTATGATTCCTATATTATCTGCAATCTCACCATAGAAATTAGGTCTTGAGAATAATACATTCTCATTATCCCTGTATCTTTCAGATGGCTCTGCATATTCATTGACAACATAGAATGATAATTTTCCATCATCATTCTTAATGACCGCTCTTGATATCCATATCCTGCTTGCTATCTTGGAATCAATATGTGTCGAGACTTCCTCAAAATATGTCTTTTCCTCATCATACACAATCCTGACTGAATATCCCGGCTCACTTCCATCGTAATTGTCTACTGTGTCTGGAAGATTATTAAGGCAGTTATTATATCTTGATTTAACCCATGCATATATGTATCCTGCCGCCTTTTTAAATGCCTCATTCATCCCAAGATTGCCAGTCTCTATAACGGTATCTGACTGAAATACCACATATTTGCCAAGTGTCTTGAAAGGCTCGAACTTCTTATGCTTGACAGCCTGATTATCGTCTGTCTTAGTCCTTGAATCAATCTGTGCAAATGCCTTGAAAAGCCTTTCATCCTTAGGGCCTATCTCATTAACTATTCTTACGATATAATCAACAGACAGCTCTGGAATCTGGCTGTAATCAAGCGTATTATTCCACAACTTCGTTATCGCATCATTCCTTGGAAACTTAAAGAAAACTTTCGCAAGCTCCGTATCCTCATTGAATACATCTATAATCTCCTGACTCATAAGGTCATTATTAAGCTTTAATCTGTAGTGACACCTTATCATGTCACCCCATTTGTGATCCTTATAATGCTGATGTCCAAGGTCTTCAAGAATCTTAACCAGAGAATCATCACACAGCTCAAATGTAGCAAGAATACTGTTCATTCTTCTGGCAAGAGCCTCATTGCCCTCTCCAAACACAGAACCCTTATATCTTAAATCATGCTCAATCTCGTGCCAGCCTTCAAATGAGTTCGTTCTTACCTGAACCTCAAATGTATCATCTATATAATCTGACAACACAGGGTTGACAATTGTCTTAGCCAGATAACCCGGAAGCTTGAATATACCATTAACCTTCATGGCTTTAAATTCATACTCTGTCGTCTCAGTAGTTTCCCAGATTCCCGGCTCTATAAACAACGTATCAAGCAGGTTTCTACATATAACAACATCATCAACAAAATACAGCATTATCCTGATTCCGATTAAATCCTGCATCTTCTTATCTTCATTCTCTGTACCGGGTCTTCGGTAATCCTTAAAGATAAGCTTATCAACAGTAGAATCGACTGCCTTGACTCTGTATGCAATTCTATAGTAGAAACCTGCTTTTTTTAACTTTTCTTCTATGATATTGGACAGGTCAGTTCTTACAATCTCTGGAACATGAATCTGCTCAACATTTTCTTTACAAAATAATTCATTAATATTCTTACTCATATTACCCCACCATAAAGCGTTCATAACTGCTTTGTGCCCATATAATATAATTATACTATTTTCGGGTAAAAATGGCAACCTATACTAATCTCTATAGCCTGTATATGAAGCTGTGTCCAGAATATCGTTAGCTCTCGCAATCTCATCCTTAGTAGGTGGATTGACATCCTTTAAGCCATAAGGTATTCCCAGTTCTTCCCACTTAAATACACCAAGTGTATGATATGGAAGCACCTCGAATCTGTCTACAGTCTTTAATGACTTCACAAATTCTGATAATCTCTTTAAATCTTCCTCTGAATCTGTCACACCTGGAACAAGTACATGTCTTATCCACATCTTCTTGCCGTTATCAGACAGATATTTTGCCATATCAAGTATATTACTGTTATCCCATGAAGTAAGCTCTTTGTGCTTTGCTGGGTCAATATGCTTGATATCAAGCATAAAGAGGTCTGTATACTTCATAAGCTCATTGAACTTGCTAAAGAATGGTTCGTCAAATGTAAATGGGTTGCCTGAAGTATCAAGTGTTGTATTAACACCTTCAAGCTTTGCAAGCCTGAATAATTCTGTCACATAATCTATCTGTAACAAAGCCTCACCGCCACTTACTGTAATACCGCCATTTTCTCTCCAGTATGGCTTATATCTTAATGCCTTTTCTAATGTCTTATCAGGTGTCTCCTCATAAGAATTCTTGTCCTTCATAGCCCATGTATCAGGGTTATGGCAGTACTTACATCTCATCTGGCATCCCTGCAAGAACACAATATATCTTACGCCTGGTCCGTCAACAGAACCAAAGCTTTCTATTGAATGTATAATTCCTTTAATCTCGCTCATATAGACTCCTTATTCTCCTAATAATTTTACAACTGTCTTATCATGTCCTGTTGAACTGATAAACTTATCAAATATATCTGTCGTCTTAATCTTGAGACTTGATGTATTAACACATGGATGACATCCGATATATTCTCCTTTAAGCACATCCTCATCAACAAGCAGTCTCACATGATTTTCCTTGTCATTGATAAGTCCCATAACACTTACAGCACCAGGGTATATGTCAAGATATTTTACCATATCTTCCTCGTCCGCAAATGATAATCTTGCGCTTCCAATCTGGCTTGACAGCTCCTTTGTCTTAAACACCTTATCAGCAGGCATCATAAGAAGATAAAATGCTGTTTTTTGTCTGTTACACAGAAACAGATTCTTGCATATTGTAGCGCCAAGAATACCATCTATATCCTTACAGACTTCCATGGTTGTCGCAGGCTCATGGTCTGTTCTTTTATATTGTATACCAATATTGTCAAGATAATCATAGACATTGATTTCACGCTGGAGTCTACCAGTATTATCCACAGGTCTTCCATCAAAAAGTTCCATTATTCTACGTTCCTTCCTAATTGTCTCCTACAGATTATACATTTAACGCACCTGATTGTCTAGGAATATAAATGTTCTAAAATAAATACTAAAAAACGCTATGCCCTGCCAACATACATGTCAGCAAAACATAGCGCCTTAATTAATAGTTAGTATGTAACCTTATAAGATTACTTAGCACGAGCCTTCTTAACTACCTCAACAGCCTCAGCTGTCATCTCTTTGATCTTGTCGAATTCGCCAGCCTTGATAAGGTCGCCCTTAACCATCCAGCTGCCGCCACAACAGAAGATCTTGTCGCAAGCAAGATAATCTCCGATGTTCTTAGCGTTAATTCCACCTGTAGGCATAATTCTTACAGTTGTGTAAGCTGCACACATAGCCTTGATCATAGCAAGTCCACCTGCTGCTTCTGCTGGGAAGAACTTAACTCTTGTAAGACCTCTCTTAACAGCCTGAGCAAGCTCAGAAGGTGTTACGATACCAGGAACAACTTCAATGTTCTTAGAGATACAGTAATCAACGATTTCTGGATCAAAACCTGGGCTTACGATTAATGAAGCACCTGCTGCTACTGCACGGTCAACCTGCTCTGTTGTAAGTACTGTACCTGCTGCAAGTACCATATCTGGATATGCTTCATGCATCTGACGGATAGACTCTTCTGCTGCTTCTGTACGGAATGTAACCTCTGCACATGGAAGTCCACCTTCATATAAAGCCTTAGCTAATGGAAGTGCATCCTTAACATCATTTAATACTACTACTGGAATAACTCCAAGTTCCTCAAATTTGTCTGCCATTGTACTCATAATAATAATTGGCTCCTTTCATATTCAATACATTTGAATAGCTTGTACTAGCTGTTAACTATTATATACAATTTTCAGAAAATTGGAAGTACCTTTTTACGAATGTACTACGTTTTCTTCTATTTTCCTTTGTGCTTATTTCTTATAGTGCTCTTCTTGTGGCTTCGGTTATCGCTGCCAGTATGCTTACTATTGCTGCCATTATAGCTCTTACCAGCCCTGCCTGTCTTACTGGCAGTATTTCCATTGCCTGTTCTGCCTGCGCCCCTGCTGCTTTTTTGCTCACTATGCTTCTTGGTCATGTTTCTTGGCTTGATAAGACACTCTTTGCCAAATCCTATAAGGTCATATCTTCCCTCTGACACAAGTGCCTCATGTACAAGGTCATAATTCTTAGGGTCACGGTACTGGATAAGCGCCCTCTGCATAGCCTTTTCATGCGGATTGACAGGAACATATACCTTCTCCATTGTTCTTGGGTCATATCCTGTGTAATACATACATGTTGAGATTGTCGAAGGCGTCGGATAGAAATCCTGCACCTGTTCAGGCATATATCCCAAGTCCCGCAGGTATTCAGCCAGCTTTATCGCATCCTTCATCGTGCTTCCCGGATGTGATGACATAAGATATGGCACAACATACTGGTTAAGTCCTAACTGTGCATCAATCTTTTTATATTTTTTGATAAACTGCTCATATACATCATTAGATGGTTTGCCTAAAAGTCTCAACACATTGTCAGACACATGCTCTGGTGCTACTCGGAGCTGTCCGCTTATGTGATATTTGACCATCTCTTTAAAAAATGTATCATCTTTATCTGCCATAAGATAATCAAATCTTATTCCTGAACGGATAAATACCTTCTTAACACCCTTGATTGCTCTTAATTTTCTAAGCAGTGCAAGGTAATCACTGTGGTCAACCTCAAGATTGCCGCATGGCTTAGGGAAAAGACACTGCCTGTTAGGACACACTCCCTTCTCAAGCTGCTTATGACAGGATGGATGTCTGAAATTAGCTGTAGGACCGCCGACATCATGTATATACCCTTTAAATTCTTTATCCTTAGTCATCTCTATGGCTTCTTTGATTATCGACTCATGCGAGCGCACCTGGACTGTACGCCCCTGATGAAATGTAAGCGCACAGAAACTGCATCCGCCAAAACAGCCACGATTGCTTGTAAGTGAGAATTTTATCTCTGATATTGCCGGTACACCACCAAGTGCCTCGTATGACGGATGGTATGTCCTTGCATATGGCAGGTCATATATATCATCCATCTCCTGCACAGTCAAAGGCTTCGCCGGCGTATTGGCAACCACATACACTCCGTTAGGATATGGCTCAACAAGTGTCTTTGCCACTATCCAGTCTGTGTTAAGATACTGCGTGTAAAAGCTCTCGGCATATTTCTTCTTATCAGAAGTAATCTCATCAAATGATGGCAGCATTATATAGTCATACACCATTGACAGGTCTCTTGTCTTGAACACGCTTCCTTTAATAAATGTTATATCCTTGATATCAATTCCTGATGCAAGCGCATCTGCTGTCTCAACAATTGAATGTTCACCCATTCCGTACAAAAGAAGGTCAGCACCTGAATCAAGCAGAAGGGAATGTTTAACCTTATTAGACCAGTAATCGTAATGTGCAAGCCTTCTGAGTGATGCCTCAATTCCGCCTACAATAATAGGAGCCTTTTTATATGTTCTTCTTATGAGATTGCAATACACAATAGCCGCATAATCTGGTCTTTTTCCCATTACTCCACCCGGTGTGAATGCATCCCTGCTTCGTCTTTTCTTAGACACTGTATAATGGTTAACCATTGAATCCATGTTACCCGACATAACGATAAATCCAAGCCTTGGTTCTCCAAGTATTGTAATACTCTTGTCATCTTTCCAGTCTGGCTGTGAGATAATTCCCACTGAGTAGCCATGTGCCTCAAGCACCCTGCTGATAATAGCATGTCCGAATGAAGGATGGTCTACATACGCATCACCTATGACATACACAAAATCAAGCTGTTCTATTCCTCTTTCTTCCATATCAGCCCTTGATATGGGTAAAAATTTATTATTCATATATAATCTGCTTTCCTCATAAAATAATGGGCCAAATGTATCATCATTTGACCCACTCTAATTCAGATTATATATATAGAAGACAAGTTTTTCAACATCATTTTCCTCTGATAACTGTAAGATTTTTCTTCTATATTAGAATATTCCCTGCTCTAACATTGCCTCTGCCACCTTGACAAAACCTGCTATATTGGCTCCCGCAATCAGATTGCCTTCCATTCCGTATTTTGTTGCAGCAGACGATATATTTTTATATATGTTAGCCATTATATCTTTTAATTTCTCATCAACTTCCTGCTTAGTCCAGGCTAACTTCATTGCGTTCTGGCTCATCTCCAGCGCAGATACTGCAACACCACCAGCATTTACTGCCTTTGAAGGAGCAATGATAAAGCCGGCCTCTTTAAGAATATCAACAGCCTCTGCCCTGGTTGGCATATTGGCAACCTCTATAAGAAGCTTTGATGTTCCCTCTTCAATCATTCTTTCTGCATCCTCTGCATTAATTTCATTCTGAGTTGCACAAGGCATATACACATCTGCTTTAACTCTTCCCCATGGCTTTTGTCCCTCATAAAATGGCACATTATACTTATCGGCATAATCCTTGCAGCAGTCTCTCAATGAGGCTCTCATCTCAACCATGTAATCAACCTTATCTCCGCTTATTCCGCCCTCATCATACACATATCCATCCGGACCTGATATTGTAACCACCTTAGCTCCCAATTCACTAAGCTTCTTTGCAACGCCCCATGAGACATTGCCAAATCCTGATAATGCGAACACTTTATCTTTAATATTTAATCCTTTAGACTTAAATAATTCTTCTGTAAAATATACAGCTCCATATCCTGTAGCCTCGTTTCTGTCAAGACTTCCGCCATATGGAATGCCTTTACCAGAAAGCGCGCCATTCTCGTATCTGCCAACAATTCTTTTATACTGTCCAAACATATAACCAATTTCTTTCGAGCCGCATCCTATATCTCCTGCTGGACAATCCTGATCAGCTCCTATGTATCTGTACAATTCTGTCATGAATGACTGGCAGAATCTCATAATCTCATCATCAGATTTTCCTTTCGGGTCAAAATCGCTTCCACCCTTGCCGCCTCCGATAGGAAGACCTGTAAGTGAATTTTTGAAAGTCTGTTCAAATCCAAGGAACTTGACAATACTCTCATTAACACTTGGATGAAGTCTTATTCCTCCCTTGTATGGACCTATTGCACTGTTAAACTGTACCCTGTAGCCTTTATTGACATGTACTTTTCCTTTGTCATCTACCCATGGAACTCTGAATGATACTGTTCTTTCAGGCTCACACATTCTCTCAAGAACAGCCCTTTTTTCATACCTTCCATCAGCTTCAACAACAGGTCTTAGTGATTCGAGCACCTCTGTTACTGCCTGTAAAAATTCTGGCTCATTACTGTTTTTCTCTGATACTTCTTTAATTACTTCATCTACATAGGACATCTGTATATAACCTCCGAAAATTAATTGATTAATAGCTTTAACGTACTCTTAATTTATTTGTTTTCGAAAACACTGCGTATATTAGTCCCCATTTTTTTGCAAGTCAATGAGCTTTAAACAAAACCATTTATTATTTTTTTCTTAACAGCTTTTTATTTAAATGATTAAAAATAAAGAGTGGCAGCTTTATAAAAATAAAGTCATGCCACTCACATACCGCACATCTGTCTGTGTGAAGTTAATTTTATTATAATGTCCAGTCAAGAGCACATCTGACTGCCTTTTTCCAGCCAGAAAGACGCACCTTTCTATCATCTTCTGACATGGATGCTGTAAATCTTCTTCCCAGATTCCAGTTAGCCTTAATCTCATCTGTGCTCTTCCAGTATCCTGTTGCAAGTCCTGCAAGATAAGCCGCTCCAAGTGCTGTTGTCTCGATACACTCAGGACGTATAACATCTGAATTAATTATATCTGACTGGAACTGCATAAGGAAATTATTAGCACTTGCCCCGCCATCTACCTTTAATTCATTAACTGATATTCCGACATCCTCCTCCATCGCATGAAGGACATCATATGTCTGATATGCAATGGATTCAAGAGTTGCCCTTATAAAATGTTCCTTGCTGCACCCTCTTGTTATACCAACAACTGTACCTCTTGCAGATGAATTCCAATATGGAGCTCCCATACCTGTAAATGCTGGAACCACATACATTCCATCGCAGTCATCAACTGATGTGGCATACTCTTCCGACTGTGCCGCATTTCTTATCATTCTAAGTCCGTCTCTTAACCACTGGATTGATGCACCAGCCACGAACACACTTCCCTCAAGCGCATAGCTTACTTTATCATCCGTTCCAGCCGCAATAGTTGTTATAAGTCCATGACTGGATTCAACTGCTCTCTTGCCTGTATTCATAAGAAGAAAGCATCCTGTGCCATATGTATTCTTGACATCACCTGCATCAAAACATCCCTGTCCGAATAATGCCGCCTGCTGGTCTCCTGCCGCACCACATATAGGAATCTCTCCACCAAATACAGATACATGTGTATATCCATATATACAGCTTGATGGCTTTACCTCTGGAAGCATTGACTTGGGAATATTAAAATATTCAATCAGCTTGTCATCCCAGCTTAATGTGTGGATATTGTAAAGCATTGTTCTTGATGCATTCGTATAATCCGTAACATGGACATCTCCATCTGTCATCTTCCATATAAGCCATGAATCAATCGTTCCAAATGCCAGTCTGCCATCCTCTGCCAGCTGTCTTGCCCCCGGAACATTGTCAAGTATCCATGCTATCTTGCTTCCTGAGAAATACGCATCTGGAACAAGTCCTGTCACATTTTTCACATAATCCTCAAGTCCATCATTCTTCAAACGCTCTATATAATCTGCTGTTCTTCTGCACTGCCACACAATCGCGTTGTATACAGGCTCACCAGTCGTTCTGTCCCAGACAACCGTTGTCTCACGCTGATTAGTAATTCCGATTCCCTCAATATCTTTGGCACTGACACCAAGCATAGCCATCGCCTCTATTCCAACTGCAAGCTGTGATGACCATATCTCCACAGGGCTGTGTTCAACCCAGCCCGGCTTCGGATATATCTGCTGGAATTCCTTCTGCGCCATACTGCATATTTTCCCAGATTTATCGAATAAAATACACCTTGAGCTGGTTGTCCCCTGATCCAGCGCCATTATATACTTCATCTGTTCCACATACCTCTTTTCAAAATGCTTATGAATCCTGACACATATGCATTCTTCATAATGCTTATGTCTCCTAATATACTCTTATCACGCCTGATATTTCTTTAACAACTGACATTCCATTAAATACAGCAAGTGCATCATTGAAATTGCGCTCCTTGACATAATCTGTGATTATAACAAGCTCAGCAGTTCCGCCCTTTCTGCTCTTCTGTACAACCTGTGCAATACTTACATCATTGTTGCCTAACACACTTGCTATATTAGCAAGTACACCCGGTCTGTCCTCTGCCTGGATTCTTAAGAAGAATTTGCTCATAGAATCCTCTATATTCTTGACCGGAAGCTTCTTATAGCAGTTGCATCCAACTCGTCCACAGCTATCATAGACAAGGTCTCTGCACACATCAATAACATCACCCATGACAGCACTCGCTGTAGGCATCTGTCCAGCTCCTCTTCCCATAAATGTTATGTCATCCATAGCATCACCGTGTACAAATACCGCATTAAATGCATCTCTTACGCCAGCAAGTGGATGGTCTTCCGGAATAAGCATAGGATGAACCTTAACCTCTATTCCGTCATCTGTATCTTTGGCAACGCCAAGAAGCTTTATCACATATCCAAATTCTTTCGCATACTTGATATCTTCTGCTGTAATCTTAGTTATTCCCTCTGTATACACCTGTGAGAATACAACTCTTGAATGGAATGCAATTGTCGCCATAATGGCAACTTTTCTTCCTGCATCGTATCCTTCCACATCAGCAGTTGGGTCTGCCTCTGCATAGCCTAACTCTGTTGCCTTGGCAAGAGCCTGCTCATATCCCATTCCTGTCTCTGACATCTGTGTAAGAATATAATTAGTTGTACCATTGACAATACCCATTATCTCTGTAATCTTACTTCCAGCCATACTCTGCTTGAGTGGTCTTATTATAGGAATTGCTCCTGCAACTGCCGCCTCAAATAAAAGGTCGCTTCCTTTGCTCTCAGCAAGATTACCTATGAGCTCACCATTCTCTGCTATAAGGTCTTTATTGGCTGTAACAACCTGCTTGCCAGCCTCAAGACTCTTAGTTACATATTCAAGAGCCGGATGAATTCCACCCATAAGCTCAACAACTATATCAATATCCTTATCATTAATAATCTCATCAAAATCACATGTAAGCACAGACTTATCATATTCTGGTCTTTCTTTGTTAAGATTACGCACAAGCACCTTTTTGACATTAATATACGCACCAGTTCTGTCCTTATACTCGTCACGATGCTCTTTTATCATCTTATACACACCAGTTCCTACAGTTCCAGCTCCTAATATAGCTATGTTGATATTATCTTTGTCTGTTCTTTTCATATCCCCATTCCTCACTTTTAGAATTGCCGCTTATAACGCAGACTTATATAGATTATACACTAAAATCCGTGTATTGCACATATTTTCATGAATATTTGTTAAAACTTCGCACAGCAGCAAGCAGACAGCCAGCACCCATACTGTAAACTGCTTTAGCTTTGCATGACGACAGCCGTGCAGTTCTTAGGGCAGTGTTAGACATGGGCTAAGCTGCCTGCTAAACGTCCAAACGAAGTGCGTTTTTAGCGAGGCAGCTTTAATAAGCTATGTCGGGCTGCCCTTAGAAATGCTAGGCTCAAAGGACCAGCAAAGCTAAAGCAGTTTACCGTATGGGTGCTGGCTTGGTGGCTGCCTGCTTGCTGCTGTGCGAAGTTTTTATAATCATCAGAAAAATGTTGCAAAAGCAACTGCGTTATTGCAAAATATAATCTATGGACTTAACCATATGACAAGTTCACACATATTAAAAATACAGCCTTAAGATAGATTGGAGAATACTATGAATTTCAGACCTTGTATAGATATACATAATGGACAGGTAAAACAGATTGTGGGTGGAAGCCTTGCGGATAAGGGCAATACTGCAACAGAAAATTACGTGTCTGATAAAGGCGGGGCTTATTATGCCAACCTGTATAAAGAAAAAAATCTTGCTGGCGGTCATATAATCCTTCTCAATAAAAAAGATTCTGAATACTACGATGCTGATGTAAATGTCGCCAAAGATGCACTTAAAGCATATCCCGGCGGTCTTATGATTGGCGGTGGAATCAATGCTGATAATGCGTATGAATTTATTAAAGCCGGGGCATCACATGTAATAGTGACATCATATGTATTTAAAGATGGAATTATCAATTATGATAATCTGGATAAAATCGTCAATGCTG
This sequence comes from Lachnospira sp., assembly GCA_050874305.1. Lineage (GTDB taxonomy): Bacteria > Bacillota > Clostridia > Lachnospirales > Lachnospiraceae > Lachnospira. The sequence continues at coordinate 2,374 of JBNMKL010000027.1, read as the reverse complement.
TAGGTAAAGAACATCTTGTTTTAGACCTTAGCTGCCGCAAAAGAAACGATAACTATTATATTGTCACAGACAGATGGCAGAATTTCACAGATGAGATTGTGACAGATGAGCTTATCAGCTCGCTTTCATCTTATTGTGACGAATTCTTAGTCCATGCTGTTGATGTAGAGGGCAAGGCTGATGGAATTGAGACAGAGCTTGTTAAGATACTTGATAAAGCAGATAATGTAAAGATAACTTATGCCGGCGGTGTTGGAAGCTACGATGATCTTCTTACATTAAAAGAACTCGGACATAACAGAATTGATGTAACTATCGGAAGCGCACTTGATTTATTCGGCGGCAGCCTGGATTTTGATAAAGTCCTTGAAATCTGCAACTCATAGATAATATAAAGTAATCAAGCCACATGCCAGAAGCACTGGAATGTGCATAATAGCATGTGGCTATAATTTTACTGTATAATAATAAAGTTTTCCATCTTCTGATACTTCTCATCTGGCACAGCGTCTGTAATAACATATGCATCACTTATCTCCGCAAACTTGACTGAACTGACTTTTCCAATCTTATTACTATCTGCAAGAACATATTTATCAAGACAATGCTTAAATGCCACTTCTTTCACAGATGCCTCATTTACATCTGGTGTGGTAAATCCTCGTTGGTCACTTACTCCATTAGCGCCAAAAAAACCTTTGTTAAAATTCATCTTGGAAAGTGTAAGAACTGCTCTTGCTCCTACAATAGCTTCTGTAATGCCTTTTAACTCACCGCCTATAAGCTCAACCCTGAATCCATCACTTGCAAGCCTCTTAGCATGACTGACTGCATTAGTTACATAAGTTGCTCTTCTTTCCTTGATAAATCCAAGCATATATTCGGTTGTTGTTCCAGCATCGATATATACAAAATCATCTGGTTCAATAAGAGTCGCTGCATACGCTGCTATTTTTTTCTTTTCCTCTGTATTGATAGACTTCTTCTGCGATACAGATGGTTCTGCCGAAGTAAATGTAAAACTATTCGATACAGCCCCACCAAATACTTTAACAAGCTTCTTCTCTTCATCAAGATAATTAAGGTCTCTTCTTATAGTAGCCTCTGAAGATTTTAGTATATCCTTTAACTCACTTACCGTTATACTTCCCTTTTCCTTAAGGAGTTTAAGTATAATATCCTGTCTCTGTTCTGATAGCATGTCTACCTCCATAACCAGACAGTCAAGACTGTTTATAGCTTGCAGCTACAGACATGATGAATCTGTTTCTCTGATAATCTTTCTAATAGCAAGTAGCTTGCTTGCTGAAACAGAAAGCTCATCAACTCCCATTGCAATAAACTGTTCTGTAAGTGATGTATCTGCACCAAGCTCACCACATATGCCAGCCCATATGCCAGCCTTGTGTGCATTATCAACAACCATTTTAATCATCTTAAGCACTGCAGGATGATGACTGTCATAGAAATCATCAAGCTTGGTATTCTGACGGTCTATTGCTAATGTATACTGTGTCAGGTCATTAGTTCCTATACTAAAGAAATCAACCATTTTAGCAAGTTCATCACTAACCATAACAGCAGCTGGTGTCTCAATCATAATTCCCGTCATAGGATTGCCTATGTCAATTCCATCCGCCTTAAGCTCAGCCTTAACCTGTTCTTCTATCTCTTTTATCTTTTTAACTTCCGATGTACTTGTTATCATCGGATACATTATAGATATATTACCAAATGCGCTGGCTCTATACAAGGCTCTTAATTGAGTTTTGAATATATCTGGTCTTGTAAGACATATTCTTATAGCTCGAAGTCCCATTGCCGGATTATCTTCTTTGTCAAGATTAAAGTAATCACACTGCTTATCTGCACCTATATCAAGAGTTCTGATAATTACTGGCTTACCTGCCATATTCTCAGCAACTGTGCGGTATATCTTAAACTGCTCATCCTCTGTAGGATAATCCTCACGCTCCAGATATATGAACTCACTTCTAAACAATCCAATTCCTGCCGCATCATTATCAAGTACATTGGCAAGGTCTTTAATATTACCAATGTTGGCATATAACTTAATCTTTCTGCCATCAATAGTAACATCCTCTTTACCTTTAAGAGTCTTTAACAGCTCTTTCTTCTCTAATTCTTTATCACGCTGAACTGTCATCGACTGCAAAGTCTCCTCGTCGGGATCAACATATATGCATCCATTAATTCCATCTACTATGCCAAGTTTGCCATCTATCGATTCATCAAGTGGTATATCCGCACCTATAAGCGCTGGTATTCCCATGGTTCTTGCAAGGATAGCTGTATGTGAATTAACTGAACCTTTCACACTTACAAATGATAAAATTTTACTTTTATCCATCTG
>JBNMKL010000026.1:0-38941 GCA_050874305.1 Lachnospira sp. | reverse complement strand
CTGTATTTTATATGCAGTAATATTTCGTGTGTTCGAGACCTTCCACACGTAAAACAAAACTAAAGGAGAAATTAAAAATGAAGAAAAAAAGCATGAGTGTGAAATTCATCACACAGGCTGCAGTTATCGCTGCAATCTACACTGCTCTGGTTATGATATTTAACTATTGCAGTTTCGGACCTATTCAGTTTCGAATAGCAGAGGCACTTACTATTCTGCCTTACTTTACCCCAGCCGCTATACCGGGATTATTCATCGGATGTATAATCGCCAACATTCTTGGTGGTGCAATCATATGGGATGTAGTCTTCGGAAGCATCGCAACACTTATCGGTGCTGTCGGAACATACCTTTTAAGAAAGCACAAGTGGCTTGCTCCTATTCCACCAATCCTTGCCAACACAATTATCGTACCATTTGTACTTAAATTTGCTTATGGTTCAGAAGGCATGTTTGCTATGTTCTTCGTAACTGTTGGTGCCGGCGAGATAATCGTATGTGGAATTATCGGAATGATACTTTTATTCGCACTTACACCAGTAAGACATACAATATTTGGAGATAACTAAATATCAGATTATTAAAATAAGTCATATAAAAAACGTGTTGATCAGGTGATATGTACCCTCTTTACTGGACAACCAGTAAGGAGAATTCATATTAGAATTAACCTGTCAACACGTTTTTTCCTATAAGTCATATTATATTAAACTATTCAAGTAATTTTCTACTGTCTTTCTTTTATAACCTGCATTCCAACTACCAAAACTATTCCGACAAGGCATGCTGTAATGCTGAAATTATCAATTCTCATCACAGCCTTTGGAACCGCCAGTGTTGCCGGGCCTTTGACAATCGCATAGAAAGAACCTATCATCATTCCAACAATTGCATATACCGCCTGAGTTCTGTATTTATCAAGACATACCTTAATACCTTTGACAACAGTTGCCGCGCCAGTAAGTACTCCTAATCCAAATAAAACCAGACATGGAAAATAAGAGAATTGAAGTCCTAAAAATCCCTTAACCGCCGTAATTACTGGAATATACGCGCCAAATATCAGAAGAATTGTCGAACCTGATATTCCCGGAAGAAACATTGCTGATATCGCAACCATTCCTATCAAAAACAACTTTATTCCAAGACCTATCGAAAAATGTGATAAATCCATTCCAGTTGTTCCCATTCTTCCATTCATCCATGTAATTCCAACTACTATAGCTATTCCTGCAATACAGAATATAATTCCCTTTCCTACATCACGGAAACTTTCTTTTTCTTCCCTTATTATAAGTGGAATCGCACCTGCAATAAATCCAATAAATAGAGAGCTGACAACATATATATGGCTCTCAAACAAAGATGACAGCACTATAACAGCCAGAATCATTCCAACAACCCAGCCAGCTCCCAGCTTTACAAGATACCTCAACGCCTGTATCTTATCCTTCTTATTCCCAAATACCAGATTGTGTATTGAACCAATAAATCTGTCATAGAATCCCATAATAAACGCAACTGTTCCTCCTGACACACCTGGAACACTATCTGCCAGTGCCATACAGAATCCATTTGTCACATCTTTCAGCATAATAAAACCTCCTGTTCATTTTCTACGATAAGCTTAACAGCTCACCCTAAACAAACAGGAGGTTATAATCTAAACAAAAATTAAACAATTATTTATTCAGCCTGTATCCGGCTCCCCAGACAGTCTCTATAATCTTGGGATTCTTGTAATCGTCCTCAATCTTTTCTCTTATACGGTTGATATGTACCATAACGGTTGCACTGTCACCCATATACTCGTATCCCCATATTTTCTCAAAAAGCTGCTCCTTAGAAAAGACGATATTAGGATTCATCGCAAGGAATTTTAGCAGCTCAAATTCACGGTTTGGAAATTTAATCTCCTGCTGCCCTTTGTAAACCTTCCAGCTATTGACTAATATACGAAGATTACCAATCTTAATCTCATCCGCGTCATCTTCTCTGTCTGGATTACTCTTTCTGGCAATTCGCTCAGACTGTCTTATGTTAGCGTTAACTCTTGCCACAAGCTCTGCCGGATCAAATGGTTTGGCTATATAGTCGTCTGCTCCAAGACCAAGCCCACGGACTTTATCCACCGATTCGGTTCTTGCAGTCACCATGATAATGGGTATATCAACTTTGTCTCTGATTTCCCTGCACACATCATATCCACTTTTTCCCGGCAGCATCAAATCAAGCAAAATCAAAGCATAATTTTCCTGCTCTACCATCTCACATACTCTTTCACCGTCATCTACAATATCTGTCTCAAATCCAGCTGCTTTAAGGTATGCTTCCTCTATCATACTGATATCTTTATCATCTTCTACAATCAATATCTTTCTGCTCTCTGCCATCTAAACATTCTCCATCATTACTTTTATTCGGCCTTAAATAACATAGTAACCGTAAAGCCATCGGAATTATCTGCTTTTACACTTCCACCCATTGTCTCGACAAGATATTTTACAATATAAAGTCCAAGTCCGTTTCCCTCTTTTTTGTTGCGCGATTCATCGCCACGATAAAATTCATCAAAAATGTATGGCAGCTTTTCTGGCGAAACACCAGCTCCGTTATCCGAAAAGCACACCTTTATTCTATCATCTGTCCTGCTAAGAGATATTCTAATCTTCAAAGGGCTTGTCCCTGCATATTTAACACTATTCTCAAAAAGATTATCAAAGATTCTTATAAGCTGTTCCGAATCAACTGATGCTTTGCTCTCAACCTGTGCCATATCAGAAGTTATCTCAACCTCATCACCAGTAACAAGCTCCTGTTTTGCCAAAACATAATTATTGATAAAATCGGACATTTCTATAATCTGGATATCAAGCGGCATATTGCCAGTTTCAAGCTTTGAAAGGTAAAATAACTGGTTTAAAAGCGCATCCATATCACCACTTCTGCGGTATGCTGTCTGAAGGAACTGTCTCTGCTGTTCAGGAGTTGTTACCACTCCATCCAGAATCCCCTTGATTGTACCCTTGATTGCTGTAAGCGGTGTCTTCAAATCATGTGAAATCCCGGCAATCATATCTGTCCTTGCCTTCTCATACTTCTGATTTCTCTCCTGCTCAGCCAGAATTGACGACTGCATAGCGTTAAAAGTATTACACACATCCTCAAATTCCGCCTCTCCGGTGTATTCCAGCTTCTTTGTCAGGTCATTTCTTTTTATCCTCTCTGCACCATCTGTAAGTATGTTCAGCGGCTCCATAATGTGCCCTACAAGGCTTTTGGTAAACAACTGGCTCACCAGTATCAGCCCCGTTATACACAATACTCCATCCACAATGAAAAGTGCTACAAATGAATTTCTCTGTATCGTATACTGCGATAAAAGATTTTCCAGCGTATCTTTATCTGCTATCTGTTCCAGAGAAGCCTTAACCTCATGCTCTATCGTCTCTGAATACATGGCAATAATCAGGATATTAATTATCAGAAAAATAGCCAGAGTCGCAACAACCATGATTGTATTGTATTTAAAAATATATTTCTTGACTGTCCTTTGTTTCAATGTGTTCTCCTTCCCCCCTGCAATCATTTATCTATGAAAATTATAAATCACTTTTTCAAATATGAAAGAGGGAGAAAGCTAAACTTTTCTTAAACTTTTCGACAGAATATAAAAGACACCAAACATGCCTCCCCGTCTGACATTGGATAAGCAACATTTAGTGTCTTGTTATTGTCTATTAAATTGTTTATTTCTTGCGAATTGGAGGATTGGAGTATAATTTTATCTGAAATGTAAGTTATCATTACAATTTCATCTAATCTCCCCACATGCAATTTTAGCTCCTGAATCGCCTGACGGCTGTGAGTGAAAATCATCTGGATGCAGATGTATAATTACAGTTTTCCCTATTATCTCATCTGTGCAAAAACGGTTAGTCAAAAAAATTGAAAATGCGTATCCGTTATTGCCAAAAATCGGTGGCATATCACCCGCATGATATGGATGCTCACAATTATCAGGATTATAATGTGCCTTTGAATCTGCAAATGGATCCTCACTATTCCCAGTACAAAATTCTCCACTATGAATGTGATACCCAAATACCGGATTCATACATGCATCGTCTGATTGCGGCAGTCCGCTGACTTCGGTCACAACCAATACCCCTTCCCCCATCTGATAAAATCTTACTACTCCAGATATTTCAGGATATTCATCGCTGCCCCTGATAACTGCCATAGCCTCTGGTCTTCTCGACAATACCGCATTTAATCTTCTCACTCCACAACAATTTCCTATATACATGCATACCTGCCATAATGTGTTTTAAATTATAATATGCAGTATATCTTTTATGGATAATATTCTTTCATAACAAGCTCCTCCCACGGCTCATACCCCTTCATATATCCAAATGCTTCCTCATCCCTGCATCCTTCTATGATTTTGTCCCTTACCTCTTCTAAAACCGAACCATCAATGCCTTTAAATTTCATATGGCTGTACAGCTTTGATTTCCGAAAATCATACAGACTATCCACATTTTCAAGCAATTGCTTTACAACCTGAAATGTGCCTTCAACATCCTTTTCTGCACACACAATGTCAAATAGCGGTGAATACTCATTATACTTTCCCATCTCAAGCAGTTGTGACAATGAACTCATTTTCTTTGCCAAAAACTTTGCATATTCCATATCGTTGTTTTTATTTGCCAATACAGCCATCATTGAAAATGCCATATTAAGCTTGCTGTACTCCGAAAAAATCACATTTTGATACATTTCATATGCTTCTTCTGTTCTGCCCTGTTCCTGATATAAACGCCCTGATAAATTTTCTTCATAGAATCATGATTAGAAAAATAACTAAGATATTTCTCTGCCTTAGTATAATCTTTTTTCCTCAAATAAAATCCAAACAATGAATCTGCTGCATGATACTGTATCTCTTCATCCTCATCACGCAATGCCATTTCATACCAGGCATTAATCTGTTGATCGTATTTTTCCGGCTGCTTACATTCTCCCGTCATCCTTCTTGCATCAAGCATTACCGCAGCCTGCCAGATAAGCATATTACAACTAGGGTACTCTTCTATTATCCCCAACACCCACTCAAAAGTCTTTTCATATCCATCTTCCTGAAACATCATATCCATTTTCTGAATAATTTCTTCGATCTCGGCATCTAAAAGTTCTTCACGGAAAGATAGCAATGTGTCCAGTGAAATATTAAATAATCTTGCAATTGGAGCCAGCAAATCAATATCTGGCTTTGTATTTCCATTTTCCCATTTATTCACAGCGGGCGCAGTCACTCCTAATCTATTCGCCATCTCTTCCTGTGTCAGCCCTGCTTCTTTTCTATACTTCCTAATAATACTTCCAATCTCCATCTGCTTCATCTCCCAAACAAATTCCAAAAGCTTTTGTAAATAAAGCATAACAAATTTCTATTGTGCTAACAATTGAATGGGATTTAATTTATTGGAAATTTTATTAACCAGCAGGAAAGCCTATCTGTTTCGTGATTACAGTATCAAAAAAGTCAGATTGACATTTATACTGCAATATAAGGTGCCAGGCACTATGAAATATTCATCTATAACATCCGCTTTATTCCTCATCAGAAACAGTTCCAGCTAGCTCAATATACTCCTTCAGCTTCTTCTGCAATAGTTTCTTATCAATCAATTGCAGATTGTATTCAGAAACCATAGTTGGTGATAAACTACGACTGAGAGCAAATTCTACAACCTCATCGTCCTTGCTTGCACAGAGAATAACACCAACGCTCGGATTTTCATTGTCTTTTTTAACTTCACGGTCAAGAGCTTCAAGATAAAGATTTATCTTGCCAACATACTCTGGTTTGAATTCTCCAATTTTCAGTTCAAAAGCCACAAGGCATGAAAGACCTCTGTGGTAAAACAGCAAATCAATATAATAATCGTGCTTTCCGACTTGTACACGATACTCCTCACCGATGAAAGTGAAGTCCTTTCCAATCTCAAGAATGAAATCCTTTAGATTTCGAATAATAGACTTCTGCAAATCCTGTTCAGATACTGTTTCCGGCACATCCAAGAAATCAAGCACATAATTGTCAAGGAAAACATTGCCCGTTGCTCTTTTGGATTCTTCGATAGCAGGAGTCAATGGTTTCTGCGACAGCATATATCTTTCATAGTACCCACTATCTATCTGGCGTGCTAATTCTCTTGCACTATACTTTTCTTTTACACACATACTCATATAAAATATGCGTTCTTCCATTGTTTTACAAGCCGACATTATTTTCAAATGATTAGACCAGTTCAATTGTGTCAACAGCGTTGACACTTTTTCATTGTCCTTGTAAAGCTCATAAAACTGTTTCATTCTGTAAAGTCCACGACGATTAAATCCTTTCAGTTCAGGATAATTAGTTGCAAAGAAATCCGCTAGTTTCTGCACAAATGCATCACCATATTCAGCATTTTCAGACTGCACACTAATATACTCGCCTATATCACGGTACATTAAAATCAGTTCCTCATTCACTTTGCGGTATGCACGTTCTTTAGCAGACTCAATAATATCAACAATTTTTTTAAATTGTTCACCATAAGATATCAAATCACTCATAATGTGTTCCTTTCCGAATAATTATTTTTGATTTTAATCTCGTTTCACATAAGTCAGTTCAATATCATAACCCAGAACCTCCAACATCTGCACGAAGTTCTTATTCATAACGCTGTCCTGCTTTTTGATGATGCGATTAACATACTGACACAAATAAGATAATTTATTATAACACACAATTCGCAAAAATATAATTCTGGCACAATTTCATCCTGTAAATTTTCTATAAAAAAATAGGCTTCGTCTATTCAACTCCCCTGCCCATCAATCTTGATGGATAGGGTTTTCTTTTGCTTCATTTTCCTGCATAATAGACATATGAATATCTTACAAAGAATCTTTACAGACTATTATGAAGAAATTAAATATACTCTTCATACCAGATCTTCTGAGATGGAAAAAGAATATAAAAAGAATATAAAGTGCCTGGCACTATTAAATTCTTATCCAATCCGTACAACACGCTCAAACCTATCCGCACCTGTCATCCTATGCGAAACCATAATCACCGTTTTATTCTTCAGCGATGTTTTTATTGATTTAAGTAACACATTTTCACTATATGCATCCAATGCTGATGATGGTTCGTCCATCAATACAATAGGCGAGTTTTTCATAAATGCTCTTGCAATTGCTCTCCTCTGACGCTGACCACCAGACAAATTAGTTCCACCCGCTGTTACTTTTGTATTATAGCCATCCGGCAAAAGCTCAATAAACTTGTCAGCATACGCTTCCTTTGCTGTAGCAATAATCATTTCCATTGAAGGGACATTCTCCCCATTCCAGCCAAATGCAATATTTTCTGCAATTGTTCCCTCAAACAAATAGCTATCCTGCGGAACATATGTAATTACGTTTCTTAATTCATCCAATTCATATTCATTTATATCTTTGCCACAAATTTTAATTTTTTCATTTTCAACTGGGTAAAATCTCTGAATAAGCTTAAGCAGCGTGCTTTTTCCGCACCCGGATTCACCAGTTATCATAATCTTCTCACCTGTACTTATCTGCATTTTTGCGCAGCACAACTGAGTACAATCTTTTCTTTTATCTTTTAATTCATCATTATCATTGTATGAAAATTGCAAATCAGATATTTCAAGGACTGGCTGACCTTCCCTGAATACATCGCTATTTTCGCCTTTAAACTCTTTCTTCCCAGGATTCTCACCTGTTAACCAATTTGTCTGTTCTTCCATGTCTGACTCCATAAAATCAAATACATGACTGGCACGGACAATTGATGTTGTCAATGCAGATATAGAGCCTCCTAATCTCTGCATTGCATTACTTACGCTCATTTGCAAGGTAACCACCGCCATAACTGTACCAAAATCAAGAGTACCCTCTGAAACAAGTACAGTACCGGCAATAATTGTTCCAAAGCTGCCAATAACTCCTAATAGAAAAGCCGCCATTTCAAATGAAGCTTCCACCTTAACTCTGGATTTTTCTAATTGAAAAGCCTCTTCACTTTCCTTATAAAAATGATTTAAAACTATCTTAGCTCCCGAACTCATTTTTAATGTTACAAACCCTGCTATGATATTGCTTAATAATATAGATAATTTCGTTGATTTCTTTTGAACCATTTTCGCATATTTCTTAATTGCTTTATTAATTTTAATAGAAACAAATGCTGTAAATGCACATATAATTAATGATATCCCCATCAGTACCGGGCTATAAAAACACATCGTGATAATAGCTGAAGCAACCATCACAATCTTTCCCAACACCCAATAGATATGCGAAAACCAAGAATCTTTCAACGAATTAGCATCCCAGTTTAACGTCTTTATTGCATCCGCACTATGCGTACTTTTGAAAAAATCTATATTCATAGACAACAGTTTCTCATAGAGCTTTAACTTCAATTCATAAACCATTTTTCGGACCAGCCTTATTTGAAAATACCTTAGATATGGAAAAAGACACTTTAATATTACAATGATTACACATGCAATCACTGCTGTGCGAAACAGTTCAATGTTCTGAAATTCAATAGCATTGATAGTTCTTTTCGTCACATACGAATACAGTATCTGCAAAAAGGATTCTATTATTAATGTTGCTATAAGAATAAACCAGTATGTAAAACTATATTTCCCCATATAAGATAAAAATCTTTTTAAATCTTTCATGCTTATTCCTACATCTCCTTTCTTACATAGTTCTGATACATCTGATAGTATTCTCCCTGCCTACTCAATAACTCCTCATGAGTTCCCTGTTCAACAATCCTGCCATGATTTAATACATAAATCCTGTCATAATCTTTAATGGTATTAAGTCTGTGTGCCACTGCAATAACAGTATGATTCCTCGATACCTCATCAAATGTATTACAAATATTTTTCTCTGTTTCTAAATCAAGAGCAGATGTCGGTTCATCAAGTAAAAGAATTGGTGCATTCTTTACAATTGCTCTCGCAATGGTAAGTCTCTGTCTTTGCCCACCGGACAGATTATTTCCTTTTTCCGCAAGAACTGTATCTATTCCTTCTGGCAATTCTTTAATAAATTTCTCACAACCGGACATTTTTAGTGCCAACATTATATCTTCGGTTCTGACATCAGGATTACCCACCCTGATATTGTCTGCAATTGACATAGGAAACAACGTTGTCTCCTGTGAAATAAGTGCTAATTCATTACGAATTTCATTGGGCGTAAAATTATAATAATCTATTCCCTGATAGAATATTCTTTCCTTTTCCGTTGATATTTGTCTTGAAATGAGTTTTATAATCGTACTTTTTCCACTTCCGCTTTCTCCTACAAAAGCTATTCTTTCCCCCTTCCTCACATTAAAACTTACATTTACCAAAACATTTTCCTGTCCATATCCAAATGTGACATTCTTAAAACTAATTATAGGAGAATCTGCCATAATATCATCAAAACAGATTTTCACAGAATCTGTCATAACATCATTGTTACTGACACCTGTCGATACATCTTTTTCCGGCTGGATATCAATGACCTCAAATACTCTTGATACAGAAACCAATGCCGTCTGTGAACGTACAACTAACTGATAACAGCCTGATAATGGCTCTATCAATTTTTTAATTGTACTTATATATGCAATCAGCACGCCCATTGTAATAGCATTATTAAACACCAGCACACCACCAACACATATAGCAATTGCCATAGGCACCTCTTGTATTGCTCTTGAAATTGGTTCAAGATTATATTGGGCACGATCAGTTTCATTTGATGTTTTAAATGTTTTATAAAGGGATGCTTCATATCTATCCATCATTTTCTTTTGAAGATTATACGATTTTATTACTTCCGCACCTGCAAACGCTTCTTCCACATTATTATTAGTAAGCCCCAGTTCTTTTGCATACTGAAATTGACGAAGTTTTATGGGTTTTAATAATTTCACATTTAAAGGCACCATAACTGCCAATGGAAATAAACATATTACTGCCAACGGAGCATTCATAGTAAAAAGATATACTGAATATACAACTGTAAGAATAGGCACATACATACAATCTTTAAAATACCCTGACATAAAGCCAGCAAGTCCCTCAATATCTTCTGTCACTCTCTCCATCAAATCGCCATAATTGCATTGATTGATATATTCCGGGGAAGCTTTCATCAATGAATCAACTGCATCATTTCTAAGCTTCTTTAATAATCCTGCTCCAACATATCCTGTCATAGCAACAACCATATAATTTGAAGCAATGCCAACACATATCACAATTAACATTTTCAAAATAATATTCTGGACTTCCTGCATCAGATTTCCCATTGAAATACATTCTATTATCTGCCTTAAAATATCAATAATAAAAACTGTAGCTATTGATGCCGTCCCGCTGGAAATAGCAGCAATTGTGATTTGCGCCCAGTAATCCTTACTGTACGCTGATAACCTTTTCATATAGACATCATCCTCCTTATATTTTATACTATATGCAAGTATATCTTGTGCATCATAGGCTTTCAATCGCATATACGCAAGAGATATTTATACTTTTTGCAACCACAAATTGCATATAGTGCATTTTAATATTTAATTTTTAATTTTTATAAGGAGATTTATATGCCTCAGACTGATAGACATAAAGAAAGAGAAATTCCAATTGAATTTGATTTTTATAATACATTAGAATCACTGCCAGTAGATAAAAGATGTACTATCATTATGATTTCCTGTGGCAGTGCAACAATAAAAATTAATGACTATATCCAGACTGTCACAGCTCCTGCTGTGCTGTGTATATCACAATATGATAATTTCCAGTGTCTGGAACGTACACATTTAAGTGCCAAGGCATTTCACTTTGACCCATGGTATATAAAAGCTTGTTTAAAATTTGAAAATCTTGATGACGCGGTTCCAATTGATAAACAATTTGTTTACGATAGAAATATGCTTTATATGTTCACAAAGCATTATAGAAATTTTCAGGGTATTTTTAACTTAACACCACAGCAATATGTGCACATTAATGAACTTATGCTTATGATTGGAACTGAAACATATGCACAGAGCGATGATTACTGGACTTGCCGTATCAGGAGAATGCTTCGACAGACACTTAACTGCATATATGACATATATGTAGACCAGTGCAAGTTAAAATTCTACGAACTATCCGAGAATACTAATCCAGTCACAACCTGCACTGACTACATTCATGCCAATTACCAGAATGATATCACATTAAGCTTCTTATGCGAACTTGTACACCTGAATCGAACCACACTTAACCAGCGTTTCAAACAACAGCTCAACTGTACCTGCATTGAATACCTGCTTCATTATCGCCTTAAGATTGCGCAGGAATTATTATCTAACACTAATCTTAAAATTGATGATATTGCTAATCAATGCGGCTTTAAGTATGGTTCATATTTTAACAGGCAATTCACAAAATGCCTTGGAATCTCACCATCGGAATTCCGAAAAAATCCTACTGGATACAGCATGTTTGATGGTAATAAGGTCAGGAAATTATAATTATATGCATCATGAGTTTCTGACCATAAGAACGGCATTTTCACAATGCACAGTGTGGCAGAACTGGTCCACAGGCTGCACAATCTTAACCTTATAACCATTAGCGCACAGGAACTTTAAATCTCTTGCGAGCGTTGCCGGGTCACAGCTCACATACACGACACGCTCCGGATTCATCCTGATAATCGTCTCAAGCAATGCCTCGTCACAGCCCTTTCTTGGTGGGTCAACAACTATGACATCAGGCTTATCGCCCTGCTTTGCAAGCTGTGGAGCTATCTCCTCAGCCTTGCCCACATAAAATTCTGCGTTATCTATGCCATTTATCTTAGCATTGTTCTTAGCATTTTCTATCGCCTGTGGCACAATCTCTACGCCTGTGACATGCTTTGCCTTTTTAGCCATGATAAGTGAAATCGTGCCGATACCACAATACATATCCCATACATTTTCATTGCCAGTAAGTCCTGCATATGAGGCCGCAAGCGAATATAATTTCTCTGTCTGCACAGGGTTAACCTGATAAAATGAGAGTGGCGATATCTGGAACATTACGCCATCTATACTATCCTCTATATAGTCCCTTCCCCACAGAGTCCTGCATTTATCGCCCAATATAACATTAGTATTCTCTCTGTTGATATTAACCATGACAGATGCAATGTGACAGGCAGTTTCCCTATCACACGCCTTATATGCTGAAAGGTCTACCGCCTTTAACTTCTCAACAAGCATATTCTCATCTGGAAGCGACTTTGCATTGATAACAAGACACACCATTATCTCACCTGTGTGAAAACCTTTTCTTATAAGGACATGTCTTACCGCGCCCTTACCAGTCTTCTCATCATACACAGATGCCCCTGATTCGTTGATATAATCCTTAACCGCCTGCAATATATGGACATTTTCCTTTGCCCCGATTGCACATTCCATATTGTCAATAATATGATGGGTTCTTCCAGCATAGAATCCCATAACAACATTGCCATCCTTATCAAGTCCAACCGGATACTGCGCCTTATTGCGGTAATAATACGGCTCATCCATCCCGATAACCGGAAGGACTTCCACATCATCAAGCCCCCCAATTCTCTTAAGATTCCCTTCAACCAGCCTTCTCTTATACTCAAGCTGCGCCGCATAAGACATCTGCTGTATCTGACAACCCCCACACTGTCGAGCCACCGGGCATACCGTCTCCACCCTGTCCGCAGATGGCTTAACAATCTCCATCAGCCTTGCATATCCATAATTTTTCTTAGCCTTGATAACCTTAGCCTCTATCTCATCCCCAATAACCGCATCTTTAACAAAGAGGGTATAGCCATCAACCTTACCTATACCCTCTCCATCAGTTCCTATATCATTAATAACCAGCCTGACCACATCATCCTTAGCCAATCCCATACACCAATTCTCCTCATCATGTAACTAAAAATTTCCAACGTACAATCCCCAACTCCCACACGCCACCACAAGCAATGTGTGCAATCCCATTGCACACGAGCCCCCGTATAGGATAACTTCCTGCCTCCCATGCGAAGTCAGATTGCGAGGGGTTGATAGTGCCTGCGTAGGTACTGTGGAGCCGCCGGCACTTAGCGAGCGTATTTTGCTCGCTTAGTACCGCTGCGAGCGACGCGTAGCGGGAGCGTGCCTACGCAGGCACTATCAACCCCTCGCAATCGTCCCCTCGCCACCCCTTCCAGGCAGCAAGTTCTCCTACACAATCGTCCTCTTTATATTCGCATCAATCCACCTGTTATATCCCAGCCAGTCATTCGATTCCTTGCTCTCAAGTGCCTCTTTCATTGTCTCCATCTTGGCATCGCAGTCATCCGCAAATGAAAGTGCAAGTGCCTCCGCTATTGATGGCTTCTTAGGCGAACCATATTCGAGCTGTCCATGATGGGCAAGTATACAGTGTCCAATCTCAGCCTTTAACAATTCTGGAAAATCAGGAATTGCCCTCATCTTCTCAGATACCATCTCGTATCCCATAACAATATGGCCTAAGAAATTCCCCTCATCTGTGTAATCATTCTTAGGGAATGGTGATAACTCCTTAACCTTACCGCAGTCATGAAGCATAGCACATGCCACAAGAAGGTCGCGGTTAAGATAATCATAATTCTTAGCCATGCTGTCGCATAATCTTGTCACAGAAAGGCTGTGTTCAAGCAGACCTCCCATAAATCCATGATGTACAGACTTACCAGCCGCACACGCTTTAAACTTTGCTATAAATTCCGTATCTTCCACAAAAAATGCATTGAGAAGCTTTGATATGTATGGATTCTTAACCGATGCAACAATACCCATAAGTTCTTTGTACATATCCTCAATATTATATCTTGAGCACTGGATATAATCTGACATCACATACTCATTCTCATCAGCAACCCTTGCTCTTTCTATCTTTAACTGGATATTGCCATTGTACACAGTTATTGTTCCAGATATGTACACGTAATCTCCAGCCTCGAAATCACCGATTCCGCCTGAATTAAGGTCCCATATCTTGGAATCAACTGTTCCAGTCTTATCTGCAAGAGTTACATTGCCATATTCCTTACCTGTCTTGGCAACCGCTATACTCTTTGACTTACACAGGTATACATCAGATATCCTGTCACCTTCCTTAAACTTCTCTATAAAATGCATATCTTTCTTCCTCTTTCCTATATATTCCCTTAATTACCTTGCTGCAAGCTTCGCTGAGTACTCTATCTCACGGTACTCTCCGCCTTTACCAGTTCTTTTAACCTTAACTTTAACCGTATCATCCTTTTTAAGCGATAATATTCTGTCGCTCAATGTCTGGACAGCCATAACTTCCTCATCATTGAATCCATATATGATATCACCAGCCTGTATTCCAGCCTTATATGCAGGCGAATCAAGCTCAACCTCTGTGACATATATTCCCTCTGGGAAATGGAACTTCTCTGCCACATCCTTAGTAATATTCGTACTCTTAATTCCAAGATAAGGAACTGGAACAGCCTTTGACATCTGCTCAATAAGCGGTTTAAGACTCGATACACCTATTATATGCTCCTGCTCCCCACTATTAGTATCATCAACTGAATGGGAGATACCTATAAGACTTGAATTCATATCGAACACCAATGCATAATCCCCCGACTTGAGTTCAACATTAGTCTGCAAAATATCATACGCCATATCAACACCACTGTCAGACGTAATATCAGTTATAAATCCCGTTGCATATCCTTCCGAATTATCCTGTACACGTCCTATCGCTATGACAATCTCATTCTGTCTTGCATCATAAGAATTACCCATTTTAATAATAGCAGGTTCAATCTGTGCATCATTGAGAAGCTTTTTATTAACCGCAAGCACCGCCAGTCCCGAATATTTATCTGTATTAAGCAATGTTGAAGATACTCTTACTTCCTCATTAACCTTAATATAATAATCACTGCTGCCCCATGACTCATTATATTCAGTTACCACAATATAATCGCCATCAACTTCGCCAGCAACAACTCCTACCGTGTTGTCACCAACCTGCACAATAGATTTAGATATGTTATACATAACAGCTTTAATCCAGTAATACTTACTGGAAAGGTCTGGTTCCTCCGAATCAAGTGATGGAGACCGGCTGTATATATTGTACTCATCTTTCTCAAGCACAAGTGGGTTTCTGGCAACCGCCTCTGCCGTCTCCTTATCTTTGATATATCTGTGCACCAGTACGCCACCAATGCACGCAATAATAAGTATTACAACAGCTATTATAATCCCCTTGATAATATTCAGAAGCTTTCTATACTTCACAAGCGGACTGACAACTATCTTTTCCGTGTACAGCGAGAAATCCCCCTGATTATTGGCATCTGTGCCTTCTAATTGATTATCTGAGAGTTTCTTATCTTCCATATATCTTTTATTTCCTTATCATATCAAAAATATTCAGCCAGTAGCTTTGAATTTAATACTGATGTATTATAACACAATATGATGCATTTATGAAGCCTAACTACTGGTATTTTTGCCCGTCATGGGTTAAAATACATTTAAATGTTGTTACCAGCAACATAAGTTTAATATAAATTTCAGGAAGGTTTTTCTATAGAATGAATCACAAGTCATTTAAAACACTTGAGTATAATAAAATAATCGACAAACTCGTATCTTACGCTGTCACACAGGCTGCGAAGCGCACAGCCTCAAAGCTTGAACCTATGACAGACATTAACGAGATTAATGCTAATCTTACAGAGACTAATGATGCCGTTTCAAGACTCTACGCCAAGGGATGTGCCTCATTCTCTGGTGTTTCAGATGTTGGTGGAAGCATTAAACGTCTTGCTGTCGGAAGCAGTCTTAACGCACATGAACTGCTGCAGATAAGCGGAATCCTTACCGCAGCGGCTGCTCATAAGAATTATTATGAAGAGACAACTGATTCCTTAACCAGCCTCTATGATTCACTTGAACCTGTCACTGTACTTAACACACAGATTAAGAGATGCATTATATCAGAGGACGAGATAAGCGATGATGCAAGTGCTAACTTAAGTCAGATAAGACGAAGCATACGAGTCGCTAACGATAAGATACACTCTGAATTAAACAAGATTATTAACTCACAGACAATGAGAAATTGTTTACAGGAATATGTAATAACATCACGTCAGGGAAGATACTGCGTTCCAGTTAAGGCAGAATATCGTTCACAGATACCCGGCATGATTCACGACCAGTCAGCTACTGGTTCTACACTTTTTATTGAACCTGCCGCTGTTGTCAAGATTAACAACGATATCCGTGAGTTAGAGCTTAAAGAAGAAGCAGAGATTCAGGTTATCCTCGCTGATTTAAGTGCTAAAGCAGCAGAATATATGGATGAGATTATGACTGATTACAATGTCTTAATCAAACTTGACTTTGTATTTGCCAAAGCCCAGCTTTCAAGATGCTACAAATGCAGTGTCCCTGTAATGAATAACAACAACTATATCAATATCAGGCAGGGAAGACACCCTCTTATTGACCCGGCTAAGGTAGTTCCTATTGATATTCATCTGGGTAAAGAATTTAATCTGCTTATTATAACAGGCCCTAATACTGGTGGTAAGACAGTTTCTCTTAAAACTGTAGGTCTCCTCACTATGATGGCACAGGCAGGACTTAACATTCCTGCGATGGAGCACTCCCAGATTGGAGTATTCAATAACATTTTTGCAGATATCGGAGATGAACAGAGTATTGAGCAGAGCCTTAGTACATTCTCTTCTCACATGACTAATACAATCGACATTCTCAAATCAGCCAACGAGAAGAGTCTTATACTCTTTGATGAGATTGGGGCAGGAACAGACCCTACAGAGGGTGCAGCCCTTGCCATATCCATACTTAACGATTTACATCAGCGTGGCATCACAACTATGGCTACCACACACTACAGCGAAATTAAAGTATATGCCCTTTCAACTCCGGGCGTCGAGAATGCCTGCTGTGAATTTGATGTAGCATCACTCCGTCCGACATACCGCCTTCTTATCGGTGTTCCCGGCAAGAGTAATGCATTTGCTATCTCTACCAAGCTTGGCCTTCCATCATATATCATAGATGATGCGACTAAGCGTATGGATGCAGAGGATATTCATTTTGAAGACCTTCTGACAGACCTTGAAAACAGCCGTGCTACTATCCAGAAAGAACAGGAAGAGATAACACAGTACAAGAAAGAGATTGCAGACTTAAAGGCTGAGATTAAAGCTAAACAGAAACGTCTTGATGAGCGCACTGACAAGATTATCAAGAAGGCTAATCAGGAAGCTGCCGATATTCTCAAAGAAGCTAAGGAATACGCAGACGAGACTATCAAGACCATGAATAAGCATGGTATGTCAGTTAAAGAATTAGAGAAACAACGTTCAGCAATCAGGGACAAGATGAACAAAAAGCAGGAAAAGCTTGCAATTAAAGCAGCTCCTCCTAAAGCACACAAAGCCTCTGACATAAGCGAATTCAAAGAGGGTGTATATGTAAGGATATTAAGCATGAATCTTACTGGAACTGTGGTTGGTACACCTAATTCCAAAGGTGAGATAACTGTTGCTGTAGGAAGCCTTACAACCAAAGCCAAGATTAATAACCTTGAGATACTCACTAATTACAAAGAGCCGGAAACATCCAAGACTGGCAAGGCTATAACTGGACAGGGTAAGATTAAGATGTCAAAGACCTCTTCTATCTCTCCTGAAATCAATCTTTTAGGATACACTGTTGATGAAGCTGTCGCAAAACTCGATAAATATCTTGATGACGCCTATATATCCAAACTCAGTCAGGTACGAATCGTACACGGCAAGGGTACAGGCGCATTAAGAAGCGGTATAACTGCATATCTTAAAGGCATCCCTTATATCAAGAGCTTCCGTCTCGGAGAAGCCGGTGAGGGTGATGCTGGTGTAACTATTGTTGAATTTAAGTAATTAAATTATTTTGAAATATATAAGGAGGAAATATGGTAGCAAAACAACGAATACTAATTGTAGATGATGATGAAAATATTGCAGAACTTATATCTTTGTACCTCACTAAAGAGTGCTATGAAACTAAGATTGTCTATGATGGAGAAAGTGCGCTTAAAGAACTTGATTCATTCAATCCTAATCTTATTCTTCTCGACCTCATGCTTCCTGGCATTGACGGATATCAGGTATGCCGTGAGGTAAGAAAAGAACACAACGTACCTATTATCATATTATCTGCCAAAGGTGAGACATTTGATAAAGTTTTAGGTCTTGAGCTTGGTGCTGACGACTATCTTATCAAGCCATTCGAGACAAAAGAACTTGTTGCCCGTGTGAAGGCGGTCTTAAGACGTTACCAGAGTGTGCCTGTCGAGCCACCAAAGACTGACGCCAAGCCGGCACAGATTGTTGAGTATCCTGATCTTACAATCAATCTTGCTAATTACACAGTTATCTACTGTGGCAATAATATTGAGATGCCTCCTAAGGAGCTGGAGCTTTTATATTTCCTCGCTTCATCCCCTAATCAGGTATTCACAAGAGAACAGCTTCTCGATAATATCTGGGGCTATGAATACATCGGTGATTCAAGGACTGTTGACGTCCATATCAAAAGAATCCGTGAGAAGATTAAAGACAATGCACATTGGGCACTCGATACAGTATGGGGTGTCGGATATAAGTTTATCACCAGATAAGCTGACATTCACAGATACTTTTCCGACATTCTGACAATGTCATTATTTAATTAATTATAAAGGACACTATTAACCCATGAAAAAGATGAATTTACTTTCCAAATTTATTTTCATATACATATGTATAGCTGTACTCGGATTTCTGGCTGTTGCATTTATAAGCCGCAAGATAGATTATAAAAGTGTATATGAAGAGCAGACAGAAACAATGTATCGCGAAGCAGTCAATATTTCTTACAAGTACGCCCCTCAATATTTCACTAATGACAATCTTCGTGTTATTGAATCCGAACTGGAGACAGTATCAACTCTTAGCAATACAAGAATTATGTTTATCAAGCCTAATGGAGATGTTATTCTTGACACAGCATACGATAGCAGTGATTCTTCTTTTGTTGAAGATAACTCTAATTTAACCGCTTCAGAATCAGATGACGTATTATACAGTATTAACGACTTTAATATCGACAATCTCGGTTCACAGTACTACCAGAGTGGTAATTTTTACAACATATTTTCTGAGAAAACTATCTCTGTATTCGCCTCAATAACAAGCGGCTATGACCTTAAAGGTTATGTGGCAGTGCATATGCCAGAAACAGTTATCTCTTACAGATTTATAGCAACATTTAACACTAACTACTACACTCTGCTTTTTGTTGTAATCCTTAATATTCTTTTTATATTCCTGTATTATGTCCAGGTTCACAGACCTATAAAGGATATCAACACAGCAATACTTGAATATGGAAAAGGTAATTTTGCATACAGAATACAGCCAGCATTTGATGATGAAATTGGTAATCTGGCGGTTTCCCTTGATTATATGGCAACCAAGTTAAATGAGATGGATCAGTACCAGCAGGATTTCCTATCCAATATATCTCACGATTTCCGTTCGCCACTTACATCTATCAAGGGATATCTTGAAGCGATTGCAGATGGAACAATTCCACCTGAACAGCAGGGACGATATATTGATATCGTATTATTTGAGACTGACAGACTGACTAAACTTACAAGCAATATCCTTACTCTCAATGAGTTAGACCCTAAATCTGTCCGTCTTGAGTGTTCTGACTTCGACATCAATGCACTTATGCGCCATACAATCGAGACATTTGAGGGACGCTGCAAGAAAAAGAAGATACAGTTCCAGCTCACATTTCCTGGAGAGACACTATCTGTATACGGCGACAAAAGCAAGATTGGACAGATTATCTATAATCTTATAGACAATGCGATTAAGTTCAGCCCTGAGAACTCATGCATATTTGTCACAGTCCGTGTTAAAGGAGAAAAAGCCATTATCTCTATCAAGGATAACGGATGTGGAATTGACAAAGAAAGCCTTGGAAAGATATTTGACAGATTCTATAAATCAGATACATCACGAGGTAAAGATAAGAAAGGTTCCGGTCTCGGACTTGCCATAGTAAAAGAAATCCTACTGGCCCACAACGAAAATATTGACGTTGTAAGTACAGTAGGAGTTGGTACAGAATTTACATTCACATTGCAGCTCTCTAAGGCTTCCAATGCAAATGATGAAGATGTCCAGAAAGATTCATCGAACTAAAATCATGCTGTCGCAATGCCTCATATAAAACAATCGCTACGGAATTGGACAGATTGAGCGATCTTATATCGCCAATCATAGGAATCCTTATACAGGTATCCTCATTATCAACAAGGATTTCTTCTGGAATTCCAGCACTTTCCTTTCCGAACATAATATAACAATCAGGCTCATAAGATACTTCCGAGTAAACCTTGTGAGCCTTTGTTGTTGCCATATATATCTTGGCTCCTGGGTTTTTCTCCAGAAAATCATTGTAATCATCATATACGGTCACGTCAAGCTTATCCCAGTAATCAAGTCCTGCTCTCTTAAGCATCTTTTCATTGAGGCTGAAGCCTAATGGTCCTATAAGATGAAGTCTTGCCCCTGCTGCCACACAGGTTCTTCCTATATTGCCTGTGTTAGCTGGCATCTCAGGTTCATGTAAAACTATATTAATCATTATTATGCGTCCTTTACAGCTACATCAAGCTCAATAGTAATATCATCGCCGCTAAGAGGTATACATATATTCTTAGTGTATGACTGTGTTATTGTAAGATTACCTCTGCAAAGTGTTGGAGGTGTGATATCAATTCCAATTCCCTTAGTGGAAAGAATTGTCGCTGCATTACCCATAATCATGTTACCAAGCTCACTTATGGCACTTGTTGACATCTCATCAAGTTCTGTGACAGGCATACCCATCATCATATTAGATGCTATCTCCAGTGCCTTGTTGTATGATAATGCAATCATAACAGAGCCTCTCATCTCACCAGTTACACCAATCATGATGATAACCGAATCATTTGCAAATGCTGTTTCCTTGACGTAAGGCTTACCAACCTTAAGCTCTATCTGACAAATATCCTTAATGATACTTGTGGCTGCCATCAAAAATGGATTGATGTATTCTACATTAATAGCCATTGTATTCCTCCTATAAACTATCTATGAATTTCTTAATTCTGTCTATTCCTACTTTAAGATTCTCTATTGAATATGCATATGAGATACGCACAAAACCCTCTCCACATGCACCAAATGCTGTTCCAGGTACTACTGCCAGTTTCTGTTCCTTTAAGAGTCTCGTCGCAAATTCCTCTGATGTCATTCCAAACTTAGCAATTGATGGAAATACATAAAATGCTCCAAATGGTTCAAAACACTCTATATCCATCTCCTTAAATGCATTAAGCAGATATCTTCTTCTCTGATTATACGCTTCAACCATTCTTGCCACATCATCATCACAGTTTCGCATAGCTTCTATAGCTGCAAACTGACTGTTAGTTGGGGCACACATAATAGCAAACTGATGAAGCTTAACCATCTGCTCCATGATTACTCTTGGCGCACATGCATATCCAAGTCTCCATCCTGTCATCGCAAATGCTTTAGAGAAGCCATTGATTGTAACAGTTCTCTCTCTCATTCCTGGTAAAGAAGCTATTGAGCAGTGATGGTTATCATATGTAAGCTCTGAATATATCTCATCTGATATTACATATAAATCATTCTCTATAATAACAGGCACAAGCTCCTCTAACTCTTCCTTAGTCATAATGGCACCAGTAGGGTTATTAGGGTATGCCAGTATAAGAATCTTAGTTTTGTCTGTTATGCTGTCTATAAGTTCCTGCTTAGTAAGCTTAAACTGGTTCTCAGCCTTCAACTCTATAAACTTAGGAACAGCATCTGCCATAACGGCACATGGAAGATATGAAACATAACATGGTGTAGGTATAAGCACCTCATCACCAGGGTCTACCATACATCTTAATGCTACATCTATAGCCTCGCTTCCTCCCACAGTTACCATAATCTCATGTATCGGATCATAGTTAAGCGAATATCTTCTGTGAAGGTATCTTGCTATTTCTTCTCTTAATTCTTTAAGGCCTGCATTAGATGTATAGAATGTTCTGCCTTTTTCCAGTGCATATATGCCTTCTTCTCTTACATTGTATGGTGTGTCAAAGTCTGGCTCTCCAACACCTAACGATATTGCATCTGGCATCTCACTTACAACGTCAAAAAACTTTCTGATACCTGATGGCTCTATTGATTCTATTTTCTTGGAAATAGGGTTTCTCATGGTGTAATCAACATCCTTTCATCTTTCTCAGGTGCATCAAGAACTGTTCCATAATCTTTGTACTTCTTAAGAACGAAATGTGTAGATGTACTAAGAACAGATTCAAGTGGTGCAAGCTTATTAGATACAAACTGCGCTACCGCTTTCATACTCTTACCTTCCACTATAACTGTGAAATCAAATCCACCTGACATAAGATATACAGATGTCACTTCCTCATACTGATATAATCTCTCTGCTATACTGTCAAAACCAAGTCCCCTCTGAGGTGTAACCTTAACCTCTATAAGAGCTGTAACCTTCTCCTCACTTGTCTTGTCCCAGTTGATGATAGTATTATATCCGCATATCACATTGTTCTTCTCAAGATCCGCTATTGTATTCGCCGCCTCAATCTCTGATATTCCAAGCATAACCGCCACATCTTTAATACTGATTCTGCTATTTTTCTCAATCAGGCGTAAAATCTTTTCTTCCATCGAACTAACCTCGTTTCCACTCGTTATTTACGAATTAATAATTTTATACACTTCATCACACTTAGGCATATCAAGATAGCGAATCTCATCGAGATTACGAATCATCTTATCATTACTTTCCTGCATTGTACCAATAACTTCTACAGGAATACCACTTTCATGTAATAGGTTTATCATACCACATTCAGGTCTGAATGTCATTAACAAACATCCACTTGATTCTAATTCGTATGGATTAATATCATATATCTCACATATCTCAATTATCTCCTGACAAACTGGTATTTTTCTAAAATCTACATCAAAGCCAAGCCCTGTTACCTCAGACAAATTCCACAAGCCAGCATACACGCCTCCAGACGATACAGGCAGCATGTAAGTTGCCCCAGCCTGTGCACCAATCACCGCTTCGTCCATTATTGAGAGATACTCTCTCTTACCATATGCGGTGTCTATAACATGTTCACGATAACGCTCTGAAATCTCATCACGTTTTTCCTCTATTGCCTTTCGTATTCCACCTATTCCAATCCACTTTGTAAGTGCAATTATGTCTCCCGGCTTTACGTCCCTGCCTGTATATGCCACCTGCACGCCTTCGTACTGCTCACCGATACATGTAGCCGATATCACAGTTCTGTTAACACTATCGCTTACCTGCGTATGACCACCTGCGTAATCAATTCCCCATCTGGCGCAGTCCGCGGATATCGCCGCTGTTATCTCTTTGAGTCTTATCTCCCTGTCATGTGGCGGCATTGTAACACTTACCTGAACAGCCTTTGCATGCGCCCCCTTTGCCCATACATTGTTAGCCGCTTTAATCACAGGTTCAGGTCCGCTCTCCGTTGACATA
Source organism: Lachnospira sp. (assembly GCA_050874305.1). GTDB lineage: Bacteria > Bacillota > Clostridia > Lachnospirales > Lachnospiraceae > Lachnospira. The sequence continues at coordinate 15,093 of JBNMKL010000026.1, read as the reverse complement.
ATAATTCTTTTTCCATCCGCAAATGCATCTGTACGAAACACGGAAGCTCCCATTCCGGGACACATCTTTCGCTCCTTATACTGATTGCCAGAACCTATATTTTTAAGCACTGAACGTTTTAATATTGTGTTAGAAATTTTGCCTGTCTTCACGGGTTTCCCTCTCTTATTTTCTCTTGTTTAATCCCATCTAATAATGTATATTATTACATAAATGAGCTGATAGCTGTTACTACCATTGGCACAACCATTGCAAGTACCAGTACTATTATAAGTATTGATGTGAATAACTTTTTATTCTTTCTACTGCTAAAATTATACATAAACCAGCCTTTCCGCTGCAACGCAGCTAATAACATAACATTCAAGGAGATATGCCATGCGTCTTTTATTGCCATATTTTATAATATTAATTGTTATCTTTCAATTCATTCTAAGAAAAAATTCCAAAAAAGATGAACAGCGTACACAGGAATTCTGGAAAAGGGAATCCGAATCTAATGCTGTACGAAAGAAGGATATATCAAACCTTGATTATATCAGACTTCCAGAGTCACTTCTTTCTATAACAAGTAATATTCCAGAAGTTAACGATGCCATTACAAAATTTTCATCATTTAAAGATATGACAATGCTCAATCTCACCGGCCTTAGCAATACAGACCTGAAGCTGCAGTACGGTCCGGCTAACCTTGATGCATTATCAGAATATGATGAGAATTGTACAAGAATGCTTCGTTCCATTGTATCTGCTGCCGAAACTCTCAAATCAAACAACATGGATAAAGAAGCTGTTATGTTCCTTGAATTCGGAATACAATGCCACACTGACATAACATCGAACTATACAATGCTTGCAGAGTACTATTCTGCCGCCAATAACAAAGAAGGAATTGACTATCTTATCCAGACAGCCAACTCCCTTAATTCAATGACTAAAGATTCAATTGTCAAAAAACTTACTACTTACCGTACTGAGATATAATACCATCTATAATCTTACTTGCACGGCTCTTGGTAAGATTATCAATCGATTCTTCTATAGTAAGGTTATGCTTGGCAAGAAGTGCAGTAAGGTATCTTGTCTGCGCTTCTGTTATAGGAGAATCCTTCTTAACAGCATATACTAACTGGACTGGTGCTTCAAATCCTGTATCATCAGGTGCTATCTCATACATCTTGTTATATAGCTGCATGGCACTCACTGCATCATCATATGCCCTGTGTGAATGTCCCGGATTGATATCAAGCTGTCCACACAGGTATTCAAGCCCCTTATGTGGCATCTCGGGAAGCACTCTTCTTGCCATCTTCAATGTGTCAATTCCATCCTTCTCAAACTTGAAAGAATTGTTAACCGCAGCCTTCTTAATAAAGCTGTAATCAAATATTATATTATGTCCAAGCAATGGCAGCTCTCCGATAAATTCCAGTATATCCCCGATAACATCCGCTATCACAGGCTTACCTTTGACATCATCATTAGTTATTCCTGTGAGCTCAGTAATTCTCTCACTGATATTCATCTGTGGGTCAATGAGTGTACTGTATCTGTCTACAATCTCACCATCTATGACTTTCGCCATTCCTATCTCAATAATCCTGTCAGCAGATGGGTTAACACCTGTTGTCTCCGTATCAAGAGCTATGTATGAATTAATCATTGCGCCCTCATTTCTGTATAATGTGTACATTGTACACTACTCTATTCTGAATGTTCTTTTATATATTTCTCGTACAGGTCTGGTCTGTACTTTTTAGTTCTTATAAGTGACTGCTCGTGTCTCCACTGATCAACCTTCGCATGGTTGCCAGATAACAGCACCTCTGGAACAGCCATTCCTTTATATACGTCTGGTCTTGTGTACTGTGGATACTCTAACAAGCCATCCTCAAAGCTCTCTGTTACCGCAGATATATCATTATGTAACACCCCAGGTACAAGCCTTGATACAGCGTCTATAACAACCATTGCCGCAAGTTCTCCACCTGTCAGTACATAATCTCCAATAGATACATAGTCAGTTACAACCGACTGTAATGCACGCTCATCAATACCTTCGTAGTGCCCACATAGTATCACAAGGTCTTCCTCATTAGCAAAATCCTTTGCCATATTCTGGTTAAATGTATATCCAACTGGTGTCATATACACAACTCTTGGCTTCTTTCCAATCTTAGCCTCAAGTGCATCATATGCACGGCATACCGGGTCAGCACTCATTACAAGTCCTGCCCCGCCGCCATAAGGATAATCATCAACTTTAAGGTGCTTATCCTGTGTATAATCTCTTATATTGACAGCCTCAACCGATATAGTTCCCTTCTCGATAGCCCTGCCTGTTATGCTTGTATTAATCCCATCAAGTATCATATCCGGGAAAAGTGTCAGAACATGAAAATTCATATGTTAATGTTCTCCGTCTACTTAGCTAAATCAGCAATTCCATTAAGAAGGAATGGATAATAGCTGTTAGTAAGATTAATTCCGTTACCTGTACACTCTGTCTTCATATATCCGCTGTCATCCTTGTATGCAGATGCAACATCAATATATGTGTAATTGCCTGTAACAGCCTTCTGCTCTATAAGTTTATTTGCAGTATCAATATATGACTGCTTGACATTGATAGACTGCTTATTCTCGTATGCACTTGTTATTGGTGTCATTGAAAGTACATATACTTTAGTTGAACTGCTGCTCTTATGTATAGCCTCAACAATTGACACAATATGGTCAGCTAATGATTCTTCTTTGATTGTTCCATAGTTAGCATCATTATGTCCTACCATAATGAATACCTTAGATGGATTATTAGCCATTGCCGCACTTACATAGTCCTCAAGCTTGGCACTTGTTGCATTGACATTGCCATATACATTATCAAGATATCCATAACTTGCAATACCTGATATAACTGAATCACCTAAGAATACTGTTCCGTTGTAGAAATCTTTCTTGGTAAACTGTTCTGCACTGGCTGAACCAGCAAGCTTAAGTGTACTTCCTGTAGCGGCCTGAGTTGTTGTCTGCTCCTGAGCCACTGTAGTCTGCTGTGCTGCTGTCGTTGTCTGCTGTTCATTATTCTGTGCCTGTGAAGCTGTCGTTGTTATATTATTAGCAACATCATTGCCGTTCTTATTGCCTGTTATATTCTTAACTGCTACAGATGCTGCTATGATAACGACAATTACAACTCCTGCAATAATACATAACATTCTGTATTTATTCCATAATCTCATCTTTCGGTTTAATTTAATCTGTGACTTGGTCTCTTTACTATTACTCATGTGTTTACCACCTTTCTATATCTTGCAAAGTACAATAGCAGACTGTCTTCTAAGGCCAATTGAAACCCATCCTTCACTGACAGAATAATCCAGTCTCTGTGTGCTGTATCCTCCATCATAAGTAGCAAATATCTGCTCCATATCATTATCATGTGTAACGCCTATTTCCCATACAGGAATAGATACACGTCTCTCATCATCTGAATTATTAACAATAACAACTATTGCTTCATCCTTGTTAAATCTTCCATAACATATAAGATTATAATCTGCAAGTAATGACTTATAAGACCCCGTAGTGAGAACTTTATGCTTCTTATGCATTGCTATAATATCACGGTGAAATCTTATTAATTCCTCATCCTCATGTCCCCAAGGGTACGTTCTTCTGTTGTCCGGATCTGTCCATCCACAGACTCCAGCCTCATCTCCATAATATATAGTTGGTGCTCCAGGCCATGTCATCTGCACAACAACTGCTTCCATTAATACAGACTTATCTACATTCTCTGAAGCTTTCTCAGGTCCAACTGATGCAGTTCTTCCTGCAATATGGTTAGTTCTTGTAAGAAATCTCGAATGATCATGATTAGACAATTCATTCATTGCTGAATACACTGCCTGGCTTCCCATTCTTGACATGTTGTGATGCATCGCTCCAAAGAAATTACCAGCATTGCCAAGCATATCCTGTCTGAATTCATCAGAGTGCTTTTCCATGCCCGTCAAAAACCATGTTAATGGTTCCATAAATGCATCATAGTTCATTATGGTATCCCACTCGCCACCACTCAGCCAGTTATGGCAGTCTCCATAATGCTCAGCAAGAATAACAGCATTGGGATTAGCTTCCTTAACTGCTGTTCTGAACTTTTTCCAGAACTTGTGGTTATACTCCTCACTGTATCCAAGGTCTGCTGCCACATCGAGTCTCCACCCATCCACATTGTATGGAGCAGACACCCATTTCCTGCCTATATTGATTATATAATCTTCTAACTTCTTAGACTCCTCATAATTAAGCTTAGGGAGCGTATCATGTCCCCACCAGCCATCATATGAGCCATTATCAGGCCACTGGTCACTATAGAACTTAAAGAAATCATGATATGGGCTCTCGTACTTTTCATATGCCCCTGCCTCATAATTCTCTTTAGAATTACTATATATATGTTCCCTGTCAAGCCACTTGTTAAATGAGCCACAATGATTGAATACACCATCTATTATAACTTTCATGCCTCTTCTGTGTATCTCTTCGACAAGTCTGGCAAAAAATTCATTGCTGGCATCAAGATTTTTCTTATTCGTAACTCTGTTAATATATCGGGTGGCATGGGTATTATCCATATCACCCTCTGAAAGAAGTTCCCCTTCGTCATCTACGATTTTCCCAAAATGTGGATCAATATAATCATAATCCTGTATATCATACTTATGATTAGATGGCGATACAAATAAAGGATTAAAATATATAACTTCAACCCCTAAATCCTGCAAATAATCAAGCTTATCCCATACTCCCTGAAGGTCTCCACCATAAAATTCTCTGACTCCCATGGCAGCTGGATACTTATTCCAATCCTTGACATGTGTCACATGCTCTCCAATATAACTATACTCATCATCTAACACATCGTTGCTGCTATCACCACTGCAGAATCTATCCACAAATATCTGATACATAACAGCACCATTAACCCACTCTGGAACTTTATGTCCAGGGAATATCTGAAAATTATAGTATGGATTTAATTCCTTGGCAGCACCAATCTGGTTGTAATAATACACAACGCCTCTGGCAGCTTCAACCTTGAAATAATATGATAATGGATTCTCACCAACTTCTATAGAAGCCTCATAATAATCAAAATATTCGTCCTTATCTACACGTTCCATCGCATATTCTTCATTATCAACGTAGACATATGCTTTATCTATATTAAACTTGCCTGTTCTTAATCTAAGTCTGACAGTATCCCATGGATCACATTCTGGTGGCATTCTGTAATCCTTTGTTGCATCAGAATATAACGCCCTAGGTTTGATAACAGGGCGCGAATTGCACATGTATAATAACTTCTTCTCATTAGCATCAAGGGAATTGACCCACTTAACTATCTTCACAATAATCCTCATTTCTGTGCATACTATATATACGCATATTAATTCTATAACGAAACGCCTGTCAAGGTCAAGCGATTCCTATATTAATAAAGGAAAAGGACAGCCATCAGGCTGTCCTTTTCGAGAAGGTATTTCACTTATTATGGGGTGTAGCAAAATATATAATGTATTGGGGGTTTTTACGTTAATTATAATATCATGACCGCAACCATAAGTGTTGCCAAAAATGCACAAGATTCGCAAAAAATCTTGTGCATTTTGTACAATGAATTATTTTCATACTAAAACAATAGACTACTAACCTACTAGGAATTAATTAATCTTACAGGTAACTCTTTATATCTTTGCCATCAAATAACGCCTCAAATTCTTCTCTTGTAATCTTTTCCTTCTCAAGAAGAAGCTCTGCTGACTTATCAAGGACATCTCTGTAATCAGATATAATCTTCTTAGCTTTCTCATAGCATCCGCCTATTATATCTCTTACCTCGTTGTCTATCTCAGAAGCAATATTTTCTCCATATGGTCTTGTGTGTCCGAAATCTCTACCTATAAATACCTCATCACTGTCATTATCATAATTGATAAGTCCAAGCTTAGAAGAGAAACCATACTTAGTAACCATGTCTCTTGCTGTTGCTGTAGCCTGCTTGATATCCTGTGAAGCTCCTGTTGTTATATCATCAAACACAAGCTCCTCTGCCACACGTCCACCAAGGCTTACAATTATATCCTGAATCATCTTGCCCTTGGTATTGAACATCTCATCCTTTTCAGGAAGAGGCATTGTATATCCTGCAGCTCCCATTCCTGTAGGTATGATAGATACCGCATGCACAGGTCCTACATCTGGAAGAACATGGAAAAGAATCGCATGCCCTGACTCATGGAATGCAGTTATCTTCTTCTCTTTCTCAGATATAACCTTGCTCTTTCTCTCTGTACCTATTCCAACCTTGATGAATGCTCTGCTCACATCATCATTACATATGAACTTTCTCTTCGACCTTGCCGCATTAATAGCAGCTTCATTAAGAAGATTCTCAAGGTCAGCGCCTGTAAATCCTGCCGTTGTTCTGGCAAGTGCATCAAGGTCAACGTCATCGCCAAGAGGTTTCTTAGCTGCATGGACATTAAGTATCTCACGTCTTCCCTTAACGTCAGGCCTTCCAACCGCAATCTTTCTGTCAAATCTTCCAGGTCTTAAAATAGCCGGGTCAAGTATATCAACTCTGTTAGTTGCCGCCATAACAATGATTCCCTCATTAACAGAGAATCCATCCATCTCTACAAGCATCTGGTTAAGTGTCTGCTCACGCTCATCATGGCCTCCACCCATACCAGTTCCTCTTCTTCTGGCAACCGCATCAATCTCATCAATAAATACGATACATGGCGCATTTTTCTTGGCATCCTCGAATAAATCTCTTACTCTTGAAGCACCGACACCAACAAACATCTCTACGAAATCAGAACCTGATATTGTAAAGAATGGTACACCCGCTTCACCAGCAACAGCCTTCGCAAGAAGTGTCTTACCAGTTCCCGGAGGGCCTGTTAAGATAACGCCCTTAGGAATACGTGCGCCAAGTTCTGTATATTTAGAAGGGGCTCTCAGGAAATCAACTATCTCTTCAAGTTCTTCCTTCTCCTCTTCAAGTCCTGCAACATCCTTGAATGTAACAGGATTCTCTGCTCCATTCATAAGTCTGGCTCTGCTCTTGCCAAAATTCATCATCTTGGAATTGCTTCCGCCTCCAGCCTGTCTGCTTGTAAACATTATTATAAGCATAACAACAGCTATAGATATACCTGCTGTAACAAGTGCGATAAGCCATACATTCTGTCTTTTGACATCTGATATTGTATAAGTTATACCATTATCAGTAAGCAGTTCCTGATCTTTATTAATATCTGATGAATATACAACCTTGGCAGTGTTGTTATCCTTGAGTTCAACATAAAGTTTACCTGTAGGAACCTCTGCATTCTGCATGATAGTTACCTTACTTATATTCTTATCCATCAGATCCTGATAATACGAACTGTAACTATATCCGCTGGTTGCTGTCCTTGAACCGGATGTAGCCATATATATTACCATAAACACCAGCAGAACAGCTATATATATACCTATTCCACCAGATTTTCTCTTAGTTTCCATTCTCTATTTCGCCTCCTTATTGCATCTTCAATTCTGCCAGATATTTTTACAGATGAAGAATACCTATATATGGCAGATTCCTGTATTTCTGGTCATAGTCAAGTCCATAACCAACAACGAACTCATCTGGTATAATGAATCCATTATAATCAACATCAACATCAGCTGTTCTTCTGTCTGGCTTATCAAGCAGTGTACACACTTTTAATGTCTTAGGATTTCTTGCTTTAAGCATTGGCACAAGTCGTGACAATGTATTGCCTGAATCAACAATGTCCTCAATAATAATAACATTATCTCCAGCAATATCCTCATCAAGGTCTTTCTTTACCTTGAGTGTTCCACTTGAAGTTGTTCCACTTCCATAACTTGAAACCTGCATAAAATCAAACAATACTGGGACTGTTAATCTCTTTGCAAGCTCACATGTAAATATAACGCTTCCCTTTAATATACATATAAGCTTAACCGTCTCGCCTTCAAAATCTTTGCTGATCTGCTCTGCAAGTTCTGCTATTCTTGCATTAATTTTGTCTTCTGATATCAAAACACTGATATTTTCCTGACTCATTCTGTTATCCTCCGTTTAATAAACACTGATTCTAAGTACTCTTTGCGTATCCTCTGTAACTAAAAACTGCTGATATCTCCTGACACCCACAGCCCACAACACATCAGATCCAGCTGCCAGCATTAAAATGTCATCCCTCTGCTCTGATGGTATCTTTCTGTCAATCAACTCCTGCTTTAACTTTCTGGTATGTCCTGCCGTATCTATAACACAGCTGTCTCCAGCTTTCCGATGTCTAAAAACAGGATTAGTATTAATCATATCATAATCAAAGTATTTCGTATAGTCATTACCATTTAATTTAATTAAATCTTTATTATCAATAACTTCCCACTCAACTTTTAATTTGCCATCATACACACCGCATGGCAGGACAATCTCCCCTGCATTCCTCCCTGCCACATCAAGTTCTATCTCAAAATCCACTCCTGCCTTAGTATTGCCTAAGACTTCCACGTCACATATCATCACGCCTTCCGGCACTTTACGCGCAATAACTCCTGCCGGAAGATTTATGCTCCTGCCGCTCTCCATTCCAAATAGTTTAAACGTATCTTCTATATGAACCCTGTACAGATTGACAATATCGCCATGTACATATGAATAAGCTCTTTTGATAAGATTCTTTGCAATAAGCGCGCCAGTATCTTCTGTGGCTGCTTTGTCACTTATAATAACCTTTCCTTCCTGATAATTCACATAGGATTCCTCTGCTTTATCTGTCATATGTGCAATATAATCAAGATACTCCGCAACATCATCTGACATGTTGTTAACTGCCTGTTTGAACTGCGGATTAATCTTTTCCATGTCGGGTATAATACAGTTACGTACCATGTTTCTGGTATAGCTGTTATCCATATTAGTACTGTCTGTCACATATGCAAGTCCTCTGTCATCCAGATACTGCTCTATATCTGCTCTCGATACACACAGCAGTGGTCTTATTATATCTCCTGCAACCGCTCTCATGCCAGCAAGTCCTGCAACACTGCTCCCCCTTATCATATGCATAAGAATAGTTTCAGCCTGGTCGTCCATGTGATGAGCTACTGCAATCCTTGTATGTGCGGCATCAAATTCCATGGCAGTCTTTCGGAACCATTCATACCTTGCAATTCTTCCAGCTGTCTCCTCACTTATCCCCCTCTGCTTTGCCATTTCAGGAATGTCAAGCCTGTATACCCTGAATGTTATTCCCAGATTATCAGCCACGCTCTTTGCAAATGCCTCATCACGCTCTGCTTCTTCTCCCCTTATCCCGTGATTAATGTGCACAGCAGTAATCGATATGTCACCATATTTATCTGCATGCTCCCTAACAATCTCTGCAAGCACATTAATAAGACATACCGAATCTGCTCCGCCTGATAATCCGACAACTATATTATTACAGCTATCAAGCATATTATATTCATCTATGTAGTTTAATATTTTCCTAATCATATGCCGATTATATTATCATTTTTCATAAGTGTCAAACAAACCAAGCACAAGCACCGTCATATCATCAGATGGCTTGTCATCATTATACTTTAATGATTTTCTCATTATCTCTTCTGCCATAGCCGCCGGCTTTTTCACTGCTATATCATTAATAATCGACGCCATCTTTTCTTCTTTCTCAACCCCTGGTATATTATCAAGAATCCCATCACTTATCATAACCACATAATCGCCATCATATAATTTTTTAGTCACGCAATCAAAATCTACTTTTTCAAGAACTCCGATAGGAAGTGTCGTGGACTTTATAATCTCACACATATTCTCTCTTTTAATAAATGTTGCAGCTGCACCCATTTTAATGCATGACAACATCCCAGCATCGCAGTCTATGACACTCATATCCATAGTAACCGGATTAAGTCCCTTTCCACTTCCAGATATGTACGCCGCATTAACAAGGTCCAGAGCTGCCTTTTCCTTAAATCCTGCCTCTATGCAGTTTTCCATTAATTCTATAACAATTCTACTCTCTGCAAATGCCTTCTTACCGCTTCCCATTCCATCTGCTATGGCAGCCGTTGTCTTTCCACATTCCAGCCGTGATATAAGGAAATTATCCCCATTAAATTTACTTATCCCCTTTCCTCTGCGGGCAACTCCCGAAAGCATCTTAAATCTTGCCTCTCTTATAAAAAGATAATGTCTGAACTCATCAGTAATCAATGTCTCTGCGCTTCCCGGAATATAGTAATCCTGACCAAGAACATCCTTTAACACGGTGATAATTTTTCGTGCACTCACGCAGGTTTTGCCAAGTGTTCTGGCGCTAAGTGCAAGCTGGGCAACGCCATTTTCTCCATAAATCATTGTTATATTCTTAACTCTTACACCTGCAAGCAGACATTTTCTCACAAGCTCCCTTGCCTTATCTTTGTCTATATCTTCCGAATACAGATTGACATTAACACATTCCTCTAACACATCGGCAACAAGAAGAAGTTGTCCTGATATACCGGTTGTTTCATAATATGTCTCACCAAGTCTGCGGAACGTCTTTGCTGTTTCCTCAATTTTGCCAAACGAATATTCAAGGGCATATTTTTTTATATCCTCTTTCATTAACACCACACCTTTCTGCAATTTTATAATTCTGCATTATAGCGTGTATAATATGAGAAATATGTCGTTTTAACGCACAAACAGCATATTATAAAAAAACGGACATAGCTGCCGCCATTATAGCAGCCTCATGTCCGTAAAATATCATAAATTTCCTTCTTATTCTTTTTGCTTTGGTCTCACAAGAATTTCATCCGGATATATCAGTCCAAACTTATTCTTGGCTGTTTCCTCATAGAATTTCTTAGTCTGGACGTATTTGCTGTATTCTTCAAGCTCATCCCTGCGTTTTTCCTGTTCCTGAATCTGCTCTTCAAGCTGTGTTTTCTGAGCCTCATATTCAGCATTCTTTGCCGTCAGTGTTCTTTTGCCATTCCATACAACTGCTCCTAGCACCAATACAAGAACAACTGCTATAATCATAGCCGCTATATTAGAACGTTTCTGGTTTTTGAGCCTCTTATTTCTTTCCCATTTAGATTCAATAATCATATGCTCACCTCTTGTACAAGTGTATTTTAATCACAGCCTTTGCTTTTTTCAATGGTTTTACTATAAATTTCACAATCATTGTGACATATTTCAAGTATAAAGTACCTAAAGATATTCTGTACAGCCCCGCCCCACACACTATGCCGGTAACTATATACCCTCGCATTATGCCATTAGTACCGCAATAAAAAGTCACATAGGAATGAATTGCAACGGCAATCCAGAATATAATATCTTCAATAGCAATCCACAGTACCTTTCTATGCACAATTACCCTTCTGACAATGCGTATTGTATCATATATAAACCCATACAGCATTCCAATAAATAAAGCTGACAGTAAGAGCACAACTTCAATTCTGACCGACTCACTTAAGAAGCCTTCCAAGTAATGACTCCCCTTTCTTATCTGCATCTAAGACCTTGGAATACTCCATGCCGGTTATCTCGCCATCAATATCAAGCTCACCTTTTTCAACCGTGAGCCTGCTGACATGAAGATTGCTCCCTTTAATTGTTATAACGCCATAATCAGTCTCTAATAAAACCTTATTAAGATCAAATGATATTACGTCGGTAATGCCGGTCATCTCCAGCTTGTTTCTGTTTTCCATCATCAGCGTGTGTCTTTGTTTTGGCTTGAACTTTTCTTCCATTCTACCCTCCATACATATATGATTCTTGTACTTTCTTCATATAATGTATGTCCGGCTTACACAAATAATGCTTTAAATATATTCAAACATCTCTGCCGCTTCTTCTTTTTTGACTGTATCCTTAACATCTGTAACACGAACCTTTACATTCTTGTTACCGAACTGTATCTCTATCTCATCGCCAGCCTTTACATCAACTGATGCCTTTGCCACCTTGCCATTGATAAACACTCTTCCTGCATCACATGCATCATTGGCAACAGTTCTTCTCTTAATCAGTCTTGACACTTTAAGATATTTATCTAATCTCATATCATAATCCTCCATATAAAATACTATATAAAAGAAAAGCCATGCACACTGCAACAGTATGCATGACCTCAACTTCAAAATTGACTGTGAATAATTACTTGTTAACAGCGTCCTTTAAAGCCTTACCAGCCTTAAACTTAGGAGCCTTACAAGCTGGAATATTAATAGCCTTACCAGTCTGTGGGTTCTTACCTGTTCTAGCAGCTCTCTCAGAAACCTCAAATGTACCAAATCCAACTAACTGGATCTTCTCACCATTCTTTAATTCCTCTGTAACAACATCGATGAATGCCTTTAAAGCCTTCTCGCTATCCTTCTTTGTTAACTCTGTCTTGTCAGCGATAGCTGCAACTAATTCAGTCTTATTCATTACTTATCTCCTCAATAGGTATATATTTGTTGGTTAGCCCCCAACTACAATAATATATATACTGTTTCAGCCCATTTGTCAAGTAAAAGTGCCTATTTTAAGGGATTCTATAGCATTACGCCACTCTTCTTTTTGCTCTTTATAATCATCTCATTAAGTTTCTTTGCAGGTATTGATAATACAAGTCCAATAAACAATGAAACAACTACAAATACTAATAGATAGCCAAGATATTTGAAGTAATCCCATCTATAAAGTCCACCAACGCATTCTCTTAATGCATTCATTGCATAATTAAATGGCAGATACTTATATATAGCCTGATATACCTTAGGAAGAACCTCTATAGGGAACGTACCACCAGCTCCGGCAACCTGGATAACCATGATTACAACTACAAGCGCCTCACCTATGTTATCAAATGCATATGTAAGCGAGTAACTTATCATAGTGAATACAAAGCTTATAAACATACATCCAAACATGAACTTAATAGGATTAACGCATTGTATTCCTATATAGAATAAATCACCAAGTGCTGTAAGAAGTGCCTGTGCTTCTCCTATAATAAAGAATGTTATATATCTTCCAAAAAATGCCTGATACGGCTTTAAATCCTTAATGTCAAGCTTAACACCAGGTTCAAGGCTCTTGACTGGCACATGGACAATCGCAACCGTGATAAGCGCTCCAACCCATAAAGCAAGAACTGTATAGAATGGAGACATTGCAGAACCATAATTTTCTATAGGATACATATCAACCTCTTCCATTGTAAGAGGTGCAGCCATGAATGAACTTACTTCCTGCGAATCCATTGCCACCATCATTGATAAAAGTGTATATTCACCACTATCCTTGAAATCATTAAGGTCATCAATAGTATTCTGTATCTTATCTTCAAGCTCCACAATTACATCAAGTGTCTCTGCAAGGCTGTCTGACATCATATTCATAGACTGATTGAATTCTGCCACATTATAATTAACGTTCCTGTAAAGACTTGATATAGAATTCATTGAATCCGACAATTTGCCTATCCCAGAACTCAACTGTCCCATTGTTCCAGTTCCAAATGCAGTGAAGCCGTCAAGTGATGATGCAAGGTTATTAAGTGCCTTCTGTTCTTCACTAAAATCTGGTGAAACACTTCCTGCAATTGCTGCTGTACTTGAAGCCGTTTCCATTACGCTGTTAATTGTGGTAAGAATTGTCTCATATGTATTAAGCTGGAGCTCAACTGCCTCAAGTTTAGCTATAACCATATCGACAACGCTCTGGCTGCTCTCACCATCATCACTAAAATAGCCATTCTTCGTTGCATCACTTGCTGTATCTACAACCTTCAGTGCTGATTCTGTCAGCGTACTTAAAAATGTTGCATTGACCTGCTGCTGAACTGCTGTTTTAGCCTTATCTGTAATCTTAGGTGCAATGGCATTTTTCTTCTGGTTAGTATAATAGATTATCTGAGGATGGGTAAAGCTGTCTGTAAGAAAGCTAACCATATTCTCAGAGAAATCGTCCGGCATGATAAGCGCTGCATAATAGTCACCAGCATATACGCCATTAACTGCAGACTCTACATCATCTGTAAATACCCAGCCAATAGTATCATTAGCTTTCAGACCTTCAATAACATTGTCCGAAATATTCACAGTATTATCACCTATTGTCACACCTTTATCCGAAGATGCAACAGCAACCTTAATATTACTTGTAGCATCAGGTCCATATGGGTCCCAGTTAGACAATATGTTAAACCATGCATACAGGGAAGGAAGTATGCATAATCCCATCACAACTATAAGCGCAACTACATTAGTACTTATTCGTCGCCAGTCTGATAAGAACACACTTATTATATTCTTCATAGTTCTACTCCTTACTCCTGTTCTTTAGCCATCTGCTCATTATCCGTTTCAGCATTCTCTGATTTATCAGACTTTTCCTCTGCCTTATCAGATGATACCCCATCGGTCTTGTTTTCTGACTTTTCATGAGTTTCCTCATGCTTATCTTCTATCTCTGCCTCTGTCATGCCCTGCAATCTGTCAAGTTTCTCAGTAAGCTCGGCAACCTGCTTCATAAGAAGTGCAACATTAGCATCTGCTTCCTCTCGCTTCTCACGCTCCTTACGGTACATTTCAAGTCTTGGAAGCATCGGTCTTTCAAATCTTGACAAATCTATGTCAGTGATATCTGGAACATCAAGAAGCGATTCTTTCTCCTTATGTTCATTGAGTATATCTGCAAAATTTTCCTGCATCTTGAAATCGCTGTACTCAACAGCGACGAGATAACCGCTTATTATGAACAGTGATGCTATCCACAGCACAAGAAATACAAGTTTAGAACTATTCATTGTAAATAAAAGCACTAAAAATACCATTGGAACACCAAGCAGACAATATATTCCATATTTTAATTTACGTTTGTTATTATCATGCTCATGCTCATATACCTTGTCAATCTTATCCAAGGCTTCTTTTCTCTCTTTTGAGAACTCCTGTTCCTTATCTGTCATAACAATCCTCCATGTT
>JBNMKL010000025.1:0-40785 GCA_050874305.1 Lachnospira sp. | reverse complement strand
ATATAAGCCAGTATTATCGTATCATTTCAATAATGCTTGTGGGATGTTTTTATTTAGGGGGTATTAAGATAAGTAATCAGTGTTTACTTAATACATCATCTACATATGTTCTTATATAGTAATCGTCCTCTGGCATCTGGCAGCCGACAATATAAGTTCCTTCATTATCAGAACATCTTATAACATGACCCTCGATGTGAGAGTGTTCAGGAAGTGCAAATTTCTCAATATCAATAGATATGTCAGCACCTTTGTTACTAGCAAAGTAAGCATCTTTTGTGAGGAATGCAAAACCATTGGCACTTATGTTATCGAGGCGGCCTGAAATTGTTATGTCAGTATCTTTAACTTTGATTGTACACAGATTAGAGATATCAACTCGTGGATATTTACGTCTGTTCTTAATCTCAGGTCTTGTAGATATAACTGAAATGTATGTGCGTGCAGCCATATCTTTGTTATGTGCAATAGCAACATTCTCCCAGCAATATAATACGTTACCTACAGTTATCTGAAGATTACATGTTGTATTCTTATCAATATTCATGTCTACAGGTGTAGAAAGAGTCATTATGTTGTCAGATATTGAATCTACCTCACCATGGAATATATTGTTATCTTTGTGATCATTGAGCTGGATAATTGCTTTCATTCCTGGCTGGACATCGTCAAGTCCCATGAAGCCACCCACACCGAGTTCTTCCATAAGCTGTTGGATTACATCCTCAATGTTATTAATATTGCTTGCGCTCTCTTCATATTTACTCAGCATTCTCTTGCTGATTTCATCTGACTCGCCTATACATGTAGTCATTGTGTCAACAATATGTGATATATCTTCCATATTTTTAACAAGCTGATGATTAGAAGTCTCAACCTCCTTCATAGCTGAGTCAATCACATTGATATGTTCACCAAGCTGTGTAGAGTCTTCTGTAATCTTGCCTACATTCTCGCCTGTCTGTGTAACCTTTTCGAGAGTTATCTGAATAAGACGGAGAGTTTCTTCTATTGATGATGTCATCTTCTGGGATATTTCATCAAGTCGTGAAAGTGCTTCTGCAATCTGGCCTGAAGAATTCTTGGTTTCTGTACTTAAAGTACGAATCTGTTCAGCAACAACAGCGAATCCTTTACCTGCATCACCGGCTCTGGCAGCCTCGATAGAAGCGTTAAGAGCGAGGAGATTAGTCTGGCTTGATATATTGTCGATTGTTCCAGTTTCTTCTTTAACAGTCTCGAACTCTGTTTTAAATGCATGCAGAATGTTATCAACTTCATTTGACAAATCCGACATAGTGTTAGCAGTCTGGACAAGACTTTCAAGGTCAAGTGAACTTGTCTTGGCATGTTTGCCAGATTCAGCAGTAAGAGAAACCATTTCATTAATCATGGAGGCAACATTTTTAACCTGTGAGCTTATATCCGCTGTCATATCGAGTGACGAATCAGTATGGGTCTGAAGCTGGTCATTGTTATCAGTTAACTTATCCATTCCTTCAACGACAATGTCTGAACCGTGCTTGTTCTCAGATGCAAGTTCGCGGACAACAGTGATTCCATCCATAATTGTATTGCTGGCACCTTTGACAAGTTCAACTGTTGATGTTACTCGTTTGAGGTCAGCTTTGATACTGTCTGTAAGGGCACCATCTGATTCAATAAGGTGGCTTATAGACATGACATACCCGATATAACAAAGAATTATACATGCAACCTGTAACTGATAATTTTTCTGGTCAGCAGCAGATAACTCTCCAAGAATAGCAGCATGATATATAATGCTTACCAATACACTGAAAAAGTTTGCAATACCACAGCCAATCATAAACTTCTTATTCTTATAGAGTACAAGAAGACTTATAACTGGAATAATATATGTAAATGTTATTGGTGAAGATGATGTACATAATAGATATGTGTAAAATATGCCATAACCAATGACCAGGGCATATCTGTAGCGTTCATCTGCTTTGCCCTTAAAGCGCAGAAGTAAATCTCCGGCAAAGAAAGGAACCCAGCATAATAATAAGAATATTACATAATTAAATGGTGCGTAACCACCATTGGCAACATCACTTCCGTAGTTAGCGGATAAAAGAATAGCAAATACAAGCCATATACGTCTGACTTTGATATTGGCTTTTGCTTTAAAAACTTTTTCATCGTATTCCATAGCACTTATCTCCTGACTGTATTATTATGTATATTTTACTCTAGAATAGGTACCTTTTCAAGTGAAAGTGCACAAATCATCCTATTCCGCCAAGCAGTATTCCAAGCAGGAGTACAAGGGCGCATATAGGGCAGTAGATATATTTACATATAGGAAGGAACTTATCAGTAAAAGGTTTGTTTCTTCCTTTGTTAATCTGTTCATTAACGTACTGTTTCCCACATACCCAGAAGAACATAATTCCGGCAAGACCGGCTCCGAGAGGGCAGATGTATATAGATAATACGTCCATCCAGTCAGAAACAATTCCCTGAATACATATTGATACGATTAATGCTATAACAGCAATAAGTCCGCAGGATGCCTTTCTTCCCAAGTGAAGCTTTTCCTGAACAGTAGCGATAGGTGCTTCGTATAAATTGATAAGCGAAGAAAGTCCAGCCATAAATACAGCAACAAAGAAAATAATTGCTATGATATATCCACCCGGCATTGATTTGAATAATGCTGGAAGGAATATGAACATAAGTCCCGGACCACCCTGATTGAGCTGTGCACCAGTTGTAGCCATTGCAGGGATGATTACAAGTGCTGCAAGTATTGCTGCCAGAGTATCAAACAATGCAACTCTTCCAGCTGCGGCAGGAATATTTTCTTCATCAGAGAGGTAAGAACCATATATAAGAGTTCCGTTACCTGCCACTGACAGAGAGAAGAATGCCTGACCGAGAGCGAAAATCCATGTCTCAGGCTTTGCTAATATCTTAGGGTCAACTCTGAAAATGTATTTGTAGCCTTCAATAGAACCAGGCTGAAATGCAACGTATATGCCAAGAATTGCAAATAAAACAAAGAATATAGGCATCATGACTTTGTTAGCCTTTTCAATACCTCTTCCGACCCCGAACATAAGAATAGCTATTCCTATTACAAGGGCAATTATCTGCCAGAGATTGTTACCAAGGGCAGTTGCCATTGAACCAAATTCCTCTGCAAAGCCAGCGGTGTTTTCAGGTGCAAGTGTAGAACCTGTGAAAGTTCCAATCATATATTTGAGAATCCATCCCATAACAACAGTGTAACCTATAGCCATTGCGAGAGCTCCAAGGACAGGAATAAAGCCAAGCAGCTCGCCTAACTTTCTCTTACCCTTAGTCTCACATGCATATCCGAATGCATCAATAGGGCCGGAACGTGTTGCACGTCCGAAGCTCATCTCACCGATAACTCCGGTAAAACCGATAAGCGCAACAAATATAAAATACGGAATAAGGTATGAACCGCCGCCGTATAGAGAAACTCTTGTAGGGAACATCCAGATATTGCCCATGCCTACGGCTGAACCGATACATGCAAGGATAAATCCCCATTTGTTGTTGAATGAATCTCTTGTTTTCATTAATCTTTCCTCCAGAATGTAGTAAATGCATATTAATATAAAATATGCACAACTATAATAGTGTACTACAGATTGTATCTTATGTAAAACAATATAATTATTGTATAAAGTAGTCAGGAAACATTTTTTTCATATCTGCCATATTTTCTGTGTATCTTGTCATGTGGAGCTTAGAGATTGCGGCAGCTTTTTCTTTGTCCTTGTTTTCTATAGCCTGCACAAGCTCTTCATGGTCATGCAGGATTCTGCTTTTTTCTTTACATCTGAAACTTAAGATTGTTGTTCTGTCAAATAGTGGTGCGACATTATTGACGAGTTTGTACCAGTATTCGTTATTGCAGAAGTGGTAGAACATTGCATGAAATTCTTTGTCTAGTGCAAATATCTTTTCTTCGTCATCTCTTTTGATATACATCTGCCACATTGCCACATTTTCCCATAACTTATCAATCTGTTCTTTAGAGAGCATATCGCATGCTTTGACGGCTAATTCTGATTCAAGAGCACTCCTGAGTTCGCAAATTTCATCAGAAATAGATGTATCTATATAGGTGACATATATACCGACTTTGGGTTTAATCTCTAACAGATTAATCTGGTTCAGTTCAAGCTCAGCCTCTCTTATCGGATTGCTGCTGACCTTCATAAGTTCACATAGCTGTGGTGTCTCAAGCTTCTGTCCGGGTTTTAGGTTAAGATGGACAATGTTATATATAAGCTGGCGCACTACATAATCTTTAGCTGATTCATTGGCATATCTTTCTGATATTTTCATAGTAAAATCCCCCGTTTATCAATATTGGCGATATTGATTTTGTGACATTATTTATTAATCATCTGTAGTTAATATATCATGTTTTATTTTATTAATCAAATTTTTAGACTTGACAATAAAATTTAATAAATATATATTACGTATGATGTAATATATAACGCGATATGAAAAATATATCAAATGATTAAGGAGGATGTTATGTCAAACGATAACAAGAAGATTTCATTAATTCACAAACTGGCATATGGTAGTGGTAATATGCTGGGAAGTGGTGCACTTGCGATAAGTGGTGCGTGGCTTTTATATTTTTACACGACATTTTGTAATATGTCAGTTGTAAAGGCTACACTTATATTTTCTATAGCTACATACCTTGATGTTATTCTTAATCCGCTTATGGGATTTATAACAGATAGTTTGTATACACAAGCGTTATGATTCCATACGATACTCTGGCTGTTGAGATGACATCTGATTTTAATCAGAGAACATATCTTACAGGAGCCAAGGCAATGTTTGGTAAGCTTGCTAATTTCCTTGGTGCAGCTATTCCAGGAATGTATATTGGTATATTTGGTAAAGATTCACCATTGCCATTCTTTTATACAGGTGTTACATATTGCGTTATTATGATTATTTCACTTTCATTTTTATATTTTAATTCATGGGAGAGACCTTATGAGGAGGTCGCTGATGAGGAAGTTCCTAACTTTATAGAGGGAATCAAGAAGTTATTTATTGATATAATATCAACTTTAAAAATTAAGTCATTCCGTGAACATCTTGGAATGTATCTGTTTGGATTTGGTGCAGAGTGGTTATTCACAGCATGCTTTACATATTTCATAGTATTCTGTTTAAAGCAGCCATCAACTCTCGTGTCAGAGCTTAACAGCATGAGCAGTATCTTACAGTTAATATCAACTGCTGTATTTATCGGCATAGTATCAAAGAAAGGCTTTACTAAGCCATTTATAGGAGCGTTATCTGTAGTTATAGCAGCTATTATGTGCTATTTTGGAATATTTATATTCCATACAGGACATATGACACTCTTAGTAGCATTTGTGACAATTATATTCGGACTTGGAACAGGTGGTGTGTATTACATCCCTTGGACTGCGTATACATTCATGGCTGATGTGGATGAGGTTGTAACTAACAGAAGACGTGAGGGTGTATATGCCGGTGCCATGACAATGGCAGGCAAGCTTATGAGAGCAAGTATTGTATTCATCTTGGGACAGGTTCTCGCTGCATTTGGATTTGTGTCTGGAGCATCAACACAGCCGGAATCTGCAATCAATGCAATAGCAGGAGTACTTCTTATAGGTGTAGGTGGAATGGCGGTTATCGGAATTATATTCTCATTCAGAATGAAGCTTGACCACAAGACACATAAGATTGTTATTGATGAGCTTGACAGAGTTCACAAAGGTGGAAGAAAAGAAGATGTAACAGCAGAGACTAAGCAGACAATAGAGATGCTTACTGGTATTCCTTATGAGAAATGCTTTGGCAATAACAATATAGGATACCACAATTAACAGGTTTGAATTACATATAGACAATATGTGATTATAATATTTTGGAGGAAACAGGTATTGGAACTGGCACTTATAACCTCAAAGCAGGTGTTTGAATTATTCATATTGATAGCGGCAGGAGTACTGCTTTACAAGACACATGTGGTAAGAGATGAGCATAAGGGAGTTTTATCGGGCATTCTTATAGATTTCGTTGTGCCATGTATGGTGATTAACTCTTTTATGGGAAAATCAATCGATAATGCAGGAGAGCTTGGTAAGGCATTCATATATAGTATTATTCTGTGCGCGATAGGAATTGTGATTACGCTTCTTACAGCTTTGATGGTAAGGAAAGACATACGTGGAGTGTATAAATTTGCATGTTCATTTTCTAATGCTGCATATATGGGATTTCCGCTTATAAGTGCCATGTTTGGTGATGTTGGAATAATGTATGCGAGCGCATATGTCACAGTATTCAATATTCTTTTGTGGACTGTTGGATATATGTTTTTTGCATCAGTAAAGTCGCCTAAGGACATTTTACGTGCGGTAATAACATGCCCTCCTGTAATAAGTGTAGCTGTGGGACTTGTGATATATTTTGGCAATATCCAGATAGCGGATGTCATAGCACAGCCTGTAAGTATGGCAGGCGCGATGAATACACCGCTTTCAATGATTATAACAGGTGTGACAGTTGCACAGACTGATATAAGAAATATTCTTAAAAATGTATATCTGTGGATTGGTATTCTGGTTCGTCTTGTAATTATCCCCGGAATATGTACTGCTGTATTTTATATTCTGCATTTTTCTGGCATGACAGCGATGGTTTGTCTTATACTTGAAGCATGCCCTGCGGCAGCCATAACTACCATGCTTGCAGTCCAGTATGATAAAAATCAGGAATATGCTGCAGGATTAGTGGTTGTATCAACACTGCTAAGTATAGTATCATTACCTTTGTATGCAATGATTATACAGATGTGTGGTCTATACTGATTACATTGGCATGATAATTGAATTGATATATTAATTATATTGATAAGCTGATTGGGCTGATGTTAATAATTGTAGAAGCTGCATAGTTGTAAGTGTAGAAAGGATGCGCCAGTATGTATAGAGATGATTATAATGTGAAATTGCCGGAAATTAAGGCAGAAAAGGTTTATATCAGCGATTATGGAGCTGTTGAAG
Source organism: Lachnospira sp. (assembly GCA_050874305.1). Classification (GTDB taxonomy): domain Bacteria; phylum Bacillota; class Clostridia; order Lachnospirales; family Lachnospiraceae; genus Lachnospira. Next base: position 33,706 of record JBNMKL010000025.1, on the reverse strand, counting down.
GAGTATTTGATGTAGAGACAGGAAGAAAGAATGCCTGCTGTATACAGAAAGCAATAGATGAATTATCAGACAAGGGTGGAGGAACTGTTGTCATTCCATCTGGAATATGGGCGTGTGCGCCTATAGAGCTTCGTTCAGGAATTAATCTTAATCTCGCTGAACAGTCTGTGCTTAGATTTACTAAATCAAAAGAAGATTATCCACTTATAATAACTAATTATGAGGGACAGGACTGTATCAGAACAGTCTCACCAATAACTGCAAGACATGCTGATAACGTGGCAATCACAGGAGCAGGTGTTATCGATGGAAGCGGAGATGAGTGGAGACCGGTCAAGAAGTTTAAGGTCACAGATAAGCAGTGGGATGCAATGCTTAAAAAAAGTGAATATGTCATGACAACAAATGAGACACAGATATGGATGCCAAGCAAATCAAGCTTTGAAGGCAATATGAAAAATATTCAGGGTGTCACAGAGGAGGCTTTAAAAGAAGCCGCTGATTACTATGATTTCTACCGTCCAGTTATGATAAGCCTTGAATACTGCAATAATGTCCTGCTTAGCGGCGTGACATTCATGAATTCACCAGCGTGGGATATTCATCCATTTTTCTGTGAGAATCTGACGGTTGAACATATCAAGGTTAAGAATCCATACCACGCACAGAATGGCGATGGAATTGATGTTGAGTCATGTACTAATGTGCATATACATCACAGCGAGTTTGAGACAGGTGATGATGCAATCTGCATTAAGTCTGGTAAAAATGCTGTGGCAAGACAGATTACAGGCCCTTGCGGCAATATTCATATCCACGATTGTACTGTATTTAACGGTCATGGTGGATTTGTAATAGGAAGCGAGATGTCAAGAGACGTAAGAGATATACTGGTTGAGGACTGCACATTTATCGGTACAGATGTCGGCGTAAGAATTAAGAGTGCGCTTGGACGTGGCGGTGTTGTTGAGAATATAACATGTAAGAATATCAGAATGTTGGATATTAAGAATGAGGCTGTTATCATGACTATGGGATATGTGCTCAATCTTCTTAACCGCAATGAAACTGTTGCTATAGATAATGAAGATGATGTGCCATATTTTAAGAATATAACTCTTGAAAACCTTGACATAGCCGGATGTGGTACTAAAATAAAGCTTGAACCAGTTCCGGACAGACCAGAGACAATCAGTAACATTGTTATTGAAGGAAATGTCTATGATGGAGCTTATGTTGAGAAATAGAGTGTCACTGGTAAATGCGTATTATATTGTGATGCTTTGCAAGGAGTAAGAGAATATGAGAGAGTTAAGCGAAAGATCAGCCAATTTTACAGATTCGGTTATAAGAAGAATGACAAGAGTTGCCAACAAGTATGGAGCAGTCAATCTTTCACAGGGATTTCCTGATTTTGACCCACCTAAGGAGATAACAGACAGATTATCTGAGGTCGCAGGAATAGGCCCTCATCAGTATGCCCTCACATGGGGAGCTAAGAATTTCAGGGATGCTGTTGCAGCCAAGTATGAGCATTTTTCAGGAATCAAGATTGACCCTGAGTCAGAGATTGTTGTCACATGCGGAAGTACAGAGGCTATGATGGCGACAATGCTTAGTATTACCAATCCGGGAGACAAGGTTGTTATATTCTCGCCATTCTATGAGAATTATGGCGCAGATACAATTCTTTCTGGCGCAGAACCAATATATGTACCACTTGTTCCACCAGAATTTACATTTGACCCGGCAAAGATTGAGGATGCATTTAAGCAGGGAGCCAAGGCTATAATTGTATGTAACCCATCTAATCCATGTGGTAAGGTGTTTACATACGAGGAATTAAGCATAATAGCTGACCTTGCCAAGAAATATGACGCCTATGTTGTCACAGATGAGGTATATGAGCATATTGTATACGCACCTAACAAGCATGTGTACATGCAGGCACTTGATGGAATGAGAGACAGAACTATTGTATGTAATTCGTTGTCTAAGACTTATTCGATAACTGGATGGAGACTTGGGTATGTCATAGCTAACCCACAGATTATAGACAGGGTAAAGAAAGTGCATGATTTCCTTACAGTAGGAGCAGCCGCACCTCTTATGGAGGCTGCAACAACAGGTCTTATGTTCGGAGATGAATATTATGAGGAGCTTGCCGCCCATTATGCACATATGAAGGAAGTGTTTGTTGGCGGACTTGCAAAGCTTGGACTTAAATATACAGACCCACAGGGCGCATATTATGTACTTGTTGATGTGAGCGAGTTTGGTGTCAAAGATGATGTCAAATTCTGCGAGTGGATGGCGCAGTATGTAGGTGTTGCGGCAGTGCCGGGTTCAAGCTTCTTTAAGGAAGACATTCATAACCTTATAAGATTCCATTTTGCAAAGAAAGATGACACATTAAATGAGGCTATAAAGAGACTTGCCAACCTTAAAAAGCTTGCAAATGAGGCTACTGACGCAGAGTGGAGATAATGTACTGTACAGTGATTTCCGTCTTTAATTATATATTCTGAGTATTTATCTGGCATCAGGCTTCGGCTTGATGCCACTTTTTCTGTATTAAGAACGCCGTCATTGCTTCCATATTGAACAGTGTGATGTTATGTGATTATCACAAATGCCTATTGATAATAGTAATAAGGATTGCAAAAAGTATAAAAAAGTATAAAATGTATAAAAAAGTATAAAAAGGTATAAAACGATAGAAAAGGATAAAACTATTATGAACAAATCACAGGATATGGGGACAGGAAGTATCCCTAAATTATTAGCAAAGCTGGCGATACCAGCGGTTGTAGCGCAGATTGTCAATCTGCTGTACAACATAGTAGACCGTATTTATATAGGTCATATTCCGGGAATTGGAGCGGATGCGCTGACAGGTGTCGGGCTTTTTGCTCCGATTCTTATGCTTATCAACGCATTTGCAATGCTTGCAGGTTCTGGTGGTGCGCCAAGGGCAGCAATCGCAATGGGAAAGAAGGACAATGAAAAGGCGGAGAAGATTCTTGGCAACTGTTTTTCATTGTTATTAATGTTTGCCATTGGGCTCACTATTGTATTCTATATATTTGCGCCACAGATGCTCACTCTGTTTGGTGCAAGTGAGGTGACACTGCCATATGCTTCTTCATATGCAAGAATATACATACTCGGAAGCATATTTGTAATGATTGTGCTTGGAATGAATACATTTATCACAACTCAGGGCTTTGCACAGATAAGCATGATGACAACGATTATAGGTGCTGTCATCAATATCATTCTTGACCCGATATTCATATTTGTATTTAATATGGGTGTACGCGGAGCGGCATTTGCAACTGTATTAAGCCAGATGGTCGGTGCGATATGGATACTCAGATTCTTAACAGGCAATAAGACAATTCTCAAGCTTAAATTGTCCAATCTTGCACTGGATAAGAATATTGTGCTTCCTTGTCTTGGACTTGGAATATCTACATTTGTCATGATGGCGACTGAGAGTATTCTGTCAATCAGTTTTACATCAAGCCTTGCAAGGTTTGGTGGTGATGTGGCAGTTGGTGCCATGACAATTATCACAAGTGTGAACCAGCTTGCAGTTATGCCGCTTAATGGTGTGTGTCAGGGTGGACAGCCTATTATCAGTTATAATTATGGGGCTGATAACAGTGAGAGAGTTAAGAAAGCGTTTTTTGCACAGTTTGGAGCGTGTGTGGCTTATGCTGCTGTTTTCTGGTGCCTTGTTATGGTATTTCCTAATGTGTTCGCTGGGATTTTTACTGGCGATAAAACTCTTACAGAGTATACGTCATGGGCAATCAGAATATATATGGCGGGAATATTTGCCACAGGCTTTCAGATTAGCTGTCAGATGAGTTTTATGGCGTTAGGGCAGGCAAAGGTAAGCCTGTTTATGGCATGTCTGCGTAAGCTGATACTTCTTATACCACTTATATTCATATTGCCATTAATTCTTGAAGATAAGGTATCTGCGGTGTTTCTGGCAGAACCAATCAGTGATATTATTGCAGCGGTTGTGACAACGGCGGTGTTCATGATGAGGTTTGGAAAGATTCTTGACGAGAAGAATTAGTTATTAGTTGATAAAATATCTCAATTACAATTATTGACATGGTGGCGTTCTTATTATATCCTCTACAGATGTTAGAGCTGACTAACTACTGATAGGAGAAACTAATAAGGAGCCACCATGTTACTAATCATTTCGCTTATAATTGTGTCTTTATTTATTTATCTTTTTAAGGATTCACTTAAGAAGAGTCCTTATACATTCTATATTGGAGCGGCAGTTGTGTCTATTGCTGTATTTGCTCTTGGATTCGTTGATTTTCCTATATGGATTAAACAGAATATACTTGGCATATTTGCCAAAGGCTCTATCGGAACAGCAATGTTCGTAATGGTAATGTACGCGGGAGCACTTCCTAATGGCTCCAGGTTCATGGCACCATTAATGAGAATCAGAGGTGAGCTGTCTATCACGGCGGCTATATTGGTTCTGTGCCATAATGCAACATACGGAATGACTTATTTTAGACTGTTGTTCACGAAAGCATCGGCACTGTCTGCTACGCAGCGCATGGCTGCTGTTATAAGTATTGTTCTTATAATAATTATGATTGTGCTGACTATTACATCATTTCCGTCTGTTAGAAAAAAGATGAAACCAAGAGAATGGAAGAGGCTTCAGCGAAGTGCCTATGTGTTCTATGGACTTATGTATATTCACATAATGCTTATCAACGTACCTTTTGCAAGACAGGGAAATGTTAATTACATAGTGAATGTTTTCGTATACAGCATAGTCTTTCTTGTATATGCTGCAATGAGAATAGGCAAGTATCTTAATAAAATTGGAAAGAAAAACTACACAATTATTATAGATGCGGCAGCTTTTGCAGTATTAGTGGTTATGATGTTGTTGTGCTTTGCTGGAGGTAATAGAACGGATAATGCTGAAGATTCAGGTATCAGTGGAGCTGCATCAGGTGATGTTACATTTAAAGCAGATGGAAAATATACAGGAAACGCAGTATGCGAGACATATGGATATAATGTAACTGTGGTTATTACAATAGAGAATGACAGGATAGTATCAGTTGAGGCAACATCAGATGCAGGTGCACATGATGAGGTGTATTTTGAGATGGCAAAGGAGGCTGTACCAGATGCAATTGTCGAGAAGCAGGGCTCTAAGGGAGTAGATTCTGTATCTGGTGCAACACTTTCAAGCAAGGCTATTAAGGTTGCTTTTTATAATGCTTATAAGTCAGCCATCAAATGATGTGTATTAGTCCGTTAAGGACCTTTACAATAAAAAAGAAGGAGAAATCAAAATGAGAAAGACATTTTTATCAAAGGTATTAGCTATGGCAGCAGCGACTGTACTTACAGTCACAAGTGTTTCAGCAATTGCGCCTACAGTCAGAGCGTATGCAGCGGATGAATATTCATATGTATATGCTGGACTTACATGGAATGAGTATTGGGAAAATGAAGGTGTGTATGCAGCAGGCGATGATAAAGCTAATACATCCAAGGATACTCATAATGAGTTTGATAAGGGAGCATTTGATGCTGTATCAAGAGCTACAACTAATCATGGACTTCACAGAGGAAGTTTCCAGTGTATGGCAACAGTAGATACAGAGGAAGGTCAGAAGTTTGAACTTGCTGGATGGTCAGAAGATGGCACACAGATGATATTTACCAATGGCGATACAGCTTCATACAGCAAGGGAACAATCGAATATAAGGGAACATCTTTCAAGGTTAAGAGTTATGAGGTAACAGGTATTAAATATGTTCCAGTCAAGGTTAAGACATCAGAGCTTGCAGATTTGAAAGCAAAGTACCAGGTTGTAGAAAATGGTGGCTCACTCTTTGGCGGATATGGTGAGAACCAGCTTAAGTCATATAAGGAGACAGCCGAGGTGACAGAGAAGACTAATGGTATTAAGACAGCTTCTAAAAATGCTGATGGAACATTCTCATTCTCAGCAAGACAGACAGGAACAGATTCAGGTATCAAAGGAGCATCACTTCAGACAGCATCTAATATAACTGTTACTGTTAATAAGAAGAATGCTGAGAGAAATGCGACAGGTGCATATGGCGAGTTCTTGAGAGTTGATCTGACAGGTGATGGCTATGGTGCACTTGGTGATAAGATGCAGGCGGTAGAGTGGAATTATTATGGCAATGATTCGACAAGAACAACAGCACTTGCTACATATGGAACTAAGTTTGCAGCAGATAACTGGATGCATAAGATGAATGGAATCCAGCTTGGACTTACAGATTCAGACAGATGCCAGCTTCCAGCTAATGCAGATGGAACAGGTTACTGGTCACTTACTGTATATGCATTAGGCTATGCGGATTATACGGTTAACTTTGAGGTATCAGAAGATAATCTTGCTCTTGTAAAAGAGAAGGTAAGTGATACATCAAAGCTTGATGCAGCAGTAGAGCGTGCAAAGGCTTTAAAGGAAGCAGATTATACAGCTAGCAGCTGGGAAAAGATGCAGGTTGAGTATGATGAGGCATTAGAGGCACAGAATACAGCAGAATATCAGGCAGAGGTAGACGAGGCAACACAGCATCTTAATAATGCAATTGATTCACTTGTTGAAGAGGTTGACGATACTAATTATGTTGCAACGTATATCTTATTTGCAATTATTGTAATTGCGGCTGTTGTTATTGTTGTTCTTAAAGTAAGAAGCAGCAGAAAGAATAGATACAGAGGCTAAATTATAATTACATAATATAAATAAAAGTTCCTTTCGGAAATATTGGCAGGTACAGCCTGCTTTTCCGAAAGGAACTTTTGTTTATACTTAATTAAGATGTAAAATACATAATAATATGTTAATATTACGTATATTATAAAATAATACATGGGAGGCTTACATGGGGTTTAGCAAAGAGAAGTTCAGACAGATAGTATTGCTTATGATAATAGCGGCGGCACTTGTGCTGGTGATTATCTATAGCAATTCAATTCTTGGTGCATTAGGGCTGGCTGTCAGTATTATAATGCCATTTGTTGCAGGGGGCGCAATTGCATTTGTACTTAATATTCCTATGAATCAGATAGAGAATAAACTATTGAAAAAATGGAATAATAAATATTCCAAGAAGCTTAAAAGACCTGTAAGTATCGTGCTTACTTTATTATTCGTTGCACTGCTTATCACAATTCTTATTGCAACGGTTGTTCCACAGGTTGGACGTGCCGTCGCTGATGTAGCCAGACAGATTCCGGTATTCGCAGACCGGTTAATGGCAATGGCTGCGGATTTGCAGCAGAGATATCCTGATATTGGCACACAGACTGATATTATAAGCCAGCTTAAGCAGAACTGGGACAGTATTGTCAATGGGGTATTCTCATTTATGAAGAATGGTCTTGGGAATGTGCTTAATTCAACAATTGGAATAGCGAGCGGAATTGTAAGCAAGGTTGCAAGCGGCTTTATTGCATTCATATTCAGTATCTATGTGCTGGCGCAGAAAGAAAAGCTTGGAAATCAGATAAAGAGAGTTTTTAATGCATTTTTACCTGCAAAGGTTAATGACAGGATAATGTATGTATGTTCACTTCTTAGCAGGAATTTTACTAATTTCATAACAGGACAGTGCCTCGAAGCGTGCATACTTGGTTCGATGTTCGTTGTATCTATGCTTATATTAAGGATGCCATATGCAGTTATGATAGGTGTACTTATCGCATTTACTGCACTTATACCTATAGTTGGAGCATTTATCGGGTGTATAGTAGGAGCATTTCTTATACTGCTTGTAAGTCCTTTTAAAGCATTCTGTTTTGTTATACTTTTTCTGGTTCTTCAGCAGATAGAGGGAAATCTTATCTATCCGCGTGTTGTAGGCAGCTCTGTCGGACTTCCTGCCATATGGGTGCTTGTTGCTGTAAGTGTGGGTGGAAGCTTATTCGGAATTATCGGTATGCTTGCATTTATACCGCTGGTATCTACTCTCTATATGTTGCTGAGAGATGAGGTTAACAGAAGAAATGCTTCATGAAATGTGAGAAAATAATAAAATATGCCTCATAAAACGTGAGAAAATGGCGAAAAGTGGCTCATAAAATGTGAAGAAACGCATTGAATGAGCCACTTTTTTGTGATAAACTTTGAATCAGGAGGTGAGCGGGCATGTATTTTAAAAGGAAGATTGACGAATATCTGATTCAATGGAAAAATGACGCTGCACATAAACCGCTGATTGTTAAAGGTGCAAGGCAGATTGGAAAGACTGAATCAATTCTACATTTTGCTAATGAGCAGTATAGCAATGTTGTGTATATTAACTTTGTATTAGAAAAAAAATACAGAACTATAGTTGATGATGGTTATGATGTTGAGACAATTATAAAAAATATATCATTAGTAAATCCTTCTATCAGATTCATTCCATATGAAACGATTATCATATTTGACGAGATTCAGGAATATCCGGATGTTGCAACAGCGTTGAAAGCTTTTAGAATAGATGGTCGGTTTGATGTTATATGCAGTGGCTCAATGCTTGGAATTAACTATAAAAAGATTCATAGTAATAGTGTTGGCAATAAAACAGATTATGAGATGTTTTCAATGGACTTTGAGGAGTTCTTATGGGCGAAGGGTTACACTGATAATCAGATTAGTGATATTTTAAAACACATGTTGGATATAATTCCATTCAGTGAAACAGAGTTTAATGTATATAAGTCTTTATTTTTAGATTACTGTGTTCTTGGAGGAATGCCAGATGTGGTTCGCAGTTATATAGAGACGGGGACATTTTCGGGAACTCTGGAAATACAGAACCAGATAAGATTAGATTATGAAGAGGATGTGAGAAAATACGCAGAAGGTCTTGATCAGACAAAGATAATAAGCGTGTATAGAAGCATTCCTGCACAGCTTGCAAAAGAGAATAAGAAGTTTCAGTTCAGTAAGATAGATAAGAATGCACGTTCAAGAGAGTATACAGGTTGTATTGAATGGCTTGTTGATGCTGGTGTTGTTACTGAGTGTAACTGCCTGAATTACCCAGAACTCCCATTAAAAGGAAATGTAGATGAAAGCAAGTATAAACTATACTACCCAGATACAGGGCTGTTGGTTTCTTCTCTGGATGAAGAGGCTCAGGAAGATTTGAGGGTTAATAAGAATCTCGGCGTGTACAAAGGAGCTTTATACGAGAATTTTGTTGCAGAGGCATTCGTTAAACAGGGACTGGGTTTGTTTTATTATAAAAAAGAAAATTCATCACTGGAGGAGGATTTCTTTGTTCGCACAGCAGATGAATTAATTCCAGTAGAAGTTAAATCTAATAATAATGGTTCCAGGTCTTTGTCGGCGTTGATTAAGAATGATAGTTATAGTGATATAAAACATGGGATTAAGCTTGGAAGTTGTAATGTTGGATTTACTAATGATATATATACATTTCCATATTTTTGTGCGTTTATGTTGAAGCGTTATCTGAAGGAACGATAAAATAAGTTCCCAGTGAAGATTTAAGAACATCTTCATTGGGAACTTTTTTATCATATGTGAATTATCCAGTTCATCTTAATGTACCGACGTTATTATCTTATTCCAAAGATAAGGTAAAGCAGATTGTAATTGTAGAACATTACAGCAGCAACTAATGAAACTGTTGACATAATCTTGATAAGGATATCAAGTGATGGACCAACTGTATCTTTAAGTGGGTCACCGACTGTATCACCAACTACAGCTGCGTCGTGGGCAGGAGAACCTTTGCCCTGACCTTCGATAGCACCTGATTCAATATATTTCTTACCATTATCCCATGCACCACCAGCGTTACCTGTAAATATAGCAAGCATGATAGCTGAAAGAGTAGCACCGATAAGAAGACCACCTACAAAATATGGTCCGAAGAGGAAACCAGCGACAACAGGGAATATTATTGATATAATGGCTGGCATTCTCATTTCCTTTAAAGCACCCTGTGATGAAATCTCTATACATGTCTTATAATCTGGTTTTGCCTTGCCTTCGAGGATTCCAGGAATTTCCTTGAACTGGCGTCTTACTTCCTCAACCATCTTTCTTGCAGCGTTAGCAACAGCTTCAATAAGCATACCTGAGAAGAGATATGGAAGAGCTGCACCAACAAGAGCACCTGAAAGAATAAGTGGATTAGTGAAGTTAAGGTCTAAGCTTGAGCCTTCTGGCTGGAAAGCATATAAGAAGCTTACCATAAGTGAAAGAGCTGCAAGTGAAGCAGAACCGATGGCAAAGCCCTTACCGATAGCAGCAGTTGTATTACCAACAGAGTCAAGCTTGTCTGTAATGTTACGGACTTCTGGTTCAAGCTCTGACATCTCAGCAATACCACCAGCGTTATCAGAGATAGGACCATATGTATCAACTGAAACTGTAGCTGATACGAATGAAAGCATACCTACAGCTGCCATAGCGATACCAAACATTCCTGATACAGCATATGAAGCATATGTTGTGATACCAAGAACGATAAGAGGATACATACAAGACTTCATACCAACTGCAAGACCCTGTGTGATAGTAAGAGCAGCACCTTCCTTAGATGCAGCAGCGATTGTCTGTGTTGGCTTGTAGTCATAGCTTGTGTAGTATTCTGCAATACCACCGATAATAACACCACTAATAACACCGAGAGATGCTGCAATCCATGGTGAAACAAAACCAATATTGAAGCCTGCAACTTTTAATACATCTGCAGCTTCTGGCTGGAATAACAGATAAGTTGCAACGAAACCACCAATAATAGTGATAGCGGCTGCACTCCATGTAGAGATATTAAGATCTCTGTGAGGGTTGTCAGAACCCTTCTTTAATAATACATATGCGATACCAAGAATTGATGCTATAAGTCCGATTGATGCGAATACAAGTGGGAAATACATCATCTTAGAAAGCATGGTATCTGAAACATCAATGTTATTAGCTACATTAGAAAGATAGAGGCTGACTGCAAGAATGATTGCTGATGAAATAGCACCAACAAATGATTCAAGAAGGTCAGAACCAAGACCAGCAACGTCACCTACATTATCACCTACATTATCAGCGATAGTAGCTGGGTTACGTGGGTCATCCTCTGGGATATGTGCTTCTGTCTTACCAACAAGGTCAGCACCCATATCAGCAGCTTTAGTATAGATACCACCACCGACACGATTAAACATAGCAACAATTGAGCATCCAAGAGCATAGCATGAAAGGCACTGTGTGAATACATGACCACCTCTTAAAGCATCAATATCAAGCATGTTAAGACCAAATCCGAAGATCAGATATACGAGGAATAATCCGAGTAATGCAAATCCACCAACACAAAGACCCATAACAGAACCACCCTTAAGAGCAACCTTTAAAGTAGAACCGATATTCTTTGTCTGTCTTGCAGTGTTAGATACACGGACATTAGCATAAGTTGCAATTTTCATGCCAACCCATCCTGCTGAAGCACTCATGATAACACCAATCATGAAGCATACAGAAGGTTCCCAGCTAAATGTTCCATATTGAACTGAGAAGATAGCTGCAAATACAACTGCAATAATAACTACAACAACTGCAATAATTTTGTACTCGTATGTAATGAATGCGTTCGCACCAACCCTGATAGCGGCTGCAATCTCTGACATACGGTCTGTTCCTTCGTCGAGTTTCTTAACTCCGATGAAGTTGAATGCTGCATAGCCAAGTGCAAGCAATGCTGCAACAATGACTAAAACCAATAAAGCTTCCATATTTTTTCTCCTTGTACGTTTATTTGTGTTGACGTCATGAACATGACAGAAACAACATCTTGTTAAAGTTTAACAAATTAAAGCGATGTAGTCAAATGAATTTATGCAAAATTACTAATTGCTTACGAAAATGCAATGAATGTAAAAATAAATTAAATATAAAAAACGACAGCACGCTATTGACAGCGTGCTATTGTTTCTGTAGAATAGCTAAGCATTAAAAATAACAGAAGGAGTTGTTAATATGTCAGCGGATTCGTTGCATAGCGGGGAATTAATCAAGAGGCTTAACAGTATCATGGAAAAGCGTGCTAATAATTCTCTTAATGAAGATGGTGTTACATTGTCACAGATAAAACTGCTCTGCATATTAAAGCAGGAAGGTTCATTAACATTAAAAGAACTTGAAAAGTATTTCTGTGTGGCACAGGCAACTATAGCTGGAATAGTGGTAAGGCTTGAAAAGAAAGGACTAATTGAAAGCTTCTATTCGCCAGAAGACAAGAGAGCCAAACACATCCGTCTTACAGAAGATGGAGTGAAAATGTGTGAGCATGCAAGATGCTCAATGGAACGCAATGAGCAGTGGCTTTTATCATCACTTGATGATGGTGAGAAGAAAGAACTGCACAGATTATTGCAGAAAATATATGACGATGTAAGCAGGTAAACTGGTTAGATTGTTAATATTAATTAGATTGTTAATATCAATAAGGAAAGGATGGGAAAACATAATATGTTAAAAACATTAATGAAGCATATTGGCAGATATAAGAAAGATTCGATAATAACGCCAATATACACAGCGGTAGAAGTATTCTTAGAGATACTTATTCCGTTCGTAACAGCATCTATAATTGATAAAGGTATAGAAGCTGGCGATATGAACAATGTATACAAGTATGGTACAATCATGCTTATACTTGCATTTTTAAGTCTGTTCTGTGGTATACAGGCAGGAAAATATGCAGCAGCGGCATCAACAGGCTTTGCGTGTAATTTAAGAGATGGAATGTATGAGAATATCCAGACATTTTCATTCTCCAATATTGATAAATTCAGTACAGCCGGACTTGTAACACGTATGACAACAGATGTCACTAATGTGCAGAATGCATATCAGATGATTATAAGAATAGCGGTAAGAGCACCACTTATGATGATATGTTCAATGGTGATGTGTATAATAATCAGCCCTAAGCTCAGTGCTATATTCTTTGTTGCACTTGTACTCTTAGGATTCGTGCTTTTCTTTATTATATTTAAGGTAACACCTATATTTACAGCAGGTTTTGCCAAATATGATGCCCTCAATGCAAGTGTTCAGGAAAATATATCTGGAATCCGTGTTGTAAAGGCATTTGTGCGTGAAGAGCATGAGAATACGAAGTTTAGAAAAGCAGCAGATGAGCTTTACAAGACATTTGTAAAGGCGGAATCCTTTCTTGCATTCAATAGTCCGGTTATGATGTTGGTTATATATGGATGTATCATAGCATTATCATGGTTTGCATCACATTTTATTGTATCAGGAACATTGACAACAGGTAATCTTACATCAATGTTTTCATATGTAATGAGTATGCTTATGTCACTTATGATGCTCTCAATGATATTCGTTATGGTATCTATGAGTACAGCAAGTGCAAAGCGTATTGCAGAGGTGCTTAATGAGCAGCCAGACCTTGCCAATCCAGATAAGCCATTAGAGACAGTTGAGGATGGAAGAATAGATTTTAACCACGTTAACTTTTCATACAAAAAGGACAGCCAGACAGATACATTGTCAGACATAGATATTCATATCAATGCTGGTGAAACAGTAGGAATTATTGGCGGAACAGGCTGTGGCAAATCAAGCTTTGTAAATCTTATAAGCAGGCTTTATGATGTAAGCTCTGGTTCAGTATGTGTAGGCGGTAAAGACGTGCGTGAGTACGACATGGATGCACTTCGTAATCAGGTTGCAGTTGTGTTGCAGAAAAATGTGCTTTTCTCAGGAACTATTCTTGATAATTTAAGATGGGGTGATGAGAATGCAACATATGAACAGTGCGTTGATGCTTGTAAACAGGCATGTGCAGATGAATTCATAGAACGTATGCCGGATAAATATGATACATGGATTGAACAGGGTGGTACTAATGTGTCTGGTGGACAGAGACAGAGACTTTGTATTGCAAGAGCATTGCTTAAGAAGCCTAAAGTACTTATCCTTGATGATTCAACAAGTGCAGTTGATACGGCTACAGATGCCAGGATTAAGAAAGCATTTGCAGAGAAAATTCCAGGAACAACTAAGATTATTGTATCACAGCGTATATCAAGTATTCAGGATGCAGACAGAATAATTGTGCTTGAAGATGGTAAGGTAAGCGGATTTGATACACATGATAATCTGTATGAGAATAATAAAGTTTATCGTGAAATCTGTGATGTCCAGATGCAGGGCAGCGGTGATTTTGATGAGTCAGAAGGTTAAAGGAGGATTTTTGATATGAATAAGAATGATAATAAGAATGAAAAAAAGAATCCTCTGCCATTATTAAAAAGGCTTTTAGGATATATATTTAAAAATTATAAGATACATTGTATATCAGTGCTTGTATGCATCATTGTATCGGCACTTACAACACTTGTTGCAATGCTTTTCATACAGAAGCTTATTGATAATTATATTGTGCCTCTTACACAGATGGCAGTTCCAGATTATGCACCTCTTGCATCAGCACTTGTCAAGCTCGGCTGTGTCCTTATGCTTGGTGTAATCTGCTCGTATGGATATAACAGACTGATGGTTAATGTCGGTCAGGGTACAATGAAGAAGTTAAGACTTGAAATGTTCAGCAACATGGAGTCACTTCCAATCAGATATTTTGATACACATGCACATGGAGATATCATGTCAGTGTACACTAATGATATAGATACTTTAAGACAGCTTATAAGCCAGAGTATTCCACAGGTTATCAATTCAACCATAACACTTGTATCTACATTTGTAAGTATGATTGTTCTTGATATTCCTCTTACAATTGTGTCGGTAATCATGGTTATCATAATGCTTGTGGTTACATCCAAGTTAAGTAAGGCGGCTGGCAAATACTTTATTGAACAGCAGAAAGATATCGGTAAGGTTAATGCTTATATTGAGGAGATGATGGAAGGTCAGAAGGTTGTCAAAGTATTCTGCCATGAGGATAAGAGTATTGAACAGTTCAAAGAGATTAATGAACAGTTAAGACAGAGTGCCAATAATGCCAATAAGATTGCCAACATAACAATGCCAATCAACAGTAATATCGGTAACATAAGTTATGTATTATGTGCTATAGCAGGTGGTATCCTGGCACTCAGTGGATTTTCTGGTCTTACAATCGGAACACTTGTTGCTTTCTTAAGCCTTAATAAGAGCTTCACACAGCCAGTTACACAGATAAGCCAGCAGGTAAGCAGTATTGTTATGGCTATGGCTGGTGCTGACAGAGTGTTTACTTTATGCGATGAGACACCAGAGACAGACGAAGGTAATGTTGAACTTGTAAATGTGTCTTATGATGATGAAGGAAAACTCCACGAGACTAAAGAAAACACAGAGATGTGGGCTTGGAAGCGTCCTGCAAGAGAGGGTGGTGCACCTGATTATATAAGACTTAGAGGTGATGTTACTTTCGATGGTGTTGATTTCGGATATAATCCAGATAAACAGATATTATATGATATTAAGATGTATGCGACACCGGGACAGAAGATTGCATTTGTAGGAAGTACAGGTGCCGGCAAGACTACTATAACTAATCTTATCAACAGATTCTATGATATTCAGGATGGTAAAATCCGTTATGATGGAATTAACATCAATAAAATCAAGAAAGATGACCTCAGACGAAGCCTTGGAATAGTTCTTCAGGATACTAACCTGTTCACAGGAACTATTATGGACAATATAAGATATGGACGACTTGAGGCTACAGATGAGGAGTGTATCGCAGCGGCAAGACTTGCCAATGCAGACGGATTCATTAAAAGACTTCCAGACGGATATAATACACTGCTTCATAGCGGCGGAGCAAACCTCAGCCAGGGACAGAGACAGCTTCTTGCAATAGCAAGAGCAGCCGTAGCTGACCCACCAGTTCTCATTCTTGATGAGGCGACATCTTCTATTGATACACGTACAGAGAGACTTGTACAGAAAGGTATGGATGCCCTTATGGCTGGACGTACCTCTTTCGTTATTGCACACAGACTTTCTACTGTACGCAATGCTGACTGTATCATGGTTATGGAGCAGGGAAGAATCATAGAGCGTGGAACACACGACCAGCTTATGGAAGAGAAGGGCAGATATTACCAGCTCTACACAGGTAATTCTATAAGCGCATAAAATGTAACAATGCTGATTTACAGCGTTAAAGCAATATGGTATAATCCTTCTTGCATTTTGTCTTAATATAATGGAAATAGTGCAGGAAGGATTTTTTATATGCTGTCAACAATAGAAGCTGTCAACAGTGCAGTTAATAATTTTATCTGGGGAGTACCAGCCATGATATGTATCATAGGTGTAGGGCTTATTCTTAGTTTCAGAACCAGATTTATTCAGATAAGAAAGTTCCCATATGCCATGAAGGTGACACTGGGACGTATGCTTAAGAAAAAAGATGCCACAGATGGTACAATGACACCATTTCAGGCTGTCTGTACGGCACTTGCCGCCACAGTCGGAACTGGTAATATAGCTGGTGTTGCCGGAGCTATCGCAATCGGTGGAGCGGGAGCTGTATTCTGGATGTGGATATCAGCCATGCTTGGCATGTGTACCAAGTTTTCAGAAGTTACACTTGCAGTACATTTCAGGGAGAAGAATGACAAGGGAGAGCTTGTTGGAGGCCCTATGTATTATATCAAGAATGGTCTTTCAAAACACTGGCACTGGCTTGCATATCTGTTTTCAGCATTCGGTGTGCTCACAGTGTTTGGTACAGGTAATGCGACACAGGTTAACACAATAACTACAGCCATTGATTCAGCTCTGTATAATTATAATATTATTTCAGGCGATTCAGCTTCAATGGTAAATCTTGTTATCGGTATAATTCTTGCCATCCTTATAGCACTTATCCTTATCGGTGGAGTTAAGAGAATTGGCAAGGTAACAGAGAAGTTGGTTCCATTTATGGCTGTTTTATACATAATTCTTGCACTTGGAATTGTAATTATCAATTATAGAAATGTTCCTGCTGTATTTGCATCTATATTCAAGGGCGCATTTACACCAGCTTCAGTTACAGGTGGTGCAGTCGGAAGTTTCTTTATGAGTATGAAAAAAGGAGTATCAAGAGGAATATTCTCTAACGAGGCAGGTCTTGGTACAGGCTCAATTGCACATGCATGCGCAGATACAAGCAAGCCTGTAAAACAGGGATTCTTCGGAATTTTTGAGGTGTTTGTTGATACTATTGTTATATGTACACTTACAGCTTTAGTTATTCTTTGCAGTGGTGTAAGTGTCAACTATGGTTCGGCAGCAGGTGCAGAGCTTACAATCAGCGGATTTACAGCGACATACGGTAACTGGGTTTCAATATTCACCGCTGTTGCAATGTGCTGTTTTGCCTTCTCAACTATTATTGGCTGGGGATTATATGGAACAAGATGTATAGAATTCTTATTTGGTTCCAAGGTCAACAAGCCATTCATGATTGTGTATTCTGCGGTTGCAATTGTTGGAGCAACTATGGATTTAGGACTTATGTGGAGCATAGCTGAGACATTTAATGGTCTTATGGCTATTCCTAACCTTATAGCGGTATTCCTGTTATCAGGTGTGGTTGTAAGGCTTGTAAAAGAGTACTTTGCAGGTAAAGAACAGCCAGATAAACAGTAGATTTAATTTGGGTTATCATACATATAAAAAATAATTTATACGCCATGCCTTCAGGTACTAACTGTGAGACTGGCGTATTTTTATTATATTTTTCAAGCATATCCTCAGACATATTCTTTATTATCATCTTCTGTCGCCAGATACAATAAATCCAATATTATAATGGTCAAATGCTGCCATGTACTAACTATAGTCTGGATTTTATAAAAAAATTAATAATTAGGGTTGACATATTAGTTGGTTAGTTGTATGGTTAGTTACATAAGTAATGAACCATACAACTTATTTTTATTTCATATGAAATTTTTTAGTAATTAAGTAAAGCAGGTGATAAATTGCAAGAACATTTAACTCAGGAAAAGTCTATATACATCCAGATAAGTGAGATGATAGAGACTGACATTTTAAGAGGGATTCTGTTAGAAGAGGAGAGAGTTCCGAGCACGAACGAGCTGGCAAAGATATATACGATTAATCCGGCTACTGCTGCGAAGGGCGTTAACATCCTTGTAGATGAGGGGATTCTTTATAAGAAAAGGGGGATTGGTATGTTTGTAACAGCAGGAGCGAAGGACATGATACTAAAGAAACGTAAAGGTGTTTTTTATGAGAATTATGTCAAGGGACTGATTAATGAGGCAAAGAGCCTTGGAATCAGCAAGGAAGAATTAATAGCCATGATAAAGGAGACGAAAGAATAATATGGGAAATTTAGTATGTGAAAATATAGTCAAGTCATATAAAGACAAGGAAGTTTTAAAGGGCGTCAACCTTACAATTGAACAGGGAAAGATATATGGCCTTATTGGAAGAAATGGAATTGGCAAGACAACATTGCTATCTGTCATGACAGGTCAGAGTCCAGCCAATGAAGGAAGCGTTACATACGATGGAATGCAGGTGTGGGAGAACAGGGATGCACTTGACCATCTTTGCTTTTCAAGAGAGATTAATACCATGACAGCATTTGGCCCTAATAAAACTAAGATTAAAGAGTACTTTAAGACAGCATCATTCTTTTATCCTAATTGGGATCAGGAGATGGCTGACAGATTAATTAAGTTATTCGGACTTAATGTTAAGAAGTATGTCAGCAAGTTATCTAAAGGTATGTTATCAATGGTTACTATCATAATCGGACTTGCAAGCAAAGCTGATATCACAATTCTTGATGAGCCGGTTGCTGGCCTTGATGTGGTTGCAAGAGAGCAGTTTTATAAATTACTTCTAGATGAGCAGATGGAGACTGGAAGAACATTTATAATATCTACACATATAATTGAGGAGGCAGCAGATGTATTTGAGGAGGTTATCATCTTAAGGGATGGCAATGTCTTACTCAAAGAAAATACAGCAGAGCTTCTTGACAGATGCATATATGTGACAGGACTTGCAGATGATGTTGATGCATTTGCTGCTGGTAAAAATGTTGTACATACAGAATCTATGGGAAGAAGTAAAGCAGTTACAATCATGCTTGAAGCAGGACAGAGTGCAGGAGCAGCAGGCAGCAATCTTACAATCCAGCCTGTATCTTTACAGAATCTTTTTATAGCCCTCTGTGGCGGAAATGGAGGCATGGAATGAAAGGATTTGACAGAAATATAAAATTCTCACTTATGTGGGTGAAAAAAATTTCAATATATACATATGGTACAGCCATTTTATTTGAATTATGGTTCTGGCTTTTTGGAATTGTAGAGGTTCATACTGTAAAAGATTTCTGCATGAATTATGTTACATATGCTGTATTTTTAGGTGGATTATATATTTTCTTATATACTGCTATCAATATGGTGACAGTATTTAATCAGATAGTGTCATACGGATGTACAAGAAAATGTGCTGCACTGGGTATGGTATGTACTAATGTATTAGTTGCATTATTCCAGTTGGCTGTTAATTTAGTTATGTATGCAGTATTTAATATTATATTTGGCGGTAATATCTTTACGACTGGTCTGATTATGATGGCTGTTAACATGTATCTTATTGTTATAGCAATAAGTCCGCTTGCTGGTCTTGCTGTATTTGCATGGGGAAAGATTGGATATTATATAATTGTGGTTGGAACATGTGGTGCAGCTGGTGGCTGCATGGGAGGTCTTATTGGTGGAATTGAAGATGGAGATACTAAGGTTTTTTCACTTATAACAAATAATCTTGCATCGGTTCATGCTAATATGATAGTTACACCGATAGCAATAGTTGTGATAGTACTTACAGCAATTCTTCTTGTAAAGGTAACAGCAAGAACGGAGGTAAGAGGATGAAATCTTTAAAAAGAGTTATGTACACAAACAGAGGGTTAATCTTTCTTAATCTGCTGGTTCTGGTAATTATGGGATTGGTTGTTTTTTTTCTTCACGATATTATTGTAGCATTAGATAAAACAGATGAGGAGATGACAGTTTTTCCTATGGGAACACTATGTATGTTTCTTGCAATCATTTTTTTTACATGTTTTTTTTCACACCAGAGTGGAATACAGATATTCAATATGAATGTTTCAATGGGACAGACAAGAAAAAGTTTTTTTGTTGAACAGATTGCGCTAAGAATTGTTTTGGTGATTGCAGACATGCTCCTTGTGTTTGGAATGTATCATCTTGAATTGTTAAAGTTTAAAATGTTTTATTATCCAAGGTACACTCTTGATAGTGATTTGGAAGAAATGTTTACATTTAAGTTTATATTTATGACGATTCTTGCGGTAGTCAGCTTCTGTATGATGGTACTTGCATTATCATTAAAATTTGGAATGAAGGCTAATGTAATAACTATGATAATTTACTTTGCATTTATAATATTAATGACAAGAGTTGAGTCAATTGCTTCGTATGTTGAGAAGACACATTTTGATATTGGCGTATATGCAAATGCATTATATTATGTGTTTACAGTGCTGTTTGCAATTGGTATAGTTGTATCAGGGCTTCTTATAAGAAAGCAGCAGGTAACAGTCTAGGGGGATGATATAATGGAGAAGGAAAGAAAGCTGACAGAGGCGGAGGCCAGAAGAAAAGAACGATTTGATGCTATAAGTGATAAGCTTGTTGACGAAGGGTTCATACGTCATGACCTGATAATTGATATCGTCAGAGCTAATATCGGGGCGCTTGTGGTTATGCTGCCGTTTATGATTGTGATGGGTGTGTTGTATTACATAGTTAATATGCATAAAAGCATAGGCTCATTCAGCTGGTCGTCATATATGATATTCTTAGGAGTATTTTTACTTCTTATCGTTACTCATGAGCTTATCCACGGATTCACATGGTCGAGATTTACGCCTAATCATATGAAAGATATTGAGTTCGGAGTAATCTGGTCAGCAATCACACCTTACTGTACATGTGGACAGCCGCTTAAAAAAGGTCAGTTCCTTCTTGGAGCAGCTATGCCAACGCTGATATTAGGCTTTGGATTAGGAATTGTCTCAATTGTGACAGGACAGTTTATGATGTTTTTGTTAGCAGAAGCACTTATTCTTGGCGGCGGTGGAGATTTTCTTATTATTATCAAGCTGTTAAGATTTAATTCTGATAGAAAAGAACAGCTTTATTATGACCATCCATATGAATGTGGACTGGTAGTATTTGAGAGATGATGATATAATGTACTTATCAAAATAATGTATTTATCACAATGATGTACTTATCAGATGGGAGGTGTGGACTATGTATATAGATACAATGAATTATAATAACGATTACAACAACTCATATGGCGATTACAATAAATCATATGGTGATTATAATAATTCATATAATGGGAATAATTCAGACAGGGTATCTGATAAGAAAGATGATTATGAATCTGGAAAAAAGGAATGTCAGACTTGTAAGAACAGAAAGTATCAGGATGGCTCAGATGAGATGGTATCATTCAAAAGTGCCGCCCACATATCGCCAGAGAGTGCTGCAAGTGCGGTAAGGTCGCATGAGCAGGAACATGTATCTAATGCTTATAAGAAAGCATCTATGGGTAATGGACAGGTTGTCAGTGCCAACGTGTCAATACATACTTCTATATGTCCTGAATGTGGAAGAAGTTATGTATCAGGTGGAACAACTTCTACCCAGATTAAGTATATTAATGAGGATAACCGGTACCAGCAGGAATTAAAGAGTCAGGATAAGGTAAGACTGACGGGGATGTTTTTTGATGCTGCGGTGTAGGATGATTGTAAACAATATAATAAATGTATAAAATACACCCGATAGGGTATGCTGATAAAGATTATATTAGTATATTACACCCTATCGGGTGTATTTGCGTATAGTCGACCTTGTAATTATACCCAATAGGGTGTAATATAATAAAATAAGATATATACAGGGAGTTGTGTGTATGAATAAAATTGCAGAATTTGTTAAAAACAATCGTAAAGCGGCTGGTCTTACGCAGGAGGAATTTGCAATAAGATCGGGTTTAGGATTACGCTTTGTGCGTGAGTTGGAGCAGGGAAAACCAACGGTGCGAATGGATAAGGTCAATATTGCACTTGCAATGTTTGGAATGGAGGCTGTACCGGGCAGAAAGGATGATAATTAATGAGTGTATTCAGAACAGCATATATATATGTCTGCAATATATATGCGGGAATTTTATATGAAACAGATGAAGGTTATTCGTTTTGTTATGATAAGGATTATCTGAAGCGCAGTGATGCAAGTGCTGTGTCGCTAACACTTCCTATGTCAGAAGATACATATACTTCTAAAACACTGTTTCCTTTTTTTGATGGATTGATTCCAGAGGGATGGCTTCTTGGAATTGTAAGCCGTAACTGGAAAATAGATATAAAAGACAGATTTGGATTGCTATTAGTTGCATGTAGGGATGCTATTGGAAATGTTAGTGTAAGGGAGAGTAAAGTATGAATTGTTTATGCTGTGGA
Source organism: Lachnospira sp. (assembly GCA_050874305.1). Taxonomy (GTDB): domain Bacteria; phylum Bacillota; class Clostridia; order Lachnospirales; family Lachnospiraceae; genus Lachnospira. The sequence goes on along the minus strand of JBNMKL010000025.1, from coordinate 11,110 downwards.
AAACCTTTAAAATCAGAGAATGAATCAGGATGGCATAAAGCCTGTATTAGGCATTTCTTTTCAACTGAAATTCTTCCAGAGATACAGATAGACAATTCTGCATTAACAAAATTGGTAACGGAGAGTATTAATAAAGGTTATACTATTCCGGGTGTGCAGAAAAAATTGTCATTACATTTGTTTTCAGATACAGATAATCCAAGATTTACGTTAGTAAATTATCCTACAGGGTATATAATGAAACCACAGATGGAGCAATTCGAAGCTTTACCAGAAGCAGAACAGCTTGTTATGTCAATGGCGGATTCAGTGGGTATTGTTACGGTTCCACATGCATTGATAAGGCAGGAATCAACATATGCATATATTACCAAAAGGGTTGACCGTATTTTTGAAAAAAATAATGTTATAATGTTAGCAATGGAAGATTTTTGCCAGCTTGATATGAGATTAACGCAGGATAAGTATAAAGGGTCATATGAGAGATGTGCTAATGTTATTAGGAGATATTCAAGCCGTAAAGGATTAGATATGACAGAACTTTATCTGAGAATAGTTTTTTCATTTATTGTTGGAAATTCAGATATGCATTTAAAAAATTTTTCATTGATAGAAACAAAATCAGGGAGCAGTGAATATGTTCTTTCTCCAGCATATGATTTACTTCCTGTCAATATTATTATGCCAGAGGATAGAGAACAGCTAGCACTTCCAATTAATGGAAAGAAAATGAATATCAGAAAAAAGGATTTTCTTATATTTGCTGATGAATGTGGAATATCACGCATTTCAGCAGAAAAAATGATTAATTCATTAACTAAGAAAAAAGATAAATTATTACAGATGTGTGATGAGTCATATCTGCCTGAACATTTGAAAAAACAGTTTTGCGAATTATTAGAGGAAAGAATAGCTGTTTTATTATAGAATAATAATTAGTTTATAGAGGAATGTATGCGTCAGTATCTATGTATAGACCTAAAGTCATTTTATGCATCTGTTGAGTGCAGAGACAGGGGATTAAATCCTCTCACAACCAATCTTGTCGTTGCAGATGCTTCAAGAACGGAAAAAACAATATGTCTTGCTGTGTCCCCATCGCTTAAAGCGTATAGGATTCCCGGACGAGCAAGACTTTTTGAGGTTGTAAGCCAGGTAAAATATGCTAACAGCGAGAGATTAAGATACGCTCCAGGTCATACATTTACAGGTTCTTCTACAGATGCAGATGAACTGGCGGCTCATCCAGAGTATAAGCTTGATTACATTGCGGCACCACCGCGTATGGCAAGATATATGGAGTACAGCACACAGATTTATAACATATATCTCAAATATGTTGCACCAGAGGATATTCATGTGTATTCGATTGATGAGGTATTCATGGATATAACGCATTATCTGTCGCTGGCAGGACAGACTGCGTATGAATTTGCAAAGACGGTTATCCGTGATGTGTATGGACAGACCGGTATCACAGCGACAGCGGGAATCGGAACTAATATGTATCTTGCCAAGATTGCGATGGATATAGTTGCCAAGCATATACCGGCAGATGAAGATGGTGTGAGAATCGCGCAGATTGACGAGATGAGTTACCGCCGCCAGTTATGGAACCACAGACCAATCACTGATTTCTGGCGTGTCGGAAGAGGATATGCCAAGAAGCTTGAGGAAAATGGCATATATACAATGGGAGATGTCGCAAGATGTTCTGTGGGCAAGCCCAATGAATATCACAATGAAGAGCTTCTTTATAAGCTGTTCGGAGTGAATGCTGAACTGCTTATAGACCACGCATGGGGCTGGGAACCATGTGAGATAGCACAGATTAAGGCATATAAACCAGAGAATAACAGCATATGTTCAGGTCAGGTCCTGCATTGTCCATATACAGCAGATAAGACTAAGCTTGTTGTAAAGGAGATGGCAGACCTGCTTGCATTAGACCTTGTAGATAAAGGACTGGTTACAGACCAGCTTGTGCTGACGATTGGCTATGATATAGAAAATCTCACAGACAGCAAGCGCAGGAGTGCATATAAGGGAGCAGTGACGATTGACAATTATGGAAGAAAAGTTCCAAAGCACGCACATGGAACTGCCAATATCGGAAGACATACAGCATCATCAAAGCTGATAATTGATAATACAGTTAAATTATTTGATGATATTGTTGATAAAAATCTTCTTATAAGAAGAATTAACCTGACTGCTAATCATGTTATATCAGAAAATGATGCGAAATGCACAAGTTCAATGGAACAGCTTGACCTGTTCACAGATTATGAAGCACTTGCCGAGCAGAAAATACACGAAAATGAAGAGCTTGAACGTGAGAAAAAGATGCAGCATGCAGTTCTTGACATTAAGAAAAAGTTTGGCAAAAATGCAATATTAAAGGGTATGAATCTGACAGATGGAGCCACTGCTAAAGACCGTAACGCACAGATTGGCGGGCACAAGGCATAGAGGTAATAAAAGACATAAAAATATGCGATGGATTAAATTAATGATTAATCCATCGCATTATTATATACAACAACACGGTTTCTGCCGTTGTTCTTAGCATAATATAAGGCTTTATCAGCACATTTAACAGTATTCTGGTAGTCGCCGCCGTTATATATGGCAACACCGACAGATATAGTGATGTGACTGACCTCAGGCAGTTCAAGCATTTCTACAGAATGTCTGATTTTTTCAGCTTTTTGTCTGATTTCGTCTTCGCTGCCTTTTACAAGTACAATAAATTCTTCGCCGCCCCAGCGGATAAGATATTCGTCATTGTTAAGAAGAGACTGCACATTTTTGGATACGTCAACAAGAACGTGGTCGCCTGTGATATGTCCATATGTATCATTGACTTTTTTGAAGAAATCAATATCATACATTATTATTCCAGAGTTATCAGCCTTAAAATTAATAAGTACATTCTTCTGGTCTGCAAGCGAGTTTGTTTTGTTACGATTATATGTACCGGTAAGTGCATCGTGCTCAATATTATATTCAAGCTGTTGCTTGACGATGACCTGGTCGCGGTAGGTTCTTTCAATCGCAATGTTAAATACACATATTCCAAGGTACATAGGGATTCCTAATAACAGCATCATATCAAAACGTGGATAGTCAATAAATGTATTGGCTATTGTTATATCAACGAATAATAATCCCTGTGATATAATGGCTGCGGCAGGAGATGCAGTTATGCCTAAAGCAAGGAAAATAAAGTTGATAATTATAAAACCGGAACATGTGAAATTAAGGTCTTCCAGATAGCAGCATGACCATATAGTACACCACATTATGCAGTGAATGACAACGTAACCAGCGGTTATCATAATGCGATAATCCTTAATATGTGCATGCATGATAAGATATATAGTGAAAGGAATCAGAATTGCTAATCTTGGAATCAAAGTTGCTGTTGTGAAATATCCAAAAAGATAGCAGTCTGAGAAAAAATAAAATACAGATGATATGCAGGCAGCAATTATAACCCACATGTGGAATGAGCTGTAGTATTCATATTTTCCTTGATAGAAATCGTGTCTGTTCATAGTTAAACCCCATAACAATATTAATTGAATATAACATAGGTAACAGTATATCATATTGTTAAACAAAATAGTACAATAATATATAGTCAAAAAAATTAATTGCAAATCTGGCTTGAAGGAGTGTAAATATAATGGACGATAATCACAAATATGATGACATAATAGATATGCCACATCATGTATCTTCTGTACATGCACATATGAGTATTACGGACAGGGCAGCACAGTTTTCACCATTTGCGGCATTAACTGGGTATGATGAAGCAGTTAAAGAGACAGCAAGGTTAACTGAGCAGCGTATAGAACTGGATGAGTATGAAAAAGAGGAGATTGATTCTAAGCTTCAATACATTAAGAGCGTCATGCCTGATTCTCCTGAAATTACTATTACACATTTTGAGAAAGATCTTTTAAAGGATGGAGGCTCATATGTTATGTCAGAAGGGCATGTTAAGAAGATAGATGAATTCGAAAATACAATAGTTATGATGAATGGGAAGAAAATTTATATAGATGATATAATAGAAATTCAAATTAAGGGTTAATAATACAGGTAATAAGTCGATATATACAATGAGACTATAGATATAACCGAAAAGGATTTTGGTTAAGGTTCATTCAAGGAGGAGTGAAATATGAGTAATGTATCATTTGGGGAGAGTGCATCTTCCTATCTTGCAGGAATAACTAATAGTGCCAGTTCTAATGAAACTAAGAAGAGTAATAACACTTCATCAGCATCAGAAGCACAGTCAGTTTCTAAATCAAAAGTAACAGGTAAGACAATTGGTGATCCTAAGCTTTCAGATAAGGCAAAGGATTATTATGAGCAGCTCAAGAAAAAGTATTCTAATATGGATTTTATACTTGTAAGCAGAGACCAGAAAGAAACAGCTAAGGCGCAGGCAGGAAGCTATGCTAATGCTAATAAGATGGTTGTTCTTATCGATGAAGATAAGATTGAGAGAATGGCTCAGGACGAGACCTACCGCAAGCAGTATGAGGGTATAATTGCTAATGCAGCAAGTGGAATATCTCAGCTTGGCAGCAAGCTTTCATCTACAGGAGCTAATGTAAAGGGATATGGAATGCAGGTTAATGATAATGGAACTGCTTCATATTTTGCAGTGCTTGAGAAGTCAAGTGCAGCCCAGCGCGAGCGTATAGAAAAGAAAGCCGCAGAGAAAAAAGCAGCAAAGAAAGCTGATGCGAAGAAGGCTGAAAAGGAAAAGCAGAAGGAAAGGCTTGAAAAGAGCCATAAAGATAAAACGTCAATAAATGATGATGACGATGATGAAGTTACAATTACCGCATCATCAATGGAAGAACTTCTTCAGAAAGTACAGGATTACATGCAGATGGACAGAAGTGATAATGTACAGAGCGAGAGCGAGAAGATGGTCGGACAGAAGTTTGATTATTCGGTATAAAGGGTTTCTTGGATTAAGTTATACTGGATTGATTGTGAATAATTTGATATTAAAGGGAGCATGATATTCATGCTCCCTTTAATATCAGTGCAGGGCTACAGGGCTCTATTTTACGCCTGGAGTTTTGTGTTCCAAAAAATGGAATGAGTAAATCAGATATATGATTTTGGATTTATATATGGTGCCTGCTTTTGAAAATCCAAATTATATATAAATATGGCAGTAAATTTAAATGTTTGGCGCAGTAAGTAAATAACTTGAGAAAAAATCCAGATTTCCTTAAGTTTATGGATTTTTTCTTGGATTTTATAAATGTTAAGCTAAACTCAACTTTTTAAATTAAAAATTTTGCTGCTTTTGGAGCATTTTTATTATAATAGGTTTAAAAATCCAAAACAGATAAAGTATATATTCAGAAAAATGGCATATTCACCCAAAGTGAATGCATTATGCCTGTCGTTTGTCTTATCTGAACAATTCCTCCGCCATTCTGGAATCATATACAACTTCTTTTACATGCTCGACCTCAATCATGTATAGGGCGTGGGCTGCAAGATGTTCAGCAGCCTGCTCAAGGTCACGGATACCAGTTGTGTCTTTGAATACATCAAGAACTACTTCGAGTGCATCATCTTTAACAATACATTCATTCTCTTTAAGTCCAAGGCGTTTAAGAACCTTTGGAAGACTGAACTTGGAAAGAATTGTCTTCTTTTCTTCTCTTGTGTAGTCAGGAATATCAATAACTGCAAAACGTGAGAGAAGAGGTGCGCTGATTTTATCCTTGTAGTTGGCAGTTGCAATTGGATATACGCCAGAAGTAGGAATTAAACATTCCATGTAATTATCTGTAAATCCAAGGTTATCCAAAAGTGTAAGAAGTACATCCGCAGGATTGGCATTGCCGTTGCTTGCAGTGGCTTTATCAAGTTCATTGATGATAAATACAAGGTTAGACTCACCAGCAGTGTTAAATGCTTCCATAATAATACCTGGCTTGGCGTTGGAATATATTCTTGAGCTTCCTGTTAACTGCTCAGCATCATTGATTGAACTCATGTCAAGAGTTGTCCAAGGTAATTTAAGAATCTTGGCAATGAGGTAAGCAATCTGGGATTTACCAGTACCGGCAGGGCCTACGAGAAGGATGCCATATGCAGGAAGTGTGTGTGTACGGTTAATCTGAATGATTGTCTCGATAATACGCTGTTTAACAGTCTCCATTCCAAATAATTCTTCATCAAGGACTCTTCTGGCATATTCAGGGTCGATTGATTCAAAATAATTGCTTTTCCATTTGATATTGAGCATGATAGATAATGCTCTCTGTGCATGACGTTTTTCTTCAGCAGTAACCTCACTTGAACGGGCAACTACAAGATTACGTCTGGCCCATAATCTGATATTCTCTGGAAGAGTTATTCCGGCACAGTTAAGGAAATCAGATATACTTGTAAGGCTTGTAAGCTTCATGCTGTCACCAGATTCGTCAAGGTCATCATCATTTAATTCCTCGGATAATGCGCTGCTCTCAAGGAGCCTTTCAATCATAAACTGTAAGAATCCATCAGAAGATGAGAGCTTCTGGCTGTCATTAAATGCAATTTCACGTATCTTGTATACAGCATATCCGTCTTCGCGGTTTTTACCTGTGAGTTTTACCTTGATACGGTTCTCTCCGAGCCATTTGATAAGGCTTGTAAAACGTGAGTCAATCTTTAATATATTGCCATATACAGTGCTTCCATCAACAGATGTCTCAAATGATGTTCTCTTATATGGATTAGAGAATATGCCAATAGAATTATGCTCCCATGTGTAATCTTTATTATCAAGCACCAGAATAGGGTTTTCTGGCGAAGTAGTATCATTGTTAGAATCAAAAGTAGTGTATGTGCATTCAAATGTTGATGTCTTATTTGAAGCTGCTGATGAATCATATACAAGCATGTTATTCCTCATTTCTATGCGTTTTGTATGCATTAGTTTTTCTAAATAGTTAAATAGTGTATAATTAGTCAATTATTATCACAACATGAGAATAATATCACATTTTTTCAATAAAAAGAACATATTTAATTAAATGCATTTAATATTGTACAAATAATCTTTTGCAAGGTGGGTTGACTTGACGATTATGGTGTCATTAGGGTAAAATCACTTCGATATAAATAAGCGTGTAGTGTTATACAGAGTGTTCATTGTATACATGCATACATATGATATTTTATGTGTTGATAAATAGATTTGATTATAGGGTTAATGAGAGGAAATATAGAGTGAAAAAGAAGAATTTTGCAGGACTGCTGCCAGTTCTGGTGTTTTTGGTTTTATATCTTGGACTTGGAATTATGTTTGAATATGTGTTAAAGATTCCTATGGGATTTTATAATATTCCTATAATTGTTGCTTTTCTTGTGGGAATATTTGTTGCGTGTATTCAGAACCGGGAACTTACTTTTGATGAGAAGCTGCAGATAATGGCTAATGGACTTGCTGATAAAAATATTATAACAATGATACTTATATTCCTTACTGCCGGTGTGTTTGTCGGAGTTGTTGGAAGAAGCAGTGCTGAGAGCGTTGCATACTGCATGCTTGAGATAATTCCACCTAAATACGCAGTTGCTGTTTTATTTATAGTGTCTTGCTTTATATCTACAGCAATGGGAACATCAGTAGGGACAATATCGCTTATCACACCAATTGCTGTGTCAGTTGCTGATGCATCTGGATTTTCAATGCCATTGTGTGTGGCTTCGGTTATGGGTGGTGCAATGTTCGGTGATAATCTGTCATTCATATCAGATACTACGATAGCTGCATGTAATGGACAGGGATGTGCCATGAAAGATAAATTTAAGGAGAATTTCTGGATTGCATTTCCCGCGGCATTAGTGACATTTATAATAATCATATTCTTGTCATTCAAGACAGATGTGTCAGGTGTTATTATGCATGACTATAATCTGATTCAGGTAATTCCGTATGTGCTTGTTCTTGTGGGTGGAATTATTGGTTTTAATGTGTTCGTGGTACTTATTATGGGAATTGTGTCAGGTGCTGTTATAATGCTTGCGATGGGGCAGGTAACACCTATGGGACTTATAACACAGATGGGGTCTGGAGTATCAGGAATGTTTGAAACATGTATGGTGGCGATTCTTGTATCTGTTATGTGTGCATTGATTCGTGAATATGGTGGATTTGATGCATTGTTATATGCAATCAAGAAGATATTCAAGGGCAAAAAGGGTGGTCAGCTTGGAATGGGTCTGCTTGTGGGAACTATGGATATAGCAACAGCTAATAATACTGTGGCTATTGTGATGGCCAATCCTATAGCAAAAGAGATGGCAGAAAGTTATGGAATTACACCAAGAAAAGCAGCTTCGCTTCTTGATACATTTTCATGTGTATTTCAGGGAATTATACCATATGGAGCGCAGATGCTTGTGGCTATTTCAACAGTGTCAGAGCTTGGCTATGGAATATCAGCATTCCAGATTCTTCCTAATCTGTTTTATCCGGGGATGTTACTTATAAGTTCACTTATATGGATTTATCTTATACCGAATAAGAATTCGTGATGCTTTGACTTATATGTCTAATAAGAGTTATGCTGACCGATAAAAGCATTGTAGCAATATATCAAAAGATGAATGGGATTAATCCATCATTACATTTTGTTCTATAACTATAATAAAAAACAGCCATGTGAAGATTATGCCTTCACATGGCTGTTTCTTATTTTATAGGTGTGGGTTTATATTGCGTTGTATTTATATTGTAGTTATTTTACATTGAATGCCTTGATTCCTGGGTATACAGCACTTGCACCGAGTTCTTCTTCAATGCGGAGTAACTGGTTATACTTGGCAACTCGCTCAGATCTTGAAGGCGCACCTGTCTTAATCTGGCATGTATTAAGTGCAACAGCAAGGTCAGCGATAGTTGTATCGGCTGTTTCACCAGAACGGTGAGAGCTGATAGCTGTGTATCCTGCCTTGTGAGCCATCTTGATTGCCTCAAGTGTCTCTGATACAGAACCAATCTGGTTAAGCTTGATAAGAATAGCATTACCTGCACCGAGTTCAATACCCTTGGATAATCTCTCTGTATTAGTAACGAATAAGTCGTCTCCGACAAGCTGTACCTTATTGCCAAGTCTGTCAGTGAGCTTCTTCCATCCTTCCCAGTCTTCCTCGTCAAGACCATCTTCGATTGAGATGATAGGATATTTGTCACAGAGTGCTGCCCAGTGCTCTATAAGCTGTTCTGCGCTGTATTCTGTGCCAGCCTTAGGAAGCTTGTAGAAGCCTTTGCCCTTCTCACTTTTCCATTCAGAAGATGCGGCGTCCATAGCAATCTTAAAGTCTTTGCCTGGCTCATAACCAGCTTTCTTAACGGCTTCAAGAATTGTCTCGATAGCTTCCTCGTCTGATTTTAATGCTGGGGCAAATCCACCTTCATCGCCAACAGATGTGGCAAGGCCTCTTTCCTTTAATATAGATGCAAGAGCGTGGAAAACTTCTGAACACCATCTTAAGCATTCCTTGAAAGAAGGTGCACCAACAGGCATAATCATGAATTCCTGGACATCAAGACCGGATGATAATGCGTGGCATCCACCATTTATGATATTCATCATAGGAACAGGGAGTCTGTTACCAGATACGCCGCCTAAGAATCTGTACAGAGGTATGTCAAGTGATATGCTTGCGGCTCTGCAGCAAGCGATAGATACAGCAAGAATAGCGTTAGCACCGAGCTTTGACTTATCCTTAGTTCCATCTGCTGCAATCATGGCAGCATCTATAGCGTAGATATCAGATGCATCCATTCCGACAAGGGTATCATTAATAGTAGTATTAATGTTGTCAACAGCCTTAGTTACACCCTTGCCAAGATATCTTGATTTATCACCATCTCTTAATTCGAGAGCTTCAAATTCGCCTGTAGATGCACCAGAAGGAGCAGTGCCTCTTCCAACAGTTCCATCCAGCAGATAAACTTCAGCCTCAACAGTTGGATTGCCTCTCGAATCAAGAATTTCTCTACCAATAACCTTTTCAATTTCTAAATATGACATTGTCATTCTCCTTTCCTACTAAAGCAAATTAATGCATGGATAATACATGGTTAGGATAAACTAACCAAAGCTGAAAATCAATGATTTAAAATGATAAATTATTTCATTATCTTTTATTATTGACATCTATGGTGAAATTAACGGGAATCTTTTATAAAAATGCACAAGCAATAATAAAATTTATGAATAATTAAGGAACTTACAGAGGCAGTTAATGCATTTAAAATATGATAAGCTGGACAATCATCTTATATAAGTTTATAATGAACTAAATAGGAGATGATATCATATGGACCAGAATTATGTTATGACAATGAAAGAAGCCAGAGAGTTGATAAAACATCTAAGACAGGTCTTTGATGTTGTCCGATTATTGGAAGCAGACTCGCTGCATGAATTAGATGAAAACAATAATATAAAGTATTGTGAATGTTATGAATTCTGGAACAGAAGACATAGATGCGATAACTGTGTATCACAATGTGCTATTGAGTGCAAAGGTCAGAGAGTTAAACTCGAATATCTTGATAGTGATATATATGAGGTAATTGCAAAGTATCTTGAAATCGATGGTAAGAAATATTCCCTTGAGATGCTTAAACGTATTGACAATGAAATGATGTCAGATCCTGGTGATTGTGAGAAGCTTGTTATGGAGATGACTGGATTCTCGAAGAAGCTTTATGAGGATGTACTTACGGGTGCATATAACAGAAGATACTATGAAGATAAGGTCAAGCATATGGATGGATCAGTAGGTTTAGCTGTTATTGATCTTGATGATTTTAAGATATACAATGACACATTTGGTCATAGTGCTGGCGATATGGCATTAGTAACGGCTGCCAAATCTATCAATGAATGCATAAGAAGTTCAGATATGCTTATATAGAGATGAGCAAAACGCATTGATTTAGATATAGATTTGGCAGTTAACTTCTGTAAGCTGAAAAGATTGAGAATTTAGGGCATAGCAAAGCTAACGTAAGTCCAGAACCTACGCAAAAAAGGAGTATTAAAAGCTCTTT
>JBNMKL010000024.1:0-42856 GCA_050874305.1 Lachnospira sp. | reverse complement strand
GTACCTCACTGACGACCTTAAAAAATATAAAAGAAATAAATACAGAACTGTACTTGTATGTAATTCAAGAACCCGTGCGAAAAGAATTGTTACCGACCTTATAGATGATGGTGTGTCAGCTTATTACAGTGAGGATTTAGATACACCGATAGAGCCGGGCGCATGTCTTGTGACATATGGAAGTATTCATAAGGGATTTGAGTATCCTCTTATGCAGTTCGTTCTCATAACAGAAAATGATATATTCACAAGCAGGCATCATAAAAAAACTAAGAAGCAGAAATATGATGGCAAGGGCATTGCAAGCTTTAATGACCTTAATGTAGGCGATTATGTTGTGCATGAAAGCCACGGACTTGGTATATATAAGGGAATTGAAAAGATTGAGGTTGAAGGTGTAGAAAAGGATTACATCAAAATCAGCTATGATGGTGGAAGCAATCTTTATGTGCTTGCAACACAGCTTGACAGGCTGCAGAAGTATGCTGGTGCTGATACAGAGAAGAAGCCTAAGTTAAATAAGCTTGGTGGACAGGAATGGAATAAGACTAAAGCTAAGGTTCACGGAGCGGTAGAGGAAGTTGCCAAAGACCTTGTTGAGCTGTATGCAGAGAGACAGAAGCAGAAAGGTTACAGCTTCGGGCCAGATACGGTATGGCAGAGGGAATTTGAGGAGATGTTTCCTTATGAGGAGACAGAAGACCAGCTCAATGCGATTCTTGATACTAAAAGAGACATGGAAAGTACAAGAATAATGGACAGACTGATATGTGGTGATGTCGGTTACGGCAAGACTGAGGTTGCGATAAGAGCTGCATTTAAGGCTGTTCAGGAAGGCAAGCAGGTAGCGTATCTTGTGCCTACAACAATTCTTGCACAGCAGCATTTTAATACATTTGAACAGAGAATGAAGAGCTTTCCGTTAAAGGTTGCCCAGCTTTCGAGTTTCAGGACAAACAAGGAGATAAAGGAGACTCTTGCGGACTTAAAGAAGGGTTTTGTTGATGTTGTTATAGGAACACACAGGCTTTTGTCAAAGGATGTTGAATTTAAGGATTTAGGACTGCTTATCATTGATGAGGAGCAGAGATTCGGAGTTGCACATAAGGAGAAAATCAAGAAATTAAAGAATAATATTGATGTTCTTACATTGAGTGCCACACCAATTCCAAGAACGCTCCACATGAGCCTTGTGGGAATAAGAGATATGAGTGTGCTTGAGGAACCGCCAGTGGACAGAGTTCCTATACAGACATTTGTGACAGAACACAATGACGAGATGATACGTGAGGCGATTAACAGAGAGCTTGCAAGAGGCGGTCAGGTATATTATGTATATAACAGGGTCAGAAGCATAGATGAGGCGGCTGCGCATATACAGGAGCTTGTGCCGGATGCCAATGTTGCGTATGCACATGGACAGATGGATAAGAGAATGCTGGAGAATATCATGTTTGACTTTATCAATGGGGATATTGATGTGCTTATCTCTACAACTATTATTGAGACTGGTATGGATATATCCAATGTCAACACAATGATTATCGAGGATGCAGATAAATTCGGACTTTCGCAGTTATATCAGCTTCGTGGACGTGTAGGAAGAAGCAGCAGGACTGCTTATGCATTTCTTCTATACAGAAGAGACAGGATGCTTACTGAGGTTGCGGAGAAGAGGCTTAGTGCGATAAGGGAATTCTCAGATTTTGGTTCGGGATTTAAGATTGCCATGAAAGACCTTGAAATCAGGGGCGCAGGTAATGTATTAGGCAAGAGCCAGCACGGGCATATGGCAGCAGTAGGATATGACCTGTATTGTAAAATGCTTAATGAGGCGGTTAATGACCTCAAAGGAATCAAGAACGGCTACAGCTTTGAGACTAATGTTGATTTGTCGGTGGATGCGTATATTCCTTCTACGTATATAAGGAGTGAGTATCAGAAGCTTGATGTATACAAGAGAATTGCGGCGATTGAGACAGAAGAGGAATTAAGTGACATGAAGGATGAGCTTCGTGACAGATATGGTTCACTCTGCCAGTCTGCTGAGAATCTTCTTGAGATTGCACTTATCAAATCGATGGCGCACAAGGTTGGTATTATGGAGATTAAGGGCGGACTTGATGAGACAGCCAATCCTGCGGTATACAGAACCGTTATGACTATATCACCAAAGGCAGATATTAATCCTGATGCGATACCAGATTTTCTTGAGACATTTGGCGGAGCAATCACATTTAAGACGGATAAAGCGCCGACATTTGTATGGCGTGTTATCAGGAAAAAGTACTCAAATAACTATGAATATCTTCATGGGCTTAAAGATGTAATTAATTTAATGAATTTCTCTTTGACAAATTAAGAATATATGGTACAATTGATGTCAGTTTAATGCGTTAAAGCATCAATGTAATAAAGGAGATAAAGGGATATGGAAAAAAAGGGTGAACTTATATCATTCAGACCTGACATTAAGGTGGTCGACTGTACAATTAGAGATGGAGGACTTGTAAATAACTTCGGTTTCACAGATGAATTCGTGCGTGAGCTTTATAAGACTAATGTTGAAGCTGGTGTTGATTATATGGAATTCGGATATAAGGCATCTAAGGAACAGTTCAGTGTCAATGATTATGGCAAGTGGAAGTTCTGTGATGAGAAGGACATAAGGGCTATCGTAGGTGAGAACAATACTGATATGAAGATCTCTGTTATGGCAGATGTTGGAAGAACTGATTATAAGAAGGATATTCTTCCTAAGGCAGACAGTGTTATCGATATGATAAGAATAGCTACTTATGTGAGCACAATTCCAGCAGCAGTTGAGATGATTAACTACTGTCATGATATGGGATATGAGACAACAATCAATATCATGGCTGTGTCTACAGCTAAGGAAGAGGATTTAAAGCTTGCACTTGATATTCTTTCTAAGACACCAGTTGATGTAATCTATCTTGTAGACAGCTATGGTTCTCTTTACCCAGAACAGATAAGAGAGATGTCAGATGAGTATTTAAAGGTTGCAGAGGCTAATGGCAAGAAGGTTGGCATACATGCACATAATAACCAGATGCTTGCATTTGCCAATACAATTGAAGCATGTGCATTTGGCGTAAGCTATCTTGATGCCACTATGGCAGGTATGGGACGTGGAGCTGGTAACTGCTTCATGGAGCTTTTACTTGGATTTCTTCGTAATCCTAAGTACAATATCAGACCTGTATTTAAATTCATAGAGACTCATATGAATAAGCTCAAAGAAGAAGGCAATGTATGGGGATGTGATGTACAGTACATGATAACTGGACAGAGAAACCAGCATCCAAGAACTGCGATTGCATTTACAGCAGATAAGAGGACTGATTATCTCAACTTCTTCCAGACGATAATTGAAGATTAACATTGACTTCTATTTTTGATAGAGTTAAAATGATACCAAATTTTAGCGAGTCTAAAGGAAGGAAGTAATTGATATGGAAAAGAAGAATATCGACTGGTCAAATCTTGGATTTGGTTATGTAAAGACAGACATGAGATATGTCGCTAATTATAAGGACGGAGAATGGAAGGGCGGACTTACAGAGGATGCTAATGTTGTAATCAGTGAGTGTGCCGGTGTTTTACAGTATGCACAGACTTGCTTTGAGGGTCTTAAGGCATATACAACTAAGGATGGAAAGATTGTTATGTTCCGTCCAGATATGAATGCAGCAAGAATGGAAGATTCTTGTAAGAGACTTGAGATGCCTGTATTCCCACAGGATCAGTTTGTACAGGCCTGTGAGGACGTTGTAAGAGCTAATGCTGGATTTGTACCACCATATGGTTCAGGTGCAACTCTTTACTTAAGACCTTATATGTTCGGAAGCAACCCAGTTATCGGTGTTAAGCCAGCAGACGAGTATCAGTTCAGAGTATTTGCTACTCCAGTTGGACCATACTTCAAGGGTGGAGCTAAGCCAATCGTTATCAAGGTTTCTGATTATGATAGAGCAGCACCTCACGGAACAGGTAACATCAAGGCTGGTCTTAACTATGCAATGAGCTTATATCCAATTGTTAAGGCTCATGAAGAAGGATTCGCTGAGAATATGTATCTTGATGCTGCAACTAGAACTAAGGTTGAGGAGACAGGTGGAGCTAACTTCTTATTCGTAACTAAGGATGGCAAGGTTGTTACTCCTAAGTCTGATTCTATCTTACCTTCAATCACACGTCGTTCATTAGTATATGTTGCAAGAGAATATCTTGGACTTGAGGTTGAGGAAAGAGAAGTATACTTCTCAGAGGTTGCTGATTTTGCAGAGTGTGGTCTTTGTGGTACTGCTGCTGTTATCTCTCCAGTTGGTAAGATTAATGATCATGGTAAGGAAATCTGCTTTCCAAGCGGCATGGACGATATGGGACCAGTAATCAAGAAGCTTCGTGAGACATTAACAGGTATCCAGATGGGTGATATTGAGGCACCAAAGGGATGGATTCATACAGTTGATGTTGATTAATAGAAGGTTTGTATATGAATGAAATTGGAACTAATGAACGTGTACTGCGTTCGGATGTAACTTTAGAGGAAAGCAAGCGTATCGAGAGAGTACTGCGTAAGAATAATATCTCTTATTTTGAGAGATGGAAGACACGCGGTGGACTGTTTAAGTTCTTTAGCAAGAACAATAATGGTAAATGCGATATTCTTGTACATATGGATTCTTTAGAGGAAGCTAAGAAGGCTCTTGGAGAGAAATAATTATGAAGAAGTTTATTAACGAATTTAAGCAATTTATTTCCCGTGGCAATGCTATGGATATGGCTGTCGGTGTTATTGTCGGTGGCGCATTTACATCAATTGTCACTTCTCTTAATAAGGATATCATAACACCTATTCTTGCGATATTCGGTGGAGTTGATTTCTCTAATCTTAAGTTGAGATTGGGATTGGGAGAGAATGCACCAATACTTGCATATGGTAATTTTATCACAGCAGTAATTAATTTCCTTATAACTGCGTTTATCATCTTTTGTCTTGTCAAGGCACTTAACAAGCTTGCTGAGTTCAAGAAGCATGATGAGCCTAAGGAGGTAACACAGAAGGAATGTCCATACTGTATGTCTAAGATATCAATTAAAGCTACAAGGTGTCCACATTGTACATCACAGCTTGAAAAGTAATATGATGAAATGATTTAAGGCTGTCATACCAGAAATGGTGTGGCAGCCTTTTTTTACCTACTTGTGCGGAAGCAGGATGTTCAACTTGTGGGAAGTATTAACTTAGTCCGGATTATGCAACAATTCATTATTTTTCCATATTCTATATAGAACACATTTATGGAGATAATAATGAATTGCAATTGCGTTAATTCTAATCAGGTTCCTGGAATGGCTTATGTTCCATGGCAGAGATGGGGCGACTATTATGACCCATGCAAAGCATTTATGCGTGGTACATTGTTTGCAGTACTTGACAAACCATTTAAAGGAGGGTGCCGTAAATGAATAATACTTGCAACGGTGGATGCCGCAACAATCAGAATGGTATGATAAGCTATAACAGAATGAATATGAATAACAATAATGGCGCTAATAATGGAAACAGGGTTGAGGTTACAAACAGAGCACGCATAATACAGAATGTGTATGAGCTTGGTTTTGTTATGACAGAGGCGCTTCTGTATCTTGACACTCATCCTGACGATAATGAAGCTATTGAATACTATAATACAATGAAAAAACGATATAATGATGCGGTAGAAGCCTATGAGAATTCTATCGGTCCGCTCACATTCAACAGCACAGGTGCTAACAATTATTTTGACTGGGCAGCTACTCCATTGCCTTGGGAAAAGGAGGGGTGCTAGATGTGGAATTATGAAAAAAGGCTTGAATATCCTATAAATATTAAGCAGACTAATCCGACACTTGCGGCAATGATAATATCACAATATGGCGGACTGTACTTCATTAGGGTATACAGCTCTTAAAGCCAGTATTTATGCATGTTTTAGAAGTTCACTTCTGTAGAAAGAAGTGAACTTCCAAAGTATCATTAACCTTATCATATACCATATGGTCTACAACACTTCTTATAGCATTAGCTCTGGTAAGGGTGTCCTGCTGTTCGTCTTGTATAATAGTCAACACAGAGGATATCTTTTGGAGCATTTCTTTAGTGTTGTCATCTGAGGTGTCGGATTCGATAGAGCTTAGTTGTTCTAAAAGCCGGTCACGTTCTTTTTTTAATGCTGCTTTGTTGTCAGCGTATTCTTCAATCGTATCAATTCCATCACGATAGGCTTGTTTTACACGTTCTTCCTTTAGAGACAGCTTTTTAAGTTGTTCATCAATAAGGGATTTTTCGGATATAGTAGAGGTTTGGATGTCCTGTCTGATTTCAAAGGATAAAGATGTTTCGCTATCAAACACCCTTTGAAGTGCTTCATACACAGCAAGTTCCAGTTTGGTGGTTTTGATGAAATGGCTATCCAGACATTTTCCTTTATTATATGAACAGCATTGATATCTTGTAACATTCAGACCAGCAACAAGCGAGGAACCGCATGAAGAGCATTTAACTATACCGCCAAGCCAATGCCTCATTGAGCCAGCGGCTCTTGCTTTATATGGTCTTTTCCTTAGCTTGATTAAGTGCTGTACCTCATCCCAAGTATCTTTATCAATAAGAGCTTCATGTTTTCCGGGAGCGATAATCCACTCACTTTTATCTTTGATATGGCGGTCGCTGTGGCATAGCATATTCCATCTCACATAGCCATAGTAAAAAGGGTTCTCAAGGATATATCTTACAGTTCTCTCTTCAAATCCAGCTCCACGCCTTGTTCTATATCCAAGTGAGTTAACAGCTCTTGCTATCTCGAGATAACTATGTCCAGCAAGATACTCTGTGTATATCATTTTAACAATAACAGCCTCTTCCTCAAGAATATAAGGAATGCCGGTTTCTTTGTTCATACGATATCCGAGAGGAAGAGTAGATTGATATCCGCCACGGAGGGCTTTTTCTGTCATACCTCTCATGACCTCACCGGATAAACGTATGGAATAATATTCGTCCATCCATTCAATGATTCTTTCAATCAGTGTTCCGAATGGACCATCGACAAGCGGCTCTGATATGCTAATAACCTCAACATTATTCTTTCTTAGCAAAGATTTATAAACAATGGACTCTTCTTGATTACGTGCAAATCGGCTGAATTTCCAAACCAAGATAACATCAAATGGGTGGTCTTTACCCTTTGCCAAGCCAATCATATGCATAAATTCTGGTCGCTTATCAGCTTTTTTACCAGAGATACCATTATCAATATATATATTTTCAGCCAATAGCGACATATTATTCTTTTTGGCATAATCAATAATAAGTCGTTTCTGCGCATCAGGAGATAATTCCTCCTGTTTATCTGTAGATACTCGTATGTAAGCACAGGCTGTTTTCATGTTCAAGATATCCTTTGCCATATTAATCATCCTCTCTAAAATATATGCGAGTTGCACCAGTGCAACTCAAAAAAGCGCAAAAAAGACACCTACTTGCATAAGCGGTGTCTGAATGATATAATATAGCTTGTCTAGGGCGGTATTATATCATAGGCATACGCTTATGTAAGTATCGTGCAAAAGCTCTTGTGTTGGTAGCACAGGAGCTTTTTATTCTTTTGTAGCAGCAGCTTCATTAGTAACATCGTTAGATGTTTCTTCATAATAGCTTATATTGCTCGAATTATCATTATCTTTGGGTATCGTATTTAAATATCTTTTAATCCTTATATCATAGTCAATTGGTATACCAGTTATATTGCAATAAAGATGTTCCATTTCCTCTCCATATCTTTTTAGAGCAATAGACAATTCCATTAGAAAATTATTTTCAAGGGCTCTATTATTGAGTAATAGGGTTATGGACATTATTAGACTCCATATATTGTCAAATGTTTTATTAATTTCACATTCATCTAAAAGAGTATTATTGAATATTATGTTAGCACTTGCATTAAGAGGCAATCTATATGTAAGAAAATTAAGATTATGTGCAGCTTTATTTCTAAATTTACGAACAATTCTTAGGGAAGTAAGTATTATTGCACATATATCGCTATATTCAATTTCAAAAGATGATAAAAGCCTATTGTAAGTGAATAGACATTCCTTGTCTTTTCGATTTAAATATTTAAAAATATCCGTAATTGAAGAAAAGGAAATATTTTTAAATAAAATCCAAGGAGGTATGTTGTCTTTAGTCATCCTATAATGATAGGTAGGAGTATCTTGTGTACTGGAACAAACATTTTTAATATCGCTAAATAATTTTTTTACATGTTCCCTTTCCTCTTTGGTTTTTGGACGTCTATAATTGCTTGGATTCAGATATTCCAATTGAAATTGCGATATATTTTGAGCTATAACGTAAGCCAAAATTGTTTTAAAAGAGTTTTCAACATAGGTTGCATATTTTATAATTATACCTTGTATATCTTTATTGAGGATATGAGTTATATACAACTGTTCTAATGTTGTTCCTTGTAAGTATTTTCCATCCTTTTGGTAAATATCTTTGTAACCATTAATTAAATCATAATATGATATAGATGCTAGATTTTCTAATGCAAAATTATAATTTAGAATAGAAAGATTGTATTCTTTTGTTAGTTTTTCTATTTGCTGTTCAAATGTTAAAAAAGGTTTATCCAAAGTGTATCTCCATTAAATAATTAAATAAAATCAAAAAAACTCTACTACATATAATGTAGCAGAGTTTTTTCTTCGCCGTCCATTTAAGTATCAGCTATTTAACTTGGCTACATTATAATATCAAAATTGTGATATGTCAACATGTTATAATATTTTGGCTATGTCACCGATTCTAATTGTGTTATCACAAGGTCTTTTTAAATTAGAAATTTCTTCATTTGAAACATTGAGTGCTTTTTTCTCGGTACTTACATTTGATAGTTCCGCTAATGGATTAATAAAAACGGATGTCCTTTTACTTATTATGTTTTGGCATAATGAAAAATTCTCAAAAACTTCTGTTATTAATAAGTTAGCTTTTACGTTATCAAAAGTGCCAAGAATTTTATTTGTATCAGGATCCTTAATTTCAGGACCTAATTCTATAATTTGAACTTTTGAATTTATTTTTGCACCTTCAATATAACCATAGTTTATTAAAATAGAATATGGATCTACAATTTTAATCACTTTGTATTTTTTTGTATTCATAAAAGACCCCCTTATAAAAGTTGAAATTAAAATGTCAATATATTTGATATATTGCTATCTCTTTTTCCGCTTGCTAGATGATGTGCGGTATGTAATTCCTGTCCCAGGAATTCTGAAAGTCTTAGTCTTTCTACCAGTAGAGCTGACACTATATCTAGCGTGTTTACCACCAAGAGAAAAACCGACACCCTTTTTGCTTAAATTAAGCTTCAAACCGGGTGCTATTTTAAAGCTTTTTCTAAAACTAAATCCCATAATTAAAACCTCCAGTGTTGATATGATATTATTCTTTTACTGATTAAGGTACATATTAACGACATTTATGAGTTTATCTTTATATGAATATAAGTCATTAAGCGATTCAATATAATATCTCGTAAATGATTTGTTCTCATCAGGTATAAGAATCTGCTTCTTTTTGGTATCCAAATTGAGTCTACAGATAGGCTTACGATTGTTATCTTTATAAAGAATACCAAAGTAGCTTTCTGTATCTCTATGCACAACATCATTAACGTCGGTAATGCCAACTAACATTCCACGAATGATATAGAAAGCTTCAATTTCTTCGTCAGTAGTAATAATTTTACTTGCAGGCGTATTAATTTCATCATTGACAATCTCGACGCTTTCAGATTCGTCAGGAGTTAATGCTGATGATATTTTTTGATTTACAATGTCATTAATGAATGAATTGCTTGCTTTTTTTACAATTGGTTTAAATTTATCTATTATTTTTTGACTTTTAAGACCATCATAAACCTCGTTAAGTATAAAACGAACCGCATCATCAGTTGGTTCATCGAGTAATTTTTTTAGATAATCCTTGATTAAATTTGAATATTTTAAATCTGATGCTGTACTGAATATTTTATCTCTATCAAAAATTTCTTTGCTGAATTTTTTTAATTCGTTAACCAGATTCTCTTTTAAATCCAACATATTAATTTCTAAAAATGGAGTCAAATCCATCTTGTTTGTTTCATCTAAATCGGTATAAAAGCGATATATTACACCATTTGTTAATATACCGAATTTTGCACTTGACGTACCAAAATATCTAAATAATTGAGAGCCATGTTTATCTAATGATTCGCTGCAACTTTTACATTCAATTAATATTACAGGTTCATTGTTAATAATAATAGCATAGTCAACTTTTTCTCCCTTTTTAATTCCGACATCTGCGGTATATTCTGGACAAAATTCCATAGGATTAAAAACATCATATCCAAGAGCTTGGAAAAATGGTAAAACAAATGACATTTTAGTGGCTTCTTCTGTTTGGATTGAATCTTTAAGTGAATCAATTCGTTGTGATAATTGTTTGATAGCGTCTATGAATTCCATGGTTAACCCCCCTTAGTTTTTATGGGCGTTGACCTCGATTAAGTCAACGCTGCATTTTCTTTCATAATCTCCATTCTGGATATGAGTTATTTCATGATGATAGGACATCAGATGTTGCTCACGAGACAGCCTGGAGTTAAGAACAATAGTATAAGTACAATCTGGATTGCTTACAGTGTAAGCTTTAATAGTTGCTGGCATATCAGCATAAATAACAGTTATATCGTCAATATTAATCATCCCCTTTGAATCTATCTAACATTTCTTTGACGAATGCAATATCTTCCTTCTTGACCTTGCGAGATGCGTCAAAGAGGACTTTGTATTCAGGATTTTCATACATAAATTGAGCCATGTCCTTTGCATCATCATTTAAGTAGTATGTATCATTGTTGTCTGAATCATCTTTATCTTCCATTAAATCAGAACGCTTGCATTGGAATAATTCACACATTGCATCGACTTTGTCCATTCTTGGTGTTTTTATTCCGTTACACCAATTGTAAACAGAAGTAGTTCCTACGCCTAATTTTTTAGATAACTCAAGTTGAGTTATTCCGTTTATTTTTAAGTAATGTCTTAATCTTTTTGAAAAGACCTCATTAAATTCTTTTTCTGACATAAGCAACTCCTTTCTATAAATGGATTGTACACCAAAAGTGAAAAGTGTGCAACATAAAAGTGAAAAAAATTCACTTTTAGTGTTGACACACACTTAAAGTGATGATAATATAATGGCATCATAAGAAAGGAGATGGCATTTTGGATTTAAAAATATCATTAGCGGCAGCAAGGGTTAATGCTTGTATGACACAAGAAGAAGCGGCAAAGAGTATAAATGTTTCTAAAAGGACGATTGTAAACTGGGAAAAGGGCAAGGTTAAGCCAACACTGGCATCATTAAAGGCATTAGCAGAACTTTACAGGATGCCGATAGAATATATTTTTTTGCCTAGCAACCAACACTTAAAGTGATAACTAGGTGGGGCGATATTATTTCGGCAACAATCTTTCATATTAAAATAGGAGAGAAGGTGATTATAGATGAATTGGACAGTAGTTATGACAGTAGCAATCATATGTGTGACATTAATTGCGCTGAACAAGAAAAAGTGATGATATGTACAATCTGTTATCGAATAACATATACCACATAAGTTAGAGAGGTGGATAAGTGAAGATTATCATTAAAATCATGGCGGATGACAAGGTTATTGATTATGAGACATTGTCAGAGGCAGAAAAGAAAGAGATAGGCAGGAGACTTAATGAGCAGGCTCTTAATGCTCTTGGCTACGAGCGTAAGAAATGAGGGTATATATGAAAAGTAAATCAATGAAGAAAGATGTTATAGAGAAGATAATACGCTATAACAGCAATGCTAATAAGGCTATAGCAGTAAAGGATATCAGGGCAGCAGGACACTTCCTTTGTAAGCTGCATAAGCTGGAGACAAGAGACAGGGTTGGAATAGGCTCATACAGAGTGAGAGGAATATAAGGAGGCGTACATGGCAAAAACAGACTACTACGGAGCTTGTAGATATTGTGGACAGCAGGCTCTTATACAGATTGAAGATGATGATGTTAAGAAAATGGTTGCAGGGGGGGACGAAAGCGTTATTGAAGAGTACCTGAAAGACCAGGCAACATATGCGTGCAATTGTGAGGGTGCGAGAGCTTATACAAATGTCGAGAGACGAATTGAAAAGGCTAAAAAGCGTTGTGACGATATTGCGCCTTCAGACAGTGTTGGAGAGATTATGAAGATGGCAATAAGACCATTAATGATGGATGAGCTGAACAAGCTCACTATTAAAGATGGTTCAGTCACATATGCAGTATATCTTGATAGTGATGAGAAAATCCACGTTAAGAAAGAGTATAAGAGCGTGGATGATGAGACTAATTAAGTAATAAAAAAGAGCCGCCTGCGAAGCGGCTCAGAACCAAGTTGACAAGCCGTTATACGACTTGAATACATTATATTTTATTTTAATGATAAAGTCAAGAATATTTGAAAAAGAATGGGGTGCAAGCCCCATAAAAACTTGATTGAATTAATTAACTTAAGAACCAAGGAGACAATTTTATATGCCATACATAAGTGAGATATGTATAGCAGGAAGCGTAGTAACTATTCGGAGGTATCACACACTCAGGTACAACTGTAAGGGTGAAAAAAGAAGTGAGAGAAAAGAGGTAACGACAGCAGCCCAAGAGGAGATTAATCATAGAGTTGCGAGCAGAAAATTAGCAGCAAAGATGAATGCCAATTTCACCGATGAAACAGGAATGCTTGTGACGTATACCTATGCAAAGAGCAGCAGACCTCCCACGATAGAAGATATGTTGGTTGACATACGCAATCTGCTGAAAAATCTGCGTAAGGAGTTCAAGGGAAAAACTCTCAGGTACATATATGTTAAAGAGGTTGGTTCCAAAGGAGCATGTCACGTACACATGATCATGGACATATGTGATATCCAGGTACTGAAAAAATGTTGGAAGCATGGATTTGTTCATGTGAAGCCATTAGACAGTGACAATGACTATACACGAATTGCAGAATATTTTATCAAATACGCAGACAAGACGGAGAAGACTCTGGGAAGACGTATAGGAAAAAGATGGAATACCTCACGAGGATTGAAAGACCCAATAATCATCAAGAAGGTGGTTAACTCTAATACATTTGCAGAAAAGACACGTAAAAGCACAATTAGAAAGTATGAAAAAGAAGGCTTTTACATAGTCAAGGATTCTGAGGTAACTGGAATATCACAATTTGGATTCAGATATTACGAGGTTAAGTTTAGAAAAAATAACAAGGAGAGGTGTGGATAGTGGAGCAGGTCAATATATATGTGCGTACTACAGCCAGAGGACCAGCTATAAGAAAAAAGGCTGCATATGTATACATAATCCAGCTTGCTGGTAAAGACTACACCCGAAAAGGTGAGGGTGTGATGGAAAACGTCACCGAGAATCAGATAGTCCTCACAGCGATAATCAAGGCTCTTATGAGGTTTAGTCAAAAGTGTACAATCCGCATAAATACAGAATGCGAGCATGTGTTGAACTCATGTCGTAATGGCTGGCCGCACCAGTGGGAAAAGAATGGATGGAAGAAAGCTACTGGCAAAGAAGTTAAGAATGCTGACTTGTGGCAGCAGTATATCAATGTATCTAAAGGACATGCTATTAGCTGGTCGGACGAGAAGCATGAGTTTAGCACATGGATGCAGGACGAGCTTAGGAGGATGGAAGAACGATGGTAGAGGTATTAGACCCTGAAAAGCTGATATTAAAGGAAATAGAAGAACAGGAGTGGTTACGTCTGGTAGTGTCAGGCAAGACATGTAAGACACCGGAAGAGACAGCTAAGAAGGTTAGGCATCTGACAGTGATTGGTAACAACATAGCATTGTTAGAGCGACAGTTGTATTCAATACAGCACAAGGATAATGAGATGTAACTACATTTATTGAGACACGGATTGTGATAATCCGCATAAATACAGAATTGGAGTGGCATTTTACTCTGATTCTGTCTACACGAAAAAAGATACTTATTCACTATGCCGGAATTACATATTACGACTTCAATCTGGCATGTCATTCCACCCAGTTAAAAGCTGGGTGGAGAAAGGAGATATTTATGTTTGATGTATATGGAGAATTTGATAGTGCGGCTGAGATTAATGAGGCAGCAGCTAATCAGTTGAAAGAAGGAGATACAGAGGCTGTCAGACAGATAGCCAAGGAGAACGGATTAGACCCTGAGGATGCAGAGGATTTCATTTTAGGAACAACTAAAGAACTGTGTACACCGCTTATGGCTGCATTTGGCAAGATAAAGGTTGAGTCAGCAGAGATTAAAACTGCTGAGATAGTAAACGATTGGATTAACTATGTTAAATCACGCTGCTTAGAAGACCCTGCTATGGCAATGGCAGTAAGACATAAGGGGAAAAGTCTTAAAGATTGTATAGCCACCCTGCTTAAATGGTCATTTAAACATATGTATAAAATTGATAATAAGTTGTGTGAGGCAGCAGGTGTAAGCACGAAGCAATGTGCTGTTAAGCTTGGAATTCCCGGTATGGAGACAGCTTATCAGATTATTACTGATTACTACATGGGAGGCGGTGAGGGATGAAAAAGAAGCTTATACTAAGCTATCCGTCCGTCAAATGCACCGTAAAAAAGCCATGGATTCATGCCAGTGTTCTTCAGGATAAAGATACAACATATCTGATATGTGATTACTATAAGGATAAAGCCCATAAATACAGAATGGCGATAGCTCCAGACGGATATATTCATTATGACTACGAGAAAGAAACATGGGATAAAAAGTCTATGTGGAGAAGTGAGTGGTATTCACGTATTAATCAAGCTATGGATGATGATGCTATTAAGATTATAAAGAACTTTGCAAAAGAGCACATGTTCTATGCCTGGTCAAAATACAGCGAGGTATGGTCGCTTGAAGCTGAGATTGATGAGGCAGCAGATAAGCGCAGGAAAGACAGAGAGAATAACGAGAGGGAGCTGCTATTTGCCAAGCTCAAAGATATAACTGTAGGCTTTAAGAAAAGCATTGATGATTACGTTGCAAGGACGGACATAATCTATTACAGGCGTAAGGGTAAGAATGCTGAGTACCATTGCTGCCAATGTGGAGAAGACTATACTAGGAGAATTATCCCGGGTGAGACATATGAGGAATCACTCAGGCCACTTGAACCTGTTCCAAGGCTGTATGGTATAGCTGAATGTCCGAACTGCCATCACAGAGGAAGTCTTCTACAGGCAGGACATGCCAAGACAGAAAAGGACAGCTTCACAGCATGGATGTATCAATGTGCGGTCGATGGGACGCTTATGATAAGAGCATATGGTGTATCAATACAGCGGAGCATATATGGAGCAGCAGACATAATGATTAGAGAGCATACAAGGATATTTTTGGACAAGGGTAAGGCTAGAATCTATAACCTGTATGGAGGAGAATGGTACAGGTGCAACAGTGTTGGGTATGCTAATAAGGATAAGATTGAATTTGACTACAATTCAGATAGTACCATTCTACAAAGCAATTTGAAGTACATTCCAGAAGGGTTAGAAGATTTACTTTCCAATGAAAGCGGCAGAAGGGCATATGTAGACGAGCGTATACAGGCATTAATAAGCTATGCAAGATGTCCGCAGTTGGAGTCTTTATACAAGATTGGATTTTATCAGATTTGTGAAAGAATCATGTGGAAAGAAGGAAGTACAAAGGCTATAGACAAGAAAGCTAACGAGGCAGCAGCCATATTAAGGCTGTGCAAGGAAGATTATAAGTATCTTGTAAAAAATAAGCATCATGATGATGCTGCAATGCTTGAATATATTAAAAGGGCAAGGAGTAAGGGGATTCCACTTAAAAAGTATGATATGTACATAGAATTGTGCATGAATATACATACAGCGGATGACATTGACTATCTTCTTAAATTCCAGAACCTTGAAAAGCTCTATAACACTATTAACAAGTATATTCCAGAATATGGACGTATGGCCACAACGATAATCGAATATAGGGATTATATCCGTTTGAGACAGCGAAGAGGAGATGACCTGGCTAATACAGTATATCTAAAGCCAAGAAGCCTGAGAGAAACATACACAGAATTACGAGCAGAGGAAGAGCGTAATAAGGATAAAAATTATATCGAGCGGATGTCAAGTAAGTATGGCAATATAGCAAACGTAAACATAAAGATACAAAAGAAGTATACATACGAGACAGATAAGTATCTGATAAGACCGGCAGCAGATGCAGAAGAGATAGTGATGGAGGGAAGACTTCTTCATCACTGCGTTGGAAGTGACAGCCAGCTATATATGAAGAATTACGCTGAGGATAAAAGCTATATCCTTGTGCTTAGAAAAAAGAATGAGCTTAATACACCCTACATAACAATAGAAATCAGGGATAAGAGCATACGTCAGTGGTATGGCATACACGACAGTAAGCCAGATGAGAATATTATAAAGCCTCTGCTTGATAAATATGTCGCATGGCTTGATAGGAAATCAAAGAAATTAAAGGAGGCGGCAGACGTGGCTTCACAGCCTGTACTTATGCCGGCTGCGATATGAAATATGGCGATTTAATGAAACAGCAGGGATTCCATAATAGTTATGATGAGAAACCGCCACATGAGGGCGAATATCTTGTTGAAGATCATAATGGTAATAGGTTTATAAGTTATTTTTACATAAATAAATTTGGAACACATTGCTGGAAGAATAGTGGAAAATATAAAGACAGAGGTTATGACATTTGCTGGTGGAAGGAGAAATAAATGAACGAATTAGTATACAATAAATCATTCAATGAATGGGAAACAGAGTTGAAGACAGAGATTACAAGGGCAGCAGACAGTTTTGTCCGAATAGGATATCTGTTAAAGGTAGCAAGAGATACAGACATATTACAGGGTTCGGGATATTCAAACGTAGTAGAATACGCCAAGGCTAAGTATGGACTGGATAAAACACAGGTTTCAAGATTCATGGCAATTAATGATAGGTTTGGAGTGCAGGACAAGCCAGAGCTTCAGGAGCGATATAAGGATTTTGGATACTCAAAATTGGCCATCATGCTTCAGCTCCCGGACGAAATCAATGAGGAACTATCTCCTGACTTCCCGAAAAGTGAGATAAATGCGATAAAAACAGAAGTGGACGAGGAATCAAAGATATCGGATTTGGAAGTCTATGCAGAGAGTAAAGAGGTGTTTACACAGGATTACAACCTGCTAGAACAGTGCATATACAAGATATGCGAAGACAACATTGATACATATAAGCGATTACATAAAGCTATCACAACAGTCATAGGAGTTGGTGAGGATAACATAGTTGAGCTGTTAGCTCCTGCCGGTGAAAAGATATATTCAGTAAGGATAGCAGGAGTAGGACGTATGGCTGTATCGGTTAAAAAGGATGATGACATTCACACCATCAATATGCGTTCCAATGAGAAAGAGAGCTGGACACTTGAAGCAGCAGTGAGAGCGGTGGTTAAGGTAATAGATACAGCAGAGTGCGATACTAAGACAGCATGGCAGCAGTTGTATAACCAGCCTTGGCCAGAAGATGAAAAAGCGGAAGTTGCACCGGCGCAACAGTCTCCAGTTCCTAGAAAAGAGAAAAAAGTTGCAACAGCTAAGGTTAACAAAGAAAAGCCAAAGCCAGTTGAACCACCAAAGCCTATTGAGCCTGTTAAGACTTCAGAACCGGAAGAGCAGTTACCAGGGCAGGATACAATATTGAATCATCCTGAATATATGCCAGAAGATAAAGCTGAAATGCCAACAAATGCGATAAAAACAGAATTTGAGAGCGATTCAAAAGAGGTTATTGATGTACCAGCAAGGGTGGTTGAGGAGACTGATATAAAATCATCTGAAATGAATACGCAATCGTCCGGAATGATAACGGATAAGCCTAACTTTGAAGCGGATATGGCAGCAGTTGAGAGTATTAATGAGAAAGAGGAAAGTGATACTGATATAAGAGATGGGATTATTGCTATGGCTTTAAACATTGCTGGCGTTCTTCAGGACAGAGTTAATGATGACAAGATTTCATTATCTATGCTGAATACATTACACAGCACATCTATTAATATATCGGACAAGCTGGAAATTCTTATGCGCCGAGGTGAGGATAATGAATAGTATATTGCAGTCTAAAGATGATAACAGATGTTTTCTCTGCATGCTGGATAAAAATGCCAGCGTGCAGAAAGCACTGCACTGGCATCATATTTTTTATGGGACAGCCAACCGAAAACTGTCAGAGAAATATGGATTGAAAGTTAAACTGTGTCTGGACCATCACACCGGCAGTACCAGGGCTGTGCATTTCAACAAGGCAGCAGATACAGAGCTTAAGAAAATAGGACAATATGCATTTGAGAAGCGTTGGCCAAGATTATGTTTTAGAGACATATTCGGCAAAAATTATCTTGATGATGACGAGCATCCGAAGCCAGAGCTGAAGAGAGATAAAGATGATTTAAGTGGATTTAAGAGATTGGAGGATGAGTAATGCAGACTATAGAAAGAAAGTGTGCGTGCTGCGGAAAGCTCATATCGTTCGTAATAAGTTCAACAGACAACTGGGCGTGGAAAAGAACACGAAAGAGCAGGACAAAGTACTATTGCAGTTATGGATGTATGAGAAAGGATAGGTAAATATTATGAGATTAATAAGTCAGGATAGAGATACAGACATAGAATATGATGGAAATATCGTGACAATTAGAAAAGAAAGAAGAGAAGGAAAGTATACGGATGAAAAATGTTATTGTATTCGAATATTCAGTTCTGAGGGAAGAATGTTAGCTGATATGGCAATGTATTCAACAGAAGAGATAGCTAAAAAGGTTATGTCAATGCTTAGAAAGGCAAATGAGGATAAATATGTGTTAACGCTAGGGCGTTCTGAAATAGCTGCCATAAGCAATAAATATTTTGTATTTCCAAAGGAGAGTGAAGTGGAATGAATCATAGACAGTGGAAAAAAGCGTACAAGAAGAGATATGGACGTAATCCATCAACAATGGAAGACAGGAGCAAGAAAAATAAGTTGCTTGCCGAAGGTGCAGCAATAGCAGTCAAAGCAATACCTGAATTTATTAAATTGATTATTAATGGAATTGCTGACGTATTTAATGAAACTGGAAAGTGCTTTATAAGCATAGCTGCTAATATGAGAGAGGAGAACGACGATGGAGCAGACAGTTAATATTCTTGGCACCAGATACATAGTTGCTGCTGATAGCAGTAAAGTGGATAAGGGCAATGTCGGGCAGTGTGAGAATTATAATAAAGCTATATATGTCAAAGATAAGGATGATATATTAGACGAGGGTGCATCACCGCATGAAAAGAGTGAGGCATTTAAAGAAGTTATGAGACATGAATTAGTACATGCATTTTTCAATGAAGCAGGATTGGACGAGTATCGTTGTGATGAATTGTTAGTGCAATGGTTAGCAAAGCAGTTTCCAAAGATGATGGATGTTATGAGGGAAGTAGGTAGTATATGAGGTGGTGATTAGATATTGTCGAGGGTTTATTGGTACGGCCAAGTGAAAGATATGTGCAAAAGATATCCGATAGAGTGTAGCTGCATACAGGAATTGATGTATCAGTCGGCAATAGAGCAGACTATAGAAGAGTTCAGGCAGCAGGACAATGGAGATACCAAGCTTAAAGTTATCAAGATGGTACTATTTGATAAGACAGATACAATTCTTGGGGCAGCAGTCAAGGTCAATTATTCAGTTGATTCCGTGTACCCATGGATAAGCGAATTCGTTAAAAAAGTAGGACAAAGGGCAGGATTCAATATATAGTTCACGAAACAAGCACATTTTATGATGTAATAATCAAGTTATCTAAGATACTGTGGATAACTTGAAGCATCCCACAGTTAATAGCTGTGGGATTTTTTATATTGAGGGAGACCTCTATAAAGAAAATTAGAGGTGGAATATGGCAAAAGGAAAGTATGAAGAGTGGCTAACTAAGGAAAAACTAACGCTTCTGGGTGGCTGGGCGCGTGATGGACTGACGGATGAGCAGATAGCCCATAATATGGGAATATCACGCAGTACATTGAACGAATGGAAGAAAAAGTATTCGGACATTTCGGACACCCTAAAAAGGAACAAAGAAATTGTTGATATACAGGTGGAAAATGCGTTGTTAAAAAGAGCATTAGGCTATAAGTACAAGGAAACAACAAAAGAACGTCTGGATTCAGGATTCATGGCGATTACAAAGGAAGTTGTAAAAGAGGTTGTTCCAGATACAACCGCCCAGATATTCTGGCTCAAAAACCGCCGTCCTGACAAGTGGCGAGATAGGCCTGTACCTGTCAATGAAGAGGCTTATGAGGATGATGGATTATTGGCTGCGCTGGATGCTCAGATAGATGACATGGAAGATGACAGCTACATGCTGGAGGATGAGAATGAAGATAGCTGAATTTAAGTGGGGCAGATTGTCACGAAAACAGAAGATGGTTCTGACGTGGTGGAGACCTAAGAGCAGATATGCAGGATATGAGGGCATTATAGCGGATGGTTCTATCCGTTCTGGCAAAAGTGTCAGCATGGGTTTTTCATTTGCAATATGGGCTATGAGCATGTTCGATAGACAGAATTTCGGCATGTGCGGTAAGACAATAGAGTCTTTCAGGAGAAATGTGCTTGCCACTTTAAAGAAACAGTTGCGTGCAAGAGGGTATTCGGTAACTGAGCATAAAAGCGAAAATCTGGTTGTTATATCCAAAGGCAGTAAAGCGAATATGTTCTACATATTTGGCGGCAAAGATGAGCGTTCGCAGGATTTAATACAGGGTATTACTCTTGCAGGGCTTTTCTGTGATGAGGTTGCCTTGATGCCTGAATCATTTGTTAATCAAGCAACTGCCAGATGTTCCGTTGAAGGATCGAAGTGGTGGTTTAACTGCAATCCGCAAGGACCGCATCACTGGTTTAAACAGCATTGGATTAATAAGTGCAGGGAAAAGAAGCTTGTGTATCTGCATTTCACAATGGCAGACAACCTGACACTCAGCGAGGCAATTAAAACCAGGTATTCAAAGCAATATGCCGGAGTGTTCTTCAAGAGGTACATACTGGGGCTGTGGGTAGTTGCAGAGGGTATCATATACGATATGTTTGACAGGAAAAAACATGTTATCAGGATACCGCCGGAACAGCTTGAACAGGAATTCTTCATATCAAGCGACTTCGGTATCCAGAACGCTAATGTATGGCTTAAATGGCACAGGATAAAAGATACGAACAGATGGCATGAAGTGGCAGAGTCGGTATATTCGGGAAGAGATGAAAAGAGACAGAAGACAGTCAAGGAGCTTGCAGATGCACTGGATGAGCTGTGTGGTGATAGAAAGCCTAAAGCAGTGATTATTGACCCATCGGCAGCAGCAATGAAAGCGGAGCTGAAAAGACGTGGGTACAAGGTATTGTCTGCTGACAATGATGTTGTGGATGGAATAAGTGATGTGCAGACAATGCTGTCAGAAGGACGTTTGTCCATAGATCCTTCGTGCAGGCATACTAGGACAGAATATGAGTCATATGCATGGGACCCCAAGGCAGCAGACAGAGGAGAGGATAAGCCAATAAAGTTATCAGACCATTGCATGGATGCAACGAGATATTTTGTCCGCACAATGAGGCTGGTTAAAAGAGATAAGACACAGGCACAGCAGGAAGATGGTTTATTTATGTTGTAGGAGGTAAAGGATGAAGACATATCAGGATTTATTAAATGTAGGACAGGATGATAAGAGTAAAGCCTTGTTCTGTAGAGAGGCAGTCAATGAGTTTAAGGGCAGTAAGGAATATGATGAGGCTGTTGCTGGGGAAGCATATTATAACAAGCATAATTTAACGATTGAGCGTTTCCAGAAGTTCTTGTACACAGTTACAGGAAGGCAGATTCCAGACCTTATATCAGCTAACTACAAGCTGAAAACAACATTTTTTAGAAGGTTCGTTCAGCAGCAGGTTCAGTATGTGCTTGGCAATGGAACTATTCTTCAGAAAGCACGTAACAAAGATAAGTTGGGAAAAGATTTTGATTTTAAGCTGATTACAGCGGCGAAAAGAGCTATGGCAGGAGGCAGGGCATTTGGATTCTGGAACGTAGACCATCTTGAAGTGTTCGGGTTTGCTGATACACCAGCAGAACCGGGATTCTGTCCGCTGTATTCGGAAGAGAACAGCAAGCTTATGGCAGGGGTACGCTTCTGGCATAAGAAGGTCGGAAATGACATGCTCTACATGATGACGTTGTATGAAGAGGATGGATATACAGAGTACCGCCAGAAGGAGAACAGTGAGCCTGATGTTGTGCAGGCTAAAAGAGCATATAAGATTAACAGAATATCCACTAAAGCAGATGGAATCCTGGAAGAGATAGGCGAGAACTACACAAGTCTGCCTATTGTATGCCTATATGCAAATGACAGCCACGAAAGCGAGCTTGTAGGGCACAGAGAGGCCATTGACTGTTATGACTTGGTTAAGTCTGGATTTGCCAACAATATAGATGATTTAGATGGCTTGTATTGGATAGTTCAGAACGCAGGTGGAATGGATGACACTGACCTTGCAAGATTTATCCAGAGGCTTAAGACCACTCATACTGCAAGCTTAGATGGTGATGATGGAGTGACAGCAACACCACATGAGGCAAATATACCTACAGAGGCGAGAAAGGCTATGCTTGACCTTTTGCGAAGTGATTTGTATGAGGACTTCCAGTCTGTTGATATCAAGGCATTGTCGGCAGCAGCCAAGACAACACAGGAGATAAAGGCGGCATTTCAGGCTATGGATAACAAATGCGCTGACTTTGAGTATTTCATAATTGACTTTGTGCAGAAAATCCTAGAATTGGCACAGATTGATGATGAGCCAAGCTATGTGTGGAACAGGATGATTAATCAGACCGAACAGACACAGATGATCTTATCAGCGGCTAACTATCTGACAGATGACATGATTATAAAAAAGCTGCCATTCCTTACACCAGAGGAAGCGGATGAGGTTATATCAAAGAGAAAAGAGGACGAGTTGCACCAGTTCAACGATGATGAGCCAGATGAGGAGTAATATATGGGATATGCAGAGGACAAGACGGATAGGGAATTGATTAAACTGGAAAGAGCCTTAACGCATGAGTATAACGATGCATATAAGGGCATTTCAAAGAAGCTGGGCGCTTATCTTGCAGGCTTTGAGGAACGTGATAGGGCGTTAAGGGATGCATTGAAGAATGGCACATATCCAGAGCTTGAAGGTGCATCAGCAGGCATGACGCCAGAAGAGCATTATAAGCAGTGGAGACTTGCACAGATAGGCAGGGGAAAGCGCATGGAAAAGATGAGAGATGAGGTGGCAAAGACACTAACGAACACAAATCGAACAGCCGCAGATATCATAAATGAAAAAACACCAGGAGTGTTCTCGTTGAACCACAACTTCACTGCATACCAGATAGAGAAGCAGGTTGGCAAGGGTGTTGCATTCAACCTGTATAATGAGCAGGCTGTCAAGAACCTGATTAAGGGAGAGAATCATACCGAGTTCAGGACGTTAAAGGTCAATCCTAAACGTGATTATGAATGGAATCAAAAGAAAGTACAGTCAGCTCTTACAAGTGGAATACTTCAAGGCAAGAGTATTCCAGAGATGTCAGATTCATTCTTAGAGGTCATGAAAAGTAATAAGCAGGCAGCAGTCAGGAACGCAAGGACAGCGGTAACCAGTGCACAGAACGCAGGTGTTGTTGAAGCTTGTAAGAAAGCTCAGGAAATGGGAATAGAGATACAGATGCAATGGTGTTCTGCTCATGATGGCAGGGTAAGAGACTCGCATGCTCATCTTGATGGAGTGAGGATTAAGCCAGGCGAGACATTCCCAAATGGCTGCCGCTATCCAGGAGACCCACAAGGAAGAGGCAGTGAAGTCTATAATTGTCGATGTACACTTATTAAGATACTGCCTAAGTATAATGGGAACACTATAGAGAGTAATAACACAGAAGCGGATTATAAGGCATGGCTGGAAAGGAAGAAAATTAATAGAAAAACATTAGGACTTTCTGCTGATGAAAATAGCCTTATTAAACCACATGATTCACCTTTAAAGATTGGCATAACAGATTTTAACAATGAAAAAGCTATAAAGACTATATTTTCCAACTTTGAGAAAGAACATATCAATGATTTAAACGAAACAGCCTGTATTGTGTTACAGAATGGAGAGGTATATCAATGCTTTGGAGTAAATAATGCAGTATATCCAGATATTGATTTAGGAGAACAACTTGAAGGAGCAAAAATAACACATACACACCCAATTACAGAAACGGAATTTTCTTTCAGCGAAGAGGATATTAGGTTGTTTGAAGAATATAAACTTGAAGTGTTGCGAGGAAGTGATATAAAATATACATATGAGCTAAACAGATCAGGCAATATAGAACATACTCCTATATCGGTATTTGATATGGATTCAAATGGAGAAGATGCAAGACATGAAGCTGTATCGGAAAAAGCAGAAACTTGTGGGTATGGATATTGGAGGAAGAAAAATGACGAATAAAGAGGCTATGCAAGAGTGGAAGGATTTTGTTAAGAAAATAAATGAAAGAGAGGATAAAATTATTGATGATGCGAAGAAAAAAGGAATATGGAAACCGGGGCTTGATGGAAACAGAGAACTTTTTGCAGATATCAAAAAAGAAATGCAGGATAAATTGATAGAGCTTCAAGACAAATTAACAGAATCAGTAAAATTTAGTATTATTAAAACAATACATGAGAATATGGATTA
Organism: Lachnospira sp.; assembly: GCA_050874305.1. Classification (GTDB taxonomy): domain Bacteria; phylum Bacillota; class Clostridia; order Lachnospirales; family Lachnospiraceae; genus Lachnospira. The sequence continues at coordinate 17,822 of JBNMKL010000024.1, read as the reverse complement.
TGATGAATTTGATAATTCTACTATTGAGGCAGAGGCTTTAGATATACCAGAAAAGGCATGGCATAAAATATTAATTGGTATGGTTAATGATGGATATTTAACTGGAGTTGAGATAAATAAGGATAAAGTTGTACTTGAATATCCAAGAATAACGTTAAAGGCACTGGAATATTTGGAAAATTATAAGGAGGTTTAATGGCAGGCTTCATAAGCAGAAAGAAAGAGTTTCAAGCGGCAGCAGAGGAGCAGATTATAAAAGCACTTGAAATGTGTGGGATGACAGCAGAGAGTTATGCCAAAGATAAATGCCCGGTTGATACTGGCAATCTGAGAAACAGCATCAGTAATAAGGTGCAGTCAGATGAAAAGGCGGCATATATAGGCACTAATGTAGAATATGCTCCATATGTAGAACTTGGTACTGGTTCGTTTTATCAGGGTGGTACTCCGAGTATACCAGGTCAAAAGGCACAGCCATATTTAAAGCCGGCAGTTGCAGACCATGCGGACGAATACAAACAAATAATCAAAGATGTGTTAAAGGGATAGCAATATGCTATCTCTTATTTTTTTGCTTTTCAGGGGACATGTTCACGAAACATGCCCCTTTTCTTGTGCTATTTATTAATTAAATCTAATCACGAAGAACTGTGAACGAAGAAAAGGAGATTTGAAACATGTTAACAAGATCAATGTTAAAGGGTATGGGATTGACTGACGAACAGGTGTCAGCAATTATCGAAGCCCACACAGAGACAACAGATGCTCTCAAAGAATCGAGAGATAAGTACAAGGAGGATGCGGAAAAGCTTCCTAAGGTCCAGAAGGAGTTGGACGAATTAAAAGCCAATCCATCAGAAGCAGATGATTGGAAAGGCAAGTATGAAACAGAACACAAGGCATTTGAGGACTATAAGAAAGATTTAGCGGCAGCAGATGCAAAGAAAAGCAAGCAGGACGCTTACAGAGCACTCTTGAAAGAAATCGGGGTATCTGAGAATCGAATCGATTCAATCTTAAAGATTACAAATGTTGATGAGTTCAAGATTAAGGATGGCAAATTTGAGGAATCAGACAAGATGAAGGAAGCTGCCAAGAATGAGTGGAAGGATTTCATCACGAACCAGCAGACACAGGGAGCGGATACAAAGACACCGCCTCAGAATGATGATGGTGGTTCTGATTACGAAAAAATGTCAATGGCTGATTATGCGAAAGCCAGAGAAGGAAAGTGAGGATAAAGAATGGCAAACACAGTATTAACACCTAATATCATTGCCAAGGAAGCACTCTATCAGTTCAGAAAGAATGCAGTCATGGCAAACCTGGTACACCGAGATTATTCAAAGGAATTTGTCAAGGGAGTGGGCGACACAATCACAATCAGGAAGCCAGCTGAATTTGAGGCAAAGGAATTTGAAAGTCAGATTGAGCTTCAGGATGCAACAGAAACACCAGTTGAAATCAAGATGGATAAGCACCTTGATGTTTCATTCGCTGTTACATCAAAGGAGCTTGCTCTTGATATTGCAGACTTTTCAGACCAGTTCATCATTCCAGCAATGAAAGCATTTGCAGACAAGGTTGATAAGTATCTTATCGGGCTTCAGGCGAGTGTTACCAACAGAGTGAATACATCTGGCTCAAGAGCGGATATTGTAGCGGCAAGAAAGTATCTTACAGCTAATGCGGTACCTCTGACTAACAGAAACTATGTATACAACGCAGATGTTGAGGCAGAGCTTTTATTAACAGACCTGTTCACTAATGCATCTCAGGTAGGTGATAACGGAACAGCTCTTAGAGAGGCTTCACTTGGTAGAAAGTTCGGAATGGACTTTTATGTAGACCAGAATATTGGAACTGCATCAGCAACAAGTGACCCACTTGCTATTGCGTTCCACAAGAATGCATTTGCACTTGTAACACGTCCGCTTGAGATTCCGAGTGAAAAGGCAGACGGATATATTGAGAACTATGATGGTTTTGGAATCCGTGTAATGCAGGGTTACGACATGACTACAAAGAAGCAGATTATGTCTCTTGATATGCTCTGCGGTGTCAAGCTGCTTGATGCAGACCTTGCAGCAGTTGTACAGAAAGCGTGATGCGTATGAGAACAATAGTAGAACGTGCTGGAGTGAAGATGGCGTGTACAAGTGAAGAGCAGTTAAAGATCTTCCTTGCCGCCGGATATGAAATGCCAAGGCCTGTTGAGCCTATAGATGAGAATTTGGACGAGATTTCATCAGATGAAGAATCAGAGGATGTTCCGTCAGATGTCGAAGTTGCACCGGCGCAACAGTCAGATAAGCCTAAGCGCAGTAAAAAGAGTAATTAAGATGGAGGTTTGGGATGCTGTACGAAGTGATGAGGCATATACATAATTTTTTTCCTACAGATAAATGTGAGGAAGGTACGTTTACCATCACAGATGGTGTTCTGAACCTGCCATTTGTCAAAGATGGACAGTATGTCTATATCGAAGGCTCAACCATGAATGATGGAGTATATCAATATCCGTTATCGGAGCTAGATGACGAGGCCTTTAAGGGCTTCATAACTATAATTAATCCTCCAAAAGCATTTCTCAGCCTTGTGAGCGAAATTGAACGCTATGAGGCTGAGAACATGGCTAGTCCGTATCAGAGCGAATCATTTGGTGGGTACTCATACACAAGAGCCACTAATAAAGATGGCAACATAGCAGGATGGCAGGATGTTTTTAAAGCAAAATTGAATGTATGGAGGAAGATATGAGGCTATATGAGCAAATGATGACTCCGTGTGTGCGTATGGAGTGTGTACGCATAGATGATGGAGAGGGTGGATATAAGACAGAATGGAAAGATGGAGAAGCTTTTCAGGCGGTTATAGTGCGTGACACCTCAAATACAGCAAAGATAGCTGAAAAGGAAGGCGTGACAAGTGTATATACAGTAACCACAGGGAAAGAGGTAGCTCTTGCATTCCATGATGTCATTAAGAGGCTGTCAGATGGAAGAATATTCAGGGTTACATCTGACAAGGGTGATAAGACAAGTCCAGAGTGTTCAAGAATTAATATATCACAGGTTTCGGCTGAAAAATGGGAGGTAACACATGACGAAGGAAGCAGCACTGAATAAGTTTTTCAATACATTCATGAAAGCATATCCGAACACTAATGTTCCAGATGATGCGTCATATCCATATATGACGTACTCAGTGCAGGATGGAATGTTTGACACTATTACGTCAATGACTGTGCAGATGTGGTTTAAGACCGATTCAGAAGCAGAACCTAACAGGAAAGCTAAGGAGCTTAAAGAGGCTTTATCGCATGGCGGCAAGCTCATATTGTTTGATGGCGGCGGTGCATGGCTGCTTCCTGGTACTCCATGGTGTGTTAATGCGACAGCACAGAATGACAAGACTATTAAATTGAGACAGATAAATATTGAGGTTAATCATCTTGGATGATTAGGAAGGAGACAACATTATGAAGTTTACACAGATTCCAAAAGACACATTCAAAGAGCTTCAGATGAATGCGGGAATTTTGGTTGATGCATTTACCCCGGCAACAGGTACAATAGGCGAATTGCTTGGAGCTACAACGGGAGGTTGTTCGTTCACAGCGACACCTACATACACAGACTTAGGAGATGATATTGACAACTGCCCTAAGAATGTAAAGGAACTTAAAAAGCTTGAATCATGGGAAGCGAAGATGTCAGGAACATACCTGACTACAACAGCCAAGAGTGCCAAGAGCTTATTAGGAGCAGCAGATGTTGATAGTGAGGATGAGACACATGTCAAGCCAAGAAACACTCTTGAAGAGAGTGACTTTGGTGATATTTGGTGGGTTGGTGACTATTCTGACATGAATGGTGAAAAGAATGGAGGATTCTGCGCCATCCATCTTATGAGCGCGTTATCGACAGGTGGTTATCAGGTTAAGTCAAGTGACAAGGGTAAAGGTCAGTTTGCATTTGAGTACACAGCGCATTATTCGCTTAAAGACCAGAACCTTGTGCCATTTGAGATATATGTCAAGGCTGGCGAGGAAGAGACAACTAATGTATCAGGAGGACAGGCTGATACAGAAACTGTAGTTAATAAAGAACAGGTGGCAGACAAGAGCACTAAGAGTGTAGAAAAGTAGGAGGAAGAGCATGTTATTAAGTGAAATTAAAGGGGAAGCGGCAATTGATACTCTGGCCAATCTTATCGAACCGGTTAGTGATATTCTCGCAGACCCAGATATTAAGGATGCAGTTGAAAAGAAGAAACCAAAGCTGTTGATTGCAAAGGATTTGCTTAAAAAGCATAAAAAGAATGTTGTTGAGGTTCTCGCAGCACTCAATCAGAAGACATATGAAGAATATGTTAAGACAGCTTCGCTTGGCTCCATTTTGATTGAGACAATGACAATGCTTAATGATGAGGAACTGATATCTTTTTTCAACTTGCAGGTCGAGAACACGGGATTGAGTGCTTCTGGCTTGCTTACGGGGATTACAAAGGAAAAAGAGAACTAAAGCCATTTATCAGATACCTTGTAGCCAGATTTAATGTGGCTGACGAAGAGAGGGCATACAGGATATATGTAACTGATTCGCTGTATTTTGCTGGACAGGGCAAATCCTTGGTCAAGCGATATGCTGATTTGGTCAATCCAACGCATGAAGAGATTTTGGATGACAGGACAGGTGATGAGATAGCGAGAGATGTGATAGAGAGGTGTGGATTAAAGTATGAATGTATTTGATTTGGCAGCAGCTATCCATCTTGATAAGACTAATTATGATAAAGGATTGGATGAATCTGAAAGCAAGGGTAAGTCTTGGACAAGCAAGATGGGTGAGACATTCTCTAAGGTTGGTAGTATGGCATCTAAGGCACTTGCTACAGCTTCTAAAATAGGTGCGGCTGCAATAGGAGCAGGAGCAACAGCAGTTGGAACGCTTGCGAAGATGGCTGTATCTGAATATGCGGATTATGAGCAGCTCCTAGGTGGTGTTGAGACACTATATTCTGGAACACAGCAGACACTTGAAGAGTTTGCAGAGTCAACAGAAAGAACTACGGATGAGGCTTTAGATGACTGGTTACGTCTTACAACTGGACAGAGGATAGTTGCTAATAACGCAGAGGAAGCATATAAGACAGTTGGCCTTTCCATGAATGAATACATGGAGACTGCGACAAGCTTTGCGGCTGCATTGGCATCATCGCTTGAGGGTGATACGACAGCGGCGGCTAATGCTGCTGATATGGCTATTACCGACATGGCTGATAATGCCAACAAGATGGGTACGCAGATGGAGAGTATCCAGAATGCGTATAATGGCTTCTCCAAGCAGAATTATACCATGCTTGATAACCTGAAGCTTGGATATGGCGGTACCAAGGAAGAGATGGAGCGTCTTATAAAAGATGCTAATGAGCTGAATGCTGCACAGGGTAATTATACGGAGTATTCGATTGACAGCTTTGCTGATATTGTTAACGCAATTCATGATGTACAGACCAATATGGGTATTACGGGTACAACAGCCAAGGAGGCGGCATCTACAATAAGCGGTTCAATGGCTATGGCAAAGGCAGCGTGGAAAAACCTGACCACAGCTCTGGCAGCAGATGAGAGCGAAGAACTTCCTATACAGGCAAAGGTCGAAGAATTTGTTGATTCGGTAAAAACAGCGGCGAGCAATGTAATTCCAAGGGTTGAACTTGCAATAGCTGGCGTTGGACAGTTGGTTAATGAATTATTACCAATGATAGTTGCTGAAATACCAGTTATAGCAAGCAGTATACTGCCTGATCTTGTACTAACGGGAGCTGCAATGGCTGGTGCATTGCTACAGGGGGTTATTGATAATGCTCCAGCATTATTAGAAGGCTTGATAAACATAGGTATGTCGCTAAAAACCATGTTTGATGAAAATATGCCAGCAATAATGGAGCTGGGAGCATCTATAGCCACGTATATAACACAAGGGTTGATTAGTGGCATTCCTGTAGTGCTGGAGATTGGAACAGATATCATAGTCAATTTTGTTCAGGGATTGACAAATGCAATGCCATCTATTACATCAACTGCACTGACTATCATACAGTCTTTGGCGAGTGGATTATCAAATTCTATACCTAAACTTATTCCAATTGGACTTCAGGCAATTATAACATTTGCACAGGAGCTGCTTGCTAATTCGGATAAATTGATTAGTGCAGCCTTACAGTTGATAACATCTTTGGCAGAAGGATTGATACAGGCATTACCAATTTTGATTAGTAAAGCCCCAATATTAATCAGTGATTTGATATCGGCAATTCTGAAAAATCTTCCACAGATAGCAGGAACTGGAATTAAGCTGGTCGTTGAATTGTCAGGAGCACTGGTTAGTTCTATACCATCACTGGTTGTAGCGGCAGGTGAGTTGATAGCGGCATTTTTACGTGCATTAACAGGTGCAATTGAGAGCATGGTTGATGTGGGATTTCAGCTTGTAGAAGGTCTGTGGCAGGGAATCCGAAATACCTGGGGAAATTTGGTTAGCAATGTCAAAAATTTAGGTCGAGATTTAGTCGATGGTGTTAAAAGTATATTCGGTATTCATTCACCATCCAAGGTATTTGCTCAGATTGGTGAATACTGTGTTGAGGGTTTTGAGAATGGTATTGATGATTTGGCTAATGGAAGCATATTGAAAGATGTGTCTTCACAAATGGATGAATTAGGAAAGTATACGGCAGAAGTTAATGCAAATATTAATACTGGTACATCTGGAGAAGTTTCTAACAAGGATAATTCAATCAGGGATGTACTTATTGCCATTCTGGAATATCTAAAGAATCTTAAAGTTGTCCTTGATTCAGGTGAGCTTGTTGGTGGTCTTGTTGAGAAGATGGATGAAGCTCTAGGGGATATGGTAGTAGGAGAAGGAAGGGGTGTGTAATCAATGTTGCAGGGAGTAACAATAGGAGATAAACACTCCTATTCTGATTTTAACCTGTTGATGAAAAGTAAAGTAATCTCTCAGCCAGAGGTGCAGTCAAAGTTTTTGACTGTGCCTATGAGAGATGGCGATATTGATTTAACAGAGGTGTTAACCGGTTCGGTTAAATATGGTAATCGTACTATTACGATTAAATTCAAGCTTATGGAGAAGTTTGAGGATATATGGACAAAGATAAGTGAAGTTGAAAATTATCTGCATGGAAAGCGCATGAAGGTGGTCTTTGATGATGATATAGCATACTACTACATAGGCCGTTTAAGCGTTAATAACCCTTCTGTTAATAAGAGCACAGGAGAATTTGAGGTAACTGGGAACATGGAGCCTTATAAGCTTGATTCATCTGTTGAAGATGGAGAATGGCTGTGGGATACGTTTGATTTTGAAGAGGGCTTTATATCTGATATGAAGTTTGATGTAGATGGAACATATGAAGCGTTGGTTAAGGGGATGGACAAGGAGACCTACCCTACAATAGCTGTATCGTCTGATATGACGGTTTTATATGGTGACAGCACATTTACATTAAAAGCTGGTAAAAATGTCTTATATGACATGATTCTGGCATCAGGGATTAATACATTGACATTCAAGGGCAATGGAAGTGTAGAGATAAGTTACACAGGAGGCATATTGTAATGTATAAGATTTATCTGGATGGAAAATTGTTCTGTACACCACAAGCGGAAGAGCTTGCAATATGTAATCCTGTCGTATCAATTGAGAGAAATAAGGCAGGAACTTTTAAGTTCACAGTGCCGCCGGGGCACCCAAGATATGACGACATTATAGAGCGGCGTTCCGTGTTCGAGGTGTACAGGAATGATGAAAAAGAACCTATATTTGCAGGACCATGTATGAAGGTCAGCAAAAATTTCTTCAAGCAAAAGACTGTCGAATGTGAAGGTGAGCTGACATATTTTAATGATTCTATTCAACGTCCTAAGAAGTATCAGGGCGTTAGTGTGAGGCAGTTACTGGAAAATTATGTTGCATCACACAATGCTCAGGTGGATGAATGGAAGAGGTTTACAGTTGGTGTAGTTACTGTCAAGGATTCAAACGACTACATATATTGTTTTACGAATAATAACAGTACCATGACAGAGCTTAAAGAGGATTTGGTAGATGATTTTGGAGGGTATTTCAACATACGTCATGAAAATGGCGTGAGGTATCTGGATTATCTTGCTGATTCACTTGGAATGTGTACACAGCCTATCAGACTGGGAGAAAATCTACTGGATTATAGTGACAATATTGATATGACACAGATTGCTACAGTGGTTATTCCTCTGGGACAGAAGCTTGAGCAGTCAGCAGTTGAGGGATTAGATACCAGACTTACGATTGAAAGTGTCAACAATGGCAAGGATTATCTTGTTAGTGAGGCAGCAGACACATATGGAAAAATAAGTGCCACAGTTATATTTGATAATGTAACTACAGCAAGTAAGCTTTTATCAAAGGGCAAAACGTATTTAACAGATGCACAGTTTGCTAACCTTGTAATATCGCTAAAAGCGTTTGATTTGTCATGGATTGAAGAGCAGGACAGATTTAAGCTCAACTATGATGTACAGGTTATATCTAAGCCTCATGGACTGGATAAGTGGATGCCAATAGCCAAGCAGACATTTAACCTGTGGAATCCTGAAAATGATACGCTGGAGCTTGGAATAAGCCAGAAAAAGACGTTATCAGCAAGAACAGCCACAACATATACGGAAGTGCTTGCAGCGATTGAGAGTATTACACCGGCGAGTTCTATTCTGGAATCGGCTAAGAAGAATGCAACAGCATTGATAACTACTGCAATGGGTGGATATGTCTACAAGACCAATTCAGAGCTTTATATTATGGACACAGATAATCCTAAAACTGCACAAAGGGTATGGCGGTGGAACATAAGTGGATTAGGCTATTCTAAGAACGGTGTTAATGGTCCATATGGGCTTGCTATGACTATGGATGGTGCTATTGTTGCTGATTTTATTACGACTGGTGCATTGTCGGCAAGCTTAATTAAGGGTGGTACATTTAAAGTAGGTGGAAAAAATAACGGAAATGGAACCATTGAATTATATGATGCCAGCGGAAATAAGATTGCTACATTAGATGTTAATGGATTGAATGTTGAAAAAGGTAAAATTTCGGGCAATTTGGTAAAAGGTGGCACAATAATCGGTTCGGAATTTCAAAACAAAGATACTAAAGAAAGTTCATCATTTTATGTGACATCTAACGGATATATGCACGCTTCAGATGGAGATATAGGTGGACTGAAAATCGATCAAAATAGCATCTACAGCGATAGAGAAGATGGCACGAGAATAAGCAGCACTTCTGTTATTGGCGGTGGCTCTGTCTTATCAAGTTCAGGAATTCAGAGCTATACGAGTACATCAAAGCTTGTATCATCAGACGGATATGGGTTAAAAGCCAGTGGTAATGATATTGTACCAATTGGAAATCCGACATTAGGTAGTGGTGGCCACGAATGGATTACGATGTATTCTCAATACGTGTGGGCTGGTGGTCTGGGACTGCAAACGCACAAGAATGGTCATGGTAATGGTGATGCAGTAATTGAAGGAAACTTGACTGTTGATGGTACAAAATCAAGATCAGTTAACACAAGAAATTTTGGGAAAAGAAAGTTACATGCATATGAAACACCAACTCCCATGTTTGGTGATGTTGGAGATGGTGTTATTGATGAAACAGGAACATGTTATGTAAGCATTGATGATGTGTTTTTTGAGACAGTATCGGATTGCAAGTATCAAGTTTTCTTGCAAGCATATGGCGAAGGAAGCTGTTATGTGGGTGAGATGAACAATTTATATTTTATTGTAAAAGGTTCTCCAGGCTTAAAATTTGCATGGGAAATCAAAGCGGTTCAAATGGATGCGAATTTGATTAGATTGGAAGCCTTTGAAAAAGAAGATGTAATTAACAATCTGACAGGAATTCAGCTATATGTGGAAGATATTGAAAGAGATATATCAAGCATAGAATCAGAGGTTGTTAATGATATTTTTGAGTCAGCTATAGATTTAGACAACTTGGAAAATGAAGTTATTAAAGATATTACGGAGGCAGCATAAATGAAAAATGTAAAAGGAATAGCAGTTATTACAGATGGCAATATGAAGAGGCTGGTTACAACTTATGACGTTATTGATGAAACTGGAAAAGCTACATCAATCAATAAGAAGTGCAACAGAATTGTTACTGATGAATCTGTGCTTGAAGCTATCAAGACAGCGGAAAGCTATGCACAGAAGATTATAGATGAGCAGGAGGACTAATACATGATACAGATAAAAGGAGCTGTCACATTTCCTTCGGGGAACGGTGATAAGGTGAATGTGACATATAATGTGGTTGATGATTCAGGGCAGACTACATCTTCGTTGAGAAGGGCTGCTCTGGTTATTAAAGATCAGAATGTAAAAGGTGCTCTTGAGACATTAAGGAAGTACATTGAAGAGAATGTGGAGGGATAGGCTATGGCAAACATTGCTGAGTACTTAAAAAAGATAATGGAAGCCCGTTTTGGCAAAGATGTAAGAAGCTCAATACATAATGGAATAGATGCTATTAACAACGAAGTCGAAGCCAACACAGCAGCATCTAACAAAGCATTAGAGGCTGCAACTGCTTCTGCGACATCAGCATCTAATGCAGAAGCGGCGGCGAATAAGGCTAAAGATGATGTGGCAGCAGTTAAGCAGGATATATATGATACAGCTATTCCACAGATACAGCAGATTAAATCTGATACTGAGACTATCAAGGCAGAAACGCAGCAGCTCAAGACGGATACAGAGGGCATCAAGGATGACACACAGCAGATAAAGGATGATACAGTCAGTATTGAAAAAGCTTGTGCCAAGTATGCTGAAAAATGCGAGAATGCAACAGCAGGGCTTGATGGTGGAACAATTCCATGTGGCTCATTGGCTTTTGAAGAACTGCCTGACTTGGCAGATGTTAAACGTGGATGGATGTACAATGTGTCAGACGAATTCATGACAACAGATGACTTTCTTGGCGGTGCAGACTTTTACTATCCACCGGGAACTAACGTGTGCGCTATCCTGAATGATGGCGTGCTTAAATGGGATTGTTTCGGTGGAGAAATGTCAGGGTACTTGATGAAGCGTGACTTTGAATCCACTCTTGCGGAGGCAAAGATTGAATTTGATGAGCCAGAGGAGTTGAAAGTGACTAGTGGTATAACAACCATTAAAAATCTTTTTGGAAATGTTTCTAAAATAATTAAGCTGCTTGGCAAGACAGATTTATCGAATGCCGGGGATGATATAACAAGCATACTACATGCTTTGATTACAACAGTTGGAAGTACAGACATATCTGGGATTGGAGATGGCACAATTAAGGGGGCGATAAGTGTACTAAATTCCGATAAGTCTAAAACCTTTATAATGAATCTTGGAACAGTCACATTCAGTAGCCCAAATGAATACAAAGACTTCGATTTGACCCAGATAGACACCATAGCAAATCAGCCCAATATAAAAGACTTCAAAGAGGTGGACGTACTTGGACTTGATGCATGGACAAACGGAACTGCTTGTGTATCTATATGGCAATATGGCAATAATTACATATATCTTACATGTGATAGGGCTGTAACTATTACTAATTTTAGGATTCGATTAAGAGGATATTATTAATAATAGTATATCTTTAAAGTTAATTTAGCAATAGTCGCCCCCACCGAACTTCTAAGATATAACTTGTTAGGAGTTTGATTATATAATTCAATATCTCCCGACGCGGAACTAAAATCTGCTAAAAGTGCAAAAATGGGGCTTTTCCCTTCTGGTATATAATCTATTACATTATCTATAGTATAATATAGATTTTTTGGTATTGTTATATTACTAAGAACCACAGAGGTGTAAGTCAAATTCTTCGACTTATCGGAATTTAGCATACTTTTATGTAAGTGTTATACTTAATCAAAAACGAGGTATACACAAATGACAGAACAATTGAGAATGGAGATACTTAATAAGGTTTCAGAGCTGCTAGGTTGTGATGTTGCAAGCAGGATTGATAATGCTATAACTTTAATCATATGTAAATATGAAGTACATGTGAAAAAATATGAGGTTGCTGAATATGATGACAGCAACCTCATTTTAGTTAGACAGTATGCATCATCATTAAAACTGGAGGGAAAATCAGATAAAACAATATATCAGTACTTATTGGCTATTAGACTTGCATTGAATGGCATAGGTAAAAATATACGAGATATAACTACAAAAGATATTAGAAAGTATCTCGCCGAATACCAGGAAAGAAAAAAGATAAGTAAAAGTTCCTTAGACAACCAGAGGCGTTATCTTTCGGCATTTTTTAGCTGGCTATGTACAGAAGAGTTTATATTGAAAAATCCGATGCTGCGTATTAAGAAAATTAAGGCAGATAAGATTATAAAAAAGCCATTTTCTGACACGGATGTGGAAAAATTAAGAAGTAGTTGCAAGAATATTAAGGAAAAGGCTCTTGTTGAATTTTTGCTTACAACAGGATGTCGAGTAAGTGAAGTGTCCGCTCTAACAATAGATAATGTTGATTTTATTAGAAATGAGGCTGTTGTCTATGGAAAAGGGGCAAAAGAGAGGAAAGTTTATATAAGCGATAGAGCAATGTATTGGCTTAAAAAATATATAGAATCAAGAGGGATTCTTAATGTGAGTCTGTTCTTGAATAGAAATAAAGAGGGGATGACAAAACAAAATATTGAGGTATTAGTAAAAAAGCTTGGAGAAAGAGCAGGGGTTAGTAATGTACATCCTCACAGGTTCAGAAGGACGTTTGCTACGAATGCCATAAACAAGGGAATGAAAGTTCAAAATGTACAAGCTATTCTTGGTCATAGCAGTCTTGACACTACAATGCTTTATTGCAAAGTAAATGAAGATAATATAAGGATGGAGCATAGGATGATTGCGTAAGTGTACTAAATTCCGATTATGCTATGGATTTATCTGATGGAGCTGGCACTGCTGTTTTAACTGTGTATGGAAAATTGTGTCTGCTAACATTCAATGGGCATCCAGTTGATACAGAGCTTGGTTCGTTTAAATCTCTAGCAAATTTAGTTCCAGAAAAATATCGTCCTAAAAGATATTATTATTATTCTAGTATATTTGCTTTATTTAATAATAAATATTACATGGTATATACAGGATTTGCACCAAGTGGAGGTTGGAGTGGTTATGGTGTATCAACATCGTCTGATGGTTATATTTACCTTACAGGGCGAAGCTTATGGAACGGAACAGTTATGTGGTTATGTTAAACGTATAATTGCATAATTAAATCCAGCAACAATACCAGCCGTATATAATTGATTTGAATAGACTGTCATATAAGCCATTCCATTATCGCAATTACACCGTGTTGATACTCCTATCGACTGATACCCCTTCATCAAAAATGTAGCAATAATTATATCTGTTGATTTTATATTCTCATCTTCGATTTTAAACGTATATTGACCATTTTGAGGTATTTTAGTTGCTTGCTCCTCGATAATTCCAGCAGTTATTAATTTAAAGGGTAAATCGGAATTTTGTCTACATAGATGATATGTATATGTGCTAATTATAGCACATGAATAATTAAATAAATTTTACAGAGATAGCGCATGTTCACGAAACAGGCGTCTTTTTTGCGTGCATTATTAATAACAGAAGGAGGTGATTGAAGTGCAGCAGTTTTTGGTTGAGACATATACAGTAGCATTGCCGATTGTATTAACGGCACTTATGGGCTATATAGTATGGATCTTGCAGAATCAGAAGAAGGACAGGGACGCTAATGCAAAAGGCACAATGTTACTTCTGAAGGTGCAGCTTATTGAGTATCACGATAAGTATGCTGCAGAGGGCGAAATACCATCATATGCATATCAGAACTATGTCGAAATGTATGAGGCGTATCATGCGCTTGGTGGCAATGGAATGGGAACTAAGATGATGCATGAGATCGAGGAGCTTCATCTTAGAAAGAAAGGCGGGGATTAGTACGAAAAAGTTGAACATCCAGCGTGTTAAGAGTACGAAGGATAAAAGGTTAACGACAACGAAGATACTTGTCTACTGTCAATTTATGATGTGTGCATCATTGCTTGCGCTGTTTATATATGCAGCAGTTGTATATATAGGAACATTGAGGCAATGCGATTGGAAAAGCATGAGTTCCAGCAATCCTTACATAACAGCGTATGCAACTCTATTAACTCAGATAGTGGTTGCGCTTGGAACTGTAATAGCGGCATGGGCTTATATAATTCGCTGTTACATGAATAAATCTGGACTGGAATTTATATTCAAATCAGAAGGTTTTCAGATTGAGCATAAGCTGGGATTGCAAGAAAGATATAGGCGGCTGGATATATATCCTGAAAAAGATGTAAAGACGGATTTGCATAAGATTGATGAGCGCATTGACAAGGTCAAGGAAGCAAGGATTAAAAAGGTAACGGAAGAGGATATTACGCAGAAATTATAACGGAGGTATAGGATGGACGTATTAGAAATATTTAAGGAGATTGCATATCTTATTATTATAGGAGCTGGTACTGCTATAGTTGGATATGGATTGAACATTATCAATAATAAGATTGATAAGGAGCAGGAGAACAATGATAAGCTTGCTGAACAGGAAAAAATCAATTATTGGATTGATGAGGGACAGAGGATTATTACAGATGCTGTTAAGTATGTGTCGCAGACATATGTTGATAGTCTGAAAAAGGCAGGTGCATTTACCAAAGAAGCTCAGGTGGAAGCAAAGGAAAAATGTATTGAGAGAATCAGGAGTTTGTTATCTACAGAGGGCAGAGCATATCTTACAAAGATATATAAGAATCTGGACCTATACATAGATACTAAACTCGAGGCGGCAGTCAGCGATAATAAAAAGGAGCGTGAAGCATAATGAAAAAATTATTAGTTATAGATACAAGTTATGAGTCTATGTTAAATATTGATTATATAAGAGCTAAAGAGTGTGGGGTTAAAGGTGTTATTCTCCATGCAGGATATGGCTCTGACATAAGCCAGAAGGATAAGGCATTTGATGAGGCATATGAGAAGGTTAAGGCAGCAGGACTTATGGTTGGTGCTTATTGGTTTGACTACTTTAGAAATGATGAAGATGCCAGAGAGGAAGCTCAGACATTCAATACAGCTATCAGCGGCAAAGAATTTGACTTGCCTTTGTTTTTTGATTATGAGGAAGCAACTATTGATTATTGTGCGAGAGAAGGCTCACCACTGAATGAATTTACAGACAGGCTTATTATTGCTATGGAATGTATGAAGGAACTTGGGTGGGATAATGTAGGTTTTTACACTAACACAAGCTGCTTAAGAGGTTCTCATGGAGCAGAGGCACTGGATGTATCAAGGCTTGCTGGCTATCCATTCTGGCACGCTTGCTTTGATGGTTCTTCAGATGATGAGACTGAATTTGATGGATTGAAAGTCATTGGAGAACAGTGGGGAAATAATGACATGAAGCCTGAAAATATATCATGGATTGATAACATTGATGTGTCTACATTCTATCTTGGTGAAACAGAGTCTGGAGAGTGGACACGTGAGCAGGCTGTTGATGTCATTAATGCAATGTATAATGGTTTATTCGGACGTGGGTATACTCAGGGAGAAAATGAGGCTCTTGAAAATCTGCTTATGCATGAGTGGACACGTATTCAGGCATTTGATGATTTGAGAGCATCTGATGAATATAATAACAACCATCCCGATCCTGTTAAGTTACAGCTTATTAAAGACTGCTATATGGTTATGAGAGGAAGCGAACCAGGAGCGGATGAGATTAACTTCTGGATGCAGCAGGATGAAGATACTATTAAACATGGTATTCTTTATTCTGATGAATTTAACAACAAGTATGGTGTCTGATTATGAGTGAGGCAAAGACTAGTAACAGCTTAAATCAGATTGTACCCGGTAGCAAGGTTATATATGAAGATAAAATATATGACGTTGGACAGGTTAAGGGTAAAATGATAGATTTATATAAGGAAGGACTTTTTATTGTCCAAATTAATGCTAGTAATGTAGAGGTATTATAAAATTATACCCTAATGAAGTATGGCGGCCCAGACGGCGAACTGGGTGCATCGCTTCGATATATTTCCCAGAGATATTCATGTGGCTACAGAGATGTCGCAGGACTTCTTACTGATATTGGAACAGAAGAACTTGGACATTTTGAGATGATAAGTACTATGGTTCATCAGCTTACAAGAAATCTGTCAATGGAACAGATAAAGGGAACTCCATTTGAGGCATACTACGTTGACCATACTGCTGCAATCTGGCCACAGGCTGCGGGTGGAATACCATTTAACACATGCGAATTCCAGTCAAAGGGTGATATAATAACGGACCTCACAGAAGACCTTGCTGCGGAACAGAAAGCAAGAACGACGTATGATAATCTTATACGTCTTACAGATGACACAGATGTGTTGAATCCGCTCCGTTTTTTAAGAGAACGTGAAATAGTACATTTCCAGAGATTCGGAGAGGCACTTTCAAGAGTCCAGGATAGACTTGATTCTAAGAACTTCTACGCATTTAATCCTGATTTTGATAAATGTTAAGTCGGGATTAATATGTATAAATAATGCCAAATAAGTTGATTTTAATTAATCTGGCTTATTTGGCAATTTTATTTTAATCTTGTTCATTTAAATATTTAACCGCATTTTCATAAGTTGTCTTACTGATAGCATCCAAAGCTTCTTCTGTGAGGAAACCCTGGTGGGATGTGACGATTACATTAGGGAATGAAAGAAGTCTTGCTGTTGTTGAGCGCTGTAGGATGTCATCTTCCATATTTTCAAAGACATAATCTGTCTCTTCCTCATATACATCAAGTCCGACAGCATGGAATTTCATGTCACGGATGCCTTTGATAAGAGCCTCTGTGTTGACAATTGCGCCTCTTGATGTGTTAACAAGAATAACTCCATTTTTCATCTTATCAATTGTATCTGTGTCAATCAGATGAAATGATTCCTTGGTGAGAGGGCAGTGCAGGGAAATCAAATCACTGCTGCTTAGAAGCTCATCAAGGTCGACATATCTCACGAAATCAAGAGAATCATTATGATACTGGTCGTTTGCGATTACATTCATTCCAAAGCCATGACAGATACGGCACATGGCGGCTCCGATTTTGCCTGTTCCTATTATTCCGGCAGTTTTGCCATTAAGTGTTAAACCAGTAAGCCCGGACAGGCTGAAATTATTCTCTCTGACCTTAATATAGGCTTTGTGGATTCGTCTGTTGGCGGCGAGGGCGAGAGCCATAGCATGTTCTGCCACAGCGGCAGGTGAATATGCAGGCACAGTCATAACAGAGATGTTGTATTTCTTAGCAGCTTCCATATCTACATTATTAAATCCTGCACACCTCATAAGTACAAGTCCGACACCATTATAGTTTAGGATGGAGAGAACCTTTTCATCCACAGTAGAGTTGACAAAGGCGCACACCGCATTATATCCGTGGCTGTATATCGCAGTTTTTTCATCAAGGTCTGATTCAAGGTAGTCAATTGTAATCTGAGGGTAGTTACTGCTTTGTTTGTCAAATGAGTATCTGTCGTAGCTTTTAGCATCATAAAATAAAATCTTCAAAATAAAATCCTCCCGAATGATAGAAAACTTTGCGTGTTCCCGACCGGCTGGCTACGGACTAAGGCACCCATATGGGCGCCTTAGTCCG
>JBNMKL010000023.1:0-44183 GCA_050874305.1 Lachnospira sp. | reverse complement strand
TATGAATGTGGATACTAAGGAATATTATAGTAAAGAGTTAATGCAGTGGGAGATTAAGGCAGGTAACAGGACAGGAACAGTAGAGCAGATGGATGCTAATGTTGAGGCTATGGCTAGGGATTTGCAGGAGATATTGAGGATTGGAGCGGAGCAGAAGAGGTTGTGGAAGGTGTATGAGGGGAGATAAATGACTTGAAGCGGATTAGTTGAGATGACTAATTCGCTTCTTTCACTATAAGTGAAACGACAAAATAAAAACAAAAATATATGATAAATTTGGAGGTGAAATTATATGAAACAATTTTATACAGTAAAAGATGTAATGAGAATATTACAAGTAAAGCAGACAAAAGCATACAAAATCATTAGGGAATTAAATGAAGAGCTGGAACAAAGAGGATATATAGTTGTACCCGGAAAAGTGTCAAAAAGATACTTTTATGAAAAAGTTTATATAAATGAAGATGAAAATATAGAGGATTTATAAAAATGATGATAAGATATATAATTAGAAGAAATAAAAAATCCTTTTATTTGTACACTTCTTATGTTAGGATCAAGATCCGAATTTATAGGAGGTATACAAAATGACTTTAGTTGAAAAGATATTTAATTGTTTTAAGAATAGTGAGAGTTTTTCACTACAAGAGGCATATGAGCAAAATCTTGATAAACCTCAGGAAACAGTCAGAGCACGTATTTATGAAAAAATAGGTGTTAAATTTGAAAGAGTAGCAAAAGGAGTATATCGTACAATTGATTGTGAAGAGGAACAGTGTGTATTAATAGAGGGTGATGGCAGAGACTTATCTATGATAGAAGATAATAGTATTGACTGCATATTAACAGATCATCCTTGGCTAGATATGAAGTCGAATAAAGGCGGAACAAGAGCATTTGCATTATATGATTGTTTTCGATATACATTGGAAGATTTTAAAGAGAAGGCTAGGGTATTAAAGAAGGGGTGCTTTTTGGTTGAAGTATTGCCGGCTGAAAATGAAAATAATTATGAATATTTATATCAGATAAAACAATATGCAAAAGAAGCAGGATTTGTATATTATTCTAAGGTTCCGTGGAAAAAAGGTTCTTTTGTAAGTAATACTGGAAGAAAAGCTAAAAATACACAAGACATAATGATTTTTTCAAAGGGAAAGGCGAGAAGCATGAGAATTGATAAGAAAAAATCTGATAGGACGGGTGAAACATATTATATGAGTGGGTGCAATGGTATGTTACCAACTATGTTTGATGTTCAGCCAGTTTCTAAAAAAAATAAGATACACCAGAGTGAATTACCAGTGGAATTATGTGAAAAGATACTGGAATATGTTACATATGAAGGTGAAATAGTATTAGATTCATTTGCTGGAAGTGGAGCGGTAGGTGTAGCAGCATTGAACAAAAAGAGAAGTTGTATATTAATTGAAATAATGAAAGAGAATATAGAAAAAATTAGGACACGTTTTAATAGTGTATTGTATCAAACAGTATTGGAGTGATAATTTTGAATTTACATATGGATGGAAGAAGTGCTGAACAGTATTCGAGTAATACGCAGAAAATTAGGGTGATAACGGAAACATGGGTTAATGAAAATATGTTTTGTCCATATTGTGGAAATCAATACATATACCATTTTGAGAATAACAGACCAGTTGCTGACTTTTTTTGTCCATCTTGTAGAGAAGAATATGAATTAAAGAGTAAAGGTGCTTCTATTAGCAGAAAAGTTAATGATGGGGCATATAATACTATGATAGAGAGAATTAATTCGATTAATAACCCTAATTTCTTTTTTATGCACTATAACAAGTATAATCTTGAAGTTGAAAATTTTATGATGGTGCCAAAATACTTTTTTTCACCAGAAATAATAGAAAAAAGAAAACCTTTAGCTGATACAGCGAAGAGAGCAGGTTGGATAGGATGTAATATCCTGTTGAATCGCATTCCAGATGAAGGAAGAATCTATATTGTACAGAATGAACAAGAAATACCAATTAAAAAGATAATTGAAAAAGTCCATAAAACAGAGTTCTTACGAGGGAGCAAGTTAGAAACAAGAGGATGGACATTAGATATTCTTAACTGTGTTAATTTAATCGATAATGATGAATTTACACTCGAACAAATGTATAGGTTTGAAAAGGTTCTTTTCGATAAACATCCTGACAATCATCATGTGAAGGAAAAAATACGACAACAATTACAGCTTTTGAGAGATAATGGAATTATAGAGTTTACAAGAAGGGGACATTACAAAAAAATTCACTGATTTGTGTAATACGGAGGTGAAGAGATGTTACAGGTGCAGTATAATATTAATTATCCACAGTTTACAGGAAGAAATGTGCCTATCGCGGAGATTGCTAAAGCAATTGGAAAGGATGCACAATATATAAGAATTGGTATACAACAAGGAATACTAAAATTTGGAACAGCAATGAAAGTTGGGGATTCAAGAGAATATAGTTATTATTGTCCTGATAAGAAGGTATGGGAAGAGACAGGATACTTTAATAAAAATATTTGATAATATTTTTGACACACATTGAAAATAGTGATATTATAAATATATAAAAGGTGCTACCGATAGATGGTTAGCCCAGTATATGAATTGATTAAAATAATCGCCTCAGTTTACCAGACCGGGGGCGATTATTTTTTGTGTGATTTATTACCGAGTGTATATCCAAGTTCAAAGCAGGTCAAGCCAAAGCCTAATACTGCAATGAGACCTTCAAGAGTCAACATTGGCATCCCTCCTTTGTAAGATTTCATACAAGATGATTTCTATGTAATCAGAGGGTCACAGTCCCTCTGCTGAAGGACTAACCGCCTACCGAATAGGGTAGCACCAATATTATGATAACAAGAAAAGAATATAGGTGCAATATATTTATGAAATATTTAGAAACACCAATCCTCATCCATAGCATCAGCCCAATTCTGTAACTCACAATCAAGAGCTAATGCAGCATACTTAAGTGGTTTATCAATCGCAAGATTATCAATAAGCCTTTGAGAATTAGGCGTAGTATGGAGATTCTTTTCTGCTTCAGCACATGAGACAAACAGAAGTACATTGCCGTCAAAAGCAATGTCGATTCCGTTCTTGTATTGGTTGTAGTATGCAAAGTGTTTTTTCATAATGATAGTCCTTTCTTTAATAAAGTAATGAGCAGTTATGGGAATGTGAGGGTAGTGCTACGCATACAACAGATATGTAACACTACCAGACACAAATCCCCAATCTATGGGCTTTTCACGCTCTCAAAACGTTAGTTTTAGTTCTCAAAGAGATAATTTCAAAGAGAAATACAATTTTCTCAACAAGCCCTCAAAGCCTTGTGCTTTGGGGGCTTGTTTTACGTCAGTGCTTTACGAAGATTTTTGTAAACGCTCCATCGGTTCTTTCCAGACTTAGTTGATAATAAAGTGATTTTGCTTTATAATTATTGGAGGATGGTGATATTATGAAGCAAGAATTTATACAAAATTTAGACAAGAGCTTAAAGTGTGTTGGATATAAAATTAAAAAAGAGAAGTTTATATTAATTGCAGAATCTATTGAAAAAGATGTTAAGTGTCCTTTTTGTGGAGAGACTTCATCAAAAATTCATTCCATATATCAGCGAGAAATTCAGGATATTCCAATCCAGGATAAGCAAGCAATTCTTTTATTGAATACAAGAAAAATGTTTTGCCTTAATGAAAATTGTACACATAGAACGTTTTCTGAACGATTTAATTTTGTAGCTCCAAACGGAAAGAAAACAAACCGTTTACTAGATAAAATAATGAATACATCAACGAAACTGAGTTCAGTAACGGCCTCTGCATTATTGAAAAATTCATCTATAAAAGTATGTAAAAGCAGCATTTGTGATCTGCTTAAAAAAAATGCCAACTATTGTGGATAAATCCAGCGTAACAAAAATATGTGTGGATGATTTTGCTTTTCGCAAAAGGGATACATATGGAACAGTTATGGTTGATTTAGATACCCACAAAATCATTGATATAATTGATTCCCGCGAAACTAAAATTGTTGAAGATTGGCTTAGAAGTTACCCTAATTTAAAAGTGGTTTCAAGAGATGGTGCACATACATATTCATCGGCAGTAAGTAATGCACACCCTGATGCAATTCAGATTAGTGATCGTTTTCATTTGATAAAAAATTTATCCGATGCGGTAGAAAGATATTTACATCGTTTATTTCCATCACGGCTTGTAATTCCAACAGATACTATTAACCAAGAAATGGAAGCACTTTATGATACAAGAAATCGTGCAGAACGAATTATCTTTGCACAAAAGAAACATGATGAGGGTTATACTGCAAATGATATAGCACTGCTGTTGCATTCTTCTGTAACAACTATTAGAAAATATCTTTCTATATCCAAAAATGAAATACCAGAGGTAAAAGAAAATGCACGGGAACGTCAACATCTTCAACAGTTAAAAAATAAGAAATTAGCCATAGAGGAAGTTAGGAAATTATATACTGAAGGACATTCAATTGATGAAATTATGCGGTTGACTGGTCATACTACGGTTACTATAAGAAATTATTTAAAAGATGAATATATTATGGATAATGGGCACTATGACAATAGAATTCCGGGAAAACTGGCTCCTTACGAACAGAAAGTTATAACTATGCGTTCAAAAGGAATTACATACAAAAAAATTCATGAACAAATAGTAAAAGAAGGATATACAGGAACTATTGCATCATTACGAATGTTTATGCAAAAAGAAAGAACGCATCAAAGAAGCATTTCTAAAAATATCACTGAGCGAGTTGAATATATTCCAAGGAAATTATTTTGCCAACTTATATATCGCGAATTAGAAAATATAAAGGGTTTGACAAAAGAACAATATAATGCATCCATAAAAAAATACCCTGTTTTAGGTCAGTTATATTCTCTAATTCGTGAATATCACAGAATAATTTTTTCTCAAAAAAGTGAAGAACTTGATACATGGATAACACAGGCCTTATCATTACAGATTGATGAAGTGGAAACATATGTAAATGGACTATTGTCAGATATTGATGCAGTAAAAAATGCAATAAAATATAAGTATAATAATGGTTTAGCAGAAGGTAGCGTAAACAAAATAAAGTTAACCAAACGAATAATGTATGGTCGTAATAGTTTTGAATTATTAAAAGCTAAATTGTTGCTGAATGAAATTCAAATCAACTAAGTCTGGAAAGAACCGGTGGAGCGTTTACGATATATCTCATAACATCATTGATGTTTTTATTTATTTTCTTAGCGTAATTGCAGTTTATGTCATGAGGTAACTGATGCTCAATAATAAATACAATTAAATATGTAAGCAAAGATTTTAATTTGGAATCCGTGTAAGGCGAATTAATATTATATTCAGTCAGCATTTTTTCAAAAATATTCTGGACAATATGCTGGTCTTCCTGATTCAGAATGTGATATTTTTCATTATAAAATCTGTTAAATGCAACAGTAGATATTTCTGACTTAATATAATCTGCTATATCAAATGAATATTTTATAAGTATGCCGTCATGTACTTCATTACTGCTATAAAAGGTCTGGTGCTGTAATCCCAGAGGTGTTGTTCCAACATATCCTTTAAAAACATCCCACTCCCCATCAGTTGAGTATGCATGATGACTGCCAGATACCAGAAAACCAATCTCATAATGATCTGTACATGCACTCATCGATGCCATGTGATAATTATTATCTTTTCCGTTATAAACAACACTTCTGCTTATTTCAAAATTTTTATTATCTTTTATAGGTCGTGGCATGTTTTTACTTCCCTTTAATAACATTAAATATAAAAATAGCATAATATTTAAAATGACGTTTGTAAAGTGATATTTTTTATAAAGAAAATTATAAATTAATAATGCATAATATATACATGCCATGAAGCTGTATCATACGATTTATTTAATTCAAGGAGGGGTTAGCAATGAATGATGAAAGAATGCCAATTAATTTATATAAACTTGATTCTGGCTATAATGATAAAGGAATGAATGGTAAGGAACTTATTAAAGATTATAAACAGAGTATACAGAAATGGTATTTTATAGCTGTTGCAGATATTGTATTTGCCATTATTGTAGCTTTTGTAAATTTTAAAGTTCCTGATATGGTAATGATATGCCTGGTTATTTATATTGCAGCATTGGCATTACTGGTAGTAAGTCTTCACAAGATTCATAGATATCATTTACAATATAAAAGCATAAAAGAGGATTTAGCAGATTAAAAGTAAATATAGGCTAAGAACGAGGCAATTATACCAAAGGAGGCGCATATGAAAATTTTATGTTACATATACGATGGAATGGCTGATTTTGAGATAACATTTCTGCTTCATAGATTAAGAAATACTGGAGATTATGAGATAATTTCAATATCAGATAGTACAGATAAAATAATGGCTCAATCGGGACTTGAATATGTGCCTGCGAATAAAATTGATGATGTGACAGATTTAGAAGATGTAGAGGCGTTGATAATACCGGGTGGACCAATTAATAATCAGCAGAATAGTATATGTCCGCTTATAAAAAATATGATTAATAAGGGAAAATTAGTGGCTGCAATATGTTTTGCACCTCAATTTCTCGGAAGAGCAGGAGTATTAAAGGAATACAAATATACAACATCATGTTCGGAGAATAAAATAAAGCAGTTAGGCTGCGATGACCCATTTGTGAGGTCTAATTATATAGACCAGAGAGTGGTTGTTGACCGCAATGTAATAACAGCGCAAGGATATGCATTTGTAGATTTTGCAGGGGCTGTATGTGATTATCTGAGTATATTTAAAGATGATATGCAGAAGTATGAACAAATAGAAAGAGTTAAGGAAAGGGAAATATCATCCTGACAAGAATCAGGCTTGGTATGAATAGCTTGAGATTATGAGGGGGTAAATCAGTATGAAAAAAGAAGCTATTTTAGAATCAAAATGTATTATAGAACAGACAGAAGGTTCAATGGTAAATTATGGTGGAACTTATTCTATCTTTCCGATAGCAGAAAAGAGCGATAGTTTTTTAGATAAAAAGAAACGATATGTTTTTGTTTTTAAAATCAATAATTCTAAAAAAGAATTTGATGTGAATGAAATGATTTATAGTAAATATGATGAGCAGAGTTTCGGCGTATTAGAATATAGTGGTAAGAATTTTATAGATTTTTCGGAAATTAAAAAGTAATGCAGCTTGTTTATTTGCAAGGGCTTCAGATATTTTTATCAACATATTTTGTCCTATAAATCATCTTTTAATCGCAATATTTCTTAATGTGCGTGAGATTATGTTGTTCTGAGGTTCAAATACAACGATATCATCATGCACATATATCATTCTATATAGGTATACAATTATAAATGCGGCTAAGATAACGCCCCAGCAGAAGTAGTATACTTTCTTGTTTAATTTAGCTCTGCATAAGAATAGTATCAGCGCAAGAGGTGGTAGAAAAAAGAGCGGATGATACATAAATGCAGTGCTACAATCCAGATGTAACAAAGCAATCCATGCTCTTGTCATGCCACAGCCGGCACATGATATGCCAGTTATATATTTAATTGGACAAGTAATTCCAAAGCACTGCATAACGGCATATACAGCAATGATAAGTGCGATGGAAATAAGAGCGGATTTGTTGATTTTCATAGTATTCCCTTTGAAAAATAGTCATTTTTACATAATTATACAACAATATACAATATATTAATAGATTTTATATAGGCTGATAAATAATGTATTGACATATGTGCCAAAACATAATGAAATCGACAAAAAATATGTTGTATGGTATGATATTAAAAAAATAAAATGATTAAAAAATAGATATAAGCTATATTTAAATAAAGAATTTGAAGGGAGTATATAATGACACAAAATATATTTAGCAGTTATGCATCTACGCCGGAGAATCCACACTGGCAGGAGCATATTGAGAGAAAGACTCCATTGTATCAGAGAAAGAATGATATACGATCTGATTATGAAAGGGATTATACACGTATTCTGCATTCACTGGCATATAGAAGATTGAAACATAAGACACAGGTATTTTTTAATATAGATAACGATCATATATGCACCAGAATGGAACATGTCCAGCATGTAGAATCAGTAAGTTGTACAATAGCAAAATATCTTGGCTTAAACGTAGACTTGACTCGTGCAATTGCTATGGGGCACGATCTTGGACACGCACCATTTGGACATGAGGGTGAAGTTGAACTATCAAATATAAGAGCAGAGCTTGAAATGGATAAGTTCTGGCATGAGAGAAATAGTCTGAGAATAATTGATAATATTGAACTTCTTGAGGATAATAATAGTGATTTTCGGAATCTTGATTTAACATATGCGGTAAGAGATGGAATAATATCGCATTGTGGTGAGGTTGATGAGAATGGTATTATACCACGCAAAGAGAGAATTGATCTTGATGAATTCAGGACATCTGGACAGTATCAGGCATATACTTGGGAAGGATGTGTTGTCAAAATCGCTGATAAAATTGCATATCTTGGGAGAGATATAGAGGATGCGATTCGTATGAATTTCATAGAAGAAAAGGATAAACAGGAACTGCGTGATATATCAAGGTTATATGGAGAGAAGACGATTAATACTACTATTATAATACATAATTTTATAACAAGCATTTGCGATAATAGTTCACCTGAAGCCGGAATAAGGCTTAGCGATGAAGATAATAAGATGCTTAATCAGATAAAAGATTTTAATTACCGCACAATTTATAAAAATGCTAAATTTAACGTTTATAGGAATTATGCTGCACTTGTGATAAGAAGCATCTATGACACTTTGATTGATTTATATGACTACAATAATACATTAAATAAACTGTCAGAAAAAGAATTGACATATCCAACTTTGATTGACGATTTTGCCAAGCATATCAAAGTATATTCTGAACTGGATAATAATGAAAGATATAAGAATAAAAAGATATACGGAAAATTAGAGACCAAAAAGATATATGCTCAGGCGATAATTGACTATATATCAGGGATGACTGATAGGTATGCAATTGAGATATTTAATGAACTTTTAAGATATTAAAATAGATAATATATTATCTATTATGGCATATTTTTGACAATAATGGATAATATATTATATAATATAACTAACGAAAAATAAGCCGTTGATAGTGAATTGAGGTTATTAATATGGAAGCTTTAGTATGGGAGACAGCGGAAGAATTAGATAAGAAAATTGCAGACAGGGTCAGACTTATAAGAAAGCGCAGGGCTATTTCACAACAAAGGCTTGCAGAGATGAGTAATGTAAGTTATGGTTCGATTAAAAGATTTGAAGCCACAGGACAGATATCACTCATGTCTCTTACCAAGATAGCGATGGCACTTGGCATAGAGGAAGATTTAAGAGGTATATTTACAGATATTCCATATAAGAATATCAGGGAGGTAATTAATGAAAGCAGATAAAGAGATTTATGTGCTATATGGGGATAGAACAGTAGGAACACTTGCCATGGCATCATCATACAAAGTGGCATTTGAATATAGTGACGAATGGCTTAATAGTGGGTTCGCAATAAGTCCGTTCTCATTACCGCTGAAAAAACAGGTATTTATTCCTGCTAAAAATTATTTTTTAGGGTTGTTTGGGGTATTTGCAGACAGTCTTCCTGATGCGTGGGGGCAGTTATTACTTAGCAGATTATTAAAGGAAAGTGGACAGAATATAGATAATCTGACTGTTATTGACAGACTTGCAATAGTAGGCGATGCTGGTATGGGAGCTTTGAAATATCACCCACATAGAGAGATTGGAAGTAATAATAATTATGATAATCTTGATGAACTTGCAAAACAATGTCAGAAAATTCTTAATACAGAATATTCTGATAAGCTTGACGAATTGTATAGATTAGGTGGAACAAGTGGTGGTGCAAGGCCTAAGATAATGACAGATATAGATGGAGAAAGCTGGATAATTAAATTTCCTGCATATTCAGATGGTAAAGATGCAGGAACTATGGAATATGAGTATTATCAATGTGCTAGAGAATGTGGGATAGACATGAGCGAATCAAGACTATTTCCGTCAAGCGAATGTAAAGGATATTTTGGTACAAAGCGTTTTGACAGGCGGAATATGCCATCAGGCATTAAGCGGATTCACATGCTTACTGCGGCAGCACTTCTTGAAATTGATTATGAGCAGCCTAATCTTGATTATCATCAACTTATGAAACTTACAAAAATCATAACAAGAGAAAATCCGTATGATATTGAAAACATGTATCGGCGAATGTGTTTTAATGTGTATGCGCACAATCGAGATGACCATTCAAAGAACTTCACATATATTTATGATGAAGATAAAGATGGATGGAGACTAAGTCCTGCGTATGATTTAACATATAGCAGCACCTACTATGGAGAACATACAACAACAGTTGATGGTAATGGCAGAAATCCTGATATTAAGGAGCTTGTTGCAGTTGGCACGGCAGCAGGAATGCCAAAGGATAAGTGTGTAGTAATTGCACAGAATATAGAAAAATGTGTAAAAGATATGCTTGGAAAATACATTTGAAAATAAATCTTATTACCAAAACATCCCAGACAAGCCTGAACCGCCGCGAGCAAAATTCAATTTAAGGCGCGGCAGTTCAGCTCCTGTCTGGGATATTTAATTTAAAAGTTTACCTGATAACAATAATTAATCGAATTACAGATAATTCTCCATTGGATATGTTGGGTAAGCAATCTCTTCAAGCTGATCCATTGTGACAAGACCGGCTGGTGCGCGGAGAACAGCAGGGATTCTGTTGACAATAGTAGCACATGTATGCTCAACAGTAGCAGGCTTTACAACATGGAATTCAGTGTCAGGTTCGCCAGTTATCTTCCAGTCGCACATATCTCCATCATCAGGACCGTAAACCTTACCTATACACTGTGTTTCAATGATAGGTCCCTGGAAAGTCTCAGTTGTAACAACAGCAGCCATTCCAATACAATTTCCCTTAGGAATAGTAGCATTCATAGTAGATGAATAGAGGTCAGAATCGTGGAAATATGGAACACATTTCTGAGTCTGGCTCTTGATTGTCCAACCCATCTTAGATGCAAGAGCTTCATTAGAATTCCATACATATGAAGGCTCGATTTCTTCAGGATGAGCAATCTGCTTCTCAAATTCGTCAGGTGTAAGACCTACACCGTGAGCTTTGGCAAGTGCAAGACCATAATCTTCAACATTGTAGCTTACTGCACCCTCAATCTTAGTAATCTTGTGGCAGCCGCCAGCAACCATTCCGACCATGTTAACCCAGAAGATATCCTCCATACCACTTCCTACGAATGTACAGCCATTCTTCTTGGCAGTTACATCGAGGATATTCGCATGAACAGGGTCAGTTGTCCAGCAGTAAGTAGCCTCCTCACATGTACTGATAACACTTATTCCACGGCTTAAACACTTCATATAGTGAGGGAAGCAGTCGCTTACAAGGCTGAAAAGTGTTACAACTGCGATGTCAGGGTCTGTGTTGTCAAGAACCTCATCAGCATTGTCGCTGATAAGAACACCAGTCTTTACACCAAGTCCGGCATAATCGCCGACATCCATGCCTACGATAGCAGGGTTACAATCGATTGCGCCGACAATCTGGCATCCTGTCTCGTAGAGATATCTTAATGTGTATTTACTCATTTTACCGCATCCATACTGAACTACTTTAATTTTCTCCATAATAAAAACTCCTTTCAAAAAAGAATGTTAAATATTTATCAAGCTGAGCTTAGTATAGAGTCTTATGTAAGATTAGAGTCAATACATTTTTGTAATAAATTTTAACGATTAATCTCGACAGGAACCTGCAATCTAAGATACATCGAGCGTTTCTGGCTGTCAAAAATGTTCATTTCATTAATTTCTTCACATATGTAATCACCGCATATTGTCAGATTATTTGAATGGCAGTAGTCCAGAAGCTTTGCCGCATACGCACATTCATCGTCAAATGATTCTGTATAAATGCATGCATACATGCCGCTGTCAAGCTCACGTACATTATTATTGACCGGAAATTCATCATCAGCGAATATGAATATTTCATCAGAGTAAAAATGCTGTTCCCCGAAATATTTCTGTGCCATTATTGTTCCTGCATTGCAGTAGTATATAGTTGGTATGTTAAATTCTTTCAGATTATTCTTCAGCTTTTTAAGAATCAGCTCATACGTATCTATATTGTAATCGTAGAAATTTGTATCAACATGGACGGCATAGATTTTTCTTTTCTGGATATATTCAAGCGTGATAGTTCCGGCAGGTGGAGACTTGCGGTATCGTTCGATTCCCTCAATAGTCCTGTCGATGGCGGCAATTTTAAGCCGCATGTCAATAAGCTGCTGTCTGGTTTGTTCCTTTTTCTTACGCAGAATGCCTTCAATAAGATTAAGGTCGCACTGGTCGAATACATCTTTAATCTCACGAAGTTCCATGCCAAGTTCTTTCATATACTGAATCATGTCAAACCGCGCATTCTGCTTGATGTCATAGTATCTATAATGCGAGTTTTCATCAATATAGCAAGGCTTCAACAGCCCCATAGAGTCATACAGGCGCAGTGTTGTCACAGTTGTCTGGTTCATCTTAGCCATTTCGCCTATGCTTATGTAATTTTCTGATTTATTGTTCATGGCAGTACCTCTTAATATGTGCAAAAGTCTCATGTAACATTAGAGTTATTATAGCATGAATATTTGTTAGGGGAAAAATTTTTAAAAAATTGGAAAACAAAAACCGAAAAAGCTTGACAAAAATGATAGATGGATATATCTTTAATATAACAAGTTGGAAAATAAAAACCAAAATGAAAGGCTAGTATAATATGGATAAAGAAAAATTTGAAAAAATAACAATGAGTGATGCAGAGAGTATTATTGAAAATATATGGAATGCAATGAAACCAAGTGATGAAGGTATAAAGAAAAAATTTGTGGATACATTTGAGAAAATTAAATTATACAAAATAATTATGTGTTATTTTGTATGGAAATTAAAAAAAGATAATTCTATAAAAACGTGGGAAGATTTGGACGATGCATATCATAAAAAAAATTTTGAAACATCAATGTTTATGGCTAATGATTTATGTGAAGATTATTTCGCTGACTATCAAAAAGAGTGGGAAAAATTATGTGCACTAAAGGATAAGTATTCAGAAGAAGAATTGGCTGCATGTATTCTTAAAACTAATCATTTTGAAAAAAAACTTTATGAATTAGCACCTAATAGTATAGAGAGATTGGTTAATAGCCTTTTGCAAATATCAGCAGAAGACAAAGTGTGTGAAATTAATTCTGGTGAAAATGAATACATAATTAATTCATATGCAATATACAAGGATACTGAATTTGTGGCGATTTCTGAAAATATGAGTGCTTTATTGTCACAATTTATAAAGTCAGATGTCAAAGGATATGACGGCAAAGTTAGATTCGTTGGATTAGATTATGAAGAAAATGATGCTACAAAAGTTTTTGTAAACTCATGCATAGACA
The DNA here is from genome assembly GCA_050874305.1 of Lachnospira sp. GTDB lineage: Bacteria > Bacillota > Clostridia > Lachnospirales > Lachnospiraceae > Lachnospira. The sequence continues at coordinate 30,560 of JBNMKL010000023.1, read as the reverse complement.
AACCACAAGCTAATTATGTTAGATTTTCGCCAAGAGATGCGGACGTATATCTTGCGCAATTTTGGAAAGAATATCCTGCAAAATTCGATAGTGAATGGGTTTTATGTGCGACAGGAATAGCAATGACAAATTTTAAAGGCAGAGTAATCGCTGTTATGAATGGTGGAGAATTGACTCAGAAACAAGGAGAAGAACATAGAAAATTTTTATGTAAAAAAGGCTGGATAGAGGGAGTAATTGCATTGCCTGATAAAATGTATCAAGATACATGGGTTAATACATTTTTAGTTATATTAAGTAATGGCAATAAGAAAGTGAAATTTTTAGATGCAAGAGATATGTATACAAAAAGCAGGATTGGTGGGAAAAGAATTAATGACTTTACAGATTCAATAATAGCTTCCATAAAAAAGAAGTATGAAGATGATTCAGAAGTAACAAAAATTTCATTAGAAGAGATTGCGTTAACAGATTATAATCTTAATCCACTTAGATATATTATTAATAGAAAGCCAAAGGTTGAAATGGTGGAACTTGGTAATTTTATTCACGGAATAAAAAGAGGAATAACATTGACGGCTGCTGAAATGGATAAATATATTTCAGATGAGAAATCGGATATTCCGTGCATAAAAACTTCTCAAATTACATCTGGAATTGTAGAAAATTTTAATTATTATCATGGAGAGTTAAACAAAAAAAGAAATAATTCAGCATATCATAAGAATGTGTTAATCAGCAAAGTGGGAACACCATTTAAAATTGCATTAGCAGATAGGGATTATTTAGTAATAGGAAATCTTTATATTTTAGCTATTGATTCAATGAAAATAAGTCCAGAGTATGTCAAATGTTATCTTAGCAGCGAATGTGGACAAAAAGAACTTGAGAGGTTGGCAGTTGGTTCAAGTTCATCAAGATTAAATATAGCGGACGTATCAAAAATAAGAATTCCAGTATATGAATCTCAAAAGCAAATTGAAATGGAAGAGCGTGCTATGGAAATAGTAAATGAAATGGAAACTATTCATCATCAAATGGAAGAGTATAAAAAAGAAGAAGCGGTAATGTTTAATTAAAAACTTAATTTATGGGAGGTATCTTAATATGAATAATGAGTGTATATATTCTAGGAGAGAGGTATGCGATATTTTAAATATATCTTTGCATACACTTCAGTGTTGGTATCAATGGGAAAAGAAAGAGTTAGCAAAAGGAAATGTTGAAAGTACATATCTTCCCAAGCCGGTACAAATAATGAATATGAAAGGAAAACCATTGCGTTGGTCAATGGATATGATTGATAGTCTGAAAAAATATCAATCACACATTGTAAAAGGACGTAATGGAATATATGGTGAATATACTAATGCAAGAGTGCATGTAAGAGGTAATTAGTTATGGATAAAGAGATATTGTTAAAGATAAGAGAATATATAGAACAAAATAATATTGCAAAAATTGGTGAACAAAAATCCAAAATGCAGCTTAGAGCAGAAGGAAAAGTATTTACGTTGGAAGAACATTTACAGGGGATGATTTATTCATTTTTATCTGCACAGACAGTATGGGCTAATATAGAAAATCATTTTACTGATATTGATAAGCTGTTTTTTGGATATGATAAAGAAAAAATAAAACAGCATGAATATATGTATTATGTTATTGGATTAAAAAGACTTAATTGTGGAAGTCGGTTAACAAATGCACAGATGAAAGTTTTACATAAAAATATAGAAACGATAGAAAGTATTATTGATGAGTATGGTTCGATGGATACTTTTGTTACATCAAGACCACAAAAAGAGATAGTAAAAATAATGTCTGACAGCACTTCAAAATATAAGATAAAGCAATTTGGTCCTGCTTTGACATGGGAATATTTAAGAAATGTTGGTGTTGATGGAGCTAAACCAGATGTACATATGAAACGAATTTTAGGGTGTAATCGTTTAGGGGTTTCGAGAAAAGAAAATGCTACAGACATTGAGGTTTTGGACACAGTAAAGCAATTATCAGATGAAACTGGTTTATGGATGGCAGATATTGACTATTTAATATGGTTATACTGCGCTACAGATAAAGGTGAGGTTTGCACAGCAACACCTCATTGTGAAAAATGTGTTGTAAGAGAGTATTGTAATAAGTAAAGATATTTATAAATTAAAGGAAAATATGGAGCAGGCTTTTCAAAAATTGGGATAAGGTGCTTGAAGTATACAAAGCTTTAGAGTAGATTAATCAGCAGAGCAGCTTAATTTATCAGATGAGACATTTGATGTAATAAAATTTGGATTATATAGTAAAGTATTATTTATTAAATTACAAAATTAACATGAAAATCCTTGACCTAAAGTCAGGTTTATGTCTTATTATAACCATAAGATTAATAATAAAGCTGTTTTAGGAGGTATAACAATAATGGCAAAGATTGTACAGACAGCGGGAAGAAACGCATTAGGCGAGTTTGCGCCAGAATTCGCACATTTCAATGATGATGTTTTATTTGGCGAGAATTGGAATAATCAGGATATTGATGTTAAGACAAGAAGCATAATAACAGTTGTTGCACTTATGTCTATGGGAATTACAGATTCATCTCTCAAATTCCATCTGCAGAATGCAAAGGCACATGGCGTTACACAGAAAGAGATAGCAGCGGTTATAACACATGTTGCTTTCTATGCTGGATGGCCTAAGGCATGGGCAGTGTTTAATCTTGCAAAAGAAGTATGGGAAGTTAACGAGAACGACCTTCCATATGAGGATGAGGCGATGAGAGCACATGCAAAATCAATGGTATTCCCAATTGGTGAGCCAAATGTAGCATATGCACAGTATTTTGTTGGTAACAGCTACCTTGCACCAGTATCTACATCACAGATTGGCATACATAATGTAACATTTGAGCCAGGCTGTAGAAATAACTGGCATGTTCATCATGCAAGCGAGGGCGGTGGACAGATACTTGTATGCGTAGCAGGACGTGGTTATTATCAGGAGTGGGGTAAAGACCCAGTTGAGATGAAGCCGGGTGACTGCATTAATATCCCAGCAGGAGTTAAGCATTGGCATGGTGCTGCACCAGATTCATGGTTCAGCCATCTTGCAGTTGAAGTTCCTGGCAAGGATGGTTCTAATGAATGGCTTGAAGCAGTAACAGACGAGCAGTACAGCGCATGTAAGTAATTAGCTGGATTCTTTGCTTTTTTCTTCGGCTTCCTTTTTAGTGTTAGGAAGACTGCTATATTCATCAGATTTTTGAAATTCTTTATATGTATCATTATAAGCGGCAATTGTCTCCTCTTTAGCAGGGTCATTGTCGCTTATTTTTGACATTGCATCAACATATAAATCATGTGCCTCTTCCTTTGATTTGCATGATTTAAGCCTGTTTTCCAGAGCTTCACGCTGGATTTGAACTTTTGCCATTTTGGCATATTCAATCGGATTATTTATTCTGAGATACTGCATTTCATCAGCCGTCAGCTTTTTGCCATGCTTTATCTTATTCTCAAGCTTTTCAATGAATTTTTTCTTCTGTTCTTCAGTCATGCCAGAGGTTGGGTCAAATATACTATCAACTGCATCTTTGAGCATTACGCCAATACTGGCAGTGTCTATAGAAGATGACTGCGAGTCCGCACTATTATCTGATTTATAATTTGCAAATAAATTGTCGATTGCGTTGCTTTTGTTATTTATCATTTTTCTGATATTCACAGTTGATAGTATATTATTCACCATAAAACCTCCTAGTTGTACTGGTTTACAATAGAATCTTCATCTACATTTCCAGCAAGAAAAGCTTCCCAGAAACTCTTGTCGCTTGCAAATTTAAGGTCAGTATCCTTGTCGAATCTGTCAAGGAAATCCCATACCCTCTTGCAGTCACCAGATTTGTTGTAATTGATGCTCCACAGCTCATGTCTTTCACCATTCTTGAATTCTGAACAGATGATTCCATCAGGTGTAAATGCTGTTATAGTCCATGTAACATCGTCATCGTCTTCTTTGAGACTTGCCGCTTCCTTTGTGTCAGAAGTCTCGCTGATGCCCTCCGAAGTACTTCCAGTAAGAAGCAGTTCCTGAGTTTTAGTGAGTGCTCCTGCTGTCATTTCATTAGAAGCTTTGGCTCTTGTGAGGACATCCTGGTCCTCTGTTTTCATGTCAAAAGTCCAACTGCTTTCCTCAATCTCCTTAGAGTCAGAAGCAACAGCTACACCAGAGACAAAACCATTAGCTGCCGCTCTTAGAGCTGCATTGGCTGCGGCTATGGCACGCTCGCTTGAAGGAACCTGGGCAGCAGCTTTGTTAGCGGCTTCCTCCTGCTTTTCCTTCATAAGCTTTAAATTCTCCTTGAAATCATCGATGTAGTTGTCTACACCTTCAAGAAGCTTGTCCCATTGCTTGTCAGACATGTCACGCCAGTCTGTCTCATCAATGTTGTCTTTAGTGAGCTTGTGCCGCTCTTTATACTGGGCGAGGCTTTCACTAAAGCTCTGGGTCTGAGTGTTAATCTGCATGATTCTCCTTTCTGCAGCTAATCAGGCATTCATAGCTGCGACGCTCCCCATATAGGTCCGAGCTATGTATTATATCGGCAGAGTTGATGTAATCAATTAGGATTTTATTAAAGACATGTCAGGTAAAAATCCGCTTTTAACACAGACGTGGTTTGATATATAATAAAAAAGCAGCCATCGATTACCGGAATAATCAATGGCTGTGTGTAGTGAATAATATAATTACATTGTTTTAAGAACTTTATATAATGCTCTTGTAAGGATACTTGCAACAACGAAGCAAACAGCAGCTTCGATTGCACCCTGTGTTCCAACGAATGCAACAACGAATGTGAATGGGTTGGATACGCCGAGCTTAGTTACAAATGTCTGGATATAAGCTGTGTTGTAGAATATAACAACGAGTGAGCTCATAAACAGAAGAGTGTTTAATACAGGGCATGCAAAACTTGCTATGTAATAAGATGCCTTCTGAACTTTCTGGTTATTGTGAAGTGCCTTGAATATCAGTGCTGTAAGCCATCCTTCAAGGATTCTTGGTACAAGAGTCAGGAAAATTGTGCCGGCTGGATTAATGCTGAATAACATTGCTGTGAAAGCAGAACCGCCGCTTATTGCCTGATAAAGGCTTGTAAGTCCAAATGTTGCACCACATACAAGACCGCCGATAGGTCCTAAGATAATAGCACCGACTGCAACAGGCACAGTAAGAAATGTGATTGTCAAACCGGGAAGCTTAATGTAACCTAGTGGTGTGAGAGACATTACGATAATAATCGCAATCATCATGGCAAGTTCTACCATGAACTTTGTGTTGAATTTTTTGTTTACTGTCATTTTTTCCTCATTTCTGCACATTTTGTGCGTGTTAGTTGCAACTTACATCTATAATATGTTATGAGCTTTTGACCCTGATATTATAATATGAAGTTACACTGATTAAAAAATGAACGTTCGCCGATACGGCTGATGAGAAACCTTAAACATAGGTTTACCAACAGATTTAATGATGATTAAGTGACTGCCAGATATGGTCAATCCAATCATATAAAGAAAATAAAATAAAAAATCTGATGCATTTTCTCACGAATAACGCTCGGACGTATATTACCATAAATTGTATACAAGAGCAACAACTAATTTGAAAGGTACGAAAATATGAAGATATATATGGCTCCGTTAGAGGGAGTTACAGGATATGTATTCAGGAATGCATTTGAAGAGTATTATGGGAAAGGAAGAATTGATAAATACTTTATCCCATTTATTTCTCCTAATAAATCCAAAGGATACACAACCAGAGAGCAGGCGGATATTGCACCTGAACACAATGCTGGCATGAATGTGGTGCCACAGATTATGGCTAATGATGAAGGATTGTTCCTTGAGGCAGCAGCTATGCTTAAGGAACTGGGGTATAGCGAGATTAATCTGAATCTTGGCTGTCCATCGGGAACAGTTGTGAGCAAATACAGAGGGGCGGGATTTCTTGCGAAACCACGAGAATTAGATATATTTCTTGATAAAGTGCTAAGCTCACCGCAGATGAAAGATATGCGGATGTCGGTAAAGACCCGCACAGGCATGGAAAGTCATGAAGAATTTAAGCTGCTTATGGCTATATACGGCGATTATCCGCTCAGTGAGATAATTATTCATCCAAGGGTGAGAACGGATTATTACAAGAACAGCCCTGATATGGATATATTCAGATGGGCTGTAGGTGAGAGCAGTGTTCCAATAAGTTATAATGGCGATATATTTAAAATTAAAGATTATGTGAAGCTGGTTGAAGAATTTCCGGATATTGACAGCGTTATGATAGGAAGAGGTTTTGTCGGCAACCAGAGGTTGATTAACCAGATAGCGGATTTATCTATTGACAATACAGACAATGAACAGAATCATGATAAGGCGGATTTTGCACATGATGACCTGCTTGGTGAGCATGATATGGCAACGCTTGAAAAATTCACTGGCAGACTGCTTAGAGATTATATAAGCATAATGGACAGTGAAGTCAATGCTATGCACAAGATGAAGGAAGTCTGGATATATATTAACCAGTTTAATCCGGGACATGAAAAAGCATTTAAGAAGATTAAAAAGTCAAGAAATCTGACAGATTATCAGAATGGGGTCAGAGAATTCTTTGGCGGGAGGCAGATTTGAAGATACTGTTATATAGATGGAAGGTATTTAATCAGGAGGACATAACAGAGGCATTAGAAAAAGCTGGGCATACTGTTACGCAGATGGAGGCTATTAGCTTTTCAAGAAAGGCAGATACGCCAGAGGATAAAGACAAGCTCGCAAAAGAGCTGGTGGATATGTTTGGCGGTTATGATGCGGTGTTCAGCGTGAATTATTTTATAGAAGTGTCTAATGCGTGTGAACAGTTACATATTAAATATATGAGCTGGACGGTTGACAGCCCTATGCTCACTATGTATGACAAGTCAGTGTTTAACGAGTGCAATTACTGCTTTGTATTTGATAAGGTTTGCTTCTATACATTTAAGGCGATGGGCGTTAAGAAAATATGGTATCTTCCGCTTGGTGTCAATGCAGCCCGCCTTTCAGGGCAGCTTGACAATATGAGCGCAGAGGATATGACAAGATTTTCGTCTGATGTCTCATTTGTCGGTGGGTTATATGATAAAAATTCATATGATGAGATATATGACAGGCTTCCTGAATATCTTTCGGGATATTTTGACGGGGCGATTCAGGCACAGGGTGACTTGTTCGGCGATAATGTATTTGACAGGATATTTACGCCGGATATATTAGAAAAGCTGTCTGAGTTCATCGATTTCAGGCAGGCGGAGAGCGGGCTTTCAAGCATTGAGCTTGTATTTAAAAATACATTTCTGGGGTATAAGCATGCGCAGATATCAAGGATAAAGCTGCTTAATATGCTTGCTTCAAAGTTTGATATGGATTTATATTCGGACAAGGATGACAAGAGAATAATCGGCGCCAATTACCGCGGAACGGTGGATTATTATAAGGATATGCCTAAGGTTTTCAGATGCAGTGATATCAATATCAATCTTACTATATGCAATATCAGAAGCGGAATTCCACTGCGGGTGTGGGATATTATCGGTGCAAAGGGATTTGCGCTTACTAATTATCAGTCAGAGATACCGGAACTGTTCGAGAATGGAAGAGATATAGTGTATTATGAAAGCTTTGCTGACTGCGTAAATAAGACGGAATATTATCTGGTGCATGAGGATGAAAGAAAATGCATCGCAGAAAATGGCTATAACAAGGTGTTACAATACCATTCCTACGATGCAAGAATTAAATTCATATTAGATAAGTTAGGTTGATTGGGTTAATTAGGTTAGTCTAACTCGCCGCAGTGACCGCTGAACACACCGGAATACTCGTTTAACTTGTATTCAAGAACTTTTTTAAGGACGACTGTTACATAGGCATCCTTGTAATTCATGCCTATGTAAAGGTTTCCTACGTCACTGTCTATGATGTTGACCCTTATAAGAAGATATTTGTCCATTCTCCATGTGGCATCAGCCACGTATCTGAATCCGTATTCAGGAAATTCTCCAGTTACTCCTTTATTAATGCCAAAATGTATAGTATGAGTTCCTGATTCAGTCGTATATGTGACAGAACCACAGTCGTTATCATCTATGTCAATCTTAAATGTCTTATATCCGTTGGCATTGTCGTCACATTCATAAATTTTGTGGTTAATTTTGCTGGCATAAAAAGAGGTCTTGCTGCCGTCAAGTGTAACGATATGTCTTGTATTTAAAAACTGTTCCAATGTCATATCAGGTGTTGTATAGGTCGAAGCATTGTTAAGCTTATCATATATCTCTTCATAAAATGCATCATAGATAAGCTGGACGCCGCCCTGTCTGCCCTGTGTATCGGCAGTTGTAATCATATATATATCCTGGTCTGGAATATAGAGGGCAAGCTGTCCGCCCATTCCAAACAGTACGTTGCCACCATGTCTTGTGAGCCATATCTGGTATCCGTAGCCCTGCATTTCTTCATATGTTCCCTGATTGGCAACCGGGTCGCTGTGTTTGCTTCTGGCATCTTTCATGTAATCCTCTGGAAGGTATTGTCTGCCATTAATATTGCCGTTGCCGGCTACAAGCATCATAAGTATAAGAAGGTCTTTTGATGTGGCACACAGTCCAGAACCGCCAAGACTTACCCCGCAAGGGTCGGTAAGAACGTAAGCATCTTTGGAGAAACCAAGTTCATCAAGGCACATTTTGCGCATATAATCAAGAAGAGTCATTCCTGTTAATTTCTCTACTAATGCGCCGAGAACGTGTGTTGATGATGTATCATATGCAAAGCTTGTTCCGGGAACGTGGGTCGGTTTCGTTGTAAAGAATGAGCCTACCCAGTCTGTAACTCCGGGAGCTTTAAATGTTGTCTTGTCGTGACATGTTTTCATCTCAAGCATATCTTTAATAGTAAGCATTGCTGTATAAGGATATGCGCCGCCTTCTGGCTGCTTTTCTGGGAAATAATCAACTATATGGTCTGATAAAGATATTTTTCCTTCTTTTATAAGAAGTCCGATAGCCATAGAAACCACGCTTTTAGTTACAGAGAACATTCTATGAAGGCTGTCAGCGGTATATGGCTTGTAGTATGTCTCCATGCAGATTTTTCCATGGCGCATGATGATTGCACTGTGGATAGGAAGCTTCTGCTGTTCAAGTCTTGCAAGGAAACGCATGAGCCATTCATCTTTAAGTCCAACCGCTGCAGGTGCAGCATATTCAAAATTCAAGATAAAATACCTCCCCAATAAGTGAATTTTAAATTTATGTCGGCAGGCAGCAGGTGGTCTCAGTGCTACAGCGGTACTGTTACCCTATATGTTTGCTGGTCCTTTGTGCCTAGCAGCTCTAAGGGCAGCACGACAAAGCTTATTAAAGCTGCCTTGCTAAAAACGCACTTCGTTTGAACGGTTTAGCAGTCAGCTTAGCTAAAGTCTAACACTGCCCTAAGAGCTGCACGGCAGTCGTCATGCAAACATATAGGGTAACAGTACCGCTGTAGCACTGAGACCACCTGCTGCCTGCCGACATAAATTTTAAATTAATTATACGTTATAGCAGTCGGTTGTTCAATTTAAAAATTACCTTAAAAATAGACGGTTTACAGAAATGTTGACTGTGTTCGATGCGTGTATCCGAAGGTAGTTGAGGCTTACGGATGTTAGAACGAGCTGACTGAAATTAATAAAAAATTACTTTTAATATAGAAAAGGATGTGCTATTATATTAAGAAATATATGTGACAGATTGGAATTTGTTAGTGAAATGGGGGATTTTCATGATTGGGTGGCTTGTTAAGACATTTATTAAAGATTCGGATAATGTGAAGGATTCTAAGGTGAGAGAATCGTATGGTGTGCTGTCGGGGGCAGTGGGAATATTCTGTAATGTCTGCCTGTTTGTGTTCAAGTTTATTGCTGGAATTATAACGGGGGCGGTTTCTGTATCGGCAGATGCATTTAATAACTTATCAGATGCAGGTTCGTCAGTTATTACACTTGTTGGATTTAAGATGGCTGGAAAACCTGCTGACACAGATCATCCATATGGACATGGACGAATAGAGTACATGGCAGGACTTGGAGTTTCGGTTGCCATAATTGTCATGGGTGTAGAATTGTTCCGACAGTCCGTTGACAGAATAGTTAATCCAGAGGAGACTGTGTTCAGCATATTATCTGTTGTTATTCTTATAGGTTCAATATGCGTTAAGACATGGATGGCATTTTTTAATTATAATCTTGGTAAAAGAATCGATTCCGCAGCCATGAAAGCAACCGCAACAGATAGTCTTTCCGACTGCATAACAACAACTGTGGTTCTTATATCTGTATTTATTCAGTATATTTTAGGATATAACATAGATGGTTATGCCGGTGCGGTTGTTGCACTGTTCGTGCTGTATGCCGGATTTGGCGCGGCTAAAGATACGATAGCACCACTTCTTGGCAAGGCGCCTGAACAGGAAATGGTAAAGAGCATAGAAGATACTGTCCTTGAGGGGGGAGGAATACTGGGGATTCATGACATGATAATTCATGATTATGGTCCTGGAAGAGTATTTGCATCACTTCATGCAGAGGTTCCATATAATATGGATATGCTTACAGCGCACGATATAATTGACCGTGCTGAAAGCAGAGTTAAGAAAAGACTTGGCATAGATATATCTATTCATATGGATCCTGTGATTAATGATGATGAGAGATTAAAAGAAATAAAACATGAGATATATAATATTGTATCAGATATAGACGACCGGATTACAATGCACGATTTCAGGCTTGTTGATGGCCCGGGAGTCAAGAAAGTCATATTTGACTGCGTTGTTCCATTTGATATGCCTATATCTGATAATGAAGTAAAAAAACGTATTGCTGACGAGATATTGCAGTTAGATGGCAATTATGAGGCTGTGATTAATATTGATAAGCCACTTGTTACTACAGCCAGCCTCCATCAACAGTAATAATCTGTCCGGTAAGATAGGATGGAGCATTAATTATATTCTTAACCATCTGACCAATCTCTTCGGGAGTTCCGAAGCGGCCGGCTGGAATTTCTTCAGCAAGGGTGTCTTTATCTTCCTGTGACAGATGGTTATTCATTTCAGTATCTATGGCTCCACATGCAATTGCATTAACCTGTATATTGCTTGGAGCCACTTCTTTTGCCAAAGCTTTAGTAAGTGAGTTGACGGCACCTTTAGTTGCAGAGTATGCAACCTCACAGCTTGCTCCGACATTTCCCCATACAGATGATATGTTGATTATCTTGCCACATTTTGCATTAATCATATGTGGAAGAACGAGATTGCAGCAGTTAAATACAGAACCGACATTGGTATTCCAGATTCTGTCCCATTCAGCTCTGCTCATATCCTGAAAAAGACCGACAGTTGATATTCCGGCATTGTTGATAAGCACGTCAACAGAACCGAAAACTTTAATAGCTGTGTCAATTATGTCAGCGCATGTATCATAATCACTAACATCTCCACAATATGTTATGCTGTTGCAGCCATGTTCTTTTAGAATAGAATTAACAGTATCCAACTTATCCACATTGTTCACACAGTTGATAAGAATATTATTATTTTTGTCTGCAAGTGCTACTGCAATGGCTTTTCCTATGCCTCTTGATGCTCCGGTGACAATTATATTCATAATTTACCTCATTTCATTGTTGGTGTTTATATATAGAATTGATTGCTGTCTATATGTGTATTTATATACACATGATACCCCTTAATACCGCATAAATCAAGGACTTGAGCTACTTTTAGGCTAAGGCTGATAGTAATAATTATCAATACAATTTTATTGGTATTTTGATGAAAAAGTATTGACTTATTTCATTTTGTGCATCATGCTGAAATTAATGTTGGATTGTATTTTTTGCAATAATTACTTGACAGAATATGACAAATTATTCATAAGTTATCCACAAGAAAGAATGCTTATTTTATCTGAAATGTTACTTATACACCAAGTTATGCACATTATCCACAAGAGTTTTACACACATTTAATCGTGATTTACATTAAAAATACAATATAAAAAATTCGTGCATATTCCTAAATCGTATTTACAGGTGTAGGAATTTACAGAATTCTATTGACAAATGAGTTAATGGACAAAGGGTTAGAAAATAACTGTATTTGATTGTTAATTATGTGAAAAAAGTATAAATTGCAAGAAATTTACTTGTATAAACTGTAAATTGTGTTATAATAACGATATCAAGTGAGGGAGCTTAAAGGAGGACAGGCCTCACAATCGTGAATACATAATAAAGGAGTTGGACATCATGCGTTTTATAATAACAGGAAGAAATATTGACGTAACAGAAGGCTTAAAGACAGCAGTAGAAGAAAAGCTCGGTAAGCTTGACAGATTCTTTGCAGCAGAGACAGAGGTTAACGTAACATTAAGCGTTGAAAAAGAAAGACAGAAAATTGAGGTAACTATTCCGGTTAAGGGTAATATCATAAGAAGCGAACAGGTAAGCAGTGATATGTATGTTTCAATTGACCTTGTTGAAGAAGTTATCGAGCGTCAGTTAAAGAAGTATAAGAATAAGATTGTAGACAAGCAGCAGAATGCAGCAGAATTTGCTCCAGAGTTTGTCGAGAAAGATTATGACGATGAAGAAGAGATTAAGATTATCAGATCTAAGAGATTCGGTATTAAGCCTATGGTTCCAGAAGAAGCATGCGTACAGATGGAACTTCTTGGACATAACTTCTTTGTATTCCTGAATGCAGAGACTAATGAGGTTAATGTAGTATATAAGAGAAAAGGCAATACATTTGGTCTCATTGAACCAGAACTTGATTAATTGTCAGGAGAATTATAATTATTAAATAATTCTAAATTGAATATTGCAGATTTATCAGCGGTGGCAAACTCTAGGTTTACCACCGCTTTATTCGTTTCTTATTTTATATACGCAAACTTGCTTAAATAAGTGTTTAGTGTTACAATTACTTAGTGATTTTAGCTTTTATAAGGAGATATATGTAATGAATTTAGCTCAGAAGTTATTTGGCACACATAGCGAACATGAATTAAAGCGTATTATGCCAATTGTTAATAAGGTTGAGAGTTACCATGATGCCATGGCTCAGCTTACAGATGAAGAACTTAAAGCAAAGACAACAGAATTCAAAGATAGATTAAAGAAGGGCGAGACATTAGATGACCTTCTACCAGAAGCATACGCAGTAGTGCGTGAGGCTGGTAAGAGAGTGCTTGGAATGGAGCATTACCGTGTTCAGATTATTGGTGGTGTTATTCTTCACCAGGGACGTATCGCTGAGATGAGAACAGGTGAAGGTAAAACTCTTGTATCTACACTTCCAGCGTATCTGAATGCGCTTACAGAGGAAGGTGTTCTTATCGTAACTGTTAATGATTACCTTGCAAAGCGTGATGCTGAGTGGATGGGACAGATTCACCAGTTCCTCGGACTTACAGTTGGTGTTGTGCTTAATGACCTTACACCAGAAGAGAGAAAAGCTGCCTACGCATGTGACATTACATATGTAACTAATAATGAGCTTGGATTTGATTATCTTCGTGATAATATGGCTATTTATAAGGAACAGCTTGTTCTTCGTAATCTCAAGTATTGCATCATTGATGAGGTCGATTCAGTACTTATTGATGAGGCCAGAACACCTCTTATTATTTCTGGACAGAGTGGTAAGTCAACTAAACTTTACGAGTTGTGCGATGTGCTTGCAAGACAGTTAGAGAGAGGCGAGTACCATGGAGAGATGACTCAGGCAAAGGCTCTTATGAATGAGGAGATAGAGGAAGATGGTGACTTTGTTGTCAATGAGAAGGACAAGGTTGTTAATCTTACTGAACAGGGTATCCATAAGGTAGAGCAGTTCTTCCATATAGATAACTATGCTGACCCTGAGAACTTAGAGATACAGCACAATATTATACTTGCGTTAAGAGCGCATAATCTTATGTTCCGAGACAGGGATTATGTAGTTAAAGATGACGAGATTCTTATTGTAGATGAGTTTACAGGACGAATCATGCCAGGTAGAAGATATTCTGATGGACTTCATCAGGCTATCGAAGCCAAAGAGCATGTTAAGGTTAAGAGAGAGAGCAAGACTCTTGCAACAATCACATTCCAGAACTTCTTTAATAAGTTTGAGAAGAAGGCTGGTATGACAGGTACAGCTTTAACAGAAGAAAAAGAGTTCCGTGAGATATATAACATGGACGTTGTTGAAGTTCCTACTAATAAGCCGGTTGCAAGAATAGACTATAATGATGCGGTTTATAAGACAAAACGCGGCAAGTTCAAAGCGGTAATTGATTCTGTTAAGGAATCATATGCTAAGGGACAGCCAGTACTTGTAGGTACTATAACAATTGAAACATCAGAACTTTTAAGTGAGATGTTAAGAAAAGAAGGAATTCCTCATAACGTATTGAATGCCAAGTTCCATGAGAAAGAGGCTGAGATTGTTGCTCAGGCTGGTAAGCATGGCGCAGTTACTATCGCTACTAACATGGCTGGTAGAGGTACAGATATCAAGCTTGATGAGAAAGCAAGAAAAGTTGGCGGTCTTAAGATAATCGGTACAGAAAGACATGAGAGCCGTCGTATTGATAACCAGCTCCGTGGTCGTGCTGGTCGTCAGGGTGACCCGGGTGAGTCAAGATTCTACATTTCTCTTGAGGATGACCTTATGAAGCTGTTTGCTCAGGAGAGACTTATCAATGTATTTAATGCACTTAACATTGATGAGTATGAGAGAATTGAGCATAAGATGTTAAGCAGTGCTATTGAGGGAGCACAGAAGAAGATAGAGACTAATAACTATGGTATAAGAAGCCATTTACTTCAGTACGACCAGGTTATGAATGAGCAGCGTGAGATAATCTACGCTGAGAGAAATAGAGTCCTTAACGGCGAGAGTATGAGAAAGTCTATTATCAAGATGATAACAGACTTTGTGGAGAACACAGTTAACAGATGTATTAACGATGATAAGGATTCAACAGAGTGGGATTATGATGAGCTTAATGAACTCCTTCTTCCAACTATACCAATTGAACCAGTAAGATTAGATGACTCTGTTAAGAATAAGAATGAGCTTCTTCACTCATTAAAGGAGAAGGCTGTTAAGCTATACGAGGAGAAAGAAGCTTTATTCCCAGATCCAGAGCAGATAAGAGAAGTTGAACGAGTAGTATTGCTTAAAGTAATTGACCGTAAGTGGATGGATCATATCGACGATATGGATCAGTTAAAGCAGGGTATCGGACTTCAGGCATACGGACAGAGAGATCCAGTTGTTGCATATAAGATGATGGGATATGATATGTTTGATGAGATGTCACAGGGTATCACAGAAGATACAGTAAGACTTCTTATGCATATCCAGGTAGAGCAGAAGGTAGAACGTGAGCAGGTTGCCAAGGTTACAGGAACTAATAAGGATGATTCTGCAACTAAGACAAGTGTCAGACGTACAGAGAAGAAGATATATCCTAATGATATGTGCCCATGTGGAAGTGGATTAAAGTATAAGAACTGTTGTGGTAGAAAGGCATAAAGGGGTGCGGTCTTGGTAGAATTAGATCAGTACAGATTAAAGATAGCAGGTTTTGCAAAACCAATGGAACAGATAAAAGTCTCACTTGACCTTGATAATAAGCAGAAAAGGATTCAGGAACTGGAAGCAAGTATGGAAGCTCCTGGTTTCTGGGACGATCCTGATAAGTCACAAGTTACAATGAAAGAACTTAAAGGCCTTAAAAGCTCATTTGAAAAATATAAAGAACTAGAGCAGGGAATTGAGGATGCCAATACTCTTATAGAGATGGCAGAAGAGGAAAATGACACTTCACTGATTCCGGATGTTGAGAATGAGGTTACAACTGTAGAGACCAAGCTTGAGGAATTAAGGATAGAGACGTTGTTATCTGGCGAATATGACAAGAATAATGCAATTCTTACACTTCATGCAGGAGCTGGTGGAACAGAGAGCTGTGACTGGTGCCAGATGTTATACAGAATGTATACAAGATGGGCAGATGCCAATGGCTATACGACAGAGACTCTTGATTACCTTGAGGGTGAGGAAGCTGGTATTAAATCAGTCACAGTAGAGATATCAGGAGAAAATGCATATGGACACCTCAAATCAGAGCATGGTGTACACAGACTTGTACGTATTTCACCTTTCAATGCGGCTGGTAAGAGACAGACATCATTTGTTTCGTGCGATGTTATGCCAGATATCGATACTAATATAGATATAGAGATTAATGAAGATGATCTGAGAATTGATACATACCGTTCAAGCGGAGCTGGTGGACAGCATATCAACAAGACATCTTCAGCTATAAGAATTACACATCTTCCAACTGGTATAGTTGTGCAGTGCCAGAATGAGCGTTCACAGCATCAGAATAAAGATAAAGCTATGCAGATGTTAAAGGCTAAACTGTATCTTTTAAAACAGCAGGAGAACGAACAGAAATCATCTGATATCCGTGGGGATGTCAAGGATATTAATTTTGGAAGCCAGATACGAAGCTATATACTTCAGCCTTATACTATGGTTAAAGACCATAGGACTAATAAGGATATAGGTAATGCACAGAGCGTGCTTGATGGCAATATTAATCCGTTTATTAATGCATACCTTAACTGGATAAGCACCGGTAAGACGGAAGATGATAAATAATTAACTAATGATTAATATTAAAGAAAGGTATGGTGGCTCATGGCAGATTATATTAAACCAGTAGTATTCAAAATTGAAGGACAGTTATTCGGCGTAGATATTAATGTGGTACAGTCTATAGAAAAGCAGATTAGCATTGTGCCAGTCCCTAATTCTACAGCATATATTAAAGGAATAGTTAATCTTAGAGGAGAGGTTATTCCAGTGTACAGCCTTAAAAGAAAGTTTAATATGAAGGATGAGTCATATACTGATAGTTCTATCATTATTAATGCAGGTGCTGTCAAGCTTGCACTTGAGGTTGATGAGGTTATGGAGATTGGCGATGTTAATGATGAGGACATTGTTAATATGCCATCAATCATTAATAATGATGATACAAGATTTATGGACAGGGTTGCTCATGTTGGCAAAGATCTTATTATACTTCTTGATGTAGAGAAACTCCTTACAGCTCAGGAAACAGAAAATATTAAAAAGATAACGGAGGATATGCAATAATGGCAAGGGCTATAGACAGGTCAGCAGGTATTCTGATGGCAGTCAGCAGTCTGCCATCGCCATATGGAATAGGAACATTTGGCAAAGCGGCATATGATTTCGTGGATTTCGTAAGGGCTTGCAATCACAGATACTGGCAGGTTCTTCCACTTGGACCTACTACATATGGAGACAGCCCATATCAGTCATATTCTGCATTTGCAGGTAATCCATACTTTATAGATTTAGACATTCTTGTAGAAGAAGGACTTCTTCTTAAGTCAGAACTTATATCCCGTGACTGGGGAGACGGACTTGTTCCTGTGCAGGTTTCTGAAGAAGATGCATTAGCGGGAAGATATTTTCAGGCAAGAGATTATGGAATCGGCAATGAGAATTACGTAAGTTACGAAAAAGTCTATAACAACAGATTTGATGTGTTAAGGGCTGCATTTGGAAGATTTGGCGGTGTTATAGCTGAGAGTAAGACTAAGCTTGCCAAGGGACTTCCGGAATATAAAAAATATGACAATTTCTGTCGTGACAACGCAGAATGGCTTGATGATTACAGCTTGTTCATGGCTGTTAAGACACATTTTGATAATAAGTCATGGGGTGAATGGGATGATGATATAAGATTCCGTACACCAGAAGGAATTACTAAGTATACAGAACTTCTTAAAGAAGATATTGATTTCTGGAAGTTTGTCCAGTATGAATTTGATAAGCAGTGGATGGCTCTCAAGCAGTATGCTAATGACAGGCACATTGATATAATTGGCGATATTCCTATATATATGGGGTATGATAGTGCTGATGTATGGGCTAACAGTGGACAGTTCCTGTTAGATGAGAATCTTACACCTGTCAAAGTTGCCGGAGTACCACCAGATGCGTTCTCTGATGCCGGTCAGAAGTGGGGCAATCCATTATATGACTGGGATAAGATGGAGAGTGATGGGTTTGCATGGTGGAAGAAGCGTATGCATCATTCTGCGAGAATCTACGATGTTATCCGTATAGACCATTTTATAGGAATTGTTAAATATTACACAATTCCGGCTGACATGCCAGATGCCAGACAGGGTACATATATGCAGGGACCAGGTCAGAAGCTCCTTGATGCTATCAATGAGGCTGTCGGCGATAAGAAGATTATCGCTGAGGATCTGGGAGTATCACTTCCTGAGGTGGATAAGATATTGGAGGATAACCAGTATCCATCTATGAAGGTACTTGAATTTGCATTTGGTGGAGACCGTAAGAATCCACATCTTCCTTTTAATTATAAAACTAACTGTGTTGTATATGGCGGCACACATGATAATGAGACGCTTATGGGATATTTTCAGGATCATGGTGAGTGGGAGCTTGGATATGCTTTCGATTACCTTGATACAAGGGACAGAGGCGATATGGTTGACAAAGTATTCCGTGCTGGATATGGAAGCGTTGCCTGCCTTTGCGTATTTGCTACACAGGATATTCTAAAGCTTGGCAACTGGGCAAGAATGAATCTGCCATCAAGCCTTGGAAGCAACTGGAAGTGGAGAATGCAACAAGGAGCACTTGGCGAGAGCCATATTAATGATATGCGTTATCTTGCAAGTGTGTTTGGACGGGAAAATCTATAAAAATAATAATTTGATGCCTGTGCTTTATGCATGGGCATTTTTTTACTTGATTTATTTTAGGTTATGTGCTAATATTCCATCTATGAGAAACAATTGTCCACCACAGGCGAACACTAAAATACAATTGTATGTCTGTGGCGGATAAAGAAAGGCATAATAACATATGGCTGAAGAGAGTAAGTATTATGTTGTAAGAAAAAAAGCTCTTCCAGAGGTTCTTATTAAAGTGGCAGAGGTAAACAGGCTTATTGAGACTAAAAATATGTCTATTGCGGATGCTACGGAACAGATTGGAATCAGCAGGAGTTCATATTACAAATACAAGGATGATATATTTCCTTTTAGAGATAATGTCAAAGGAAAAACAATAACATTTGTATTATCTATGGATGATGAGCCTGGACTTTTATCTGCTGTGCTTAATAAAATAGCACAATTTAAGGCAAATATTCTTACAATACACCAGACTATACCGGTTAATGGAATTGCATCATTAACATTAAGCGTGGATATTCTTCCTACAACAGGAGATTCGGCTATAATGCTTGAAGAGATTGAGACGCTTGAGGGTGTGCGATATCTTAAGATATTAAGCAGGGAATAATCTGCTATAAGAAAGGAATTAACAAGATGGCAAAAATTGCAGTATTAGGCTATGGAACAGTTGGCTCTGGCGTTGTTGAGGTATTGGCAACTAACAGTGCGTCAATCGCTACAAGGGCGGGTCAGCCTATTGAGGTAAAGAGTGTATTAGATATAAGAGATTTTCCAGGAGACCCAATTCAGGAAAAGATAGTACATAATATTGACGATATCATTAATGATGATGAGATAGATGTTGTTGTAGAGGTTATGGGAGGCGTTGAGCCGGCATTTACATTTGTTAAGAAGGCTCTTGAGGCGGGAAAGAGCGTATGTACATCTAACAAAGCACTTGTTGCGGCACATGGCCCTGAGCTTCTTGAGATGGCAAAAGAGAGAAAGTTAAACTTCATGTTCGAGGCATCAGTTGGTGGCGGTATTCCTATTATAAGACCATTAAACCAGTCTCTTACAGCAGATGAGATTACTAAGATAACAGGTATTCTTAACGGAACAACTAACTATATCCTTACTAAGATGAGCAGAGAGGGAAGTTCATACGAGGATACTCTGAAAGAAGCACAGGAGCTTGGATATGCTGAGCGTAATCCTGAGGCAGACGTTGAAGGATATGATGCATGTCGTAAGATTGCAATTCTTACATCACTTGCATGTGGCTCTACAGTTCATTTTGAAGAGGTCACAACAGAGGGAATATCTAAGATAACAACAACAGATTTTAAGTATGCAGAGGAGCTTGGATGCGTTATTAAGCTTCTTGCAACAAGCTATAAGAAGGATGGAAAGGTATATGTCATAACAGCACCATTTATGATTGACAGTACTCATCCATTATATAATGTCAATGATGTTCTTAACGGAATATACGTTAATGGTAATGTGCTTGGTAATGTTATGTTCTTCGGAGCAGGAGCTGGTAAACTTCCAACAGCCAGTGCGGTAGTTGCGGACGTAGTTGACTGCGTTAAGCATAAAGGAACTAACGTTATGACAGTATGGGCTAAGACAAAGCTTGAGCTTGGTTCAACAGATGATGAAGTAAGAAGTTTCTTTGTAAGAGTGAAAGGCGATCCTGATAAAGATGCTGATGCAGTAAGAGAGGCATTTGGTGATGTTAATATTGTCACAGTTGACGGAGTTGTCGGGGAATTTGGCTTTGTCACAGAAGATATGACTGAGATGGCATTTAATGAGACAATTGCAGGCTTTGATATGATTAACAGAATAAGAATTGATAAGACTGTTCTTAAATAATCAGATAGAATAATTAGATATAAGGGAGAGGAAAAATGGTAAAAGTAGTTAAGTTTGGTGGAAGTTCACTTGCAAGCGCAGAGCAGTTCAAGAAGGTCGGCAATATCATACGTGCAGAGGAGAGCAGAAGATTTGTTGTACCATCAGCACCGGGAAAAAGATTCTCAGATGATACTAAGGTTACAGATATGCTTTACAAATGTTATGCTGAGGCAGAGTCTGGCAAGGTATTTGACAAGTCATTAAAGGCAATTGAGGAAAGATACAATGAAATCATCAAGGGACTTGGACTTAAGCTTTCTTTAAAAGAGCAGTTTGAGACAATTAAAAAGAATTTTGAGTCTAAGGCTGGTTCTGATTACGCTGCATCAAGAGGTGAGTACCTTAACGGTATCATCATGGCTAATTATCTTGGCTATGAATTCGTTGATGCTGCAACAGTAATTTGCTTTGATAAAGATGGAGAATTTGATTCAGAGAAGACTAATGATGTATTATCACAGAGACTTCAGGGAGTTGAGAGTGCGGTTATACCTGGATTTTATGGAGCTATGCCAGATGGTAAGGTTAAGACATTCTCAAGAGGTGGTTCAGATGTTACAGGTTCTATAGTTGCAAGAGCTATCAAGGCTGATGTATATGAGAACTGGACAGATGTATCTGGATTCATGGCAGCAGACCCAAGAATAGTTAAGAATCCTAAGTCAATTGATGTGATAACATATAAAGAGCTTCGTGAACTTTCATACATGGGTGCATCAGTTCTTCATGAGTCAGCTATATTCCCAGTAAGAAAAGAGGGAATTCCAATCAATATCCGTAATACTAATGCACCACAGGATAAGGGTACTATGATTGTTGAGACAACATGCAACAGACCTGACTGCATAATAACAGGTATTGCTGGTAAGAAGGGATTTGTATCAATCGGCATTGATAAAGATATGATGAACTCTGAGATAGGATTTGGAAGAAAAGTCCTTCAGGTATTCGAGGATAATGGTATATCATTCGAGCATATGCCATCAGGTATTGATACTATGACCGTATTCGTTCATCAGGATGAATTCGTTGAGAAAGAGCAGAAGGTGTTAGCAGAGCTTCACAGAGCTGTTAATCCTGATACTATAGAGCTTGAATCAGACCTTGCTCTTATAGCTGTTGTTGGACGAGGCATGAAGAACAACTCAGGTATTGCTGCTAATATATTCTCAGCACTCGCAAAGGCTAAGATTAACATTAAGATGATTGACCAGGGTTCTTCAGAGCTTAACATCATCATTGGTGTAAGAAACAGATACTTTGAAGATGCAATCAAGACAATTTATAATGTATTCGTTCCAGAAGAGAATAACTAATAGCTAAAAATTTATGACCCCGGCGGCTTACGTGCTGCCGGGGTCTGTTTCGTTAATCTGACACGGGCGAGGTTGATTAATGTCTGGCGAATTGGTATAATAGTACGGAATATGTATAAGGGTTAAGGAGAATAGATAATGGATATTCTTAAGAAAATTGCTGAGGAACTTGAGGTAAAAGCTTCGCAGGTTGAAGCGGCTGTAAAGCTTATAGATGAGGGATGTACAATTCCATTCATAGCCAGATACAGAAAAGAAGTTACAGGTTCACTCAATGATGAACAGCTTAGAAATTTAGATGAGAGATTGAGATATCTCCGTAATCTCGAAGATAGAAAAGAGCAGGTTCTTGCAAGCATAGAGGAGCAGGGAAAGCTTACAGATGAGCTTAAAAACAAAATCATTGCTGCTGAGACAATGGTGCTTGTAGAAGACCTTTACAGACCATATAAGCAGAAGAGAAGAACAAGAGCGACAATTGCCAAGGAGAAGGGATTAGAGCCTCTTGCTGAATATATCATGGCACAGAATGCAACAGAGGATATAACAGCCGCTGCCAGGGATTATATCAGTGCAGAGGAGGGCAAGGAAGTTGCTGACGAGCAGGAAGCAATTGCTGGAGCATTAGATATAATTGCAGAGCAGATATCAGATGTTGCTGATTACAGAACATATATAAGAGACATAACTATGAAGGAGGGCAAGATTGTATCTGCTGCCAAGGATGAGAAGGCAGAGTCTGTATATGAGAATTATTATGATTTCTCAGAGGCTATAGCGACAATTCCTGGACACAGAATACTTGCAATCAACAGAGGTGAGGCAGAGAAGTTCCTTACGGTCAAGATAGAAGCACCAGAGGAAAGAATTGAGAGATATCTGGAGAAGAACATAATAACTTCAGATAACGAATATACAACACCTTATATCAAAGAGGCTATTAAAGATGCATATGACAGACTTATTGCACCTGCGATAGACAGAGAGATTAGAAATATCCTTACAGATACAGCGGAAGACGGTGCAATTAAAGTGTTTGGCAAGAATCTTGAACAGCTTCTTTTGCAGCCACCAATCGCCGGCAAGGTTGTACTTGGATGGGACCCGGCGTTTAGAACAGGCTGTAAGCTTGCTGTTGTTGACCCTACAGGAAAAGTTCTTGATACTAAGGTTATATACCCTACAATGCCACACAACAAGGTCGCAGAGGCAAAGGCAGAGGTTAAGAAGTTAATTGACAAATATGGAATAACACTTATCTCATGTGGTAATGGAACAGCTTCAAGAGAATCAGAGCAGATAATTGCAGATATGATTAAAGAGATGAATCTTACTAATGTGGATTACGTCATAACTAATGAGGCGGGCGCATCAGTATATTCTGCAAGTAAGCTTGCAACAGAAGAATTTCCTGATTTTGACGTTGCCCAGAGAAGTGCGGTATCAATAGCAAGAAGAGTTCAGGATCCACTGGCAGAACTTGTTAAGATAGACCCTAAATCAATCGGTGTAGGACAGTATCAGCACGACTGTAACCAGAAGAAGCTCTCAGAGACACTTACAGGCGTTGTTGAGGACAGTGTTAATAAGGTCGGTGTTGACCTTAATACAGCATCAGCATCACTTCTTGAATACATTTCAGGAATATCTAAGGCTGTTGCCAAGAATATTGTTGATTACAGAGAGACTAACGGAAGATTCACTAACAGAAAGCAGCTTTTAAAGGTTGCGAAGCTTGGACCTAAAGCGTTCGAGCAGTGTGCCGGATTCATGAGAATAAGTGGCGGGGATAACCCACTTGATGCAACAAGTGTACATCCAGAGAGTTATGAGGCGGCAACAAAGCTTCTTGAATTACTCGGATATGATATCAATTCAATCAGCTCAGGAGAGCTTATCGGTCTTAAGAGCAAGATTAAGGATATGAAAGAGATGACAGAGAAGCTTGGCATAGGACAGGTAACTCTTGAAGATATCGTTAAGGAATTAGAGAAGCCGGGCAGAGACCCAAGAGAAGAGATGCCTAAGCCAATACTCCGTAAGGACGTCCTTGATATGAAAGACCTTACACCGGGCATGATACTTAAGGGTACTGTAAGAAATGTTATTGATTTCGGAGCATTTGTTGATATAGGAGTACATCAGGATGGACTTGTGCATATATCACAGATGTGTTCAGACAGAAGAGTTGAGCATCCTCTTGATGTTGTAAGCGTTGGAGACATTGTTGACGTAAGAGTTATGGAAGTAGATGTTCCTAAGGCAAGAATATCTTTGTCAATGATTCTTGACGAGAAGGAAGCTGCCAACAGAAAGATATCTGCTAACAGACCACAGGGACAGAAGAGTGGACAGCAGAACAGAAAGAACGATAACAGAGCTTCTAAGAAGAAAGATGGACTTAATCTTGGTGGATTATCTAAGTTTATGCGTTAATATCACGGAGGTTGTTTAGCGATGGATAACAAAACAGTTGAAAGCGTGTCTTTTGAAACTGATATTAAAGAAAAAGACCTGATGAATTTTAAAATATATCATAATTATCACAGCTTCAGTGGTATAGCAAGCCTTATATTCGGTATAATCTGTCTGGTTATATGCGTTTTGTCATTTGGCAATTATAATGTAGCATACACATTGATGATGGCTTTTTTTGGCTTGTTTTTCACGGTGTATACACCGATTGGAATGCTTCTGAAAGTCAAGAAGCAGATGAAGTCTGTCAAAGCATTTTCTGACCCTGTAAAATATACAGTGACAGAGGAGAAGATTACGCTCAGCCAGAATGATGTATCAGAAGAACTTCTATGGGAAGATATCTTCAAGATGAAATCAACAGGCAAAAGCATTATATTATATATAACAGCAGTCAGGGCTAATGTTATACCTTACAGATGCCTTGGCGATAGTGCAGAAGGATTTATAGAGATGGCAGAGAAGAAGTTATCGCCTTATCAGATAAAGCTTAATAAGAAAAATGTTATTGAGAAATGCCATCAGGCAGCAGAGCAATAGGCACTGCGTGAAAGGAAACGTATGGTTATAGAGACTAACAGTTCAAAAGAAACATATGATTGTGGATTCAGAATGGGACAGGAGGCTGAACCGGGGCGGATAATATGTCTTGAGGGTGACCTTGGAGTAGGAAAAACTGTATTTACACAGGGATTTGCAGATGGGCTTGGAATAGATGAGCCTATATGCAGTCCGACATTTACAATAATACAGGAATATACACAGGGACGTCTGCCGCTGTATCATTTTGATGTGTACAGGCTTGGCTCGTGCGAGGAGATGGATGAGATAGGATATGAAGAATACTTCTATTCAGACGGAGTGTGCCTTGTTGAATGGGGTAATCTGTTTCCAGAGCTGTTTCCGGAGAATACAACATATGTAAGAATTGAGAAGAATCTTGATAAGGGATTTGATTACAGAGCTATAACTATACAGGAGGGACGTGGGTAATATGAGAGTTCTTGCGATAGAAAGTTCGGCTGTGACAGCATCAGTTGCAATACTTACTGACGATATAGTTACAGCAGAGTATACTATTAATTATAAAAAGACACATTCACAGACATTACTTCCTATGATTGACCAGATATGTGCCATGACAGAGACAAAACCGGACAGCTTCGACCTTATAGGAGTGTCAGTAGGTCCAGGTTCGTTTACAGGTCTAAGAATAGGAGTTGCAACTGCAAAGGGAATTGCATTTGCTAATAATATTCCTGTAGTAGCAGTGCCAACTCTGGAGGCTATGGCATATAATTATACAGGTACAGATGTATACGTGTGCACAGTTATGGATGCAAGGAGAAATCACGTATATGGGGCAGTTTATCATTTTGAAGGTGATAAGCTTACATGTGACGTTGAAAAGGGCTTATACAGCGATGCAGAGATGGTTGAATGCCTTAACCAGCTTGGAAAGAATGTTGTCATAATGGGAGATGGAATATCTGTTATTGACAAGGTGAAAGAAAATATAACATGCGGCTATACATATGCTGCACCTAATATGAATACCCAGCGCGCGGCAAGTGTTGCTGTTCTGGCAATGCAGATGTACAATGATGGAAAGAGCATGGATGGAAGCAGGGTTGTACCTGATTATATAAGACCATCACAGGCAGAAAGAGAGCTGGAGGCAAGTCATGTACAATATAAGACCTATGACTGATGATGACGTGAGTGCTGTGTGTGATATTGAAAATGCTATATTTTCACTTCCGTGGTCGGACAAATCATTCAAAGATGCATGCGGCAATCCTGATAATGTATATCTTGTATGCGAATATGATGGGAAGATTGCAGGATATTGCGGCATGTGGACAGTTCTGGGAGAGGGCAATATAACCAATATGGCGGTTGACCAGAATTACCGTGGCAGAGGAATAGCGCAGAAGCTTATGGAAGAACTTCACGATGCCGGCAGTGCCAAGAATGTTGATACGTATTTTCTTGAAGTGCGTGAAAGCAATGTACCGGCTATTAATCTGTATAAAAAGATGGGATATAAAGAGATTGGCAGGAGAAAAAGGTTCTATGAAAGACCGGTTGAGGATGCTCTTGTCATGTCAAAAAGTGATTATATTTAACCGATAACAATAAAAGAGAAGGATGGAACGATAATATGCTTGATGTATGTCTGCTTGGAACCAGTGGAATGCTGCCACTGCCTAATCGCTGGCTGACAGCACTTATGACAAGATATAATGGAAGCAGTCTTTTGATAGACTGTGGAGAGGGAACCCAGATTGCAATCAAGGAAAAAGGTTGGAGTTTCAATCCTATAGATGTTATATGCTTTACACATTATCACGCTGACCATATCAGCGGTCTGCCGGGACTTCTCCTTACAATAGGCAATTCAGACAGAACAGAGCCTGTCACACTTATCGGGCCAAAGGGACTGTCGAGGGTTGTTTCATCGTTAAGGGTGATAGCTCCAGAGCTTCCGTATGAGTTAAAATGCATAGAGATTAATAATCCGCAGGAGCATTTCTCAATTAACGGATATGAGATAGATGCTTTTAAAGTTAATCATACAGTCACATGCTATGGTTACAGCATCAGTATACCAAGAATAGGTAAATTTGACGCTAAGAAGGCTATGGAGCTTGGCATACCACAGCAGATGTGGAATAAGCTCCAGCATGGACAGAGTGTCATTGTAGGTGATAAAACATTTTATTCGGATATGGTTATGGGTGAGGCTAGAAAAGGTCTTAAGGTAACATATACGACAGATTCAAGACCAGTTGATTCGATTGTTAACAATGCTAAAGGCTCTGATTTGTTCATATGCGAGGGCATGTATGGAGAGAATGATAAAGAGTGCAAGGCAAAAGAGAACAGACACATGACTTTCGAGGAGGCTGCCAGAATGGCGAAGGCTGCGGAGGTTGAGCAGATGTGGCTTACACATTTCAGCCCGTCTCTTGTAAGACCGGGGGATTATATAGACCGTGCAAGGAGAATATTCCCGGCAGCAGAGCTTGGAAGCGATGGCAAGTCTGTAGACCTGATGTTTAGAGACTGATGAAAAGGAGCGTGGTATTATGAAAAAATATGGCAAGATGATAACGCTTGTTACAACGATTGTGGTGCTCTGCGTGGCATATTTCTTTTATATTTCAAGAAGAGAGCCTACGCTTGATTCTACCCAGAAAGCTGTGACTAACCAGCAGCTTTCCAGTATTCTTACGCTTGATATAGATAATAACTATCCAGAATCGCCTAAAGAGGTTGTGAAGCTGTATGCAAGGATAGCAACTGCATATTACAAATCTGAGCTTACGGATGAGCAGATTGAGCAGCTTGGCAGTCAGGCGAGAAAGCTTTTTGATTCAGAGTTAAAGGGAACACAGACAGATAGTGAGTTCTATAAGGCGTTAAAGCAGGATATAGAGGATTACAGGTCTAATAACAGATATATATCAGATGTCAATATAGAAGACAGCGCATTGGTTAATTATAAGACATTTCAGGGAAGGAAATATGCGTCTTTATATGTGACGTTCTCTTTACGGGAGGGCGATAAACTGACAATGTCAAAGACAAAATTCATGCTTCGTCAGGATAGTGATGAAAGATGGAAGATTCTTTACTGGGAGCTGGCTTAGTGCAATAGGAGGTTAATAGAGTTGGAAGATGTACTGATTCTGGCTATTGAGAGTTCATGTGATGAGACTGCGGCAGCGGTTGTGAAGAACGGCAGGGAAGTTCTGTCTAATGTTATCAATTCACAGATAGACATTCACACGAATTATGGCGGTGTAGTGCCTGAGATAGCATCAAGAAAGCATATAGAGAATATAGATGGCGTTATAGAACTGGCTTTAAAACAGGCAGATGTCACGCTTGATGACATAACAGCAATAGCAGTGACTTATGGACCAGGGCTTGTCGGCGCGCTTCTTGTAGGAGTGGCAGAGGCTAAAGCTCTGGCGTTTGCAACAGGCAAACCGCTTGTAGGAGTGCACCATATAGAGGGACATATCAGCGCAAATTATGTTGAGAATCCTGATCTTGAACCTCCTTTTGCAGCGCTTGTTGTATCGGGAGGTCATACTCATCTTGTCAAGGTGAATGATTATGGCAGCTATGAGATTATAGGAAGAACAAGAGATGATGCGGCAGGAGAGGCGTTTGACAAGGTCGCAAGAGCGGTAGGACTGGGATATCCGGGCGGACCAAAGGTTGATAAGCTTGCCAAAGAGGGCAATCCTCACGCATTTGAGTTTCCGCGCGCGCAGGTGGATGATGCACCATATGATTTTTCGTTCAGTGGAATCAAATCTGCTGTCCTTAATACACTTAACAAATATGAGATGAAGGGTGAGCATATCAATAAGGCTGACCTTGTAGCTTCATTCCAGAATGCAGTTGTTGATGCACTTGTATCAAGAGCAATGAAACTTGTTAAAGAGCAGAAGTTTGACAAACTGGCTGTTGCAGGTGGAGTTGCATCTAATTCTGCCCTTAGAGCTGCGCTTAAATCAGCGTGTGATGAAGCTGGGGTGAAGTTTTATTCTCCATCACCAGGATTATGTACAGATAATGCAGTTATGATTGGTGCAGCAGGATATTACGAATATATCAATGGAACAAGACATGGCTACGACCTTAATGCTGTGCCTAACCTCAAATTAGGAGAGAGATAATGCATACAACAGCTATTATACTTGCTGGCGGTAAAGGCACAAGAATGAATACAGATATTCCAAAACAGTATATACGGGTAGATGATAAGCCTATTCTATACTATACAATTAAGGCATTTGAAGAAAGCAATGTAGATGATATCGTTATTGTGACAGGAGATTCTGTTATATACGGAGAGAGTGAACGCGCATACTGCGCCCAGATTATATCTGAAGCTGGGTTTGCAAAGGTTAAAGCCTATGCGGATGGCGGTAAAGAAAGATATAATTCGGTTATGAATGGAATGGAAAAGGTGAATCCACATACAGATATTGTCCTTGTGCACGATGGAGCACGTCCATGCATAGAGCCGGATTATATTAATATCTGTATTAATGATACTGTAAAATATGGTTCCAGTGTAATGGCAGTTCCATCTAAAGATACAATTAAGATTGCTGACTGCGATGGTAATGTAGTAGATACTCCTGACAGAAATACATTATGGATGATACAGACTCCACAGGGATTCATGTATCAGGAATTAAAAAATGCTTATAATAAATTAAAAAATGACAAAAATACTGATTTAAATATCACAGATGATGCAATGGTCATGGAAAACTTTGGAACCCGCAAACCCCATATTTCAAGGGGTTTGTACACTAATATCAAAGTGACAACAAAAGAAGATTTAAAAATTTTAAACTTTTTTCTGAAAAAGTGTTGACAAACCATAATATGCATGATATTATAAATGAGCTGTTGACGAAGCAGTTAATTAAATAGCTTGGAGAGGTACCGAAGTGGTCATAACGGGGCGGTCTTGAAAACCGTTTGTCTTCACGGGCGCATGGGTTCGAATCCCATCCTCTCCGCTGTAAAAAACCACTTGAATAAAGTGGTTTTTTACTCCTAATAACTGAGTTGAAAATCTTTAAAACTTTTTTAAAAAAGTTGTTGACAAGATATGACAATGATGTTAATATGATCAAGTCGCTGCGAGCGACACGATAAAAGCTTCTAAATCTGAGCGGATCGGATTTAAGCATATAGAACCTTGATAACTGAACAGTAAAACAACCCTGAAAATTCTTTAAGAATTTCAGCGATTAAACATCGTTTAATCGATTTTTACGAACTGTCTTGAGAAATCAAGACATCCTTAATTCAGTAAAGAAGATTGGAAACAATCTTTAATACGGAAGCTATTTTAGCTAGTTAGTTCAAAACTAACCAGACAAACACTTTTTATGAGAGTT
>JBNMKL010000022.1:0-45393 GCA_050874305.1 Lachnospira sp. | reverse complement strand
TCGAGTTAACGCGAACAAGTCATAGCAAAAATTCGGATTATGACAAATAACTCATAGTAAATATTCGATAAAAAATGCAATCATGCGAGGGTTCTCGTAGATTGCATTTTTTCAATAATACTATTTTATTTAGCGCTTACCTTCCACCGTCTTTGACTTCGGCATTTTCGAGAATAAATCCCTTTGCTTTATTTGTACCAAATCCGTTTCTTGTAGAGAAGAGTGCAGGTGTGTCAGAGGCCCCATCTGCGGATGCAGCAATGACAACACTGATTTCATCACACATTCCAGCCTGGATAAAAGACCAGTTAAGGATTCCACCGCCACCAAGCATTAATGTATGAATGTCAAATAAAGCATAAAGTTTTTCCATAGCCAGTGAGTAATCAAGCTCCTCTTGCCCGGCAATAATGTAGGATATACCAAGTTTGCGAAGAAAAGCTTTATAGGAATTGCTGGCTTTTTCGGTTAGGATTTCGATTACATGAGCGGTTGTATCTACATAATGAAGAACACTGCTTTTCCAACCGAGTTTACCAGATGGATCAACAGATACATAATACATTGGCACGTCGGCTTTCCTGATAAAATCACCTTCTGGTACAGGTGCAGCATTTTCATCCAGAGCCGGTTTTTCATAAAAAGTAAAATTATCATCTGTTGTGATGCGTCCGGACAGCCATCCCTGATGATGATAGTAAGGATCTTTGCCAAAGGCAATGTCGTAAAATACATTTCCGGCCGCTTCGCCTTCCGGTGTTTCCATGTAGTCTCCCATGATTTTTCCATCAAGGGATGTCATCATATGGCAAAAAATATAAGGTCTGTTCATTTTTCATTCCTCCTGTTGATTTTTTTATGAGACAATGATAATCTGTCTATGTAAGTTTGTGTCAAGTCTATAACTTAAAGTTAAGTTTAAGTCAAGAAATTTCAGAAAAAAATTCAGAAGAAAATTGGGGAGGAAATTTATTTTATGATGTATACAGTAGGTGAGATGGCAAAAATATTAGGAGTTCCTGCCTCAACTTTGCGGTATTATGACAAAGAAGGAATGCTTCCTTTTGTGGAACGTACTTCTGGTGGCATCCGTATGTTTAAAGAGCAGGATTATGAATGGTTGAAAATTATTGAGTGTATGAAAAAAGCAGGAATGCCTATAAAAGATATAAAAAATTATATTGAATTAGCTCTTGAAGGCGATGTCACAATTCATGAACGTCTTGAACTATTCAAAAAACAAAAGCAGGTATTAGAGGAAAAGATGCGTTCTATGCAGCATACATTGGATGTACTGGAATATAAATGCTGGTATTATGAAACTGCGGAAAGTGCCGGAACAGTTGATATTTTGAAAAATATTCCAACTGATAAAGTCCCATCTAAATTTAGAAAAATAAGGAAGGAACTTTCAGGAATACAGCAAACATGATGAATTATGCAGGCAGAGGTCAGTAGACTTTCTTTCGTACATATGAGAAAACAATAAAATCAAAACTTGATGAATGAAGTTAATTGTAATGTGTGGAAAATGCAAAAAGCTGATTTGATCTGAAATTCTAATAGCCAAAATTTCTATGGCAGTTACCCTTATAATTTATATCCTTATTGTATTTTACAATATAGTGTTACATTCCTAAGCAAAATCGCTTATAATTTGAACCAGAATATATTGCTATTATCCACAGCTACGGAGTGAGTGTTATCAATGCCGATAACAAATTGATAACATTAGCTCATACAGGCAGGATAATATGGATAAATCAAAGAATTGAAAGAAAAGCGAACACGGCAACAAATAATCTCTAAACAAAATTGATTAGTGATTGTCGATGATGAATTGGTTGGACTTGCAGATGCTGAAGGAGATGGACAACTTATTGCGTTTATGCGTATTGGAAATGAAAGTGTTCCAGCAACACCTTCACAGTTAAGAGAGTTGGTACTTCGTGGAAGTGGTGAAAGTTATGATAGCCTGAAATCGAGATATGATTTTAGCAATATGTCTTTCACGAAATTAAAATCGGTGTATAAACAGAGAACAGAAAATATATTTGAAGATACAGATTATGAATCATTTGGTCTGGTTGATGAAAAAAGCAATCTGACGAATGCAGGAGCACTTCTGGCAGATGAATCTCCGGTTCGCCATTCTAGATTATTTTGCACCGGGGGGAATGGTAAGTGGAATATCTTTAGAGGGAAAAGATTTGTTGAAAATTCCATCAAAGCGAAGAAATCCGATATTAGCTGATATATTCAGCCGCTTGAAATGTTATTTTTATATTATCCAAGATGTTCGACATGCCAGAAAGCTAAGAAATGGCTGGAGGAGCATAATGTAGAATTTACTGAGCGTAATATTGTGGAAGAAAATCCTGGTTTTGACGAATTACAGACATGGTATAAGCAGAGTGGACTTCCAATAAAGAAGTTTTTTAATACCAGCGGTTTGCTTTACAAAGAGATGCAGTTAAAGAACAAGCTTCCATTAATGAGCGAAGAAGAACAGCTAAAACTACTTGCTACAAATGGAATGCTGGTTAAACGACCAATTGTGATAAGTGAAAATAATGTGCTTATCGGCTTTAAGGAAACAGAGTGGGAAATACTTGCAAAATAAAATTATTTTAGGGGAGAATTAGCATTTAAGTATCGAAAGGTAATGATGAAGGAATTAATTATAAAAGATTCATTAGAAGAATATTTATCGGAATCAAAATACATAAATTGGAACAATGAATGTATCAGAAAAAAGGCAGAAGAGCTGAGGACAAATTATACAGATGAGATTTCGATAATTAAAGCTTCTTATGAATTTGTTCGGGATGAAATAAAGCATTCATGGGATGTACAGGATAAGCGTGTAACAAAAACTGCTGCAGAAGTATTAGAACAAGGAGCAGGGATATGTTGGGCGAAGTCTAATCTTCTTGCTGCACTTTTACGTGCAAATGGTATTCCCGCTGGTATATGTTATCAGAGATTAACGTTAGGAGATACTCCAGAATCAGGATATTGTATACATGCATTAAATGCTGTGTACATTGAATCTTTGGATAGATGGGTCAGGCTGGATGCCAGAGGAAATAAGACAGGAATAGATGCACAGTTTGATTTGGAACAGGAAAGACTTGCGTTTCCCGTGCGAAAGAATTTTGGAGAAGCAGACTATGATGAAGTTTATGCTAATCCATCTGGTAAGTTAATGCAGTTATTAGAAGAAAATACAGATGCACTTTATATGTATTTGAACTGTCTGCCAGATAGTATTTAAGGAAAGGGGGAAAGCAGTATGCTTGAAGTTAAATTTTATGATTCAGTGGAAGATTCACTGTTGAAATTTGCAGTGATTGTCTCACAGAGCAACGGCAAGTGGGTATTTTGCAAACATAAAGAAAGAGATACATACGAAGTGCCGGGAGGACATAGAGAAGTTGGTGAGGATATTCTTGAAACAGCTAAAAGGGAGTTGCAGGAAGAGACAGGAGCTATCAAATTTGAGATAAAACCAATATGTGTATATTCGGTGACAGGTAAGACCAGAGTGAATGATACTGGTGAGGAAACATTCGGGTTGCTCTGTTGCGCAGAGATAACAGAATTTGCGAAAGAATTACATAGTGAAATAGAGGAAGTTGTTCTTATGGACAAGTTGCCTGAGAACTGGACATATCCGTTGATACAGCCGAAATTGATAGAAAAGTATTTACAGGAAGAATAAACGGTTTTAATCCCAGGCAGCGCCACATCTTAATCTATAAGAAGCGCTACCTGTGTAATAAATTTACTCTTTTCGCTATGCTGAGGAGGCCCCTCTAAATAGCTGTGACGGAATATGCCAGTAGGTGTAAGCTGGTGCTGGTTAGCATAGTCAAGCAGTGTTTTATGAACAGTATATAATTCTTCATAGGCGCCATGATAGTAGGTGCAGACCGCCTTATAAGAAGGAAGATTCATGATATGTTCACCATGGCTTTTAGATGGGACAACAGAAAAGAAAGTCATATCATTTATATTGTCTAACGGACATTCAGTAAAATAAATGCGGCCAGAGCGTGTAGAACCATATGTGTGAAATGCTTCCAATGCAACATTTCTTAAAAAATCAGTTTTTTCCTTGATGCTGTCAGAGTACATACTACGACAGAACACAGTCTGCGAAGGTAGAATAATTTCTTCGATATTTTCTGTCTCCTGATTAATACGTTCATATAATGATTTGATATTAGTATTCAGTTCATCACGCAGTGTTTCTAATCGTCGAATCATACCTATAAGATCGTTGGAGTCATTAAAATAGTTACTAATTTCGTTGAGTGAAAGACCTAGATTTTGCAAGGAACGGATTGTACGTATCTTTGTAAGTGTATCAATTGTGTAATATCTGTTACCAGAAGGCTTATCTTTAATATCGGGATTGATTAATCCATGCACTTCATAATTTAAGATGATTTTTCGTGTTATTCCAGCATAATCAGCAGCGTCACCAATTGAAAATAAATCTTTCATAATAGTATCCAACTTTCTTCTGATATATTGATGTAAAAATGTTGCATCGTACATTGATGTACGATATATAATGACGATGTAATTGTAACACAGTATATATGTTATGAAAAGTAACGAAAAAGAATAAGGGGTAAATGTCTATGAAGCAAAAGAAAAAATATTTATTTATGATAATGTTTGGATTGATTATGACGACAGGTTTTATGTTCAGTATGCTAAAAGATGTAAAGGCAGCTGATAATTCTGTTAAGGTTGGAGCTTTTACATTGTCTAGAGATTCTGGAGAAATTATAGAAGGAAGAGATTATACATATGGGAAAGGAATAGATTATTCCCTGGTAACTTCGCTTACTATTTTAACAGATAATATTACGGTTGCAATGGAGCCAGGAGCTGAACCTACATCAGATAGTATTTATCTTGGAGTGTTTAATAATCCGCCTCATGATAGTTTTTCTAATGTGACTTTCGTTAATCTGAATGTGCAATCGAATTATACAGCAATATATAGTTATGTTGATAATATTCATATTACACTTGTTGGAGACAATAGGATAGTGAGTATAAAGCAGCCTAGTGAAGAATATGGTGGACATGCAATATTTGGATATGGAAGCATAACAATTGAAAATAGTCCAGATGGCTATCTTTATGCATCTTCTGATGGATTAGGATGGGGAGCAATTATGGTATCGTCTAGTTATGGAAAGCAGGATGCATGCTTTAAAGTTGGCGATACAATGGTTTTAAAAAGTTCAGTAAATATGTATGAATCTATTTCTAATCTTACAGATACTCCTAAAATCTGGATGAATGGACATCATATTGCAACAGAGTGGGGCGGAGGTTATGCTAAAACACTTCTGATTAGTCAGGGTAATCATATACATAGCTGGAAATATGTTGCTGGAACTGGCAGCAACAGCAATAAGATAACAGCAAGCTGCAGTGAAATTAACGATGCAGATTGTAATGCCCAAAATGCAGACTTATCCTTAACATTAAATGCATCTGATGCATTTAATGATGGAACTGCCAAAGCAGCTAAGATTGTGACTTCAGCGGACTGGACACAATTTAATGTACCTGTGCCTAAGATTGTATATTATCTTAGTGGAACAGATACAAAGACTGATAGTGATAATAGTGGTGCAGATATGGTTGGCGGAGCACCAAAGAGATCTGGCAGGTATCGCGCTCAGGTTAGTGCTGGAACAGATGCAATTGCATCAATTGAATATAAAATTGAAACTGTACAACCCGTTATTATAGAAGGTGCCAATAAAGAATGGGTAAAAGACAGCAATACAGTTATGAGTTTTAGAAGTGATGCAGATATTGATACTTTCCTTCACGTAGAAGTAGATGGTGCTATAGTTGATGCAAAGAATTACACAGTAACACAAGGCTCTACAATTGTTACATTTACTGCGGATTATATGCGAAGTCTGGCAACAGGAAAACATACTATTTCGATTGTGTCATCAATCAGAGGCGCAGAAAAGAAAGCAACAGCAGAATTTAGCATTAAAGATAAAACAATTGGAGGAAACATTATTACAGGAAATAATAATCAGCATGCAGATGACGATGATAAAGATTCATCAGTAATAAATAGTAATATCAACTCTTCCATAAATGATAATAATAATACACAAAATGTAAGTGATTCAGCAAACCAGACTTCACCTAAAACAGGTGATGAAGCACCAATTATGTATTTACTGACACTTATGCTGTTAAGTATAGCCATGATAATGTTTGCAAAAAAGGTTCAGATAAAATTGTAAAATGCCTTGACCTAAAGTTAGCTTTATGTATTACACTACAATTATCAAAGGGCAGACATTTTAATCTGTCCTATCTAAAAGATTATTATATGGAGGAATTGAAGATGTATAACAATTGCATAACATTAAACAATGGTGTTAAGATTCCACAGCTTGGTCTTGGAACATGGTTTATTGATGATGATAAAGTTGCTGATGCTGTGAAGGAAGCGGTTAAGCTTGGCTACAGACATTTTGACACAGCACAGGCATATGGCAACGAGAGAGGTGTCGGCGAGGGAATCCGTACATGCGGCGTGCCAAGAGAAGAGCTTTTTGTCACATCTAAGGTTGCAGCAGAGCAGAAGACTTATGAGGAAGCGGCAGCAGGAATTGACGAGACATTAAAGAAGATGGGACTTGACTATCTTGACATGATGATTATTCATTCTCCACAGCCTTGGGTTGAGGTAAATCAGAGTGATGACAGATATGTTGAGGGCAACAGGGCAGCATGGAGAGCACTTGAGGATGCTTACAAGGCTGGCAAATTAAAGGCAATAGGTATATCTAATTTCCGGATTAGTGATATCGAGAGCCTTCTTGAGACAGCAACAGTTAAGCCTATGGTTAATCAGGTACTTCTTCATATCAGCAATACACCTGTTGAGCTTGTAGAGTACTGCCAGAAGAATGACATAGCAATTGAGGCATATTCTCCAATTGCACATGGTGTAATCCTCAACCAGCCGGAGATTAAGGCTATAGCTGATAAATATGGTGTTACAGTTCCACAGTTATGTATAAGATATACATTACAGCTTGGTGCAATATCACTTCCTAAGACTGCTAATCCAGAGCATATGAAGACTAATGCAGATGTTGATTTTGTGATTAGCGATACAGATATGGAGACATTAAAGAACTTCAAGCATATTGAAGATTACGGCGAGAGTGGAGTGTTCCCAGTATATGGTGGAAAACTCTAATAGACTAATAATACTAAGATAAGAAACGGCTGCCGCTTTAACAGTTTAAATGTTAATGCGGCAGCTATTATTAGAAGTTGAGGTCGATATCAATTCCTTTGATATCTTCATTGATAAGATTATTATCCTTCATTATCTGCTGAATCTGCTTCTGCACTTCTGCAACATTGTCAACAGACTGGGATTTTATTTTGTAATTCTTCTCAATTTGTTCAGCTTCAGACTCGCCCTTGATGATATTCTCATTGTCCTTTTCAGTCTTAGTCTTGGCATCATCAGTCTGGGATTCTTCTTTCTTTTCCTCAGCCTTGTCAGCTTTCTCTTCGGCTTCGGCTTTCTTATCATCGACAGCTTCCTTACCATCGTTAATAAGCTTAAGCATGATATCCTTTTCAGCAGCTTCAAGTACCTGGTCTGCTGCATCCTGCGATTTTAACATATCCTGCGATTTTACCTGGTCAGTTTCTGCCATAAGTATAGATATAGTCATGCCCATAAGTTTTTCATCAATTCTCTTGGCTTCAATATCAAGACCGTCCTTAACACCATTTAACTCAAGAACCTTTTTCTGGTATTCAGTGAGCGGCTGGTTCTGTAATTCTTTCAAACGTGCTATCTCTTCATCCGTGAAGTCGTCATATGAAGCACCAGTCTTGTTGTTCTGGTATTTTTCCAGAAGTTCAAGATCCTTCTGTTCATCAGAATCTTTAGGTACGCCGTACTCTTCGCGCAAAGCTTCTTTAGTATCATCAATACGTTTCATCTGTGCGAGAAGCTCCTGTTTTTTCGCAACCTGATTAGCTTTGTCGTCATTCAAATCCTGAATATTCTTAACAAGTCCGTCATCCCTGCCCCACGCATCACTTATCAGCTTCATAGCCTGATTTCTTGCGTTTTTACGCTTGTTATCTATATAATTGTTATCATTATATGAAAGCGTTAAATCTTTGGCGTATATGCTTCGTCTGCTTTTGCTATCAGATGACACATTAGAAGATGAATCATATCCGGCATTATTATAAGTTGTTCTGATAGATATTGACATAATAGTTCCCTCCTTGGAACAGATTTATCGTATAAATACATTATTGTTATCGGCAATAAATGTTATTTACATTATGTAATATAAGATTTTTTATAAATGTGTAACCAGAGTGGGGAGATATAAGAATATACATAACATCTGCGCAGTGATAATTGAATATAGTCATCTATCCTCATCTATGCTATTATAAAATAACAAAAATTACTGAACGGATTATTATGACATATTGGTTGTGATATAGATGCAAAGGTGAGGGACAGATGAATTGCGAAGATATGGTTAAGATGCCGGAATTAAAAGGCGTATTGAACTTGAAAGCTGGGGCAGAAGGCATGCTTCATCCGATAAGATGGATATATTTTGCCGACTGCCTTCAGTGCGTTAAGAATGAGTATCGTGTTGAGGATTATATACATGGCAGCGAATTTGTGGTGCTTACCAACAGAAGCCTCACAGATGACAGTACAAGATTAAGAGAATTAATCAGCAAAATGCAGGAATATGACATAGCCGCACTGGGAATCAATGAAGGACAGATATCGGATGAAATGGTTGAATATTGCAATGAACATAGTCTTCCATTGTTTGAGCTGCCAGAGAAATTCCCGCTTGTGGATTTGAGCCAGATAATGTGCCAGCGACTTGTCCTTGAGCAGAATAATAAGAATTCAGCAGAGCAGTTGTTTGCATCTATTCTGGATGCAGAGCATCTTAACAGAGAAAATGTATTTGCACAGGCGAGATTTTTGAATGTTGATTTGTCAGGAGAATTCCGTGTTATAGAATTTGCCTACTACAAAGATAAGAATAATTATGATGAAGGCGGATATGAGACTGGCAGGACAGATGGTGGAATGCATCGTGATGATTCACTTACAGTCGGTCAGTCGATAAGCAGAATCATCAGTACAGAATTTTCATATCATTTGTCTGAGAATATTCTTGTGCAGCTACAGACTGGTACAGTTCTTGCGCTAGTTCCATCTGGCAGGATAAGTGATGAACAGTTAAAAGAGGTTCTTGGCAACATAGTAGATATTGCGGGACGTGAGTATCACACTAATCTTTATGTAGGAGTTGGTAACAGCACAGGTTATCTTGAGGACGTGAAGCTCAGCCGTAATGAAGCATCTGCCGCAATCAAAGTCGCTGATATATCCAAAGCGGATGAACACATATATTTTTACAAAGACCAGGGCTTGTATACATTAATATCAAAGATTACAGATGATAAATTCTTAGATGAATTTGTTGAGAAAAATATAGGAAAGCTTATTCACGCAGATGAGGTCAATGATGGCAATCTGTGCGAGACGCTTGAGAATTATCTCAACCACAACTGCAATGTAAAATATACAGCTGAATCAATGTATATCCACCGCAACACCCTGAATTACCGTCTGAACAAGATTCAGGAAATATTAGGCAGGGAGTTTGATGATATAGAAAGCTGCCTGACTTTAAAACTTGCATTTATGATAAGAAATTACCATAAAATGCGCCGTGAAATATAGATTTGTGCATGATGCACGAAAGATTTAGTATATCGTGTACATTGTAATATAAAATTGGACTGTTATAATTTAGGCACAATCAAATAAAGCAAAGACAAAGGCGTCGAATTAAGTATGTTGCAATACTTTATTCGGCGCCTTTTTGTAATTTAAGGAGGACAAATTTATGACAACAAAGGATTTAGCAAATGCATTACCAGAGATTATAACAGAGCAGGTTCCAGGACCAAAGTCAAAAGCACTTCTTGACAGAAGAGATGCAGCAATTCCACAGGCATTATGTGGCAAGACATATCCAATATGTATCAAGCAGGGCGCAGGCGCAATGTTTGAAGACCTTGATGGCAACAAGATTCTTGACTGGGTCGGCGGTGTAGGTGTTCTTAACATAGGTTATTCTAATCCAGAGGTTATAGAGGCAGTTAAGGAACAGGCTGAGAAATATTTCCACACAATCTTCAATGTATATGTACATGATGGTTATGTAACACTTGCAGAGAGATTAAACAAGATTATTCCATGTAAGGGTGATGTTAAGAAGACATATTTCGCTAACTCAGGTGCAGAGTGTGATGAGAACGCAATCAAGATTGCGAAGGCTTACACTAAGAGAAATGGTGTTATCTGTTTCACAGGTGCATTCCACGGAAGAACTAATCTTACAATGGCACTTACAGCCAAGAAGATATATGCAGTCGGCATGGGACCATTCCCAGCAGGAATTTACCGTGCTCCTTATCCATACCTTTACAGGGCACCTAAGGGATATACAGAGGCTGAGGCAATTCAGTACTATATTGATGAGTTAAACAGAATATTTGATGAAGGTGCTCCAGCAAGCGAGATTGCTTGTATGATTTTAGAGCCACTTCAGGGCGAGGGCGGATTCATTCCAGCACCAATTGAATGGGTTAAGGCAGTTCGTAAAATCTGTGATGACAATGGAATCCTTATGATAGCAGATGAGGTTCAGTGTGGTAACTGCAGAACTGGTAAGTATTATGCTTCTGAGTACTGGAAAGAGGCAGGTGCAGCTCCTGATATCATCACAACAGCCAAGTCTCTTGGTGGTGGTCTTCCAATATCAGCAATCACAGCAAGAGCAGAGGTTATGGATGCAGCTCCAGCAGGAACAATCGGTGGTACATTCTGTGGTAACCCACTTGCTTGTGCATCAGCATTAGCAGTTATGGATGTAATGCAAAGAGATGATTACGCAGCTAAGGCAAGACATATCGGTGAGGTTGTCACAGCAAGATATAAGGAACTTCAGAAGAAGTATCCAGTTATTGGCGATATAAGAGGTCTTGGTGCCATGATTGGTATAGAGTTCGTAACAGACCCAGAGACTAAGGAGCCAGCAACTAAGCTTGTTGCCAACATTATTAAAAATGCTATGCAGAAGGGTCTTCTTCTTGAGAGCTGTGGTACAGCAAGCAATACAATCCGTTTCTTAGCTCCACTTACAATGACAGATGAGCAGATGGAGAGAGGTCTTGAGATATTCGAGGAGGCTATTAAGGAAGCTCTTGAAGCTTAGATAAATATATATTAAAGACAAAGGTGTCAGGGCAGACGGGGGATAGTCCCGTCTATCCTGACATTCTTTAAAATAACTATAATTGGAGGAGATAGCTATGGAACAGAAGTCAAAGTTTGATAAGGTAATGGGTGCGTGGGACATACTCGTTATCGCATTTGGCGCAATGATTGGCTGGGGCTGGGTTATTAACTCAGGCGACTGGATTACAACAGCCGGTTTTATGGGTTCAATTATTGCGATGCTTATAGGTGGATTGATGGTATTCTTTGTAGGCCTTACATATGCAGAGCTTACATCTGCAATGCCTCAGTGTGGTGGTGAGCATGTGTTCAGCTACAGGGCAATGGGACCTACAGGCTCATTTATATGTACATGGATGATTATATTAGGATATGTTGCTACATCAGCATTTGAGGCGACAGCACTTCCTACAGTAATTACATATCTGTTTCCTGATTTTAATCAGGTTTACCTGTATTCAATAGCAGGCAAAGACATATATCTTACAACTATTATATTAGGTGTCGGTGTTGCAATTCTTATCACGATTATCAATATCAAAGGTGCTAAGACAGCAGCCATGTTACAGACAATACTTACAGCAATTATTGCAATTGCAGGAATACTTCTTGTAGTTGGTTCTGCGGTTAACGGAGATGGCTCTAATATAACAGGACAGATGTGGGAGTCTTCAACAGGAAGCACACTCGGAAGCGTGTTCAAGGTTGCCTGCATGACACCATTCTTATTCATAGGATTTGATGTTATACCACAGGCGGCAGAAGAGATTAATGTACCTTATAAAAAGATTGGTAAAATCATGCTGTTATCCATATTCCTTGCTGTTGCATGGTATCTTCTCATAATATTTGCGGTCTGCTACATTATGCCACAGAGTGCAATTGCACAGGAAATGTCATCACAGAACGGACTTGTATCAGCCAAGGCTATTGAGATAGCTTTCCGTTCACCAATGATGGGCAAAATCCTTATAATCGGCGGTTTATGCGGAATTATCACATCATGGAATTCATTCCTTATGGGTGGGAGCAGAGCTTTATATTCAATGGGTGAATCTCTTATGATACCTAAGGTATTTGGTAAGCTTGGAAAGAACAAGACACCAGAGGCAGCAATTATCCTTTGTGGTATTGCATGCTGTATAGCTCCATTTTTCGGAAGAGGCGTTCTTGTATGGCTTGTTGATGCGGCTTCATTTGGATGTGTTATTGCTTATATGTTCGTATCAATATCATTCTGTATATTGAGAAAGAAAAAGCCGGATATGGAGCGCCCATACAAGGTAAAGGCAGGCAAGTTCGTAGGAGTTATGGCAGTAGTCATGGCTGGATTTATGACACTTTTATATATTGTTCCAGCATCATTTTCAGCAGCACTTATATGGCAGGAATGGGTAGTTGTAGGAACATGGCTTGCATTGGGAGTGTTCTTCTACTTCTATTCTAAGAGAAAATATGGTGCAGAGTTCGGACGTGATATATTCATTATCACAGATGAATCTAAGACAGAGGAAGTTAATCCTAAGATTGCGGCAATTAATAAGAAATACGAGGGCAAGCATTTTGTTGTCACAGTTGGCTGTGAGTACGGAAGCGGTGGACCAGAGATTGCCAAGATGGTTGCTGACTATTTTGGAATAGAGTATTATAACAGAGACCTTGTTGATAAGGTTGTAGAGCAGATTGGTGTTGATAAGGGGCTTGTTGAGGAAGCTGATACCAAGATTGGTGTAAGATATGGATTTGATACATCTTATGGTGTCCGTTACGCCAACCTTTCAAACCGAGTAATTGATGCACAGTTCCAGGCAATTCATGATTTCGCTGAGAAGTCATCTTGTGTTATTGTCGGTCGAAGCAGTGACTATATCCTTAAAGACAGAAATGATGTCTTAAATGTATTCATATACGCACCAGAAGAGGATGAGATAGCTGCTGTTATGAAGGAAAAGGGAATTAATGAGCGCAAGGCAAGAGAGGAATGGGAGTCTGTTGAGAAAGCACAGCACGCAAGACATGAATACATCACAGGTAAGAAGCGTGGTGACAGACATACAAGAGATATTCTGCTTAACAGCAGTTTACTTGGATGGAGACAGACAGCAGATTTCATTATAGACCTTGTAGAGCGCAAATATGCTATTAGTGATGAGGAAGTCAAGAAGGAGGCTTAATATACAATGAAAGGTTTTTCGATTAAGACAGAGATTGAGGAATATAATACATTTGAACAGTTTGTGGCAGAGGCACAGTTAGGAGCAGATGATTTAGTGCTCTGTGGTGAGCATACATACAACGATTATATTGCACCGCTTAACACAGGCGTGCAGACATTATTCAGGGAAAAATACAGCAAGGGCGAGCCTACAGATGGCGATGTCGATGCAATTCTTGATGCGTGCAGAGATAGGAAATATGGAAGAATTATAGCCATCGGTGGTGGAACAGTTATTGATATTGCCAAGGTTGTTGCCGTTGCAGGAGCAGAAGATAAGGTAGATG
Source organism: Lachnospira sp. (assembly GCA_050874305.1). Classification (GTDB taxonomy): domain Bacteria; phylum Bacillota; class Clostridia; order Lachnospirales; family Lachnospiraceae; genus Lachnospira. Next base: position 31,499 of record JBNMKL010000022.1, on the reverse strand, counting down.
ACCTGTATGATAATGTCGCCAGTCTTACAAAAAAGCACCCTCTTATCATAATTCCAACGACATGTGGAACAGGAAGCGAGGTTACAAGCATATCTGTAATCAACCGTGTCAGCAAGGGCGTCAAGATGGGACTTGCATCAGAGGCAATGCTTCCAGATAAAGCTGTTATGATAACTAATATGCTTGATTCACTACCATACAAGATATTCGCAACATCATCAATTGATGCGATGGTACACAGTGTTGAGTCATTTTTAAGTCCTAACGGATGCAGTATATCAAGAATTTTCTCAACAGAAGCATTAAAGACAATTATCTCATGCTGGAAGAAATCTGTAGATAATGGCGGCGGTGATGCATGGAAAGAATATGCAGCCGATTTCCTGAAAGCCTCTAACTGGGCAGGACTTGGTTTCGGATATGCCGGCTGTGCAGCAGTCCACGCATGTGCATATCCATTAGGTTCCGTATACCACATCCCACATGGACAGTCCAACCAGTTAATGTTTGCTCCAGTTATGAAGAAATACAAAGAACTTCAGCCAACAGGCAGAATCAACGATCTTGAAGCCGTAATAGCCGAAACCCTCGGCTGCCACGCAGAAGAATCACTTGAAGTTCTATATTCTTTAATGGACGAAGTCCTAAAGAGCGAGCCTCTTAAAAATTTCGGTGTCAAAGAAAGTGACCTCCCAGTATTCGCCAGCGACGTAATCAAAACCCAGCAGCGTCTCCTAAAAAATAACTACATCCCTCTCACAGAGGAACAAGTACTCGAAATATATAAATCAGTATTTTAAGGTTTTGTTAAGGTTCTCCCAATTCCATGGTAAGGAATGCGTGTTATTATAACACCATCAAATAACAAACCCATTGAATTAAGGAGGAATTATATATGTGGTCAAGAGCAGATTTAAAACAGAGAGCTAAGAATACATTTAAGTTAAATTATTGGAAGTGCGTTCTTGTAAGTCTTATACTTGTACTTATAGCAGGAGGAGCTGGTGGCAGTTCAGGTTCAATCAGTTCATCGATTACATCAAGTATATCTGGTAATGATATAAGCAGCAGCTCAGATTATGATTATGAGGATATTATGATTAATGGTGTGATTGATAACGCTGATGATAGTTATTTTTCGACAGCAGCGGCAATAATTATATTTGTAGCGGTATTTATAGCGGTATTTGTTGTAGTCATGGCTATAGCATGTGTTATAGATATATTTGTATGTAATCCACTTGAAATTGGCTGTAAGAGATTCTATGTGCGTAATCTTCATGAGAAGTCACAGGTGGGAAATGTTGGATACGCATTTGATACTAATTACATGAATATGGTTAAAGTAATGTTTTTTAAGGACTTATATGTAGTGTTATGGACATTGCTTTTTATCATCCCGGGTATTGTCAAGTCATATGAATATATGATGGTTCCATACCTTCTTGCTGAGAATCCTCAGATGAGTAAGAATGAAGCACTTGCGGCAAGTAAGCAGATGATGGCAGGTAACAAGTGGAAAGCATTTGTTCTTGATTTATCATTTATAGGATGGCATATTCTCTCTGCGCTGACATGTGGAATACTTGAGGTATTCTATGTTGCACCATATATTGATTCTACACATGCAGCACTCTATGATACACTTGCATATGGCAGAGGAAATGAATTTACAAATAATGCATCAGATAGTATAGTTATAGAAAATACAGATAATATGTAGGAGCTGTTATGAGCTATAAGATTCTGATTGCAGATGATGAGCCGGAGATAAGAGAGCTTCTCCGGCTCTATTTGGAAAATGAAAAATATATCGTGATTGAAGCAGCAGATGGGCGGGAAGCGATGGACAAGATGCAGTCTGATAAACCTGACCTGTGTATACTAGACATCATGATGCCGGAAGTGGATGGATATACATGCCTTGCACAGATTCGCAAGCAAAGTAATATCCCGGTTATAATTCTTTCGGCAAAGGATGCAGATTCGGAGAAGATTCTTGGACTTAACATGGGAGCAGATGATTACCTTTCCAAGCCATTTAATCCGCTTGAGGCAGTTGCCAGAGTCAATTCTAATATAAGAAGATTTTATGCATTAGGAGCTGGTGTGGATGGTGTTAACAACAGCAGTGCAGAGGCTGGGGAACCAGCAGGCAGACAGCTTAAAGTACGTGATCTTACACTGGATGAGGATTCGTGTACATTAATTAAAGGCGGTAAGCAGATTGAACTTACATCAGTTGAATATAAGATTATGGAGATGTTAATGACACATCCGGGAAAGGTTTTTACCAAACAGCAGATATATGAGTGCGGCTGGGGTGAGGATTATATAGTTGCAGATAATAATATTATGGTGTGCATAAGTAAGCTGCGTTCCAAGCTCTCAGATGATGCATCAGAATACATCAGGACAATCCGTGGATTAGGGTATCGTTTGGAGAAATAGATGAAAAAGCATGATGATTTGAAATGGTTTCTTATCAGAAAATTTATTGAAATACTGCTTGTTGTCGGTGTGGCAGAATATTTTATTACATTTGTCATCAATTTATATGTTATGCCTCTGCTATTTGGTTATTTCTTCCCTGATTATGGTAATATAAGGATAGCAGGGTCTGAAGTGGTATTATTTCTGATTGTTATGATGGTACTTTTGTGTCTTGGAGCAATTGGGTCAGTATTTCCGTTTCCAATAAATGGGATTATACATGGGGGTCTTGAAGAGATTCAGAGCGGCTTGTCCCAGATTATGGCATCTATTGATGAGACAACTTCAATATATACACTTGGCAGAGCTAAAGCAGTACTATTATTTTTAACAGTTTTTGTCCTTATTATTATTGTAGCAGTTCCATATATATTAGGAGCTTTCCGCTTTGCAAAGATTACAATCGGGGAATTCGGAGCCATTCAGGAGGAAAGAGAGCAGCAACAGAGAGATTTTGACAGGAAGAGAAATCTTATGCTGTCCGATATTGCACATGACCTGCGTACTCCTATGACAACGGTTAATGGATATGCCAAGGCACTTGCTGACGGAATGGTGACAGACGAAGCAAAAAGGCAGGAATATCTTAATGCAATCCAGAATAAAACTGTCCGCATGAATGAACTTATCAATCTGTTATTTGAATATGTAAAGCTTGACAGTGAAGGATTCAGGCTTGATAAAACTGAGCTGGATTTGTGTGAACTTTTAAGAGAAAATGCGGCACTTGTCTACTCTGATGTTGAAGATGCAGGAATGAATTTTGAAGTATCGATACCAGAAGAGCCATATTATATCAATGCTGATTCGATACAATTTTCAAGAGTTGTGACTAACCTGCTCAACAATGCAATACGCCATAACCCTAAGGGTACAACGATAGAGTTGTCAATGGAAGAGGAGGCAGCAGGTGTCAGGATTATCATAGCTGATGATGGCAATGTAATTCCTGATGATATCAGTGTGCATATATTTGAACCATTTGCAAAAGGTGATTCGTCAAGAAGAAGCGGTGGCAGCGGACTTGGGTTATCTATTGCAAAGAAGGTAATCAATATGCATGGCTGGGATTTAAAGTTCGTATCCAAGCCAGATAACAGGAATACAAAGACATTTGTTATATGGATTAAAAAAGATAAACAGGATTATATATATGGTTAGTACAGGAAAGTAATGTTATGAATAAGAGAGGTTATGTGATGGCAGCCGGCAGCATTTTGCTGGCTGCTATGGCGTTATATGGATGTGGAAGAGGAAAAAGCAGTGATATTAATGCGAAATCAGAAGGCAATGGGAGTGAATTAGCAAGTATGACAGAAAATTCAATAAAAGTTAATGAGAATGCATCAGGTAACATGGGAGATGAGGTGACAAGTATAGCAGGCAATAATATAGCCGCTAACACTTATGCCACAGCCGCAACAGGAACTGCGGCAGATATTGGTTCAGCGGCTAATGTTGGCAATGTGATTGAGGCGGATGCAGTGGATAAATCTAATAAGGAAGACAGCCAGTTCTATATAACGGAGATTACGGATGAGCTGTTTGCGAAGATGCAGGGAAAATCATACAAGGATAACTGCACAGTTCCAAGAAAAGATTTAAGATATATACATGTGCTTCATAAGGATTTGGATGGAGAGACAAAAGAGGGCGAGATGGTTGTAAACCAGTTTATCGCAGAGGATGTTCTTGAAATATTGAAGGAGCTATATAAGGCAGATTATCCGATTGAAAAAATCAGACTTATAGATGAGTATGATGCAAGTGATGAGATGTCTATGAGAGACAATAATTCTTCGTCATTCAATTTCAGATTTATATCGTATACTACAACAGTGTCTAAGCATGGCAAAGGGCTTGCAGTTGATATTAACACACTCTACAATCCATATGTCAAGATGGTTAATGGCAGCCTTAGTGTAGAACCTGCTACGGCTGTGGAGTACACGGACAGAAACAAGGATTTCAGATGCAAGATAGACCATAATGACCTATGCTATAAGCTGTTTACAGAACACGGCTTTGAATGGGGCGGAGACTGGGAGAGTGCCAAGGATTACCAGCATTTTGAAGTGCCGGATGATGTAATCAAAGTAAATGGCTTGTAAAAATGGTGTAAATATTGGCTGGTATGATAAAAAGTATTTCTAATATACACGAGTATCTGATATACTTATACGAGTTTAAAATTATAACAATAATAAGGAGGAGTTATCGTGGCAGATATTATTAAAGCGATAATCTATGGTATTGTAGAGGGAATTACAGAGTGGCTTCCAATAAGCAGTACAGGTCATCTGATACTTGTTGAGCAGTTGATTCCGTTCAAGGGAACAAGCGAGAATTTCTTTAATGTGTTTGATGTTGTTATCCAGCTTGGAGCAATCCTTGCAGTAGTAGTTTTGTACTGGAGCCAGATATGGCCATTTGCATTTACTAAGAAATCGCGTGCAGGAAAGAAAGGAATTGGTGCATTTTTTAAGAAAGATATATGGATGCTCTGGTTTAAGATATTGGTGTCATGCGTTCCGGCAGCAATTATAGGAATTTTATTTGATGATTTATTCAATGCGTTATTCTACAACCCAACATGTGTTGCCATTGCACTTATTGTATTTGGTGTAGCTTTCATAGTTATAGAGCGCGCTAACAAGGGTAAGAGCTTTAAGATTAACTCATTATCAGAGATTACATTTAATACAGCAATTATAATCGGATTATTTCAGGTTATAGCAGCAATTTTCCCAGGTACTTCAAGATCAGGTGCCACAATTGTAGGTGCACTTCTGATTGGTGTATCAAGAAGCATAGCTGCTGAATATACATTCTTTCTTGCGATTCCTGTAATGTTTGGGGCAAGCCTTTTAAAGCTTGTAAAGTATGGCTTCGCATTCACAGGAATAGAACTTGTTGTATTGCTTGTAGGTTCAGTGGTTTCATTCGTTGTATCTATATTTATTCTTAAATTCCTTATTAATTATGTTAAAAAACATGATTTTCAGGTGTTTGGATACTACAGAATTGTTCTGGGCGCAATTGTGCTTTTGTGTGGAGCTATAGGTCTGATACATTAGGAATAATATAAAAAGAGGATGATATAAAAATAGTTCGTGCATGATAGTGATATACATGGTATAATTAAATAAATATAAGACGGAGGGGCAGTATGGAGGCTAAAATTGCAATCCTGATTGATGGAGATAATATATCACCTAAATATGCGGAGTATATTAAGAAAGAAGCGGAGCATATAGGAAGAATCAAGATATCAAGATTGTATGGTTCGATAAGTTCTCCAACTGTTAAGTCGTGGTATGGTGTGATGCCGGGTCAGGGAATTACACCTATGCTCCAGATAAGTTATGCCAATGGCAAGAGTATTGCTGACCAGGCGCTGACCATTGATGCTATGGATATACTTCATTCAGGGCAGATTGATACATTGTGCCTTGTGAGCAGTGATAGTGATTTTACTAAGCTTGTTTACCGCTTTAAAGAAGCAGGTATAACTGTAATTGGCATGGGTGAACAGAAAACTAACGAATCACTTGTTAAAGCATGTGATGAATTCAGACTGCTTGATCTTATATATAACGAAGTTAAAGAAGATGATTCTGTACAACATATCTCAGATATAGATTTGGTTATATCAGATGATGCTGAGGCTATGGAAGAGGAAGAGATAATTAAGGAAGCCTCACCTATCAGTGTGCCGACGCTTGATGAGGTTTTATCTGAGATGTCAGATTATCTTGAAGATGACTGGCAGAATCTTGCAAGTGTAGGAATCCATATGTCTAAGAGATGTCCTGGTTTTGATGCGAGAATATACGGCTATAGGAATTTCTCTGATCTTATCAAGAAAAATAGCAGCCGGTTTGCATTAAAGACCGAAGATGCAGAGGATAAAATCCACAAAATTGTATATGTCAAAAAGAAATAAATATATTATCATTTGTAACAACTGTTCGTGTATAACGGATAGTTGTTTTATTTTATTAATTTAATTATTATTGGTTGACATTACTATTTTATTGTGGTAAATTAGTGCACTAATGTAGGAAAAAAGTACTAATTGATTTAAGCTTTGGATGAAAGCAAGGAGGCACAATTAAATGACAGAAAAATTAAAGAAAATGAAACTCAATGATAGAATCAGGCATGGCTATGCTATGGTTATCAAGAATATGATTGTAACAGGTTTTGTGGCAATTATCTGTCTTGGTATGCTTGATTTAAGATTTAATGATTATGTCAGAGGGGCACAGAAAACTGATACTGCTGTAAAGGAAAGTATTATTAATATAGATAATGCCGCACGTAATATCAGAGAGATGGCTCTTAATGATGATAAGACGACATATAGCACATATAAGAAAAACTTTGAAACAGAGCTTAAAGATTCACAGGAACAGATTGATATAATTAAAAGTACTAATATCATAGATGAGTCATTATATAATGAGTATGTAAAGGCTCTTAATGAGTGGGCAACAGTTGGATATGATATTATCAACCAGATTGAAAAGGGTGATATTGGTGGTGCCAAGAACAAGATACATAATGTCTGTACACCAGCTCTTAACAATCTTATGTCTATTGCTGATAAGATGGATGATGTTACTAATAAAGAAACCAGCAGTGCAGTTATGTTATGTAATGTAGTGGCAATATCAGGTGCTGCAGTGATTATCATTTTTATAATCCTTGCAGTTGTTATATCAAGAAGAGTTGGTAACACTATTACAGGACTTATCATAGCACCTATTAAAGATATTGAGAAAGTTGCGGATGATCTTGCAGAGGGTAATCTCCATACAGAGCTTACATATCATTCAGATGATGAGCTTGGGTTCCTTGCACATAGTCTGCGTTCATCAATAAGAACATTAAATTCATATGTAAGTGATATTTCAAGAGCCATGAAGCAATTTTCAACTGGTAATTTTGATGTTCAGCCAGAAGTAGAGTGGAAGGGCGACTTTGAAGAGATACTTGATTCATTCATGGCATTTGAAAGAAGTATGGCTGATATGGTTAAGAATCTTCAGAAGGTTGCAGACCAGGTATCGGAGGGTTCAGATCAGGTCGCAGAGAGTTCTACAGAACTTGCGGAAGGTGCAACTAACCAGGCAGCGGCTATTCAGGAACTTACAGCATCTCTTACAAGCGTATACGAGAGAGTTTCACAGAACTCACAGAGTGCAAAAGATGTAAGTGGCAAGGTTGGAGAACTTGGTACGCAGCTTGACAGCAGCAATGGCAAGATGACAGAGATGGTTGATTCAATGAAAGAGATTAACCGTTCATCTAACGAAATCAGCAAGATTATTGAGACTATTAATGATATTGCCTCTCAGACAAATCTTCTTGCACTTAATGCATCTATTGAGGCTGCAAGAGCCGGTGATGCAGGTAAGGGATTTGCAGTTGTTGCAGACCAGGTAGCAGTACTTGCTGCACAGAGTGCTGATGCGGCAAGAGAATCAGCATCACTTATTGAATCATCAGTTAAAGCTGTTGAGAATGGTATGGTTATAGCTAACGATACTGCTATACAGCTTGGCGGGGTTGTTGAGAACTCTAAGGCGATTGTAGGTGAGGTTAATGATATAGCAGAAGCGCTTGATGCCCAGACAGAGGCAATTAAGCAGGTTGATGAAGGTGTTGAGCAGATTAATGATGTTGTTCAGACTAATTCTGCAACATCAGAGGAATGTGCTGCAGCGAGCCAGCAGATGAGCAGTCAGGCAGAGGCATTAAAGGAACTTATATCTAAGTTAAAGATTGCACATTTCAAAAAGTAATATTATTTAAATGCGGGATTTTGTAAGGTGGATGTTGAGATAATAATCAATGTCTGCCTTTTTTATTGCCATATTTTCATATAGTGTTGTTGATTTAAATTGAATAATAATCCAGTTTGTGATAAGGTTAAAGTAGTGGCTTATAACAAGATTATATGGGGAAGTACATATGGGTAATAATAAATCAGGTAATAATATGAAAGAAGTGGAATGGAAATCTCTCGATATCTGCAAGGCTGCTGGAATGGGTTTGTGGGTTATTGAGATGGATGAGGGCAAAGAACCAAGATTCTACATGGATGATACATTTCTTGATATCATGGGAATGTCTCACAATCTTACACCAGAAGAACAGTACAGGGTGTGGAATGATAGTGTTGTTGATGAGGCTAGAGAATCAGTTAATGACAGCGTTAATGAGATGATTAAGAATGGCAAATCAGAGAATACATATGCGTGTGTTCACCCAACAAGGGGAAGAATATATGTTAGATGTGGGGGAACTCTTGATAAGTCTTATAAAGATGGCGTGAGATTAAGAGGATATCATCAGGATGTGACATCAGCATATCTGGAAATCCAGAAACAGAAGAATATTGCACAATCAAGACTTGATAAGATAGATGCTTTCAGCAGTATATATTTTATTGCATGGGAAGCTGATATAGAAAATAATAAGATATATGCTATAAGAGAACCAGCATTTGCTGTTCCAATCTGTAAGAATTCAAAAGGGATTGCAACAGAAGCTTTTAATATAGTAATTAATGATTATGTTGAACCACCATTTAGAGAAGATATGTCAGAATTCTTAAAATTAGACAATATTGCCAGTGAACTTTCTGATAAAGAAGAAATCAGTGAAGAGTTTAAAGGCAAATATATCGATTGGTGCAGAATGGTAATAGTTCCAGAAAAGAAAGATTCACTTGGTAATGTGACCAATGTAGTTATAGGTATCCAGGGCATTGCAAAAGAGAAAGAAAAGGAATTTGCTGTAAGGGAGAAGCTGGAGGATGCTCTTACGGAGGCAAAGAAGGCAAATATGGCTAAAACGGCATTTCTGTCTCAGATGTCACATGACATAAGGACACCGCTTAATGGCATTATTGGCTTAATAGAAATGAGTGAAAGACATAAGGATAATATTGAGCTGATAGAAGAAAACAGGGTTAAAGCAAAGGTTGCAGCTAATCATCTTCTTGGACTTATTAACGATATTTTAGAGTTAAGTAAGCTTGGAGATGGTAATGCAGTTATTGCTAATGAACCATTTAATATAGTCAATCTCGCAGAAGATGTGCTTACTATATCAGGTACAAGGGCGACAGAAGCTGGGATATCGCTTGTCCACAGAGACTGCAGTGAGGATATGGTTGTTCCGTGGGTATATGGAAGTGAACTGCATGTAAGACAGATTTTCCTTAATATATTAGATAATGCAATCAAATATAATAAGCCGGGTGGGGCTGTTAAATGTGAGGCTGTAGTTGTTAATAGAGATAAAGATAATGTAATGTACAGATGTGTAATTGAGGATACAGGTATTGGCATGAGCAAGGAATTCATGGAGCATTTGTATGAGCCATTTGTACAGGAAAGATTTGATGCCAGAAGTGTGTATCAGGGAACAGGGCTTGGAATGTCTATTGTTAAGGGACTTGTGGACAAGATGAATGGTACAATAGAGGTCGAGAGTGAACTTGGTGTTGGGACTAAGTTTACAGTATGTATACCGTTCAAGATTGCACATATAGATGACGATAATGATAATGAAGACGATAACGAGTCTATGGATATCAATGGTGCTAAAATCCTTATGGTTGAAGATAATGAACTTAACATGGAGATAGCAAGCTATTTGTTAACGGATGCGGGAGCACATGTTACAGAGGTAACTGATGGCAAGCAGGCAGTTGATGCGTTTACTAATAATCCACCGGGAACATATGATATTATTCTTATGGATTTGATGATGCCTGTCATGGGTGGAATAGAAGCAGCTCTTACAATCCGGGCAATGGACAGAGAAGATGCTAAGACTATACCGATTATCGCAATGACTGCAAATGCATTTGCGGAAGATATAGAAGCTGTGAAGGAAGCGGGAATGAATGCTCATCTGGCAAAGCCTCTTGATACAAAGAAAGTTTTAAAGACTATTAGCAGATATTTACAGAAAAATAATTAAAAATCCGGCTCCTATGGTTTATATTAACCGCAGGAGCCAACATTTTTTAATATTTTTCTCTTATAATTTTAATACTTTGTATGATTATTGTAGGAATCAGTGCAAGAATTCCTATAATAACATAATCGGAAGCCGTAAGGGCAATGACACTAAACATTTTTTGAATAAATGGAACAAATAATACAGCAGCTACAAGTACTATCCCCATAATAAATGCACCAAGGCTGTACAGGTTATCTTTAAATCCCAGCTTTATGAGGCTGTATGAACTACGGCAGTTAAATCCATGAAGCAGTCTTGCAAGAGTGAGTGTTGAGAATGCCATAGTACAGGCTGCCGCAGGGCTTGCTTTGAGTCCGGTTATAAATGCTATAGTTACACATATCGCAATTAACAATCCCTGACTTATCATGAGTGTTATAAATGTTTTATCCATAATTCCTTTCTTTGGATTACGTGGCTTCTGTAATAAAACGTCTTTACGCCCCGGTTCCATTCCAATAGCTAATGCTGGCAGAGAGTCTGTCACAAGATTAATAAAAAGCAGCTGTACTGCCTGAAATGGAACAGGGAGAGCCATAAGTGATGAATATATAACTGCTAGTATAGCTGCAAAGTTACCTGAAAGGAGGTATAGGATAGCATTCTTTATATTATTATATACAGTTCTTCCGTTGGCGACAGCTTTGACAATAGTGGCAAAATTATCGTCTGCTAATATCATGGATGCTGCATCTTTGGAGACTTCTGTTCCAGTAATACCCATTGCAACGCCAATGTCTGATTTTTTCAAAGCGGGTGCATCATTCACACCGTCACCGGTCATGGCAACAATTCTGCCTTTGCGCTGCCATGCATCAACAATACGGATTTTGTTCTCAGGCGATACTCTGGCATATACAGATATTTTCTCGATATCGTTATCTAATTCGTCATCGCTCATGCGGTCAAGCTCCTGTCCGGTCAGTGCTATGTCACCGTCATTCCATATACCGATGCTTTTAGCGATAGACACGGCAGTTACCTTGTGGTCGCCTGTTATCATTATGGTTCTTATGCCAGCTCTTTTGGCATCTGCGACAGCCTGTATGGATTCTTCTCTTGGAGGGTCCATCTCGGAGATTAGTCCGATAAATGTATATCCATATTCGCTCTCTGTTGTAAGCTCCTCATCTGATTCTTTGTATGCAAATGCAAGAACACGAAGCCCTTTTTCTGAAAATGCTGTGTTCTGGGCTAAAATCTGATTTTTGAATTTTTCGGACATTGGATAAATCCTGTCATCAAGCATTACAGAGGTACATCTCTCAAGAAGCACGTCAGGAGCTCCTTTGGTGAATATAGTTGGAACACCATGAATTATATGTTTTGTACTCATAAGCTTGCGGTCTGAGTCAAATGGAAGTTCCTCTTTGCGGACAAGAATATTGCGCATGGTATCTTCTGTTATAGACAGTTCACATCCGTTATTAATATCTGCTATATCGTGGTACATTTCAAGAAGTGCGTATTCTGTCGGGTCACCGATACCTTTACCATCAACAATAGAAGAGTCATTGGTAAGAACAGCGTTGTATATAAGGTATCTGTGGAGCTGGCGTGATATATCAAGCTGTGATGGCCTGATAACCTTCCAATCTATGAATATGTCCTGAACTGTCATCTTGTTCTGGGTCAGAGTTCCAGTTTTATCAGAGCATATTACTGATACACAGCCGAGTGACTCAACAGCAGATAAATCCTTGATTATAGCCATCTCTTTAGCCATTTTCTGTGTTCCCATAGCCTGAACGATAGTAACTATAGAGCCAAGGGCTTCAGGAATTGCCGCAACAGCGAGAGCAACTGCAAATAATAGTGCGTCAAGAACTGCATTGCCTCTGTACAGGCTCAGTGCGAATACGATAAAGCATATAATCATTATACCCACAGCGAGTCTCTGGCTGAACTGGTCAAGGCTTATCTGAAGAGGCGTCTTCCTTGAGCTGGCAGAGTTCATAAGCTCAGCGATTTTACCGACTTCTGTATTCATTCCCGTATCAGTTATAACAACCTTTGCCCTTCCATATGTTACCAGACTGCCCGAATATACCATGTTGACACGGTCGGCAAGAGGACATACGGCATCCAGAGTATCATTTACTTTGTCCACATTAGTTGATTCGCCGGTAAGGGCACTTTCATTTACATGGAGCGAATAGCTTTCAAGGATTCTTCCGTCAGCAGAAACGATATCTCCAGCCTCAAGTATAACGATATCACCGGGAACGAGATAACGGGAATCTATTTCCTGTTTTGTGTTATTGCGAATGACTTTTGCTACTGGTGATGAGAGAGATTTCAGTGCATCAAGAGATTTGGCAGCTTTCATATGCTGTATGGTTCCAAGCAGGGCATTGAGAATAAGCACAGATATAATTACTATGGTGCTTTCAATATCTTTGGTAAACATGGATATGACAGCGGCTATTATAAGAATTATTACCATCAGGTCTGCAAACTGCTTGAAGAAAACGACAAGTGCTCTGTCTTTTTTGCCGTCTTTTAAAACATTACCGCCGTATTGTGACAGGCGGGCGGCTGCTTCATTGTTGTTAAGTCCGTTATCTGATGTGTCCAGTCTGTTAAGGGTATCTTTAGCTGTGAGTCTGTACCAGTCTTTCATAATGTAATCATCCTTTCCTGATATATTATTAATTAGTGCGGCTGTTTAATGTATGTAAATCCAGATTATTGACATTAAACTGGAAAAAGGAGAATAAAAAAGAGACTTTATGCAGAAAAACACCTATCAAAGATATTCTTCTGCATAAAGTCTCATCACCACCGGGGTATGCATCACCAAACAGTTATAAACTGCCGCGTATGTTGACAATGCATTTCGATTACTCCCTCTTGCACTATTAACTTATGCAATAAAATCTAACACGTTAAAATAGATATGTCAACCTGTGAATTTGAAAATCTGATAAAAATATGTTACACTTGCCGGAGTATTGTAAGGATAAAGGAGGTTCTTTATGAAGGTTTTAATGTTAAATGGAAGTCCTAAGGAGAATGGTAATACATATAATGCGCTTCTTGAGATAGGTAAGCAGTTAGAAAAAGAAGGAATTGACTATGAGATATTCCAGATAGGCGGTAAGCCTGTCCGTGACTGTATCGGCTGTGGACAGTGCAGCGAGCAGGGCTGTGTATTTACAGATGATGCTGTCAATGAATTTGTCTGTAAGGCGAAAGAAGCAGATGGATTTGTATTCGGAACACCTGTGTACTATGCTCATCCAAGTGGAAGAATACTGTCTTTCCTTGACAGGGCATTTTACAGTGGAAGCAGATATTTTGCACATAAACCGGGGGCTTCTGTGGCAGTTGCGAGAAGAGGTGGAACATCGGCTTCTTTTGATGTACTCAATAAGTACTTTGGAATATCACAGATGCCAGTAGCTGGCTCTACATACTGGAATATAGCTCATGGCCGTGTTCCGGGCGAAGTTACACAGGATGAAGAGGGAATGCAGACAATGAGAAATCTTGCGCGTAACATGGCGTGGATGATTAAATGCTTTGATGCAGGCAAGAAGGCTGGAATTGATGCTCCAGAGGCAGAGCGCGACTTTAGAACTAACTTTATAAGATAATTTGAGGCCTAAAAATGCCTGCAGGGATGTTCACTGCAGGCATTAAATATATTTATCATATGTCAGATATTAGACTTCACGGATACTGCCGTATTTAATGGCAGCTTTTGTCTTGGTAAAATGAAGTGTCTCTCGTGTTGCACATATCTTGTCAGCAAGGCATACAAGCCATGCTTCACGATTAGTAGGTGGTATCGGAGTGAGTGGGAACATGTGTCTTAGAATGACAACACGCTCAGTTCTGTTGAGGCTTAAATCATGTACAGCATTGATAAAAGCTCTTTTAGGATGTGTAAATCCATGTAAATGATGTGAACCATCACCTGTTACGTGCCAGTCATACAAAAAGTAATCATGTAGCAGTGCACCTCTTATCATAGACCAATAATCGACATCAATCTTAAAATGTGCAGCAAGATGGCAGCTTGTATAGGCAACTTCAACGCAGTGTTCATATACACTTATGGTTCCGTGCTGCATAAAATTCTTAGTCTTAAGAAAGCGGGAACTGACATTAAGTTCTTCTATAACAATTGAAACCATCTTGTTTATCTCTTGTGTTGTTGGAACACTTATTAATCTGCTCACGATAAACCTCCCTGATAAACTGAAACTAAAATTTATAGTCATTAAAATTATTCCCATATATATGTCCATGATGACACATTTTTAAGGCAATTTCAATAAAAAAATAAAACTATTATATATACTTTACAAAATGTTTGCATAAGCATAATTTTATGTAAAAAGTTTGCAATTTTTTAAAATAATGCTTGACTTTTGATTGAAAAAGGACTAGAACACAGTTGACGTCAGAAATACCTCGTGATCACAAGGCGAAATTAATTTAATCGTTTTGGAGGAAAAGTCAAATGAATACTTTAAAAGCAGAATTAAGAGATAAGAAAGTAAAAGCTTTAAGAAGAGAAGGATATGTAACCGGTAACCTCTTCGGCAGAGAGATTGACGGCTCCATTCTGGTTAAGATGACAAAGAAGGATGTATCTGAAATCCTTCGTGATTGCGAAAAGGGAAGCAGAATTAACCTTGATGTAGAAGGTAAGAAGTATGATGCACTTATTAAGGAAATCGACTATGCACCTTTTGCTAAAGAAATTAACGATATTGAGTTTCAGGCACTTGTAAGCAATGAAGTTGTACATTCTACAGCAGAAATTGTACTGCAGAATAAAGAAATGGTAACAGAGGGTGTTCTTGAAGAGCTTCTTGAGGAAGTTTCATTCAAGGCTTTACCAGCACATCTGGTTGATAAAATTGTTATTGATGCCGGAAAGTTAAGAATCGGTGATACAGTAAGAGTTAAAGATCTGGACATCTACAAAGATGCTGATATAGATGTGCTTACAGACCCAGAAAAGGTTATCGTAAGTGTTGTTGCTTCTAAGAACACAGCCGCAGATGATGATGAAGAGACAGAAGAGGCTGAGCAGGCAGAGTAACAATATGCTGATATATGTAAGATTTACATATATTTCCAGGCATTTACATATATTTCAGTTGAAATGAAGTGTGTATATGCTATAATCAATGTCGGAGCCGAACAGGCACAAGAAAGGACATATTTAATGAAATTTAAAGACCACAAGAACATTAGTCGTTACCTTGTCAAATCCCATGCCCGCAGAATTAAGGCGAGAAACAGATGGGCACTGATTATAGGAAGTGTTATTCCTGACATTGCATTTTATACATATTTCAGAGGAAGTTTTAATGGACAGAAGCTCAAGGGTCACAATTATGAGAATACAAGCAGTCTTATCAATCATCTGATAGAGAATATCGAGAGTGACAGCAAATTTGGTGTCAAGAGATATTTTGATATTGGCAAGCTGCTTCATTACAGTGCTGACTCATTCACATTTGCACATAACAGCCATTTTAAAGGCAATATAAGTGCACATAGAGCTTATGAGATGAAGCTTCATGAGAGACTGGAAGAAGCTATGAGCAATAACTATTCAGGAATTGCTTATAAAGGCGTAAGTGATATGCATGCAAGAATCAAGGAACTCCACGACAGATATGTTTTAGAGTCTCCGGACTGTCAGACAGACTGCAGTTATATAATGTATGTATTAAGATATCTTTATTCAATGCTTGCAATTGATGCGGTATCTGAGTCAGAGATGACAGTGGCAGCGTAATACACATGCTTGAATAATTTAATAAGTTATCTGAAATCCGGCTAAAAGGAAGTTCCTTTAGCCGGATTTTTTTGTGTAAACACTTAGCGAGGTATTGTCGAGCTTAGTGTTTACCACATCCTGCGGATGCAGGATGTTCCATAGCAATATAGCGAGGTATTGTCGAGCTTAGTGTTTACCACATCCTGCGGATGCAGGATGCTCCATAACAATATAGCGAGGTATTGTCGAGATATGTACTTTTTATGATATATTTATAAATTTAATAAAAAATTATCAGCACTCTATATTGACGAGTGCTAAAAGCGGTGTTATAACAATTTTGTAAATGAGAAAGAATAATATGCCTATGATTGATTGTGGAGGTGATTGATTATGGCAGATAAGAGAGATTGTTATGAGGTACTTGGAGTTTCAAGGGATGCAGATGAGGCTGCAATTAAAAAGGCATATCGTAAGCTTGCAAAAAAGTATCATCCCGATACTAATGTTGGCAACGCCCAGGCGGAAGAGAAATTTAAGGAAATCAACGAGAGCTATGATATAATCGGTAATCCTGAGAAGAGAAAATTATACGATAAATACGGATACATGGCATTTCAGGAAGGATTTGATGCAAAGAAAGCGGAAGAGTACGAGAAGTATGGTGGAGGCTTTAATGGAGGATTTAATCCATTTGAAGGTCGTGGTGGTTACACTTCTGGCGGAAATGGCACGTATGAGTTCCATTTTGACGGAACCAACGGCGGTGACATAGACGATATATTAAAGAATCTGTTTGGCGGTGGTTCAGGATTTAGGGGAAGTTCTGGCTTTAGCAGCAGCGGCTTTGGAGAAAATTCAGGATTTGGAGGCTCAGGCTTTGGCAGCAGTGGATTTAGTGGTGCATCAGGCTTCGGAGGCGGATTTAATGCTGACAGGCAAGGGGCTGATGCACATGCAGATATCAATATAAGCTTTGATGAGGCTGTCAATGGATGTGATAAGAATATTACTCTGCAGGGCTCAGACGGAAGAACACAGTCGCTTCGTGTCCATATCCCGGCAGGTGTTGATACGGGAAGTAAGGTGCGTCTGAAAGGTAAAGGAGGCAAAGGTATCGGTGGTGCCAGAGATGGTGATTTGTTCCTGAATGTCAATGTCGGTAGTAAGCCGGGATATGACAGAAAAGGACTTGATATCTATACGACTATTAATATTCCTTATACAACGGCAGTTCTTGGCGGTGATGCGATAGTCCATACAGTGACAGGTGATGTGAGCTGTAAGATAAAGGAGGGAACGCAGTCTGGAAGCAAGATAAGGTTAAGAGGAAAAGGTGTGCCTTCAATGAAGAACAGGAATGTACGTGGTGACCAGTATGTTACTGTGCAGATTCAGGTTCCAAGAAATGTGTCTCCAAGGGCCAAGGAGAAACTTGAAGAATTATCAAAGCTGATTTAATTAATTTGGATTAGCGCGAATAATGTGGTATCATATATATATTAATATAATATGAGGAGGTATCACATTGGCAACATCAGGTAACAGACGACCAGTGAGAATGTCAAGGAGACAACGTCAGTTAAAGAGACAGAGACAGATGCTTGCGATGGGTGTATCAGTAGTTGTATTAGTTATAATTATTATTGTGGCGGTTTCATTAAAAGCGTGCGGTAATAAAAAGAACGATACAACTGCAGATAATACACAGCAGTTGACAACGACAGGTACAACCGCACAGGCAGAGTCATCTTCTAAGACAGATGATAATAAGAGCAGTCAGGATGCTGTTGGACAGAATAACAATCAGACGACAGAGGCGGCTGCGGCATCTTCAACAAGTGCAGATAATAACCAGTCAGGAACCAGTCTGGGGGTAACATCCAAGGGATTTAAGATAGAGCAGAGAGATGGAGCAACATATATAGATGGTGTGCTTATTGCCAACAAGACATATGCGCTTTCAAGTTCATTTATTCCAACTAATCCAGATGTTCCAGTCACAGAGGCAAGAAGTAATAAGAGCCTTGACAAGGATTTGATGGCAGCATGGAAGAAGATGCAGGCTGATGCGAGCGCAAATGGACTTAATATATATATATCGAGTGGATACAGGTCTTATCAGTATCAGGTAACAGTTTATAACAGCTATGTTGCTAAGGATGGCAAGGCTATGGCTGATACATATTCATCAAGACCGGGCAATTCAGAGCACCAGACAGGATTGTGTTTTGACCTTAACAGTATTAATGATTCATTTGCCAATACGGCAGAGGGTAAATGGGTTGATTCTAACTGCTACAAATACGGTTTCTGCATACGATTTCCTAATGGCAAAGATGAGTACACAGGATATCAGTATGAATCATGGCATTTAAGATATGTCGGAGAAGAGCTTGCAACAAAGCTGTATAATAACGGGGACTGGATTTCGCTGGAAGAATATTTCGGAATAACAAGTGAATATCCTAATTAGAGACAGAAGCTTTCCATGTGGCACGGATGTATCGTGTCATATGGAGAGCTTTTTGCATTTAATTTCAAAAATACATTACAATTGTCAGTTTATTTGCGACAAATATTAAAATATTATAAACAATTATTGCGGTAAATTATGTCAAAGCCTTGTAATTACTGGATTCAAAGCATTTTTATTAAAATTTTCTGATTTTGACATGCTTACTACGATAATGGTATATATTAAGAATAAGTCGCTTATAAACGCAGTGATGGCTGCATTGGTAAGGAATCTGTCTGGGTTAGCCAGTCAGTTGAAAGGGGTAATGATACATGGAGAGAATTGATGGTTATACTGAGAAGCTTGCGGGGCTCTGCATTAAAAATGATCAGATAGATAAGGCATTGTATGATGAATATGGTGTTAAGAGGGGGCTTAGAGACCAGAATGGTGCTGGTGTTCTTACAGGCCTTACTAATATATCATCAGTAAGAGCTTTTGATATAATTGATGGGCAGAAGGTTCCTTGTGACGGAGAGCTTTTATACAGGGGATATGACGTTACAGACCTTGTTAAGGGGAACAGGGGAGCACGTTATCAGTTTGAGGAGGCTGTGTATCTGTTATTGTTCGGGGAGCTTCCTGATAAAGAGCAGTTTGAGGAATTTAAAGGCGTGATTGCCGGATGCATGGATCTTCCAACTAATTTCACAAGAGATGTCATTATGAAGGCTCCTAGTGCAGATATTATGAATAATATGACTAGAAGTATACTCACACTGGCTTCATATGATGATAAGAAGGACAATCTTGATATTGATAATGTTTTAAGACAGTGTATACAGCTTATAAGTACATTTCCAATGCTCGCGGTGTACGGATATCACGCATATAATCATTATGAGAATGATGGAAGTATGTATATTCACAGACCTGACAGGTCATGTTCTATAGCTGAGAATTTTCTTAGATTATTAAGACCGGATATGGGATATACTGAATTAGAGGCCAGGGTTCTTGATATTGCACTGCTTCTTCATATGGAACATGGTGGTGGTAATAACTCTACATTTACAACACGCGTTGTTACATCTTCTGGTTCTGATACGTATTCGGCTATTGCCGCAGCTATGTCTTCTCTTAAAGGAAGAAAGCATGGTGGGGCTAACCTTATGGTTATGAATATGATGGATGATATAAGTGAGCATGTAAAAGACCATGCGGATGAGGAAGCTATAGAGGCTTATCTTGATAAGATACTTAACAAGGAAGCATTTGACAGGAAAGGTCTTATCTATGGTATGGGACATGCGGTTTATTCATTGTCAGACCCAAGAGAACGCGTGTTTAAGGGATTTGTTCAGCAGTTGGCTGTGGAGAAGGGAAGAGAAAATGACATGCTTCTTTACAGCAATATTGAAAAGATTGCGCCAATGCTTATTGCCAGGGAGCGTAAGATTTACAAGGGCGTAAGTCCTAATGTGGATTTTTACAGTGGATTTGTATATGACATGTTAGGAATCCCAAGACAGTTATATACACCTTTATTTGCGATAGCAAGAATTGCGGGATGGAGTGCTCATAGAATTGAGGAGCTTGTTACAACAGATAAGATAATCAGACCGGCATATAAGAGTCTTGTTACTAAGAGGGAATATATTCCAAGAGAGGAAAGGCACTAGACAGATATGAGTGATATTAGTAAGTATCCTGGACTTACGTCCAAAGAGGTATCGTCAAGGGTTCGGAGTGGCCAGGTTAACAAACCGGTTGACACTGGAATGAAGTCTAACAAAGATATCATAAGGGAGAATTTACTGACTTATTTTAATATTATATTTCTTGTATTAGCAGTGATGGTGTGTGCTGTAGGGTCATTCAGAAGCCTTACATTTCTGCCCGTTATCATTGGAAATGCACTTATAGGTATCATACAGGAGATAAGAGCCAGAGATACACTAGCCAAGATGAATCTGCTGAGCGCGCCTCATACAATTGTTGTAAGAGATGGTGAGCGTAAAAAGATAATGTCAGAGGAGCTTGTGGCAGATGACCTTGCGATATTCTCATCTGGCGACCAGATACCGGCGGATGCGATTGTTATAGGCGGTTCTGTGCGCGTCAACGAATCACTTCTGACAGGTGAAGCGGATGAGATTGAGAAGGTTCAGGGGGACAGGCTGTTATCGGGAAGTTTTATAGTTTCTGGTAAATGTAAAGCGATTATAGACAAGGTTGGCAAGGATTCCTATATTTCCAAGCTGACTCTTGAGGCAAAAGCACAGAAGACACAGGAACAGTCAGAAATGATACGTTCTATCAATACCCTTATCAAATGGGTTGGTATCGTAATTATTCCGATTGGTGCAATCCTTTTCTACCAGAGCTTTTTCATAACAAAGGATACACTGCGTGAGAGCGTTGTATCGATGGTTGCGGCTGTTATAGGAATGATACCGGAGGGTTTATACCTGCTTACCACGATTGCGCTGGCGGTCAGCACTATGCGTCTTGCCAAGCAGAAGGTATTGTTACATGATATGCGAAGCATTGAGACTCTGGCAAGGGTTGATGTGCTCTGTGTTGATAAGACAGGTACAATCACTGAAAATACTATGTCAGTAAGTGACATTATTCCGGTTGATGCTGGTGCTGCGGATACTGATTCAGATGGTGGAGAAAAAGCCGATGAAGAAAAAGTTGGTGATGGTGATGCTGGTAATGTTGCTGAGGTTGGTAAGGTGGTTGAGACTTCAGAGGAAAGCACTGGTACAACTGGGCTTAAAGTTAAAGATGGATTTAATAATTCGGAACTACTAAACAGGCTGGGAAGATTTTGCCAGGATATGACTGCTGATAATATAACAATGCAGGCATTACAGCAATACTTTGGAGATAAGAAGTATAAGGGAACGAAGCCTGTTGCGATGACATCGTTTTCATCAGAAGTCAAATACTGTAGTATAACTTATGATGATGGAGCATATGTTTTGGGTGCTCCAGATGCGTTGTTAAAATCTGATTATGACAGATATGCTGACATGCTTACAGGGTATCAGAAGAAAGGTTACCGTGTGCTTGTATTTGGTATATATGATGGTGTGGTTGATGGCAAACCACTTGGCGATACATTTACACCATATGGATTTATAACTTTGACTAATCCGATAAGAAAGCAGGCAAAGAAGACGTTCCAGTACTTTGACAGGCAGGGTGTGGCTGTTAAGGTTATATCTGGTGATAATCCGGAGACTGTATCAGAGGTTGCTAAGAATGCAGGAATTAAGAATGCAGAGAGTTATGTTGATGCAAGAACTCTTAAAAACAGTGGTGACATAGCTCTTGCGGCAAGGAAATATACTGTATTTGGACGTGTTACACCTAAGCAGAAGCAGCAGCTTGTCAAGGCGATTAAGAGTCAGGGACACACAGTTGCCATGACAGGTGATGGTGTCAATGATATACTGGCATTGAGGGACGCGGATTGCAGTGTTGCGATGGCATCAGGAAGTGATGCGGCAGCGCAGGCAGCTCAGGTTGTGCTTATGGATTCGGATTTTGCACATATGCCATCCGTTGTTATGGAGGGACGAAGAGTTGTTAACAATATTGAGCGTTCAGCTAGTCTGTTCCTTGTTAAGAATATATTTTCACTGCTCATGTCGGTTCTTTCGGCAGTACTTCTTATAACGTATCCGCTTGAACCATCGCAGATATCGCTTATAAGTATGTTTAATATTGGTATTCCGGCATTTTTCCTTGCAATGGAAGCTAACGAGAACCGAATTGAAGGCAAGTTCTTAAAGAATGTATTTTTAAAGGCACTTCCAGCGGGACTTACAGATACATTTGCAATAGGCGCACTTGTTGTGTGTGGTAAGGTATTCGGACTTCCGGCAGCAGATATAGCTACGGCGGCAACGATGCTTCTTGCGATAGTAGGATTTATGATTCTTACAAAGATTTCAACACCGCTTAACAAGTATAGAATAGTTGTGCTTGTTGGCAATATTATTGCACTTATCATATGTGCAACATTGTTTAATAATCTGTTTGCGATTAACAAGATGTCAAGCATATGTGTGCTTTTATTCCTTGTATTCTCATTTGCGGCAGAATCGCTTTTCAGGATTCTTTCAAAGATTGTTGAGGCAGTTGAGAAGAAGTTTGAGAAGGCGTAATAGGATAATTATATAGGACAGAGTGTGTTAAATGGGGTTAACCCATCAACACATTCTGTCCTATAATTCTGTTATTCTCTTATTGTGTCAAGTTCTGTTACATTTACACCTAAAGCGGATAAAATGACTTTTAAATCTCTATAACGAGTTTTCATAGATTTATATAATGCGCTACCCTTTTCTGTCATTTCCATCCATTCTTGTAACCTTGAAAATTCTTCTACGCATATTTTAATTGTTTCCTGATTATTCGTTTCTTCCATCCTTTCACCGCCTCCTAATTATAATATAGCGGATTAATTAAGCGTTTACAATATTATTTGTTCTTTTTACTATTCTTCCTAACTCCTTAATATATTTAGTTATGCATTACTATATAACAACAATAACATATATAGTAAAAATATGCAAGTAATATATTATGAATAGAAAAGAAAAATGGGTAGAAATAATGTCGACAGAGACAAAGCATACAATGAATATCTTGACAAAATAGGTGTCAAGGCAGAATAAGAAGATTAACATTTACAATTTCTTGTGGTATACTTCTATACTATGAGCATCAGCAGGGGCATGAAAAGCATGCCCCTGTTTGTTGAGAATCAGTTGGTAAGGGGTTACAACATGGAAATTGCAGTGATAGCTGCCAGACAGGTAGTTGAATTATTTATAATAATATTTGCTGGTGGGATGATATATCGAATGGGGCTTATCAATAAAGAAGGCACGAAAGCCCTTTCTAATATACTGATATACTTGATTGTGTCATGTATGGCACTCAGCACATACATGGTTGAGTATGACCCACAGAAAAGTGCCAATCTGTTTCGTGCATTTGGCTATAGTACAATGCTTATGCTTATTGGATTTGCAATATCTTTCCTTGTCACATGGAAGATGAAGGCAGATAATAAGCGGGTTGTGCAGATAGCGTGCATGTTTTCTAATGCCGGTTATATGGGATTTCCGCTTATCAAAGCTATGTTTGGAAGCGAGGGCCTTCTGTATGCAAGTGCATTTCTTACCGTATTTAATATATTTGTGTGGACAGTCGGCATCATAACAATATCAGGCGAAACCAATGTAAAAGATGCGGCAGTCACAGTAGTTAAGACTCCATGTATCATAGCAGTTGCGATAGGTCTTGTGATATATTTTGGAAGAATTCCAGTACCAGATGTGATAAAAGACCCGGTTACGCTGATAGGCGACATGAATACGCCAGTGTCAATGCTTGTTATAGGTATAACAATCGCATCAAGCGATTTGAGAAAGCTTATCAGGAATTCAATGCTGCTTGTTATAATAGGTGTCAGAATGTTTCTTGTGCCAGCAGTGTGCCTGCTTGTGATGAAACTTCTTAATATTAATGATATGGTTGCGATGGTTGCACTCGTTCTTGAGGCATGCCCAAGTGCGGCGATAACAACTGTATTTGCGATAAAATATAATAATGATGAGGAGCTGGCGGCAGGAGCGGTGGTATTTACCACGCTTTTAAGCATAATAACGCTGCCAGTGTATACATACCTTATCACAGCACTGTAAGTAAATAATAGAAAAGGAAGTAATATACAATGAGTAAGAAAATAGCAGTTATAGGAATCGGTGGAATTGGCGGATATGTTGGAGCGTTGCTTGCCGAGAAATATGATGATGTGACATTAGTTGCGAGAGGTGCAAGAAAGGAACTCCTTGAAAAAGAAGGTCTTGTGCTTCATTCAGAATACAGAGGAGAGCATGTGATAAAGCCTGTAAAGGTAGTTGCAAGTTCATTAGAGCTTGAACCTATGGATTATATATTTATATGTGTAAAGAATTATTCGCTTGAGAGTGTTTGCAAAGACCTCAAAAACTGTGTTAAAGAGGGAACAGTTATAGTGCCTGTTATGAATGGTGTTGACCCAGGGGACAGAACAAGACAGTTCTTAAAAGATGAGGGAATCACGGGTGCGACAGTTATGGATTCACTTATATATATTGTGTCATTTATTGACAAAGATGGAAGTATAGTCCAGCAGGGCACATTTGCCAATATGTATATAGGAATACAGAATCCATCAGATGAGCAGTGGGAAAATGTACAGAAGGCAGCGGCATTGTTAGATGATGCTAAAGTAGATTGTGTTGCAGCCAAAGACATTGAGAGAGAAATCTGGAAAAAATATATTCTTAATGCTGCATACAATGTTGAGACGGCAAGATATAATAACAATATAGGTCAGTTGAGAGCAGACCCTGTTAAGGCAAAACAGCACGAAGACCTTATATGGGAGGCTTACAGCGTTGCAAAGGCAAAGAATGTCAATGTGGAAAAGGCAGATGCACAGGCAATAGTTGACCGATTCCATAATGAATTTAAGGATGATGCGACAAGCTCACTCCAGAGAGATGTTGTTGCCGGCAGAAAGACAGAGCTTGAGACATTCTGCGGATATCTTGTAAAAGAAGGTAAGCGTCTGGGACTTTCAATGCCTGTTACAGAGCTTATGTATGAAGCGTTACTTGAACAGATAAATAATTAAAACATAATTTAATAATTATGAATATGATGGATAAAACTGTACAACTCCCATGATTAGGGGATTGTACAGCTTTATTCTGTTATTGATATTATCTGACTTATTCAGCCTGTAAATCTATAGTCTTATTGTGTATAAAGTTATGGACTTTATAAGTTTATTTGTTTTACAGGACTTCAAATTGTGATTTGTCAGGAAATACCTGCTCAAAAGCCTGTGTGAGTTCTGACTTTATTCTCATGAAATCAACTGGCGTGTTGGAATCATTAATGCACAGAGTTTTCTTTGAACGTGAAAGAATAGCACGCACAATTGATTTGCTGTCATTAGAGATATTGTAATATCCAAGAAGCTTATCAATATTAAAAGATACAAACTGGTCTGTCTGCTTCTGCCATTCTCTTAAAAGATACTGTGACACATCCTCTTTGTCCCTGAATCTGTGGCTGCATGTAGCATCAAGCAGGTCATATTCTTTTTCCCAGACTTCCTTATATGTAGATATGCATAAAGGTGATGCGCCGTGCGACGTGTAGAACCCTGTATAGAGTGGAAATACACGCTCAAGGTTATTGTATACATAATTCTTTATCGGATAATGAATGTTGAAATAATTATGAGGATACTGGCGCATATTATCATATTTGTTAAAATGTCTTGCAATGGCAAGCGTATTGTTAAGATATATGTGTGACATCACTTCATTCTGCGGATTGGCAACGACAGGCTGCAATGCGAGCATGTCAACAGGCTTGCCGCCTATAAAGAAATCATGTCTGTCAAGAGCAGATGTGATGAACATATCATCATTAAAATATATAAAATGCTCAGAAAGCCCTTCAATTCTGTGAAAATTAAGCTCTATCGTATGAGAGTTAAAGGTTGGAAGATACTGCGAAGGAATATAGTCTGTGTGGTTTACCAGATGAAGTTTAGGGTGACTTACATTAAGCCAGACTGGAATCTGGCCACATGATACGAAATGTATGGTTCTTACCCATGGCATGCAGTTTTCTATTCCGCGGAAAAGATATCTTAAAATGTCCCAGTCACGGTATCTTTCGTCTGAATCATCTGAATCAGTGCGGACTGAGTTATCAGTGGCAGTACCAGTTGGACTTACATCATATGAATCTTTCATAGCTTTCCATTCGGGGTCACTTCCATCAACCCACGCAATTACTATATCTATAGGGTAATCATCATTGTTATGCATAGCTTCGGATTTGTTCATATTCAGAGTCCTCCCTGGTGCGCCGTATTGATACGCATTCATTACATTTATATGCATATGATAGCAGAAATGATGAGTTCTTTCCATATTATGAGTAAATATAATCATTATAATAATTTTGAAGTCCCACATAAATTTATCCATATTACTGCATAGTGTAAAGATTAAAATGCAAAAGGTTGACATTTGTAAGGCAAAAGGATATAGTTTTAAAATAAAAATTAGAAATATGGCAGATATATTGTGCCAGAATGGAGAATTAATGAGTATTCAGATAATAACAGATTCGGCTGCGGATTATACTATGGAAGAGCTTAAAAGGAGGGGCATACAGTGTGTTCCGATGTCAGTAAGTTTTGGAGAGGAGCATTACGTTGATGGCGTAACTCTTACTAAGGAAATGTTCTATGATAAGCTTATGAACAGCAAGGAGACACCTAAGACGGCACAGCCATCACCAGCAGAGTTTCTTGATAAATTTGAGGCAGCAAAGGATGCAGGAGACACCGTTATCGCAATTCTTGTATCAAGTGCGCTGAGTGGTACATATCAGACAGCAATGATGGCTAAAAATATGGTTGAGTATGATGACATATATATTGTTGACAGCAGAAGTGCAACTCTTGGAATGAGACTGCTTACAGATATAGCAGTTAATTTAAGGGATCAGGGTGCTGCTGCAAAGGAAATTGTTGATAAGCTTGAAGAAGTGAAAAAGAAAATCAGAATATATGCGGGACTTGACACATTGGAATATCTTTACAAGGGCGGAAGAATATCCAAGGGGGTAGCTAGTATCGGGGCACTTGCCAATATCAAGCCGCTTGTCACATTTACAGCAGAAGGAACTGTAGAGATGTGCGGTAAGCAGGTCGGAATAAGACACGCAATCAAACAGGTTGCGAAGCTTGTAGATGCAGATAAGCCAGACGAGAGATATCCGGTTTATTATCTGTACAGTTATGACAGAGGTAATGTTGCAGGATTCATAAGAGCACTTGAAAAGACAGGATTTGTGGTTGAAAATCCTAAGATAAGAGAGATTGGTCCGACAATTGGGTCGCATATTGGACCAGAGGCGTTTGGAATTGTGTATGTATCACATGATGACATTTGATAAATTTACATTTATTAAATGAAAACTGCACGCAGAGGCTGGCTCCCACGCATCAGGCATGCAGTTTTTTATTGGAATTTACGCGTATAAGTGATAGAATAGCTACAAATGTTATAAAGCGAGGAAGAGTTATGAAAACGTGTAAAAAGATGGTGGTCAGGCTTGTGGCGTTGGCGGCTGTGGGGCTGGCTTGTGTGCTTGCGTATTGCAGTTTGGGCAATGCGGGGGTAAATAGTGGAATTGTGGCTTATGCTGAGGATGGTGTGGTAAGTGTAACTACCAGGGAAGGGCTTGTGGCGATTGCGGATAATCCGGCAGGAAGCTACAGGCTGGATGCTGATATTGATATGGCAGGAGTTAACTGGATTCCATTTACATTTAGCGGAAAGCTGGATGGCAATGGACATGCTATTCTGAATTTAAGCTATAGCGTGACTGGCTCGGAGTCAGACATATCGTATGATGGCAATTATAAGAAATATGATACATATTTTGGCGGTTTGTTTAGTATTGTAAGAGAGGGAGCTTCAATATCTAATCTTAAGCTTATCAATATAAAGGCATCTCTTGAATCTGATGTTCCTGTGTTTCTGGGTTCAGTTGCAGGATTTCTTGATGGTGGCATTATCGATGGATGCACAATATCAGGCCAGTTACAGTTGGCAACAACAGCCAAGATGTTCGGTGTCGGAGGAATTGTTGGATATGGAAGAGGTTCAATAACCAATACAGATTCTACAATGACACTTGTATGTATTGATAATGATGTAAAAGATAAAGATGAGCAGTTCCTTGGCGGTGCATATGCTACAGGATACATTGATATGGATAACTGTAATGTTACAGTATACGGTTATGATTCAGACCACGGCTATGTTCATAATGGTGGACTTACCGGAATGTATATGTTCTATCCATATGGTCAGAAACATTCAGGTAAGATTACTAATTGTAATGTAGATGGATTTATTACATTTTTTGAAGACAATACAGACAGAAGGGCATACTGCAAGGCTTACTATGGAGAACTGTTAAGCACAAGTCTTGTAATTGATGGATGCAGTGAAACATTTGAGAGACGTGAGGTTTACGATTATAGTAAGAATCTGCTGCCTGACACCTGCGACAATGAGATTACACCGCTTGACAAGGCTCCAGGCGAAAGATATTCAAAGAAAGTAACAGAGAGTACAGACACACAATATGGATATACAACATATACTTGTAATAGCTGTGGATATGAATATACAGATAACTATACATTGCTTGCATCTGACTTAAAGCGGATTAAGGAAGAGCAGGAGAAGAGTACTAAGGAATCATTATCACTGTCTGATGACACATCAGCGGTCAGTACAGATAATGCATCATCAGGTGACTGGATAGGCAGTGATAGTAAGGGAATGGGCGTGCTTGTTATTATTCTTGCGGTTGCTGTCCTTATTATAGTGATATTTATTGCTGTTTATCTTGTGAACCAGCGCAGGAGAAGAATGCGAAATAGATACAAAAAACGTAAAAATGTAAGAAAAAAGTAAAATATAATAACTAATTAATTGACTACAGACAATCATACTGGTATTATTAAATATATCATATATTCGACAAAATATGACATATGCAGCTTTTGTAGAGACTTGATTAATATACGGATTTTATTTATTAATTAGGGGGATGTATATTATGGTTAAGTATGAGAAACCGGTTTTAAGCATGGTTGAAGATTCAAGTGAGAATGTCTATATGGCAAGTGGAACTGAAGTTGGTGGAGGAGACTGCTGGACAGTAGGTGGTTCGTCAGTTCAGAACTGGAATGGTTCGCACAATGTATTTGAGATGAGAGCAACTCATTCTACACAGGTTGAACACATCTCAACAGGTGTTAATTATGTTATCAGTTTCAGTGCTCCATTGACAGATGCATATTCAGAATTCCCATGTACATTTTCAGGCAATAAGGCAGTTGTAACTCGTGATTTACATGCTAATGGATATAGATCAGGAGACAGCGTAACATTCAAGGTATGGGCAAAGGCTGCTGATGAGGCAACAACTAAGGCTCTGGCTATCACAGGTGTTACATGGAGCTGTAATCATGCAACTAACGTACAGGGTAAGTACGATTGATAATTGAATCAGAAAGCTTAATGAAAGCTGCCGCACAATTTACGTGCGGCAGCTATTTTTGTCCTATAACTCAAAAAGATTAACTAATCAACACATTTGTCTTATAAATCTTAAAACTCATCAATCATCTTCGTAATCTCTTCATCTGTAAGAATTGTACATTGCTTATCCTTTATGGCATATACCCTGTCACAGATATTAAGAACTGTTGGGCGGTGTGTTGTCACAATGCATGTTCTTGGATAATCGTCCTGCATAAGATTTTTAAGTATCTGGCGTTCTGTAGCTACATCAAGAGCAGATGTGGCTTCATCAAGAAGCAGTATCGGTGATTTGCGTAAGAGTGCCCTTGCTATTGCAAGACGCTGTGCCTGACCTTCGGAAAATCCACCGCCGCGCTCTTTAATCTCAGTATTAATCTGGTCTGGAAGTTCCCTTACAAATTCCCATGCGCAGGCTTTCTTTAAGACGTCAATAATATCATCATCTGTGGCATCAGGCTTGACAGTTCGCATATTATACGCAATTGTTCCTGAGAACATTGTGTTTCCCTGAGGTACATACGAGAAAAGCTTTCTTGTAGATGGTGACAGGTGAACAGATTTATTCTTATCACTGCCATACACAATGCATTGTCCCTCATTTGCAGTAAGAAGCGAGAGGAGAATTCTTAACATGGTAGTTTTTCCCTCGCCAGATGGCCCTACAAGAGCAATTATCTCATGTGGATGAGCCTCGATAGAAGCGTGTGAGAATACATTGGTTCCAGTTTTGTATGTATAGCTCATATTGTTTATTTCAACATTAATGCCACATTCTTTGCTGCTGTCAGCCAGTTCTTTGACGGCATCATCATCTGAGTAGTCTTCCTTGGGCATCTCCAATATATCACGAAGTCTTGTTATTGAAGTAGACATGCTTATAGCAGATGGTACAAGCGATATAAGTGAGTTCATGGCACCGGTAAGCTGTCCTGCCATTGAGAGGAAGAGCGTCATCGTACCGTAGCTTATGACACCGCTCCATACACGGTAAATTCCCCAGCCGTAACAGCTATAGGATACAAGAAGTCCGACTGTTGACAATATGAAGGATGTAAGCATTGACATTCTGTTAAATTCCATCTTCATATCGAGGTATTCTTTTTGAATCTCACGAAGCCTCTTGCCATATAGCTTTACAAGGTCAAATGCTTTGACAGTCTGTATGTTAGAGAATGCTTCCTGGTTAAATCCAGAGGTTTTGGCACTAAGAGCAGCACTGCGCTTATTATTGTTAACCATACGCTTCATAAGAGTACGCGACATAAGTGCGCTGACTGGTACGCCAAGAAGTGCAAATATTGCAAATGTAGGGTCATTTACAAGTACAATTGCAAGAGCTGATATAAATCTGAAAAGATATATGAACATGTTAGGAAGCCAGCTAAGCACACCGCCTGATATATTGGATGCGTCAGAACCCCATCTTGTGAGCAGGTCACCAGTATGGTAAGTTGTAAGGCTTTCCCAGTCAGTTATAAGAATCTTGTCGTATATTTCAGCTTTGATTTCATTGTCCACACGTATGTTAATCCAG
>JBNMKL010000021.1:0-47694 GCA_050874305.1 Lachnospira sp. | reverse complement strand
TTTAAGAGATGCGATTTCTTTCTTGATAGATGAAAGGTTGTCAAAGCGGTCATCTTTTAATTCAGAAGCATATGAGTATGTAAGTTCGTATTCATTCCACATGTAATCTGTCAATGAATCAAGTGATTCGTCAAGCTTTTCTTTAATTGAATTGAGTCGGTAAACTTCCTTATCAAGGTCAGAGATTCTTGATGCAATCGCTTCTCTTTTATCAAAGAAAATCTTGTGCGAATCGTTGTACTCATTTCTTTTTGATTTGAGAGCTTCAATCTTATTCCTGCAGTCGTTAATCTGGTCTGCTGCAATATTTATCTTATTCTTAACGTCAGATATCTCTGCATTCTTGCTTTCAATATCATCATTAGTTCCGGACATCTTTTCAAGAATTTCATTCTTTTCAGAATTAAGTTCTTCAATCTCGCCTTCAATACGATGTCTGTTTTCTTCAATAAATGTTTCTTTCTGTAACAGAGAAGAGAAATCCATCTTAATCTTTTCGATTGCCAGACTGCTAGCTGTTTCTTCCTCTTTTTTCTTTGTAAGTGATTCATTTAATGAGTTAATTTCATTCTTTGACTCCTGATTAATAGAATCAAGGGAAGCAAGATTGCCAGAAGCATTGTTAAGATTCTTTTCAATCTCGCTGATTTCATTCTCAATCTGTGCAACCTGTGATGTTATGCGTGTATAAGACTGTACAATTTCCTTTTTCTTATCCGATGCCTGTCTTAGATTCATAGTGAGGGTATTCTTCTCAATCTGAACCTCACGCATGTCTTTATTCATCTGTTCAAGCTGTTCACGGAGGGCTGCAACTTCTTTTCTTAGTTCAGTTACGTCTGCCTTGTGATTGTTATATGACTTGCTTACGGCTGCAACACTTACCTTTAATTCTTCTATCTCACGTCTTCTACCGAGAAGATTGCTTGCATTCTTAAATGCACCACCAGTCATTGAACCACCTGGGTTTAACTGCTCTCCTTCAAGTGTGACAATTCTTAAAGAGTGTCTGTATTTTCTCGCAATAACCAGTGCATTGTCAATGTTATCAACGACAAGGATTCGTCCTAAAAGGTATTTTGCAAGATTAGCATATTCAAAATCAACACGTACAAGATTGCAGGCAAGTCCGACAACACCCTGCTCTTTCATGCAAGGATCATTCTCAAGTGTATTTTTGCCAGAAACTGATGTTATAGGAAGAAATGTAGCTCGTCCAAGTTTGTTCTGCTTAAGGTATGTGATAAGCTCTTTTGCTGTATTCTCATTATCAGTAACAATATTCTGGATTGAACCACCGAGAGCTGTCTCAATGGCTGTCTCATATTTCTTTTCAACTTTGATAATATCAGCAATTACACCAAGTATTCCGGAATTGGTTTCTTTAAGCTCCATAATCTTTCTGATACTGTTACCATAACCATCGTATCTTTCTGTTATGGCAACTAAAGATTCAAGCTTTGATTTCTCACGATGATACTGTGTCTGTTCTTTATCAATCAAAGATGTGAGTTCAGCAATATTATTCTTATGTGTTGTTATATCATTGTTGATATCAGTTATTTTATCGGTTATGCCGTTAATACGGTTATCTACGTCTGTGATACTGTTATTCAAAGAGCTGATTGTGTTATCAACAGCACTCTCATCACTTTTTGTTTTGATTATAATACTGTTTAATTCAGCCTTTTTAATATTCTGCTGCTCAAGCATAGTCTGGAACTTCTGATTATCGGCAGCAGTTTTATTTTTCTCATTGAGGACGTCAATAATTTTATTGTTGTATTCTTCTATCTTATGATTAATATCATCTATATCAGTAACGATGCTGTCATGCTTTTCTATAGCGGCAGCCTTTTGCTGTTCGTACTGTGATATATTCTCAGACAGAGATTCTTTTTCAGAATTAAGTTTTGACAATTCAGTATTCTTGGATCTTATACTTTCATCAATGTCAGACAGACGTCCAGTATAATGAATATTATTAGCCTGAATTGTCTTTATCTGCTCTGCATATACATTGATAACACCATCAAGACGCTGTTTTTCAACCTCAGTATTATTAAGAAGTGTGTTAGCAACATCAATTTCATTGTTAATCTGGTTTAACTGAATTTCAATTGATTCATATTCAGATTTGGTGCTCTCATATTCTGCATTGGCGTTATTTAAATCATTGTCAGCTATAGCAGTCTTTTCTTCACATTCTTTAAGGGAATTCCTTATCTGGTCGCTTTCAAGAAGGAATGCATTGACATCCCTGACTTTAAGGTCAGCCTTTAAATTAAGATATTCTTTAGCTTTTTCAGACTGCTTTTCAAGTGGGCCGACCTGTTTTTCTAATTCTGCAAGAATATCGTTAACTCTTACAAGGTTATCTCTTTCACTTTCAAGCTTTTTAATTGAAGCAGCCTTTCTTCTCTTAAATTTAACAATACCGGCAGCTTCGTCAAACAGCTCTCTTCTCTCTTCTGGCTTACCACTAAGAATCTTATCAATCTGACCCTGTCCGATGATAGAATAACCTTCTTTACCGATACCTGTATCGTAGAAAAGCTCAGTTATATCTTTGAGTCGGCAGCTATGTCCATTCATCTGGTATTCACTTTCACCAGAACGGAAAACTTTACGTGTTACTGTCACCTCATTGTAATCAACAGGCAGTGCGTGGTCTGCGTTATCAAATGTAATTGATACATATGCAAAACCTACAGGTTTTCTTGCCTCAGTACCGGCAAATATTACATCTTCCATCTTGGAACCGCGGAGCTGCTTGGCACTCTGTTCCCCTAAAACCCAGCGGACAGCATCAGCTACATTACTTTTACCAGAACCATTAGGGCCAACAATTCCTGTGATTCCATTGTGAAAGTCAAATACAATTTTATTAGCGAAGGATTTAAATCCTTGAACTTCAATACTTTTTAAATACATTACTTTTTACCTTTCGGATTAACGTCTATTCCTTTACCTTTCAGGTAAATCAGCGCATCAAAAGCAGCCTTCTGCTGGGCGGCTTTCTTAGTGTGTCCACTGGCTGTTATACTGAATAAATCATTGCAGGAAGCTTTGACTGTAAATATCTTATCGTGCTCAGGGCCTGTCTCATCAAGAAGTTCATAAGTCACCTCAAGACCTCTTGCCTGAACAACTTCCTGAAGGATAGTCTTGCTATCAAAAAAGAGCTGCTTGTTTTCCAAATCATTAAGAATGAAATTATTGATAAACTCTTTCGCATTAGTAAAACCACCATCTAGGTAGATTGCTCCTATAAGAGCTTCACATGCATCAGAAACAATGGAATCACGTTTACGTCCACCAGTAAGGTCTTCACCTTTTCCAAGCATGATAAAGTCTGGAAGATTAAATGCTCTTGCACATAATGCAAGTGTTGGTTCACATACTATGCTTGCACGCAGACGTGTCATATCGCCCTCTGCCATATGCATATTGTTATATATATAAT
The DNA here is from genome assembly GCA_050874305.1 of Lachnospira sp. GTDB lineage: Bacteria > Bacillota > Clostridia > Lachnospirales > Lachnospiraceae > Lachnospira. The sequence goes on along the minus strand of JBNMKL010000021.1, from coordinate 44,228 downwards.
CACTTGATGTAAGCTCTAAAACTGCATCACCAAGAAACTCAAGGCGTTCATTATCAGGAAGATTGTGTTTCTTTACTTCATTGGCATATGAGCTGTGTGTTAATGCATTTTTTAACAGGTTTACATTATTAAATTTATAATTGATTGTCTTCTGCAACAAATCCAAATCTGTATTATGATTTGCCATGTAATTCTCCTTATTAAATAATAAATGGCTGTCTTATTTTAAAGACAGCCAAATCGTAATTAAAGCGCTGACTTAATTTGTTCAACAGCATCTGATACAGTAACAATTTTATCAGTTGCATCATCAGGAATTGTAATATTGAATGTATCTTCAATTCCCATAACAATCTGTAATACATCTAATGAATCTGCACCAAGATCGTCTACAAATGTTGTGCTAGGTTCGATTTTAGATGGGTCAATATTAAGAACATCTGCTATAATGCCCTGTAACTTTTCAAATTCCATGAAATAAACTCCTTTCAGGTTATAAATTTATATTTAAGACATAGATGCCTTAATTTTATCATTAATATTCTGCTTCTTAAAGCGTACACACTGGAGACATGAATTCTTAATCTCGTTAGCCTTGGCACTTCCGTGGGCTTTAACGACAAGTCCGTTGATACCAATAAGAGGTGCTCCTCCATATTGTGTTGCATCAAGCGCCTTTAAGTCATTCTTTAAATCCTTCTTGATAAGAAGAGCTCCGATTTTAGTTTTTAAACTCTTCATCATTGTCTGCTTAACGAGACCAATAAGTGTGGAAGCTGTTCCCTCGTATAATTTGAGGATGACATTGCCAACGAATGCATCACACACGATGACGTCAGCATATCCCTTTGGAATCTCGCGCGCTTCGATACTTCCTATAAAGTTGATATCGCTGCATTCTTTTAATAATGGATATGTCTCTTTTACAAGATTATTTCCCTTTTCCTCTTCAAGTCCGATATTTACAATAGCAACTCTTGGATTCTTAATTCCTATTACATCTTTCATATAGATAGAACCCATCTTTGCCCACTGGACAAGAAAGCTTGGTCTGGCATCAACATTACCACCACTGTCGACAAGAAGTGATACACCTTTTGATGTAGGGATAAGTGGTGCCATAGGTGGTCTTTCAACGCCAGGAATACGTCCGATTATTGTCTGACCGCCAACTATAATAGCTCCAGAGCTTCCCGCTGATATGAATGCATCTGCCTCTCCATTCTTTACGAGATACATAGCCTTCACAAGTGAAGATTCTTTCTTACGTCTTACAGATAGAACTGGTGGGTCACCTGTTTCAATTACTTCTGGTGCATCCACAATCTCAACTCGTGTCTTATCATATGTATATTTAGTTAATTCTGCATTTATCATATCAGTCTTGCCAACAAGATAAATGTATATGCTTGAATCTAATGATAAAGCTTCAATTGCACCTTTGACAATCTCACCAGGCGCATTGTCGCCACCCATCGCATCAAGTGCAATTTTACAGAAATCTGCCATATATATATCCTTTCATGAATAATATTTAAATTTAAAAACCAATAACAAATATACTATATCAGGGCTTCAAAATCAAGTTTTGCTGTTGTTATCCTGCTCTTTATTAACCTTTTTTGTCACTATAATTGTTATTGTAAGGAGCACTGCACATATAGCTGCTATTACAATAGCCTTTACAAAAGGATTAGATTCGTCCTCGTCTGAGTCATTATAATCATGAGCTGGTGTCGTTATTTGGGCGGATGTTGTAACAGGAACTGTAGTAGTTTCCTCCTCTGTAGTAGTTTCTTCTTCTGTAATCTCCTCAGTATCTACATCAGGAAGATTGATAGCTATATCTGTGTTGATATCAGATGATTTGATGCTTTCGATAACGCCTGATACAAAGTCGCGAATATCAGATGTATCAACTCGCTCAGACTTTTCGATATCATCAATACCATAATTACCTGTATATCCATCATAAGATGTAGGACTTATCGGAAGGGTCGTATGATTAACTCTCATATTAGTTCCATATAAGAAAAACTGCCATCTTACACCATCGGGGTCAGACATATTAGTTACATCTACATAATAGTAAGCACCGTCCAGATATACTACATTCAGTGCGTGCGTGGTGTCAGTATAGATATAACTTTCAATACCTAAGTTTTCCATACATAACTGGAAACATTCAGCATATGCTGCACATACGCCTTTGCCCCAATATACAGCATGATATATATCACCAAATGTCTTGCTGTAATCGTAAGATATTGAATTAGCAAAATAATTGGCAACATTAAGAATTTTGTCATAATCACTTCCAGAATCAAACTGGGCAGCGATATTTTGTAAAGAGGATATAGCTGCATTATATTGAAGTTTATTCATTTTCTTGTCCCATTTTTCAACTACTACGCTAAAAAGATGAGTTCCGGAATAGGTATCATTAATCTTATAACTCGTTGATAAACCCTGATGTGTTGCATCTTTATATGAACTATATGTGTGATACGTTCCATGTATTCTGTTATCAAAATCTGTTAAAGGTTCACCTTCATAATATATATACTCTTCACCCCAGAATACATCATTGTTCTTGTATTGATTAAGAAGCGCCTGTGCATCACTTCTTGACATATATGTGTAGTCACTGATATTAGTTGAGTTACCATAATATATATCCTGACTATTCCCAGAACCATAGGAACCGCCAAGTATCTTATCAATATATGAAGACGATATGCCAGCATTTTTAAGTGCTTCAGCAGCCTGGTCGAGGTCAGAGTATGTATTACCATTAAATGTAATGGCCGTTACGTTGCCATCAGAATCTTTTTCAACACCAATATTGGCTGCCATAGCATTATCCAATACTGGTGGAAAAATTGAAATGGATATAACTAACGCTGATATAATTGCAGATAATCTATATAATAACTTCTTCATGTGAAACTCCTTTATAAATAAACAAAGATTAACCACTTTATTATATAATAAAAAAAGGCTTTTGTCTAATAGACAAAAGCCAACACAATCGACAAATTAGTCAACTGTAACGATTTCTTTCTTATTATAAGAGCCACAAGACTTGCAAACTCTGTGAGGCATCATTAAAGCACCACATTTGCTGCACTTTACAAGATTAGGAGCGCTCATTTTCCAATTAGCTCTTCTCTTGTCTCTTCTTGCCTTAGATGACTTATTCTTTGGACAAATTGACATTCCGGTTACACCTCCTTAAAATTGTTTAAAATATCTTTGAAAACAGACATTCTTGGATCCAGGACATCTCTGTCGCAACCACATTCGGCAACGTTAAGATTATTACCACATACAGGACATAAGCCCTTGCAGTCATCTTTACATAATACTTTACCTGGTATGGAAACAAGTAATTCGCCGAAAATAAGTTTATCCACGTCGAGGTTGTATCCATCAATATAGTCTTTTTCTTCTTGTTCTTCATCCGGAGCAGTTTTATTAAATTCAACTAAATCATTAACGTCAAATTCTATAACTGTCTCAACAGGTTCAAGGCACCTGTCACAAGGAATGCTTAGAGCAACAGCCCCACTGCACTGAATATCAACTTTATTCTTCCCTGTCTTATGGGCATTGATAACAAACGAATCTTTACGAATAATAGGATATATACATGACCCTGTATTCAATTCATCCATATCAATATGAGCTTCAAAAGTTTCATCTTCTTTTGAGCCGGATAGAAGTTCTCTAAAATCAATCAGCATAATTGTCTCCAATTGTACTAGTTGGTGAAAAAGTCTGTACAAAAGCGCACAGCTTTACCACACTTTGAATATTATACGCATCTAATAATAGTTTGTCAACTACATTTTGTTATTCTTATTATATAAAATACTAAACCTGCTATAAAATAACTAAAAGACTAAGAATCAACTTAGTCTTTTAGCATAAATAACATCTTTATAGTTAATATTACTTAACTAATGCAAGAGTCTCTCTGGCAATTGCAAGTTCCTCGTTAGTTGGGATTACGCAAAGCTTAACCTTAGAATCAGGTGTAGAGATGATACCCTCTTCTCCACAAGCCTTTTCGCTTGCAGCTTCATCAAGCTTAACACCAAGGTAACCAAGATACTTAACAACCATTGGACGAAGCCAAGCGGCATTCTCACCAACACCAGCAGTAAATGTGATGGCATCAACACCGTTCATAGCTGCTGTGTAAGCACCGATATACTTAGCTACTCTGTAAGCATATGCCTCAAGTGTAACCTTAGCAACCTCGTTGCCGTCATTAGCTGCAGCGTTAAGATCTCTGAAGTCGCTTGAGATTCCGCCTGACATACCAAGTACACCAGATTTCTTATTAAGAATATTGAGCATCTCGCTTATTGAAAGGTTCTCATGGTTGCATAAGAACTCTAAGATAGCTGGATCGAGGTCACCAGAACGTGTTCCCATGATAAGACCTTCAAGTGGTGTAAGACCCATAGATGTATCTACGCACTTACCACCGATTGAAGCTGATATAGAAGCACCGTTACCAAGGTGGCATACGATAACTTTAGCTGTCTTAGGATCAAGATTAGCAAACTTGATTGTCTCCTTAGATACGAAGCTGTGGCTTGTTCCGTGGAAGCCATATCTTCTGATACCATACTTCTCATAGTATTCACGAGGTATAGCATAGAGGTAAGCCTTAGGCTCCATAGTTCCACCAAATGCTGTATCCCATACAGCCACATTTGGCTTACCAGGCATTGTTGACTCAACAGCTTCAATACCGATAAGGTTAGCTGGATTATGTAAAGGACCAAGGTCGAAGCACTCTCTTACTACCTTCTTAACATCCTCTGTAACGATACATGACTCGATATACTTCTCACCTGCGTGAAGTACTCTGTGTCCTACAGCAGCGATTTCATCTGTTGAGCTGATAACACCATGCTCTGGATCAACTAAAGCATCAAGAACTAACTTAACTGCAATGTTGTGATCCTTCATAGGTGTCTCAACTACATACTTATCCTTGCCTGTTGGCTTATGAGTAAGGATAGAGCCATCAATACCAATTCTTTCAACAAGACCTTTAGCGATAACGCTCTCATCATCCATGTTGATTAACTGATACTTTAATGATGAACTACCGCAATTTAAAACTAAAATATTCATTGTAAAATATACTCCTTAATAAATTTAATTACTTAGCTGCATTCTGAGCCTGAACAGCAGTCATAGCTACAACGCCTACGATATCCTCTGCGAAACATCCTCTTGAAAGGTCGTTAACAGGCATAGAAAGTCCCTGAAGAACTGGACCATATGCGCCAGCCTTAGCAAGTCTCTGAACAAGCTTGTAACCAATATTACCAGCTTCAAGAGATGGGAATACTAATGTGTTAGCGTGACCAGCAACCTTGCTGTTAGGAGCCTTAAGAGCTGCAACTTCTGGAACGATAGCTGCATCTAACTGTAACTCACCATCGATAGCGTACTCAGGGTACTTCTCGTTAGCTGTCTTAACTGCATCTGCAACAAGTGTAACTCTGTCGTGCTTAGCACTGCCGTAAGATGAGAATGAAAGCATAGCAACCTTAGGTTCAGCACCTACGAAGCTCTTGAATGACTCTGCTGATAATGCTGCAACTTCTGCGAGCTTGTCTGAGTCAAGGTCTGGATTAACGGCACAGTCAGCGAATACGAATAAACCATTCTCACCGAATTCACAGTTAGGAACTTCCATAAGGAAGAAACCTGAAACTGAGCTGATGCCTGGCTTAGTCTTTAATAACTGAAGAGCTGGTCTGATTGTGTTACCTGTTGAATGGCATGCACCAGATACAGCACCATCTGCGTCACCACACTTACACATAAGGCAAGCATAGTACATATAATCCTTCTCCATCATCTCTTTAGCTGATTCAGGAGTAACACCCTTCTTGCTTCTTAATTCCACGAACTTGTCAATATACTTCTGCTTATTAGGATCATTAAATGGGTCTACGATAGTAGCTCCAGTGATGTCATAACCCTGGCTGTTCTCCTTGATTTCATCAGGTGTACCGATAATTATAAGGTTTGCAATACCTTCCTTTAAGATTTTCTCAGCAGCAGCAAATGTTCTCTTATCCATAGACTCTGGTAAAACGATAGTCTTTTTATCTGCCTTTGCTCTTTCAATAATTTTGTCAATAAATGCCATGATTACTGACTCCTCCTTAAGATATTTTTTCCAGCATAAGCCGAAATCTTAAATTATTATATACCCTTTTCTGGAAGAAAACAAGTTAGCTATTGTTTAAAATAAAAAGCATGTTGTTTAATTTTGGTTAAAATGTATAATAATTATAGATATATAGGTGGAGGTTAATGTGAAAGCTGTTGGAATTATTACGGAATACAATCCTTTGCATGAAGGACATATAATACATATTAATGCAGGCAGGCGCATGTCAGATGCGGATATCGTCATATGTGTCATGAGCGGCGATTATGTCCAGAGAGGTGAGCCAGCCATAATTGACAAGTATTCACGCGCACAGATGGCTGTCCTTAATGGCGTCGACCTTGTGGTGGAGCTTCCAGTACAGGCGAGCCTTTCAAGTGCAGAGGCATTCGCAGAACAGGCAGTGCAGATACTTCATTTACTTGGGGCAGATTCTCTATGTTTTGGCTGTGAGGATTCTGATATTAATGATTTAGACATGATTGCTTCACTTCTTATAGATGAGCCAGAACATTTTAAACAGTGTCTTACTAAACTCATAAGCAGTGGCGAATCATATGCCAGTGCACGCCAGAAAGCCGTTGGATTATGCATTGGACAAGGTAAGGCTGCCATCCTTGAAAAGCCTAATAATACGCTTGGAATAGAATATATAAAGGCAGTTAAGAAATACAACTATGATATGAATGTGTTTTGCATCAAAAGAGACGGAGCTGGTTATAATGATGTCTCATGCGACAGAAATGTTGTTCCGAGTGCTACTGCTGTCCGTAATGCAATATTAGCCGGAAGGCTTGATGAGATAGCACTTCCGCAGAACACACGGAAGATTTTGGATGACAGCAAGGTATACCCTGTCGTTTTTAATGATTTTACTAATCTGTTTTATTACAGGCTTGAAATGCTTCTGGATAAATCGGAATATAACAAAGAAGCATTTATTGATGAACTGCTTGATATACCTGATGTATCGAGGGAAACTGCAGCAAGAATCTATAATGTGTATAATAAGATGACGGCATCTGATACATTTTATCTATTGAATGATTTTGCATTAGAGGTAAAGACAAAGCAATATGCACTGTCAAGAATCAAAAGAGTTATCATGAAGATTATACTGGATATCAGAAAGTCAGATATAACAGAGCAATGCAATTATATAAGAATTTTAGGATTTAACCAGAACGGAAGAAAATATCTGTCTTCTATCAGAGACAGTATTGATATTCCACTTATAAGCAAGGTAGCTGACTATAAAGAGCTATATTATAAGCAGATACAGGCGCATAATATATACAGACAGATATGTGAATGTAAGTTTAATGCCGCTCCTGTAAGCGATTACAGATACAGACCATTTATGTCAGATTAAGCTATGGACAATCAAAAGCACCACCATTACCGGACAAAATGAGGCAAACCGCAAAAGTCCTGTAATGATGGTGCCTTTTATATATTAATTATTAGTTCTTGAAGCTGTGAATTGGAGCTGGGATTCTTCCAGTTCTGTTAACAAATGCTGAACAGTCAAACTGGTTAACAGGCATGATTGGAGCATATCCTAAGAGACCGCCAAACTCAACTGTCTCGCCAACGCCCTTTCCAACAACAGGTATTACTCTTACTGCAGTTGTCTTTTGGTTAACCATTCCAATTGCAGATTCATCAGCAATAATACCAGATATTGTTGTTGCTTTAGTATCGCCTGGTATGGCAATCATATCAAGTCCAACAGAGCAAACACAAGTCATAGCCTCTAACTTCTCAATTGTAAGTGAGCCATCTAATACAGCGTTAATCATTCCCTGATCTTCGCTGACTGGTATAAATGCGCCGCTTAATCCACCGACATAAGATGACGCCATAACACCGCCCTTCTTTACCTGATCATTAAGAAGCGCTAATGCTGCTGTTGTTCCTGGAGCACCAGCTCTCTGAAGACCAATCTCCTCCAATATATCAGCAACTGAATCACCGATAGCTGGTGTAGGAGCAAGTGAAAGGTCAATTATACCAAATGGTACATTTAATCTTTTTGATGCTTCCTGAGCAACAAGCTGACCAACTCTTGTTATCTTAAATGCAGTTTTCTTGATAGTTTCACACAATACCTCAAAGCTTGCGCCACGTACACTTTCAAGCGCATACTTTACAACACCAGGGCCGCTTACGCCGACATTGATAATTGCATCGCTTTCTGTAACACCATGGAATGCGCCAGCCATGAATGGATTATCGTCTGGTGCGTTACATAATACAACAAGCTTTGCACAGCCAAGAGAGTCTTTGTCTTTAGTGAGTTCAGCAGTTTCCTTGACAATTTCCCCCATAAGTCTTACAGCATCCATATTGATACCTGTCTTAGTTGAACCGACATTGACAGAGCTGCATATTAACTCTGTTGATGCTAAAGCTTCTGGTATTGAACGGATAAGCAGTTCATCACTCTTAGTCATTCCTTTTGATACTATTGCAGAATAACCACCTATGAAGTTAACTCCAACTTCATGTGCGGCTTTATCAAGAGTTTTTGCAATTGTCACATAATCTTGTGGAGTTTTACAGGCAGAACCACCGACAAGAGCAATTGGTGTAACAGAAATTCTCTTGTTAACGATAGGAATTCCTATCTCCTTAGATATATCTTCACCTGTTGATACAAGATTTTTAGCAAGTCTTGTGATTTTGTTATAGATATTATTATTTAAAACCTCTAAGTTATCACTTATACAGTCAAGTAAGCTGATACCCATAGTAATTGTACGTACATCAAGGTTTTCTTTTTCGACCATCTTATTAGTCTCTGTTACTTCATATATATTAATCAAAACAATTCTCCTTATCTGTTATCAAAATAAGTGTAAACAACATTAAATTCTATGCATCATGTCGAAAATTTCTTCTCTCTGACACTTAATAGATACCCCAATCTCTTCCCCTAAATTATCAAGATCAGATACTACATCATTATATGACTTAGTTGATGCCGCTACATCTACAATCATCATCATATTAAAGTAACCAGATACAATTGTCTGTGAAATATCAAGAATATTAATCTTGGTATCAGCAAGATAAGTACATACTCTGGCAATAATTCCAACAGTATCCTTTCCAACAACTGTAATAACACATTTTTTCATAATCCAATCTCTCTTTCTTTTATTAATTTTAATATATATATCCTGATGTGTTAAATCAGGTCATATAAATTCATAGATTTAATATGAAACTATTATCATAAAATGTCAATAAAATTTTAAACAGTAATAATCTGCGATGGTTCATCTCTTCTGGCAACAGATATATTGAAATCTTTTGCCTTAAATTCGCTGTCGCTCATATCAATCTCGCATTTTACAGTTTCATATGCAAGTTTATCATAGTTATTTTCCTTGCTTAGATGTCCAAGAAATATATTAGAACACTTATCATGTAAAAGGTGGTCAATAAGCCTTCCAGATGATTCGTTGGACAGATGTCCCTGCTTACCAAGGATTCTCTGTTTCAGATAATATGGATAACTGCCAACCTGCAACAGATTGACATCATGGTTAGCCTCAATAACCATTGAATTACAGCCTTTCAGATTATCAATTATGTAATCATCATAAAATCCAAGGTCAGTTGCAACTGCCATGCTTTTATCTTCACATTCTATGCGGTATGCAACGGGCTCATTGGCATCATGTGACACCTTGAACGGATTAATCACAAGGTCATTAAGCACAAAGCTTTCGTCTGGCTTGATACAATTAAAAAGCTCAGAATCTATCTCACCAAGCCCGGAAGAAGTCTGGATTCCTTCCCATGTCCCCTTAGTTGTATATATCGGGATATTATCTTTTCGTGATATAACACCAAGCCCCTTGATATGGTCGGAATGTTCATGTGTTACAAGAACTGCTGTTATATCAGACATATCAAGTTCAGCTTTTTTTAAGCCCTCTGATATTTTTTTACGGCTTATTCCGGTATCAATCAGGATATGTGTTTTATCGGAGCCAATATATATACAGTTACCACTGCTTCCACTGGCTATAGTCATCATTCTCATTATTGTTTCTCCCAATATAAATCAATGACATCTCCATCTTTTAAAGGAGCTGTATACTCTCCTGTCTGTCCATTAAGGTTAAGTACAACGTTACCCTGTGGATTTGAGAGGTCAAAATCATAATACTGGAACAAATCAACCAGTATATAATCATGTTTTCCATTTAATGTGACAGGTGTTCCATTAATCATGACTGTAATATCTGTGATGGCTGCAGCATCCATCTCCTTTCCGGATTCTTTAGCAGAATCTCCGGAAGATGATTCATTGGAAGTGTCTGCTGAATCTGTCTCAGCAGTCTCTACAGCTTCATTCGTAATATTATTTTCATCGGTGTCATCTGTCATATAGCTTTCATCGCTGTTAACTGGTAAAAGTTTTATGTTAAAGTTTTCATATACATATGTATCATTATCAGCAAGTTCATTGTTAACATATACATCATACTGTGATATATCATAATCAAGGAATGTAAATAACTGTTCAACTGTGTAATAATTCTCCATCTGGATAGAATCATTATTCTGAATATCATAAAATTCAGATTTAAGTTCACCATTCACATATGCGAATCTAGGGCAGAGAATCTTCTTGTCATCAACGATAAATGTAAGTGTAGAATTAAATTCTTCAAGCTGTCCGATTGTCATATGAGCAGCTTCACCTTCGGTTGATTCTTTAACCTCTATTACATCATTCTGTTCAATTCTTGAATTAAGATTAGCATGTCTGCTATTAAGTAAAACTTCTGCGCCTTCGCCAGGAGTACCACGTACAAGTCTTGTTTTTCCATTGATTGTGAATGAAAGTTCAGGACCTCTTCTTGGAAACAGCTTTTCATTAGGAAAACCAATCTGCATAACGGCATCAACCACTGTAAGATGATTGTTATCATACATCTTGATTCGTTCATTATTGACATTGACGAATACAAAGCTGTTCTTCTGCGAATAATAATTCGTACAGATTCCGACTGGTGTAACATATAAGGAATCTTTTTTAAAGCCTGTTGAGCCAAAATCAACTGTTGTAAGTACCTCTTCTCCTCTGACAGCAACTCTTTCTTTTACTATTCCCAAAGCCTTGGCAACTCTGTCAGTATAGCCCATCATCTTGCCACCACCGCCAACTACAAATACAGCGTTAACAGGTTTACCGCCATTAAGTTCCTTTATTTTTTCAGCACTTTCTTCTGCCATTTTTTCTATTATTGGAGCTGTCACTTTTCTCACATCAGAAGCCTGTACTTTCTGTGTAAGTCCCATAATATCTTTAAAACTTACAAGCCCTTTTACTTTTTTGCTTGCAGAAAGTTTAATTTTTTCGGCTGTATTAAAATCAACAAGATAATTCTTTGCAATTGCTTCTGTTAATTCATCACCAGCAAGTGGTATCATTCCATACGCAATCACACTTCCATCCTTTGTTATACAGATATCCGATGTTCCGGCACCTACATCTATAAGTCCGATATTAAGCAGTCTGTATTGTTCCGGAATTGCAATATTCATGGCTGCAATAGGCTCCAATGTGAGACTTGCAACATGAAGCCCCGCATATTCGATTGCTTCGTATAATCCATCAACTACTTCCTCTGGTAAAAATGTAGCTATAAGCGTAACACCAATTTTATTAGCTTTATGTCCTTCAAGGCTGTTAATCTCAAAAGAATTAAGCTTGTATGTAATAGGCGTATTACCGACGCAATAGAATTTGACATTATCAGAATTGTCATTGATTATGGCATGGGCTTTTTCTACAGCCAACAGATTAAGTGAATATATATGCTCAGCAGTAACCCTTGTCTCCTCTTCAAATTCATACTCTGCAGAAGAATTAATAGTTTTAAGTACACGGCCAGCAGCAGCTATACATACATCTGTCAGTGTAAATCCAAGCTGTCTCTCTAAATCATTCTTAACTCTTCGTATAGTATCTCCCACTTTATATATGTCATGAATCTGTCCATCTAACATAGAACGAGTGTCATGTTCAGCCTGTGACATTGCAGCTATATGAAATATATTATGTTCAAGGTAACCTACAACTCCGACAATACTTCGTGTTCCAATATCAAGGCCAAATACATAGTCATTATTTACAGGTGTTACATCTGCCATGATTAATCCTCCGACAATTTACAACAAAACTAAAGAAAATATATCATAATTCCAGCATTTTAACAAGACAGGTTTCTGTGTCATGCAAACTGCCACTGTTATCAATAACTTTATCACATCTTTTTATAAATTCATTTTCTGGCAGCTGGGCTTTGAGCATAGAATCAATTTTTTCATCACTGTATCCTCTGTCAGCTTTCAGCCTTTCTCTTCTGACTGAGACTACAGCTGTCACATACCAGACTTCATCACAGAATTTATCATATTCTTCTTCAAAAAATAAAGCTGCCTCAACTAATATTAAATCATACTTGTTAAGTGATTTAAGTTCATCAATAGTCTCAAGAATTATTCTTTTGACCTCTGGGTGAACCATTGCATTAAGCTTTTTTCTTTTATTCTCATCTGAAAATATAATATCAGCAAGGGCAGGCTTATTAACAGAGCCATCACTGTTAACACATACATCACCGAATTCTTGTGCTATATCATGCACAAGAGGACTTCCTGCCGTATATAAGCTTTTTGCCACGTCATCAGCCATTATGATATAGGCATTAGCATGTTTTTGTATTAAATGTAAGATGGTGCTTTTACCGCATCCAACACCGCCTGTAATTCCGATAACTTTCATAATTAATGTGCCTCAAACCAGTTATTGCCCTGCTGTAAATCTATTTCAAGTGGAACCCGCAGTTTAGCTGCATTTCTCATTCCATCTGAGATAATTTCCTTAACATCATCAATCTCATCTTTATATGTTTCTACAAGAAGTTCATCATGAACCTGCAGGATGAGTTTGGATTTATATCCGCCATTCTTTAATGAATTGTATACATTAATCATAGCAAGTTTAATAATATCTGCAGCGGTTCCCTGAATAGGAGCATTCATTGCAACACGTTCACCGAATGAACGCTGCATGAAATTACTAGATGATAATTCAGGTATAGGTCTTCTTCTGTTATACATAGTTATTGAATAGCCTTTCTCCTTCGCAGAAGAGACAAGACCATCTATATATGCTTTGATTGATGGATAAGTTTCAAAATACTGCTTAATATACTTGTCAGCCTCTTTCTTTGATATACTAAGATCCTGGCTTAATCCAAATGAACTTATTCCATATATTATTCCAAAGTTAACAGCTTTTGCGTTGCGTCGCTGCTGGTCTGTAACCTTATCGAGAGGTACCCCGAATACCTGTGATGCAGTTATTCTGTGAATATCCTCAGCCATATTGTAAGCTTCTATAAGCTTCTCATCGCCAGACATGTGTGCAAGGATTCTTAACTCAATCTGTGAATAATCGGCATCTAATAATACGCAGCCATCTTTTGGAATGAATACTTTTCTGATCTGTCTTCCAAGTTCCATTCTTATCGGAATGTTCTGAAGATTAGGTTCAGTACTGCTGATTCTTCCAGTAGCAGTTATCGTCTGGTTAAATTTAGAATGGATTCTTCCATCACTGCCAATATATGCTGCCAGTCCGTCTGCATAAGTAGATTTTAATTTAGTCATTGTACGATAACTTAATATTTTGTCTACTATTGGATAATCAGGTGCTAACTTTTCAAGTACATCAGCGGCTGTTGAATAACCGCTTTTTGTCTTTTTCTGACATGGCATTCCAAGCTTTTCAAATAATATTACACCTAACTGTTTAGGTGAATTAATGTTAAACTGTTCGCCGGCAAGCTCATATATCTCTTTTTCAAGCACAAGTATATTTTTCTCGAGCATTTCACCATACTCTGCAAGTCCCTGCTTATCCACTCTTACACCCTGCAATTCCATATCTGATAAGACGAATGATAATGGCATCTCCAATGTATCAAATAATTCGTAACACTCAATATCTTTGAGCGCAGCCTTAATCTTATTCCATCCGGCATATGAGACATAAGCCTTTGAGCAGGCATACTTCATGAGATTATCGATATTAAGCATTACAAGCTCTGACAGAGTACTCTTTCCTAACAACTCTGTTCTTGATGGAACTGACATATGAAGATACTCTAATGCAAGATTATCACTGTCATAATTCTCATTAGTAGGATTGATAATATATGCGGCAAGTGCGGCATCTGCAAATACCTTCTGGTCAATACCATCAAGCAGCTCATTGCTGTCTGGTTTGCAGAAATGTGGCAGTATCTGTTTAATATTGAGTGTAGCAATAAGTCTTTCGCTGCTCTGTGATGCCTTATCACATATAGAACATATTTTATCTATAATATATTCATCTGTGATAAATCCCTGCTTGAGAATAAAAGCAATATTATTCTCATCTGTACATATTGAAACACCGGCAATATAGTCATCATCACATATCAGGCAGAGTCCGATATTATTATTATTACCTACAGCAGCCACTGCGTTGGAAAATATGCCATCTGCCTCACTTAATTCTGTCACAAGTTTATATGCATTAAATACATCAGGCTCTTTTGACATCATTTCATTATCAAATCTTTTAAGAAATGATTTGAAATTAAATCTTTTGAATAACTCATATGATTCTTCTGTATAGAAATCTTTAATTTCAGCATTATCTATATTGAATTCGACAGGAGCACTGATATTAATTTCTGCAAGAAACCTGCTCATAACAATTTGTTCTGTGTTATTCTTGATAGATTCTCTTGCCTTAGGTGGTGTTATCTCATCAGTATGTTTTAACACCTCATCTATAGAGTGATATTTTTTGATTATTGCAGACGCTGTCTTAGGCCCTATTCCAGGTGCTCCAGGTATATTATCTGAGCTGTCTCCCATTAATGCTTTCATATCAATGAATTCAAGAGGTGTAACTCCATATAATGCAATAACATCTTCTGGAAGATAATTTTCTACTTCGTTGCCATTAGATTTAGTTTTAGGAATACGTATCATTATATGTTCTTCTGCCAGCTGTAATAAATCACGGTCTCCTGAGATTACAACAACATCCATTCCGTCAGAAGAACATTTCTTTGCAATAGTACCTAGAAGATCATCTGCTTCATATCCCTCTAATTCAACTATATTGATATTCATGGCACGAAGAATATCTTTGATAAGTGGAACCTGCTGCTTAAGTTCAGGGGCCATTGGCTTTCTAGTGCCTTTATAATCGGCGAACGCTTTATGTCTGAAAGTCGGTGCACTTAAGTCAAATGCTACAGTTATATATTCAGGCTTTTCCTCATCAATAAAACGGAACATTATATTCAAGAAACCAAATAACGCATTAGTGTGTATCCCTTCACTGTTAGTAAGATCTGGCACACCATAAAAAGCTCTGTTTAATATGCTGTGTCCATCAATTAGCATAATTTTTTTATTCATATATAACTCCTATTCCTGCATATTTAATCAACAAAATTTAATAATTATAAGAACCAGAATAACAATAAGAATCATACCATTAGAAAACAAAGTGACTGCATTCATCATTTTCTCATTTTCCTTATACCAGTCAAGATAATGTATTCTGTCTTTGAGTCGTTGCTCAACTAATCCTTTAAAATCAAAAACATTAAGGTATTTTTGATATTGAGGATTTATATTTTTTTCATCATAGTCGTTGAGACCATATTCAATTATACAGTATATCTCTAATTCTTCTTTACAATCATCACAATTAATTACATGGTCAACGAACTTTTTTTCATCTTTGTAAGACATACTATCATTTTGAAATGAAGGTATCTGATGCTGATATATTTTACATGTATTCATATACTACCTCATGTGATGTATTTAATTTCATCAGGATATTGATAAAAAGCCCACCAGTATAAACTGATGGGCTTTAACATACAAATCAAATGCAGGAGAAGGGATTTGAACCCTCACGATGTCACCACCGGTGGATTTTGAGTCCACTGCGTCTGCCGTTCCGCCACTCCTGCAAATGCATGCTGCAAGCAATTCCTGCAGCACCGCAAGACTTAAATATTCTATCACAGTGAATATAAAAAAGCAAGTTTGTTATGTATATTTTATAATCTATTATACAATTCTTCGTATTTTCTCGCAGAATTATCCCATGAAAAGTCTTTTTTCATAGCCCTGTCAACAATCTTATTCCATTCTCTCTTATGATTATAGAACACACTCTTTGCGTAGTTAATAATGCTAAGCATCTCATGTGCATTATAATTAGCAAATGAAAATCCTGTTCCAGTACTCTCATATTCATTATATGGCTCAACAGTATCCTTAAGTCCACCTGTTTCACGGACAATAGGAATTGTGCCATATCTAAGACTCATTAACTGGCTTAAACCACATGGTTCAAATAATGATGGCATTAAGAAAGCATCACAAGCAGCATATATCTTATGTGACATTTCTTCTGAGTAATAGATATTAGCTGAAACTCTGTCATTATATTTCCAGTCATAATGCCTGAACATATTCTCGTACTTTTCTTCTCCTGTTCCAAGTACAACCAGCTGTACATCCTCTGTACATATCTGATCCATAACATATGCAATAAGATCAAATCCCTTCTGGTCTGTCAATCTTGAAACGATACCAATCATAAATACATTCTTGTCTTCTTTCAAACCAAGCTGCTTCTGTAATGCGACCTTGTTCTTCCACTTTTCTTTACGGAATGTAACCTGATTGTATCTCGCTGTAAGTGACTGGTCTGTCTCAGGATTGTAAACTTCGTAATCAATACCATTAACTATTCCGGTAAGACAGTTTGAACGTGCATTCATAAGGCCATCAAGATGTTCACCATAGAAAGGTGTCTTAATCTCTTCTGCATAAGTTGCACTTACAGTTGTTACCTGATCAGCATATACTATTCCACCTTTAAGATAATTAGCATCATTGTATGCTTCAAGCTTGTCTGATGTAAAGTATTCATCAGGAAGTCCAGTTATGTCTTTTACCTTTTTTAAATCCCATACACCCTGAAATTTGAGGTTATGTATTGTAATTATTGACTTGATTCCCTTATAGAAATCGCCCTGTGAAAATCTCTCTTTAAGATAAACTGGAATAAGACCAGTCTGCCAGTCATGGCAGTGTATTATATCTGGCTTAAATCCTAATACAGGTATAGCTGATAATGCAGCTTTACTAAAGAAAGCAAATTTCTCAATATCTTCATGAATCCAGCTATATGGCTTAGGACCTGAGAAATAGAACTCATTATCAATAAAGTAAAATGTGATTCCGTTGTATTCAAGCTCAAGAACACCTACATACTGTGAACGCCATGCAAGGTCAATGTAAAAGTGTGTTTTATAGACCATTTTCTGACGATATTCCCAAGGAATACACATATACTTAGGTATCATAACTCTTACATCGTATTCATCTTTATTAAAGTATTTTGGCAAAGATCCTACAACGTCCGCAAGACCACCAGTTTTAATAAAAGGAACACATTCAGATGCAATAAACAAAACATTCTTCATATCTTTTCCTCCTGTCAGGTAGATTTATTACCAATAACGACGTACTGCTGTAATCGTCATAATATTCATTGAAGCAACTTTAACAACGTCTCCTGGAACAGATGCATGAATAATCTGTCCCCCACCAATATATAATCCAACATGACCAGGATAACATACAACATCACCTGGCTGAATATCTGATAAAGAAACTGCCTGTCCACCATAAGCCTGTGCCGAACTTGACCTTGATAATCCAATTCCATACTGTCTGAACAGATACGATGTAAATCCAGAACAGTCAAAGCCTGATGGGCTTGAACCACCAGAAGCATATGGTGTTCCAAGTAATTGATATGCAAGGCTTATAACTCCGCTTGCCACAGAAGAATCGTTCTTCGCAGTAGTAGAATATGATAACGAATACGAACTGCTGACAGCCCGGGCAGCTCTTTGCTGTGCACTTGTTATCTTAGACACAATATCACTCTGCTCTTTTTTCAAGTCTTCAATTGTTGTATACAAAGAAGCCTGCTTGTCATGAAGCTCAGTATCCATATTTTTAAGTTCATTCATATCTGACTCAAGTTTTCCTTTTAATTCACTGATGCTTTTAGCAGTATTGGACATTTCATCCAGTTTAGATCTGTCATAGCTGTATACCTGCTGGACATATTCAGTTTTATTAAGTACCTCACTCATATTAGCTGATGATAATAAAACTTCTGATATTGATGCAGTCTGATCCTCATACATATATTTAATTCTAAGTTTCATATCATCATACTGTGCATCAAACACCTGCTGTGCTTTCTCTAAATCTTCGTTAGCCTTCTGGATTTCATCATTCTTATTAGCCATTGAGACTTCAAGTTCGTCCATCTGCAGCATTACATATGCAAGCTCATCTTCTATGTTGTCAATTTTATTCTGGTTCTGATTTTTCTGTTTCTGTAAATCTGTAATTGTATCTGCAAATGTAGTCATTCCCATAACAGAAGTTATAACAAGGACTACTGCAATTGATTTTAAAAATTTCTTATACATATAACACCTTTAAATAAATTAATAATATTCAGGTATTATTATATAATTAATTTAATTTGTATTCAAGTCTTATTTTATCAGCAATCAATGCTATAAATTCAGAATTAGTAGGTTTGCCTTTTCCGTTTGAAATTGTATATCCGAATAAATCGTTTAATGTGTCTGTATTACCACGATTCCATGCCACCTCAATAGCATGTCTTATTGCCCGTTCTACACGGCTTGGAGTTGTCTGATACATTTTTGCAATTGTAGGATATAATATCTTGGTAATGCAGTTAATTACCTCTGCATCTTTAATTGCAAGAATTATAGAATCTCTAAGATAATTATAGCCTTTAATGTGAGCAGGAATACCTATATCATGAATGATACTGGTTATTTCTGTTTCAAGGACATGAACATTGATTGCTTCATGGTTAGAATTGATAAGAGGATTAGATGTTTTATGTACATTTTTATTATTACTTTTAGGCTTTACTGCTCGTATCTTTTCTATTAAAGCCTGATTATCAAAAGGCTTCATAAAATAAAACACAGCACCATTTTCAAATGCATCTTCTGTTACAGTCTCTTTACCAACAGAACTAATAACAATAAATGCAGGGAATTTTTTTATTTTATCATCATTAAATACTTTTTTCATAACTGTTATGCCATCATCTTCTGGCATAATTATATCAAGCAGTACAACATCTGGTTCATATTTTTTAATTATTTCTAATGTCTCTTTACCATTATTAGCTGTGCCGACTACCTCCATATCGCGTTCTTCACTGATAACCGCCCCTAAAATATTAACCATATCAGTGTTATCATCCGCAATTGCCACACGCAAATTCTCCATAAAAATACCCTCCATAAGGTGATAACAGCTTTTGTTATCACCAAAAACTTCAAATATAATTATATTTCTATATTTCTCCATATTCAAGGCATATATATCGCAATTTTCGACATGAAAATAATAAAGTCTAATCAGCCGCAATCATATTTTCAATAAAAATACCATATCCCATATGTGAATCATTAACAAAAACATGAGTTACAGCGCCGACAATTTTATCATCCTGTATTATAGGGCATCCACTCATTCCCTGGACAATACCATTAGTAATGTCAAGCAGTTCACCAGAGGTACATCTGAATGTTATATTTTTTTCATCACGATATGCAATATCTTCGATATTTATATCATATAATTTTAATTGTCCATCCAGATAAACGGATATATATGCAGTGCCTTTATGAATTTCACGCTTAAAACCAATTTCATAAGCTTTTAAATCATATTGCTTTATCAGGTTGTCACATTTAGAAGCTGGAATTGTGCCAAATATTCCATATTTAGTATTAGAGTTAATCAATCCCAGCTGATTATTGTAAGAATAATCAATTGTTCCTATATATTCTCCAGGTGTATTTTCGTGTCCCTGTGTAATTGATATTATATTAGTTCTATATAAAAATCCGTTAGATATCCCTAACAGTTTGTTTGTAGAAGAATCACTCATTCCGTGTCCAAGTGCACCATAATTTCCATTTTTATCAATATATGTTATTGTACCTATCCCCTGAGCATCGTCTTTTACCCATATGCCTAATTTATATTCTGAATTTTCATTTTTCACAGGTTTTATTGTGACAGTTTCATATACGCCATCTCTAAAAAAGCCTATACACTGCTCATTTCCATCACAACATTTCAGTAATTCAGCTATCTGGGCTTTTTGGCTAATTGATATTCCATTGATATCAACGATATAATCTCCACCCGATAAATAATTTTTACTAGGTGAACAAATCTGACCGAATTCATCGGTAAACTCTGCTGTATCAGCTACAAATACGCCATGAGTTTTAATGTATAATCCGACTGGAAATCCACCAGCATATAAAGAATTTTCTTCAAGGACTGATAATTTTCCTGATGGAAGAGATATTAGATTAAATAATTTATATTCAAGCGAATAGTCTGCTTTTTCTTTAGCCTGAAAAGTAACAGGCTTTGAAAAATCAATAGTCTGGTTAGTCTCTTTTATGACAGCTGTAACTGGAATATCAAGATTAACAACGGTATCCTTATTGCTGTATATATATAATTCTTCTGGCAGACTCTGTGAGATATGCCATATATAAATTAATGATGTACTTAATGAAAACGTCAAAAAAAATAATATCAATAGCTTGCTATGTCTGGCTTTCATGTTCAAACCTCCATATAAAATCTATTGATATTATCTGCATATATTATTAATTTTTCTTTGCCAATTTTTTCATTTCACGGGCATTATTCAATGCCGCTTCCGTAATCTTCGCACCTCCGAGAAGTCTTGCAAGTTCGTTGACACTTTCTTCCTCATTGAGACTATGAATATCTGTCACAGTTGTTGTTTTATCAGCTTTTTTCTCGATTATGAAATGTTCATCTGACATTGCTGCAATCTGTGGAAGATGTGTGATGCAGATTATCTGATGGCTCGATGATAGCTGTGATAATTTGTTTCCTACCATCTGTGCAGTCATACCGCTTATTCCAGCATCAATCTCATCAAATATAAGTGTATCAGTATCATCTTTATCTGCAATAACGGTTTTGAATGCAAGCATGATTCTTGATAATTCACCACCAGATGCAACTTTAGATAAAGGCTTTAAATCTTCACCGACATTCGTTGATATAAGAAAACGCATTTTATCTGTTCCGTTTGCCTGAAATTTGTCTGTTTTTTCAAATTCTGGTTTAAAGTCATTGTTTAAAAAATTAAGTTCAAAAAGACCTTTTGACACTGCTTTGCAGAGCTTGTCTGCTGATTTCTTTCTTGCTTCAGAAAGCTTATCTGCTGCCACAGTCATCTTATTATTAATATCCTCCAACTGTGATTTTAATCCGGCATATATCTCATTAAAATTAAGCAGTTCATCAAGCTTTTTCTGGCTGTTACTGCCATACTCAAGAATCTCTTCAATTGTTCTGCCATATTTTAATTTGAGTGAATTGATAAGATCCAGACGCTCTGACATATTATTATAATCTTCTTCACTAAAATCAAATGAATCCATATAATCAGACATTCCCATCAAAGCATCGTTGATAATATCTTCTGCGGAAGACAATGTATCAACAATATCAGATAAAGAGTCATCATAAGCTAAAGCCTGAGTGAGTAATTTTACGGATTGTCCAATACAGTCTGACACGCTTGATTCGTCATTGTCAAGAATCTGTCTTGCCGCTGACATGAGCTGTGCTATTTTCTGGTAATTAGACATTTTCTTAAATGCACTTTCGAGTTCTTCATCTTCTCCGGGCTTTAATGCGGCATCAGTTATCTCATCAATCTGATATTCAAGCAGATCGATTTCTCTGTTACGGGAAGCTTCATCGCTGCTCATGTTTTTTATTTTGTCGTTAAGTTCATTATATGTGTTATAAAGCTTTGCATATGCATCTGATAAAGGTGCAATTATATTATGTCCGAATAAATCAACCATTTCAATATGAGTACTCTCTTTTAAGAGAATCTGGTTGTCATGCTGTCCATGTATATCTATAAGTATATGAGATATAGCTTTCACTTCACCTATAGTATATGTCTCCCCATTAATCTTGATTGTCGATTTGGATGGTGTGATTTTTCTTGAGATTATTATAATGCCCTCTTCAAGTTCCTCTATTCCATATTCTTTTAGCTGCTTTATTTTATCAGCAGAATCAACCTTAAATGTCAGTTCTGTAAGAGCGTAATCACAGCCCTTCCTGATTATATCGGCATTGACTTTGCCGCCTAAAGCTATATTAACAGAACCAAGTATAATAGATTTACCTGCACCTGTTTCACCAGTAAGAATATTAAGTCCGTTCTTAAAATCTATATCAGCTTCTTCAATAAGTGCAAGATTTTTAACGTGAAGATTTGTAAGCATATAGTCTCCTTGAATATTATTTAAGTATCTTTTTTAATTTGTTCATAAGATTCTTTGTATCCTCAACAGAGCGGACAGCACACATTATTGTGTCATCACCTGCGATTGTGCCAACTATTTCATTCATGTGAAGTGCATCAAGAGCAGCGCAGACTGCCATAGCCATTCCTGATACAGTCTTAATTACTAATATGTTCTGAGCCATGTTCATATCAACAAAACCATCTTTTAATATTCTGATATATTTTTCTCCAAGGTTATTGTCATGTCCCTGAAATACAACATATTTAGGAATACCATCAGTTGTTGTCTTGGTAAGGTTTAACTCTCTTATGTCTCTTGAAACTGTCGCCTGTGTGACATTATATCCAGCATTATTAAGAGCCAGTGCCAGTTCTTCCTGTGTACTGATTGAGTTATCTTTGATTAATTCTAATATTTTACTATGTCGATCGGTTTTCATATATATCTCCATTCTATAATCAGCATGCTGCTACATAAGCTTTTCTCTTACTCTCAATAAAAAGCTGTCATTATTAGTCTTTAAAAGCTTTGTCGTTGTTGATGAACGGGTTATGACTATCTCATCATTAGTATTGACTTTGAAGTAATGTTCACCATCAAATGTTGCTATTCTTTCTTCGGATAATTTCTTGCTGTCACACATTTTGATGACAACCTTATCCTTAGGGCCGAATATGATGCTTCTTTTGTTGAGTGTATGAGGACATATAGGAGTAAGCATAATAAGCTCTGCATTGGGCTGTATAATCGGCCCACCTGCTGAAAGACTGTATGCTGTTGAGCCTGTTGCAGTCGATATGATAACACCGTCTGCCGAATATGAACTAAGGTACTGGTCATTGACATATATATCAAAATCAATGATTCTAAGATTACCATACCTGTTGACTACAATATCATTAAGAGCTGTATTTTCATATACAAGCTCCCCATCACGGTATATACTTCCACTTATCATCATTCTCTCATCAACTATGTAATCGTTAGATATGACCTTATCAAGGCACTGCATATAAGAACTCATATCGGCATCTGTGAGGAATCCCAGTGTGCCTATATTAATCCCCATAAACAAAGCATTCTTTCCTTTAAAATCACTGACAGCCTTAAGTAATGTGCCATCTCCCCCTAATACAATCACAACGTCTATCTTATCAATATCACATTCGTCATTGTCAGTGTATACATTGACATTTTTAATGCGAAGATATTCAATAATCTGTTTTGAAAAATTGCCTTCTAAATCTTTATTGGCATTGGATATAATATAAAAATTCTGCATATAAACCTCTAAAAGCATTAATACATCTATTTATCAAGTGTATCATGTGCCGCTGAAACTACTTTTTCAGAATCAACAGGAATGTTATCATAAATTCCTTCCGTATGCTTCTTTATATGTAACAGATACTCAATATTGCCTTCAGGTCCCTTAACTGGTGAAAATTCAAGATTCATAACTTCAAAGCCGATTGAAATTGCGAAATCTATAACCTTGTCAATAACTTCCTTGTGCACTAAAGGGTCACGTACAACGCCATGTTTGCCGACTTTCTCTCTGCCAGCCTCAAACTGTGGCTTGATAAGGCATACAATTTCACCGTCATCAGATAGAAGTTCTTTTACCGGTCCTAAAACCTTGGTGAGCGAGATAAATGACACGTCAATACTTGAAAACTGTATTCTGTCATCTATGTCTTCTGGAACAACATAACGGATGTTAGTTTTTTCCATACACACAACTCTTGGGTCATTGCGGAGCTTCCAATCAAGCTGTCCATGTCCTACATCCACAGCATATACTTTTACTGCACCATTCTGCAGCATGCAGTCTGTAAATCCACCTGTTGATGAACCGACATCCATGCATACTTTTCCATCTAATGTAACATCAAAGCAGTTCATAGCCTTTTCGAGCTTTAAGCCGCCACGGCTTACATACTTAAGCGTAGTTCCACGAACTTCAATATCAGCTTCTTCTGGAAAAGACTGTCCTGCTTTGTCCTCTTTTTGTCCATCAACATAGACATTGCCGGACATAATTATTGCTTTTGCCTTTTCTCTTGATGTTGCAAGTCCTCTATTTACAAGTAAAACATCTAATCGTTCTTTAGCCATAACTTAAGAGCCTTTCTATATATTTTCATAAAATGATTCAATTCTGTCACAGACGGACTGTGCATCTATTCCTGCTTCTGCACGAAGGATAGATACATTGCCATGTTCTATATAGTCATCCGGAAGAGAGATATTGAGAACCTTGATATCAAGGCATGCCTCATCAACATAGTGGCATACAACCTCTCCAAAACCGCCTGTGTATACATTTTCTTCCATTGTTACAAGGAGCGAATGTTTAATTGCACATTCATGCAGCACTGTGATATCAATAGGCTTCACAAATCTTGCATTGATTAATGAAACATTATATCCTTTTGACTTTAACATCTCCCTGACATCACTGGCAATCTCAACCATGCTTCCCACAGCCAGAAGTGCAATATCTTTTTCCATATATATAATCTCGGATTTGCCATATACAATATCTTCATTAAATTCATGGAATTTATCGCATGCTGTGCCCCTTGGATATCTTATAGCAAAAGGTCCATTATAATCTAATAATCCGAACTTTAATCCTTCTGATAGTTCAACATCATTCTTAGGTGCAAATATGCTCATATTAGGTATATTGCCAAGATATGACAAATCAAATATTCCCTGATGAGTCTCACCATCACTTCCTACAAGTCCTGCCCTGTCAATTGCAAAAACCACATGGAGCTGCTGTATACAGACATCATGTAATATCTGGTCATATGCTCTTTGCAGGAATGATGAATATACTGCAAATACAGGCTTCATTCCACCAGCAGCCATTCCAGCACAGAATGTTGTAGCATGTTCCTCTGCTATGCCAACATCATAGAATCTGTCAGGAAACCATTTGGAAAACTTTTTAAGTCCTGTTCCATCCGGCATAGCTGCGGTAACAGCCGTGATAGTTGTATCAGTTTTGGCAAGCTGGCATATAGTTTTAGAAAATATATCTGTATATGTTGGCTTAGGGTTAGTAGTTATAACCTCACCAGTCTCAATATTGAACGGCGCAATACCATGGAACTTGCTTGGATTGCGCTCTGCCGGCTTATATCCATGGCCTTTCTGTGTTACAACATGTATAAGACATGGTCCATCAATTCTTTTAGCTATATTAAATAATTTAATTAACTTCTGTATGTCATGTCCATTAACAGGTCCAAGATAGTTAAGCCCCATATCAAGAAACATCTGTCCCGGCAATATAATCTGTTTTAAGTTGCTTTTGGTATGCTTTATTGATTCGACAAGCCTGTGTCCGCCCGGCATTTTGTACAATGTATTAACAACACCGTCTTTAAGGTCGTAGTATGAATCAGATGAGCGTATATTACTAAGCATCTCATTGACAGCACCGACATTCTTGGAGATTGACATAGTGTTATCATTAAGAACAATTATAAAGTTGCTCTTTAACTGCCCTGCATTGTTTAATGCCTCATATGCCATACCGCCAGTGAGCGCACCATCACCTATAACAGATACCACATTATAATGCTGCTTTAACATATCTCTTGCACAGACATAGCCAAGCCCTGCTGATATAGATGTAGAACTGTGTCCTGTATCAAATGCATCAAAATTGCTCTCATTGCGCTTAGGAAATCCGCTCATTCCGCCGAACTTTCTAAGGTCATTAAACATATCTTTTCGTCCGGAAAGAATCTTGTGTGTATATGACTGATGTCCTACATCCCATATAACTTTATCATTAGGAAGATTAAAGGCTATATGGAGTGCCATTGTAAGTTCTACTACGCCAAGATTAGATGCAAGATGTCCACCTGTCTTACTTATATTCTCGATAAGAAATGTACGGATTTCATCAGCGAGCTGATTATATTCAATTGGATCAAGTTTCTTAATATCATTAGGTTTATTGATCTTCTCAAGTATCATTCTAATCACACATTTCCTTTGCTACTTTGCCCTGTTAATCAGATAATCTATAAGCTGTACTAAAAATTCATTATCTCCAATACTTTTTATGATATCCTCTGCCTGGGCTGACATTGAACTCACAGCTTCTTTAGATGCATCAATTCCATAAAGTGATACATAAGTGGTCTTATTGTTACGTTCATCACTGTGGACAGGCTTGCCAAGCTTTGCCTCATCACCATATATATCAAGAATATCATCCTGAATCTGAAATGCTACGCCAACCAGATTACCAGCTTTTTCAAGCTTATTAACCACATCATCATCTGCACCTGCAATAGCCCCTCCTGCCATAAATGCAGCTTCTATAAGAGCACCTGTCTTTAAGTTAAATATAAAATCAAGCTGCTCTTTGTCCATAGCTTTTCCAGTAAGGTATACATCAAGCGACTGACCGCCAACCATACCGTTAATTCCAGCTTTGCCAGCGATTATAGCGGCTGCTTTGTTCATATTATATACCTGGGTGTTATCAGCATTCTTATATGCAGACATAACTGCAGATAACATAACTTCATATGCATAATTAAGAAGCGCATCACCTGCAAGCACCCCGAAATCCTCACCAAATTTCTTATGTGTTGTCAGTTTGCCTCTTCTGTAATCATCATTATCCATAGCTGGAAGATCATCATGTACAAGTGAATATGAATGGATATATTCAAGTGCTGCCATAAAAGGTTCTGTCACTGATTCATCTTTGCCGCCGCACAGTCTGAAAGCTTCCCTGATTATAAGCGGTCTCACTCTCTTACCCCCAGCTTCCACGCTGTATCTGGCACTTTCTATAATCAATTCTTTGTATTTTTCCGGTTGTGGAAGATAACTTTTGATAATTCTGTCAGTTTCTGACACTCTGGCAGTTAATTCATCATTAAAATTCATCCTGTGTCTCCTCCTGTTTGTTAAGAACTGTTATCTCTTTTTCTACTTTATCAAGCTGCTGATTGCAGTTCTCGACAATTTTAATGCCATTTTTATATAATTTGAACGCTTCACTTATCGGTATGCTTCCATCCTCAAGCCTGGCTATAAGTTCATCAAGCTGTTCAAAAGACTCTTCAAGCGTCATGGATTTCATTATATTTAACCTCCTGCACCTCAGATATAATTGCTCCATCTTTTACGGTTACTGTAATCAATTCACCTTTATGGATATCATTTACAGAGGTAACATTCTTTCCTGATTGGTTTTCAGTATAACTGTAGCCTTGTCCAAGCTTTTCAAGCGGTGAGACACCATGAAGCCTTGAAGCGTATATCTCAAGCTGGTGTCTGTATTCACGCAGTCTTTTCGTAAAAATATAATCCATCTTATCTTTCTGGGTATCAAGATATATACGTTTCTCATTAACCTTTGATAGTGGATTAAGATATTTTAATTTCATGGAATAGTTATCTATTATATTGCGCTTATTATCAACTGCCTGATTAATCAGTGATAAGAGCATAAGCCTGTATCCTTCAATACGCTGCTCAATAATAGATATATCTGCAACAGCAAGCTCTGCGGCAGCAGATGGCGTTGGCGCACGCAGGTCAGCAACAAAATCAGCTATTGTAAAGTCTGTTTCATGCCCAACGGCTGATATGATAGGAGTATGTGCATTAAATATGGCTTCTGCAACAATCTCTTCATTAAATGCCCATAAATCCTCTATTGAGCCACCGCCTCGTCCAACGATAATCACGTCAAGGTTCATCGAATCAAGTGTTGTAATTCCACTGACTATGCTTTCAGCCGCACCGTCTCCCTGTACAAGTGCAGGGTACAATGTAAGTGATACATAAGGATTTCTGCGGTATGATATATTCATGATATCATGTATCGCAGCACCAGTTGAAGCTGTTACGATTCCTATTCTCTTTGAAAAATATGGAATCGGACGTTTGTATTCTTTCTCAAAATATCCCATCTCACTGAAATATTTCTTTAGTTCTTCAAACTTCTGATAAAGGTCACCAACACCGTCCTGTATTATCTTGGAAGCATATAGCTGATATTTGCCGTCACGCTCATATACTTCGATACGACCACTTACAACAACCTGCATTCCATCACATAGCCGGAAATTCATATTGCGTACATTGCCGGCAAACATTATGGCTGACAATGTACCTCCCGAATCCTTTAATGTGAAATACAGGTGTCCTGACGAATGGTACTTGCAATTAGACACCTCACCTTTAACATCTATTCTGCTTAAAAGATAGTCCTGCTGGAACATATTCTTTATATATGAATTAATCTGTGTAACAGTGATTATTTTGCCCATATTGCAAGCCTTTCATGATATAATTACTTAATTATCTTTGCAAGAACTCCATTGATAAATGATGGAGCATTATCTGCACCATACATCTTAGCAAGCTCTACAGCCTCGTTGATAGCTACGCTTTCAGGAATCTCTTCATCAAATTTAATCTCATATACTGCAAGACGCATAATTGTAAGCTCTGCCTTGCCAAGTCTGTTAGTTGGCCATCCCTCTGAATAGGTATTGATAATCTCATCTATCTCACCAAGCTTGTCAATAATGTCACTTGTCTTATTCTTAATGTAGTCTAAATCCTTATCCCTGGCACCATCTATATCATTAAGGTAGAATTCCATCTGCTGTTTGAAATCTTCATCATTATAGAATTCTGCACGGAAAAGTATTTTAAATATGTGTTCTCTTATAATAGATCTTGTCATTTAATCCTCATTTCTAAAAAAGCCGGGCTGCGTAACACACAACCCGGCATCTTGTTTACGCTAATTATTCTGCTTCAATGTTCAAACTTGCAATCTTAATATTAACTGCTGTTACCTCAAGACCTGTCATTGTCTCGATGGCAGACTTAACCTTATCCTGTACCTTCTTAGATACTGCTGGAATCTCATAACCATATTTGATGTTAAGTGCTACATCAACAACAACATTCTTCTCACTTATAGTAACCTTAACACCCTTAGAAAGACTCTTCATACCGAGTTTGCTTACCAGTTCATTAGTTATATTGCCAGCCATAGAGCATACTCCATCAACTTCTGTTGCTGCCAGACCTGCAATAATTGCAACGACCTCATCTGATATATGAACCTCACCGATATTAATGCTTTCGTGAATGTTATAATTATTACTATTATCTTCAAAATCCTTAGCCATTTAAGAACCTCCAAATAGTTTTTTGTATATTATAATAAAAATCTTCAATTATTGCAAATATTTATTGAAATCTTATCAGCACTTAATCCGGTTTTTCTTTTTAATATATCTTCAATCTGTGCTCTCTGGGCATCTGTTATAGATGATGCGTTAATCACAACATCAGCTTTCTGGTCAACAATTGATACGATAGAGTCCTTAAATCCTTTAGCTTCAAGTAAAAGTTCGCATGCAACTTCCTTCTCAGAAGCATCTGTCATGCTTGTAAGTTTATCAACAGCCTCCTGCTTCACCTCGTTAGATATATCATTATTGTTAACGATTTCCATAAGAGATTCTTTATTCTTGGCGCGTATCTGTTCACGGTTAAGCTTGGCAGTTGATATCTGTGCCGATGTAAGAATTGCAGTTCCAGGGACTTCACCATCTTCAAAGTTAACTGATGAATCAGATTCCATGCTTATATCGTATACCTCGTCTCCAGAAGCATTACTGCTTATATCATTAGATGTCTCAATACTTTCTTTGTTCTTAACAGATATTATATCAGATAAACTTCCTGTATAATTAATATATCCTGCAACAGCAATCATTACTGCCAACACAGTTATTATTATTTGATTTCTTTTATTTTTCATGATTAAACTCCTTTATAACATTTTCAGAACTTTAATTTTATGGGCTGGCAGCCCTAACAATGCTTCGACTGCATCAGTTATCTGTGTTACAACTGTTCCGTTATCCCCTCCCTTAGCTACAATAATCACACCATCTGCAGTCTTACCATCTGACTCATATGTAACAATTACATCCACCTCTCCAACGCCATCAACTTTAGAAAGACATCGTTTAAGTTTTGTCTCTAAGCATGACTCTTCATTATCCATTGTATAATCAAATCCGTTATAAAGATTAACAGAGCTGCTTTTTTTAGACGTCGGTATGGATATAACAAGCATGATAATACCTATAAGTAATATTATTAATATTTTATCTTTACCTAATTTATTCAATATATTTAAAGACAGATTCATTTTTTCCTCCAATACACACTGACATTTGATGAATCAATATCATATATATCCGCAAGCATCTGTTTAAATTCCATGCAGTTTTCAATATTATCAGTTCCAGTTACGCTGACTTTGATAGATGCTATACTGTTATTATCTATATCAATATCCGCATCTGTAACAACAAGTCCATATTCGGCTGCCTGCTGCTCAATGTATTTCACATTGGCATCTATATAGCTTTGTATGTATATCTCATTATTACCAGAACCGCTGCTGTTAAAGCTGTTTTTTATATATGAATCGCTGTATATCATATTCTTTTCAAAATATGTTAAAGATTTTTCAGTAATATTAATGCCAAGAAATGCGAATATCATTCTTAGGCATATACATATAATCATCAGTCCTGTTATATAATTAATATATCTTTTATACTGTTCACTTTTTATTAGAGCTATGAAAATTTCGGACATCAGTCCTATTATAAAAATTTCTCTTACCCACTGTAAAAAAATATCAATCAAAGCATTCTCCTATCAGGTGACATTATTAGTAAACGCACATATAAGGGCAATCATAATAATGAATAAGAATCCTGTAATGCTGACAATAAGCATCATAAGACCAATTATCTCTGCAACATTATCTATTATCTGCACAAATGATTTATCAGCCATCGGCTGTAATATTGCAGATGTGATTTTCAGTACAAGAAAATTAATCGTAATGTGTATCAGTGGATTTACTAAAAGAAGAACAAGTACAACTATGCCGCCAATTCCTATGCCATTTTTTATAATCACTCCTGAACCATATATTGCAGATGATACGGTATCGATGGAATCACCTATTCCAGGAATTATTTTGGCAGATTTATAAAAGAGTTTTCTTTTGAAAGAATCGGACATAGGTGCCATAATTCCTTTAACGCATCCTATGCCTGTGAATATGATAATTATTATTTTACATGTCCACTTCACCATATTTCCAATGAATTCACAGAGCTTGGTAAAACGTTCTGTCTGAGTGATTCTGTTAATAATACATAGATAATAGTCAGCTTTGATACAACTGATTAATATATTTAAGAATACAATGTTTACAACAGTCACACCAAGTAATACAACCTGATAATATGCAGCATATGTTATGCTTCCGGTTATCACTGCCACAGATGACAGAAATACAGGCATTACAGACTCATATATCGAAAGCAAACCACTTACTGTGCTCTGGCATATCTTTAATGTATCTATAAAAACTTTAGTGAGAATTATTATAAGATTAATCATAATGACTATTCTTGAAGTGTCATATGTATTCATATTTCCATGTGATGAAAGAATTTTAAATATTCCTGAAAATACAGCAAGCAGAACGATATTAATAAATGTTGTCTTGTATGTGTTTATTGTCGCAAGCTGGTTAGTTATAATATTTTTGACGTACTTAAATATCGAAAATTCACCATTTATTATCTGTTCTATCAGACTTCCAAAAGAAAATCCTTTAACGCCTGACTGCTTTATGGCAGTGTCTATTGAATTGTAATCATATGATGTGGTTTCTTCTTCAATTTCAGCTCCAAATGCTTGTACAACGGTCATATCGAGCAGTTCAAATATAACCGGAATCGACAGGATAATTATTGTTATCTTTCCAAACAGTTCTATCTGGCTGGCAATAGATGAATACCCTGAATCTTTGCATATATCGGACGTAAAAGATGTTATATACGTAATGATAACTGTCTTTAGAAGTATATCTGTATATTTATCACTGTATTTCAGATAACTGTAGAATTTACTTATACTGTCTATCACAGATGATAATTTCAGCACCACAAATGCCATAATTATTATGCATACTATTATCGAGATGTATAAATGAAACGAAGAACCCATATTTTTCAGGAAACTGCATATCATCACAGCTACTAATGCAAGCATCATTATTTTTACAACATCCAAAATCATCACCTACATATCAAATAGTTTTTTCATGTATTCAAAGAGATTGATTATATATGGAATAATCCATGAGAGAACAAGCAGAAGTCCTGCAAGACTTGTAAGAAATGCGTGTTCATCTCTTCCACTGTGTTTTAATACCTGTGAAAGAATCGACACAAGCACTCCGACTGCTGCAATTTTAAATATGATTCCTATCTCCATATACAATCCCCTTACGTCTATATCAATATTACGACAACCATGATTCCGGCACAGAGGCACACTGCGTTATATATTCTGCATTTTATAGTCACAGCCTCCGAATATCCGCTTATTCTTTGACGTATTCTTGTAACGACTTCATCTATATAGTTAACCTGCATTACAACATCAAGATGCACTGGAAGGGTTCCAAGTTCTTCTAAAAGTTCTCTGTCTTTTGGGGCTAGAATCCCTGTAAATGCATGTTTGGCACACGATTCAACGATAGTGTTTATGTCTGTAGATTTTTCATCTGTTATACAGTCATATAGAAGTTTAAAATACTCTTTTATGGTCTTATCATAAGATTTCTCATACACATTAAGAAATGCATCTGGAAGGCTTGTATAACCAGTTCTTATATCTGATGAAATCTCACTGTATGCATTAGCAGCAGTTTTTAGGATTCTAAGAGCGTTTCTTTCCTTCTGGCATAATGCAAAGGCTGAAAGAATACTTGAGACAATTACAAGAACTGCGCCTGCTATATTAATGTAAACACTCAATTTTCATCACCTACATCAATCATCTCTTCAATTGTTCCTGCACCATTTCTGTTAGATAACACAATAATCTTTTCAAAACCACTGCCATTGATTATATTGACTAAGTCATTTCTTTTAAGACATTCTTTAAGATTGTACGCATGAACTGATGCTATGACTTTAACTCCAACATACACAGCTCTCTTTACTGCTTCTATGTCATCCTGCCCTCCTATCTCATCCATGACAATAAGTTCTGGTGACATTGAACGAAGAGCTGCAAACACTGCTTCTTTTTTATTACCCATATCACACACATCTGTTCTTGGCCCGATATCATTCTGTGGGATACCATCTACACAGGCAGCAATCTCTCCACGCTCATCAATCACTACTACCTTTTGAGCTTTACATTCATTACCATATGAAAAATTCCGCACTATATCCCTGAGCATTGTTGTCTTACCACATCCCGGCGGCGATATAATAAGCACATTGCTGTTGTTGTCTATGAATTTCATCACTGGATTGGAACAGCCGATATATTCATGCGATATTCTAAGATTAAGATATGATATATTTTTCTGTCCTGTCATAATGCCGTTGTTCATTACCGCCTGCCCAAGCACTCCTAATCGGTGACCGCCTCTCAGCGAGATAAAACCCTGCCGTATTGTATCCTGATATGCATACAGTGAATATCTGGTTGCAGTGGTAATAATATTAGATATAATTTCTTTAGTAACAATAACATTATCTAATATTATCTCTTTTTTATCATTCAAGATTATGAAAGGATTCTGGTTAATACGGAAACGTATCTCTGATATGCTTTTGTAACTTAATATCTGTCTGTTAATAATACTGCTTAGTGCATTTTTAACTGCATCTGGAAATATGTATAAGAAATCCATCTGTTTGTTCATAGCTTTTCCTTTTTTCGTTTTTTTCAATATATGAACATGCTGTTTTAGATATGCATTAAGAAAAAAAGACTTATCACTTCAGAATTAAATAATTCTCAAAGTGATAAGTCTTTTATAGATTTTATTCTACTGCTTTCAGAGATTCAACCATAGGAATCTTCTTTAACTTGTTATTCATTGCAAAGTTAACAACAAAGCTGAACAGTACTGTTATGACATATGAAAGAATAAATGTTGATGGTGTCACCGCATTACCGAACATTACGTTATCCATCTCTATAGTGTGCATTATATAATTATGAAGAGCCATTCCTAAAAACAGTCCCACAAATGCACCTATTAATGTTATTATAATATTCTCACGGTATACATAACTCTCAACTTCCTTATCGTAAAACCCAAGGACTTTGATTGTCGCAATCTCTCTTATTCGTTCTGAAACATTAACATTAGTAAGATTATATAGAACAACAAATGAAAGTGCTGCTGCCGATATAATCAAAATATATGTCACAAGGTTCATAGTTGATATCATATCATTAAACTTGCTTATATTGGATGTTGAAAACAATACGCCTTTGACTCCTTTGATATCAAGCAGTTCCCTTCCAAGCGTGTTTTGTATATCATCACTCTTATCTGTTATCTTGGCATACATACAGTTAAAGGAAGGCCCTGAATCATATACTTTATTGTACAGTCCTGTCGTCATATAGATATAATTATTGGTATACATCTCGACAACATGAGAAACTTTGAAAGCCTGTATCTGGTCATCATCATGTATATACACATAATCGCCGGTTTTAACATTGAGGTCTTTGGCAAGCTTTTCTGTTATGCATATTCCATCGTCATCAAGCTGGTAGGTCTTATTAGTATTCCTCTTCCTAAGAGTGATATAATCCTGAAATTTCACAGCATCATCTACAACATTAATGTATATATTCTCTTTCTCAACAGATTCACCATTGTTATCTGCTGATACTGTTACAGTATTCTGGTAAAGGCTGATGCTGTCTGTTATCTTATCGTTATCAGCTATAAGTTCGGCTGTATTGTCACCATCATACATAATTGTAATATCTGACTTCTGTATCTGCTCAAACTGTTTAACTATAAGAGCTGATATACTGTCTTTGATGGCAAATCCTGCGTACATAAGCGCACAGCCTCCTGCCACTCCTACAACAGTCATATAAAATCTCTTTTTATATCTGAATATATTTCTTGTTGTAACCTTGGCTGAAAAGTTCAATTTTTTCCATATAAAACCTATATTCTCCAGCAGAATTTTCTTGCCATTCTTAGGTGGCTTTGGTCTTAATAACGCTGATGGAACTTCTGCTAGCTCATTGATACAAGCCCATATTGTTGCAAGTACAATTGCTCCTGTCATAGAAACAACTGCAACTGCTGACAGCAGATAGTGACTTGCGTACTTTATGTCTGGCAGATAGTATATTATGTTCCAGCAGTTATATATGATATATGGAAATACTTTAAGACCGAATATGCATCCAAGTACACCACCTGTTAATGATGCTGTTATGGAATACAATATATATTTCATCGCTATTGATATCTTGGAATAACCTAATGCCTTATATGTTCCTATTGTCTGTCTTTGTTCATCAACCATTCTAGTCATGGTTGTAAGGCAGCAAAGTCCGGCAACAATTATGAAAAACACAGGGAATACAAGAGCTATATTTTCCATTCTGTCTGCACTTGATTCATAATCCTTGAATGAATATATAGAATCTCTGTCTAATATGTACCAGTCATCATTAAGTGAGTCTGTCACATTTTTAACAATATCCTTGTACTCATCTGTGTAACAGTCCAGCTCTTTTGCACCATCTACAGTTGCAAACACATCAGTATAGATATTGTATTTAAAACATGAGTCATATATATACATAACATAATTGACACGTCCTGAACCGACATCACTTGAGCCTATATCATAGCTTACATAGTATGGTGAGTATACAATTCCAACAACTTTATACTCGTCAGATTTTAATTGCAAACCAATATCATAATCGGTTCCTGATGATAATGTTATCACATCGCCAATCTGAAATTGTGTATTGGCTGTCTGTGAATATCTTATAACACATTCATCCTCAGCTTCTGGCAGTCTTCCCTCTTTAATTCGTAAGCGGTTAATATAATCACTGCTGTCATTATCGTAATTACCATCTGGTACAGTCATAATTCTCATAGTTGACTGTATTCCATCAAATGATGTGACTGCATCCATTCTATGAGCCGCAAATACGCCATTAATTTCTTTGGTATCCCTGATAGACTTAATATCACTTTCACTAAAACCCTTATCAGACATAAGTTCTATATCACACAGATTATATTCATCATAATATGAATCAGATGAATGTTTCATATCCTTGGAAGATGCTGTTATTCCGGCGAAAAACGCAACACCTATAAAACAGATTGCAAATAACGATATGAATCTTCCAAGTGATTTACGGATTTCCCTTATCGTATCTTTTATCATAACTCCTCCTAATTACCATTCGATGTTATCTATAGAAACAGGATTATCATTAATCTCTATATTGGAAACACGTCCATTCTTGACACGTATTACTTTATTACCCATAGGAGTCAGTGCAAGATTGTGTGTTATAACAATAACTGTGACATTGTTATCAATACATGTCTTTTGAAGAAGCTTTAAGACAGATTTACCTGTCTGGTAATCAAGTGCTCCTGTAGGCTCATCACATAATAAAAGCTTTGGATTCTTT
Organism: Lachnospira sp.; assembly: GCA_050874305.1. Lineage (GTDB taxonomy): Bacteria > Bacillota > Clostridia > Lachnospirales > Lachnospiraceae > Lachnospira. The sequence goes on along the minus strand of JBNMKL010000021.1, from coordinate 6,827 downwards.
GCAAGTGCTCTCGCTATGGCAACTCTCTGCTGTTCTCCTCCTGATAGCTGTGCAGGAAAATTATTCATTCTGTCACCAAGTCCGACAGCCTTGATAGTGCTTTCTATATCAAGAGGATTCTTACAAATCTGTGTTGCCATCTCAACATTTTCCTTGACAGTAAGATTCTGTACAAGATTATAGAACTGGAAAACAAATCCTATATCATATCTTCTGTATGTTGTAAGCTGCTTTGAATTATAGGAATCTATCCTGTTACCATCTACAGATATCTGACCAGATGATACAGTGTCCATACCGCCTAAAAGATTAAGAATTGTACTTTTTCCTGCGCCAGATGGACCAGCTATAACAACAAATTCGCCTTTTTCAATACTAAAGCTTGCTCCAGACAAAGCTTCAATATTGACATCTCCCATTTTATATATCTTTTTAACGTCATTAAATTCAATAAAACTCATATTTGATTTACCTTTCTAATATAATTACATCAAATTAAACTGTTAATGTTCTTCATTATGTTTCAACACAATATCATATTTATTGTAACATAATTTTTAACTGGTGTAACTATATGAGATTTTTACATAAAAAAATTATATCAGCACTTCTGTTAATCGGATTTGCACTGATTATACTGTCTGAATCTGCAATCAATTCTTATGCTGCTGGCAATGATAATAAAAAACCGCCCCAATCGTTATACGCCCAGTATGCAGCTTTAGTTGATGGTGATAACAACAGACTTTTGTATGGCAAAAATGCTGATAAAAAAGTTCCTATGGCATCTACAACCAAGATAATGACTTGTATCATTGCTCTTGAGTATGCCCCGCTTAATTTAAAATGTAAGACTTCTGGCTACGCTTCTTCCATGCCGGAAGTAAAGTTATATGCCTCAAAGGATGAGGTATTCTGCCTCGAAGATATGTTATATTCGCTCATGCTCCGCTCACATAATGACACTGCCGTTATTATAGCTGAGAATGTTGCTTCTTATTATCTTTCTGAAAAAGGAGAAACATTACCAGAATCTTCACCGGAGCTTGTCAGCGTATTTACCGGGCTTATGAATCAGAAGGCAGCTGAACTTGGCTTATGTTCTACATATTACATAACTCCTAATGGACTTGATGCAGAGGATTCTAATGGAATCCACAGCACAACAGCCTACGAACTTGCTGTTGTCATGTCATATTGTATTAAAAACGACACATTTCTTAAAATAACCCAGACACACGACTATTCATTCAGCTCAGACAAACGGAGTTATTCAGTGACTAATGCCAATACATTTCTTAATATGTATCCGGGTATTATCTCTGGAAAAACCGGCTTCACAGCACAGGCAGGCTACTGTTATGTATGTGCTTACAAAGATGATGACAGAACTTTAATTGCTGTAGTTTTAGCATGTGGATGGCCATTTAATAAGGCTTACAAATGGAGTGATTGTAAAAAACTTTTTGATTATGGCAGAAATAATTATACAAGACATGTACTTTTAAGACGTGATGAAAAGCCTAAAAAAATTGTCTATAATTTCGGTTATCTATCATATGAAATTAATCCACAGCCAGAGCTTAGTGACGATATCGCATGTCTGTTAAGCAGCGATGACAAAGTCAATATTGTATACAGCTATACGCTTCCTGAAAAATCTTATGGAATCAAATCAGGAGATTTTATTGGAAATATTGATATCTATATTAATGACCAACATTATAAATCTGTTGCACTTTTATCTGATAAAAATATACCTGAAATAAATTATAATTATTATTTTAAATTTTGCATTAATTTATTTTTTGTCAAATAATCTGATAATTTGTCGACAAAAAAAGATTATTGTATTATACTTACTTTAATTACGATATATTTTGAAACATTATTTTTATGAAAGGAATTATCATGAATAAAATATACAAAGCATACCCTGGCGGTAAGCACAAGGTTCTTACATTAAGTTATGATGATGGTAAAATACAGGACAGGCGACTTGTCTCTATCTTTAACAAATATGGTATCAAAGCGACATTTAATCTTAACTCTGGATTAACAGATATGGATATTAGAATTGACCCGGAAGAATGGAAAGAATTATATGCAGGTCATGAGGTTGCTGTACATACATATACTCACCCTACTCTTGCAAGAACTCCTAAAAACGAAATCCTGTATGAGTATGTTGAAGACCGTAAATTCATTGAAAGTGTATTCGGACGCCCTATAAGAGGCCTAGCATATCCTAATGGTTCCTGTGATGATACTTGTGTTGAGATAGCAAAAGCTGCTGGTCTTGAATATGGCAGACTTGCCGCTGACAAATATGCACTCGTAAAGGCTGCAATGCAGTATGACAATGATTCGTCTGCTCCTATTCTGCTCGGCGATGCAACAGGGTTTGAGATTCCACAGGATTACATGAGATGGCTTCCTACATGTCACCATAACCACGATTTGTTAGGATTCGGAAAGCGATTCCTTGAGCTTCATAAGTCACAATATCTCTATATGATGTATGTATGGGGACATTCATTTGAATTTGACAGGAATGATAACTGGAATATCATAGAGGAATTCTGTGAAATGATAGGTGGACAGGATGATATCTGGTATGCCACTAATATTGAGATTGTTGATTATGATAAAGTTTTTAATAATCTACAGTTTGCGGCAGACAACAGTTTTGTATATAATCCATCTGTGCAGTCTGCATGGCTCAAGATTAATGATGAGAGATATATCGAAGTCAAAGGTGGAGAATGTGTAACTCTTTAACTTATTAATTTAATATTATGCAATTCAAAAGGCGGTTATGTATCACACACACATAACCGCCTTAAATAATGCATTAATTCTTATCGAATTACTGTGGCTGCTTTCCGATGTAAGCTAAGATACCACCATCAACATAAAGGATGTGACCATTAACTGCATCTGAAGCCTCTGAAGCTAAGAATACTGCTGGACCAGCTAATTCTTCTGGCTTTAACCATCTGTTAGCAGGTGTCTTAGCGCAGATGAACTGATCGAATGGATGTCTTGAACCATCAGGCTGTCTCTCTCTTAATGGAGCTGTCTGAGGAGTCTCGATGTAACCAGGTCCAATACCATTACACTGGATATTGTACTGACCATACTCAGAGCAGATGTTTCTTGTTAACATCTTTAATCCACCCTTAGCTGCTGCGTATGCAGATACTGTCTCACGACCTAACTCTGACATCATTGAGCAGATGTTAATAATCTTACCATGACCTCTTTCAATCATTGAAGGAATAACTGCCTTAGATACGATGAATGGAGCGTTAAGATCGACATCAATTACCTGTCTGAACTCTGCTGCTGTCATATCGCACATAGGAATTCTCTTGATGATACCTGCGTTGTTAACAAGGATATCGATAGGACCAACTTCCTTAGTGATCTTCTCAACTGTAGCATTAACCTGCTCTTCGTTAGTTACGTCACATACATAACCATGAGCATCAATTCCTGCTTCCTTATATGCAGCAAGACCCTTATCTACTAATTCCTGCTTAATATCGTTGAATACGATTGTAGCACCAGCCTTAGCCATTCCTGATGCGATAGCAAAACCAATACCGTATGATGCACCAGTAACTAATGCTATTTTACCTTCAAGTGAAAAATTTACTGACATTTAAATTCTCCTTTTCTTATTAAATTTATAATAAAGCCCGAAAGCCTATTATCTTAAATAAAATATGTAATGATTAACGAAGATCCTTCATATCAACATCATCCATGTCATCGAAGTCCTGATTCTCACCAACCATACCCCAGATAAATGTGTATGCATGAGTAGCTGATGCTGAGTGAATTGACCAGCTTGGTGAAATAACTGCTTCTTCATTTCTCATAACAATGTGACGTGTCTCTGTTGGCTCACCCATGTAATGGAATACAACAGCATCTTCTGGAACATCAAAGTAAAGATAAACTTCCATTCTTCTGTCATGTGTGTGACATGGCATAGTATTCCATACGCTACCTGGTTCAAGACATGTCATACCCATCTCAAGCTGACATGATTCAACCTGACCTGGAAGGATGTACTTATTGATTGTTCTGTGGTTAGCACTCTCAAGACATCCAAGTTCCTTCTTGTTCTCTGGTAAGATATCCTTAGCTGGATCAATAAATACTGTTGGATATGTCTTATGAGCTGGTGCACTGTTAAAATAGAACTTAGCTGGGTTAGCTGCATCATCACTTGCAAACTTAATCTCCTTAGAACCCATACCAATGTACATACCATCTCTGTTCTTGAACTTGTACTCCTTGCCATCTACAGTAACAGTTCCGTTACCACCTATATTGATGATTCCCATCTCACGTCTCTCAAGGAAATACTTAGCTCTAAGCTCTGCACCTGCTTCAAGTGTAAGAGTCTTCTTAGCTGGAGTTGCTGCACCAACAATAATTCTGTCAATCTGACTATAAATTGTCTTAATCTCATCAACTACAAATAAATCCTGAATTAAGAAATCATGTCTTAATCTATCTGTATCATATGTTTTAACATCAACTGGATTAGCTCCTGGTCTAACTTCCATCTTGAAATTCTCCTTTGCTTTCATAATGAATGTATTGTACCACATTTTTACAGATAATACAACAACCATTAAAATACTTGACTGAATTAAACAAAAAATCTATGCTATTTTCATATAAATATTAGAGAGGAATGTATATGAATAATTATTTAATCACTATACAGTATGATGGAACATACCACAAAGGATGGCAGAGACTTGCAGATACAGATAACACCATTCAGGCAGTTATTGAATCAGCTCTTTCATCATTTACAAAATGTGATATAAGAATTGCTGGAAGCGGACGTACAGATGCAGGTGTAAGTGCATATGCACAATGTGCTAATTTTATATGCAGTGCAGAAATTAGCGAAATGCATCTTCATGATATAAATCTTTTGCTTCCGGACACTATAAGAATAACATCAATATGTAAAGTCCCATCTTCCTTTCATAGCAGAAAATCATGTAAAAGCAAAACATATATGTATAGAATTGCCCTGACTTCAAAGCCTGATGTATTTAAAGCCAGATATCTTTACAACCCGGTTAATGCACCACTTAATCTGTCATATAACTACATGGATAATATTAATATTGATATCGAAGCCATGAAAAATGCTGCAGCTCTTTTAACTGGCACCATGGATTACAGTGCATTTACATCCGACAAATCAAAGGATAAATCTAAAATAAGAACAATAACAGACATAGACGTTCATGTTGATAAGCAAATATTGTCTATATCTGTTACTGGCAATGGCTTTTTATATAATATGGTACGTATAATATGCGGCACGCTGCTTGAAGCAGGACTTCACAGAACCGACTGCGAAACAATATTGCAGGCGGTTAAAACCGGAAACCGTACACTTGCAGGATGCACACTTCCATCAAATGGACTAACATTAGTTAAATGTGTGTATTAAACAATGACATCATTAATTAATTGAAGCTTATCTATGTGTTTATCACAGATATCATACGCATTTTTTACCATATCAATAGCTGTATCTTTGTTTGATGCAGCATTGATATACATAGTTGCGATTGTATCTCCTTTATTGATATAATCGCCGATCTTTTTGGTAAGAACAAGTCCGACATTGTGGTCAATAGCATCACCTTTCTTCTCTCTTCCGCCGCCAATAATCATAACAGCTTCGCCAATATCATAAGTCTGTATTGATTTGACATAACCTGATTTATCGCTTACTATGTCAATCTTTTCACTGACATTGACAAGCTTATCACAATCATCAATATATGAAAGGTCACCGCCCTGCGCTGCCACAAATTCTTTAAACTTGTTATAAGCACTTCCATCTTCAATAGTCTTTCTAAGCTTTATTCTGGCTTCATCCTGCGTTATTGTGCTGTCAGCACCTACAACCATAAGACTTCCAAGCTCCAGACATAATTCAAGAAGGTCATTTGGCCCTTCTCCTTTAAGAGTCTGGATTGCCTCAACAACCTCTAAGGCATTGCCAACTGCAAAGCCTAATGGCTCATTCATCTGTGAAATTACCGCATATGTTTTTCTTCCTGCTCCCTTGCCAATCTGAACCATGATTTGTGCAAGGCTCTTTGCATCTTCGATATTTTTCATAAATGCGCCGCTTCCAGCTTTAACATCAAGAACAATGACATCTGCTCCTGCCGCAATCTTTTTACTCATTATGCTGCTGGCAATCAGTGACATATTTTCAACTGTTCCAGTGACGTCTCTTAGAGCATATATCTTCTTATCAGCAGGTGTTATGTTGCCAGTCTGTCCTGTAAGTGCAAGACCTATATCATTGACATTATTAATAAACTGCTCTTCCAAAAGAGCTGTCGAAAATCCCGGAATGCTTTCAAGCTTATCTATTGTTCCACCGGTATGTCCAAGACCTCTTCCACTCATCTTGGCAGTCTTAATTCCTAAAGCAGCAACCATAGGAGCCAGCACAAGTGTTGTCTTATCTCCAACTCCGCCGGTACTGTGCTTATCAACTTTGACACCTGAAATTCTGGATAAATCAAGCTTATCACCACTATCTGCCATAGCTAATGTAAGCGTTAATGTCTCATCATAATTCATGTGCTGGAAATAAATCGCCATAAGTAATGATGACATCTGATAATCCGGGATAGTTCCATCTGTGTACCCATTAACAACATACTTTATCTCTTCATTGGAAAGAGGCAGACCATTTCTTTTCTTTACAATTATATCGCTCATTCTCATATAAAAAATCTCCTCCTCTTTTAGATATTGAT
>JBNMKL010000020.1:0-49833 GCA_050874305.1 Lachnospira sp. | reverse complement strand
GATGTAAAGTCAGGAAAGCTTATCGACAGAATGGCAGTAGAGATGATAATAATTAAATACAGCAGATAATAAAAAGACCAGAATGTGAGTGGGTGTGCACATTCTGGTCTTATATTTAATCTATCTTTAAATAAATTATAAAGAGTTAACAGCCTTTGTAATACGAGATACCTTTCTTGCTGCTGTGTTCTTGTGGAAAATTCCCTTAGAAGCAGCCTTAGAAATCTCTGCGATTGCAACTGGTAAAGCAGCCTCTGCAGCAGCCTTATCCTTAGCCTCAACAGCAGCGTCAACCTTCTTTACAAAAGTCTTAACTCTAGACTTAATAGCCTTATTTCTATCAGCTCTTAACTGACTTGTAACAACTCTCTTCTTAGCAGATTTAATATTAGCCAAACCTGTCACCTCCAAAATATTTATAATTATTATAATTTCTGTTTCTCATTAAAGCCGGACACGGACGATCTAATGTAAACATACTTCGTTATTCTATAATACATATCCAACTCTGTCAACAAAATTTTACCAATATTATCACAAAAGTTTAAGAAATTTGATTAGAAATACAAAAAATGTCAATTATACATTATATAGTGTTTGGAAACCGATATAGATTAATCTGAACCACAATATAAATAATAAGGAGATTTCCATGGATAATAACTTTTTCTCTTCACAGTCAAGGACTGATCTTGCTGTTGAGTTAAATGAAACAGTTGATAAGGAGGACACAGCCTACAGTGGTGTCAAGGTAAGAGAACATACCGATGGAATAACTGGTATTAAGATAACAGAATTAACGATAACAAGCAAGGAGGGAGAGAAGCTTTTTAACAAGGAGCTGGGAACATATATAACGATAGAGGCTTCTGAATGCAGCATGGGTGACAGTGATTATGATGCGAGCCTGATAGGTATCGTCACTGAGCGTTTGAGGGATGTAGTAGAACCGTTTATTGTTAATAATAGAAGTATTCTGGTGATTGGGCTTGGCAACAGGGATATAACGGCGGATTCACTTGGCCCACAGGTTGTTGATGGACTTCTTGTCAACAGGCATATTGTGACATGTAATTCAAATGATTGCAGGCTTTCCTCGCTTGTGCCCGGTGTCATGGCACAGACTGGCATGGAGACATCACAGATAGTAAAGGGGATTGTCGCCACATCAAAGCCGGGAGTGGTGATAGTTATAGATGCGCTTGCGGCAAGGAATGTTGAACATCTTAACAAGACATTCCAGATATCTGACAGGGGAATTAACCCGGGTTCAGGTGTCGGCAATCACCGCTCAGGAATCACAGATAAGACAATAGGTGTTCCGGTTGTAGCTGTCGGTGTCCCTACTGTTATAGAGATGAATAACATGTTCGTCACACCGAAAGATGTTGATATAGTTGTGAAATCCAATGCACAGATTCTTTCAGAGGCTATTAATGATATGGTGTACTCATATGAAACATATTAATAATTATGGACACATATAATGATGTAAGTGCAGGTTACAATTAATTATATGTGTTAAAGGTCTTTGAATGAGAAGGTTAAGAAAGTTAAGAAATAGAAAACGTTTAAAAGCAAAGAAAATATTGCTGGCTATAGCTTGTGTATGTATTGTCCTGGCAGTTATTGTGAGCACGGCGGGAACATTTCTGCTGAATGCGATGTGGTCTGCGATAGGCAGCATGATATGGAATATAAGCCTGCCTGTCGCAGCGAGCTATAGTGATGCAGAACATTTAAAGGATGAGGGAATTGCCAGACAGATAATGGACGAGATGTATCCTGCTGGTCTGGTTTATCAGATGAGTTATAACAACACTTTAGGATGCGAGACTAACTATTCTATCAATGTATCTGGCAATAATATAGAAGTTGTTAACAGTGAGACATCGGCGGCGCAGGTGGATAATTCCAGTGTAAGTACGCAGGAAAACCAGCCTCAGAATGAAGCAGCAGGTGATGTTATATCAAGAAATGTCATAACAGGCAGTACATATCAGGCAGAGCAGTTATACAACTATGCATTTACGAAAAGATTCTATACGGTGACAAGTATAACAAGCCTTACATCTGACATTTTAAGACCACAGGAGTTTCTTAATAAGGATATGAGTATCTCGCATGGCAGTGAGTCGCCTCAGATTCTTATATTTCATACTCATTCACAGGAGGGGTTTACCGATTCGGTTGAAGGGGATGACAGTACAACAATATTAGGTGTAGGGGATTATCTTACGAAGCTTCTCACAGAACAGTACGGCTATAATGTCATACATGACAGGAGTGTCTATGATTATGTTGACGGCAAGTTAGACAGGAGCAAGGCATATACATATGCAGAGAATGGAATTGCAGCGATATTAAAGGATAATCCGTCAATAGATGTGGTTATTGACCTTCACAGGGATGGTGTGGCACAGGACACAAGGCTTGTAACACAGGTTGATGGTAAACAGATGGCTAAGGTTATGTTCTTTAATGGAATAAGCTATAGCAATGCTGTCGGCAATATTGGATATCTTAACAATCCATACAGGGATGACAATCTTGCAATGAGCCTTCAGATGCATCTTCTTGGAGAGGCGTATTATCCGGGGTATCTTAGAAATATATATGTCAATGCGTACAGATATTGTCTGCATGAGCGCGGAAAATCAATGCTTATAGAGGCAGGAGCGCAGACAAATACATTTGATGAGGTTAAAAATGCGATGGAACCGCTGGCAGATTTGCTTGATAAGCTGCTCAGTGGTGAAAAAGCATATTAAAATATATTTATAGAAAATAAAATATATAAAATGATTGACAAATTTAAAATATAATACTATACTTATAAAAGACTAATACTTATTGTGATAATAAATATTAGACTTTTATCTATTTGTATGTGAATACAAGTCTGTCTCGATTGTTACCCCATAATGATGATTTTAATTTAATATTGATAAGGAGATTTAATGAAATATAAGGAATTTTTAACATGCATTGAAAATAAAGTAAAGGAAAGCACTGAGGATGGGTGCAAGGTAGCGATAAATCATGTGATAAAGAACAATGGGTGTGAGCTTGATGGGCTTGTGATTATGCATGAGGGGCAGTTTATAGCTCCGACAATATATATTAATGATTATTACCACCAGTACCTTTCAGGAAAAGATATTGATGATGTTGTGAGTGACATTATGACAAGATATAATGAAGGCCTTGATAATATGTGCTTTGACGAGGATGATATAGGAGATTTCTCCAAGTATGAGAGCATCAGGGATAAGGTTGTATACAGACTTGTCAATTATGAGAAGAACAGAAAGCTTCTTGAAGATGTTCCGTATATCAAGATTATGGATTTAGCTGTCATATATTATTGTTATTATGGAACTAAGAATGGGACAAGCGGTTATGCGCTTATTAAGAACAGCAATATAGCAATGTGGGGAATTAATAATGAGACTCTTCACAAAGATGCAGTTAATAACACACCGGTTCTTCTTGAGAGTGTCATACTTGGCATGGGAGAGGTGTTAAGAAAGATGATGGAAGGAATGATGACTTATGAGGAGTGCAAGGATGATGCAAGACAGATTAAGGAATTCCTTGAGGATTACGATGCAGTGTATGAGGATGAGATGTATGTGCTGACTAATAAAACGATGCTTAACGGGGCATCAACAATGATGTATTACGGTGTCCTTGACAGCATTGCGGATAAAATAGGACATGACTTGTACATACTTCCATCATCAATACATGAGCTTATACTTGTGCCGGTAAAGAGCAGTTACAAGGCTTCGGAATTAAAGAAGATGGTGTGCCAGGTGAATAATGATGAGGTTTCAGATAATGAGATACTATCAGATTCTGTGTATTGTTATTCAAGAAAAGATAAACAGATACATCTTGTATCGTAATGTGCACGATGGGGGTCGAACCCACGGCCTTTCGCTCCGGAGGCGAACGCTCTGTCCACTGAGCTACGTGCACATAAATACAACTATATAATTTTATAACATTTTTTATTGAATGGCAATAAATAAAAATATGTGTTAAGATAATATCTAATATTAAATTTGCAGGGTAGTTTTTTTATGGATGAGAGAATCAATAAATATTTAAGCAGTTGTGGCTATTGTTCAAGACGTGAGGCTGACAGGCTTATTGATGAAAAGCGTGTAAAGATTGATGGTGTTATAGCAGAATTGGGAAGCAGGGTATCAGATGGACAGCAGGTTACGGTAGATGATAAGCCTGTGGCTGTCAGTGATGAAAGGATACTGATTGCATTTAATAAACCGGTTGGAATAGTCTGCACAACCACAGATAAACAGGGTGACAATAACATTGTTGACTATATTGGCTTTGATAAAAGAATTTATCCAATAGGAAGGCTTGACAAGGATTCAGAAGGACTTATACTCCTTACTAATCAGGGACAGCTTATGGATGATATATTAAGGTCAGTTAATGGACATGAGAAAGAATATATTGTCACAGTCAATAAGAAGCTGGAGCCTGATTTTGCAAAGAAAATGTCACAGCCTATGTATATAAAAGAGCTTGACAGATGGACTAAGAAGTGTGCGGTAAAAGTTATTGACGAGCGTACATTTAATATAATATTGACACAGGGGCTTAACAGGCAGATAAGAAGAATGAGCCAGATTCTTGGGTATAAGGTTGTTAAACTTAAAAGAATACGAATTATGAATATCAATCTTGGCAATCTTAAGACAGGAGAGTACAGATATGTGTCAGATGGTGAATATAAGACACTTGTCGGAATGATTGGCAGGAAGGGAGAAAAGGGCAGTTATGAAAGCATTTGATAATCTGGACAATATAAAGGATTACGAGGAGTTAAAAGGCATAATCAATGTATACATGGATCAGTACTACAATGGCAATGAGTCTGATATAAGTGATTATGAATATGACCAGCTTATGATAAAGTTAAAGGCGTTTGAGAAAGCGCATCCTGAATGGGTTGATAAAGATTCGCCTACACAGAAGATTGGTGGTGTTGCCAAAAGAGAAGCTGGTGTCAAGGTCACACATAATGTTCCTATGCTCTCTATAGAAGATGTGTTTACCAAGGAAGATGTAGCTGCGTGGGTTGAAAAAGTTAAGCAGATGCACCCAGATGCATGTTTCTCTGTCGAGACTAAGATTGATGGCTTGTCGATGACTTTAAGGTATGCCGCTAAAGATAATGGTGGTATGGAGCTGGTATTAGGGGAGACAAGAGGCGATGGACTTGTTGGAGAAGATGTAACAGCTAATGCCATGGTAATTCCTGATGTGTTAAAGAATCTTGACCTTGATTATGATTCGCTTGAATTAAGGGGCGAGGTCTATATGTCACATGAGGATTTTGAGAGATACAACGAGCAGCAGGAAAATAATGGCAAAAAACCAGCTGCTAACCCAAGAAATCTTGCAGCAGGAACATTAAGACAGCTTGATTCAAGAATAACTAAGGAACGTGGGCTGAGAATGTTTATTTTTAATGTCCAGAGTGGTCCTGATGAGCTTATGTCAAGCCATACTAAGGGGCTTGCAATGCTTGCAGATAAAGGTGTTTCAGTTGTATACAATGAGCTTTGCAAAGATGCAGATGAAGTTATTGCAGCGATTGACAGAATAGGCGAGATGCGCGGTGACCTTGAATATGATATTGATGGTGCGGTTGTAAAGATTGACCAGATTGCATACAGACAGGACTTCCCTGCTGGAAGCAAGTATTCAAGCGGACATATTGCCTACAAATATCCACCAGAAGAGAAAGAAGTTGTGATGGAGTCTATCGAAGAAGATGTAGGAAGAACGGGCAAGCTTACATTTGTTGGACATGTGTATGACAGACAGACAGGAAAGCCGGCAAGACTGTGTGGTACAAGTGTATCTAAAGTTACACTCCATAATCAGGATTATATTAATGAGAATAAAATTGGTGTTGGTGGTGTATATCTGATTAAAAAGTCAGGTGATGTAATTCCTAAGCTGTGTGGACTTGTCAGCGAGCCGGAAGAGGTATTTAAGGCTTCAACAGTCTGTCCAGTATGTGGACACCAGCTTGTCAAGGATGAGGATTCAGCAGATATAAGGTGTGTTAATCCTTCGTGCCATGCACAGCTTATAAGGACTGTGTCATATTTTGTGTCATTAAACTGCATGAATATAGTAGGATTTGGCGATAAATATGTTGAAGTACTCATTCAGGAGGGGTATATTAATGACTATTCAGATATATACAGATTAAGAGAGCACAGGGATGAACTGATAGAGAAAGGGCTTATCGGTAAGGAAAAGAACACAGATAAGCTTCTTGATGCTATAGACAGTTCTAAGAATAATACACCTGACAGACTGCTTACAGCTCTTGGAATCCGCAACGTGGGCAAGTCTACAGCATCAGAGATAATGAAGCATTATAATAATATCAGGGAACTTATGGATGCTGATATAGAACAGCTTGTAGCTATCCCTGATATAGGCCAGACTACAGCGGAATGTATATATGAATTCTTCCATGATTCGGATAATGCTGCTATAATTAACAGATTGTCAGATTGTGGTGTTAATATGACTATGCCTGAGAATGAACAGGCCTCAGATAAACTGGCAGGAATGACTGTTGTTGTCACAGGAAGTTTTGACGATTATGGCCGTAAGGATGTTGAGAATATGATAACATCTAATGGCGGAAAATGCAGTGGAAGCGTGAGTAAGAAGACAAGTCTGTTAGTTGCAGGCGAGGCAGCAGGCTCTAAGCTTACCAAGGCACAGGATTTAGGTGTTAAGATTGTATCAATAGATGAATTCCTTGACATGCTTAAATGATTAACTAATAAGGAGAATAACAATGCCAATCAGAATACAGAGTGATTTACCGGCTAAAGCAGAGCTGGAAGAAGAAAATATATTTGTGATGGATGAAAAGAGGGCGCTGTCACAGGATTTCAGAGAGTTAAGAATAGTTATTCTTAATCTTATGCCTATCAAGCAGGACACAGAATTACAGCTTTTAAGAGCGTTGTCTAATACACCTTTACAGATAGATGTCACATTTATGCAGCTTGAAAGCCATGCTTCAAAGAATACATCTGCATCACATCTTAAGAAGTTTTACCAGACATTCTCTGAGCTTAAAGATAACAAGTACGATGGCCTTATAATAACAGGCGCACCAGTTGAGAAGCTTGATTTTACAGAGGTTGATTACTGGGATGAGCTTACACAGATTATGGAGTGGTCTAAGTCTCACATAACATCAACTCTTCATATATGCTGGGGAGCACAGGCGGGACTTTATTATCATTATGGAGTTAAGAAAAAGCTGCTTGATATGAAGCTGTCAGGTGTGTACAGACATCATGTGCTTAACAGAAAGGAACCTCTGGTAAGAGGCTTTGATGATTATTTCTATGCACCTCATTCACGCCACACAGAGGCTGACAGGGAAGATATACTAAGTAATCGTGAGCTTACGGTCCTTGCAGATTCTAAAGAGGCAGGAATATATCTTGTCATGGCAAAGGAAGGCAAGCAGATATTTGTCATGGGACATCCTGAATATGACAGAATCACACTCGACCAGGAATACAAGAGAGATTTAGAAAAAGGACTTGATGATATAGCAATGCCTGTACATTACTATCCGGATGATGACTGCAACAGAAAGCCGGTGCTTTCATGGCGCAGCCATGCGAATAACCTCTATACGAACTGGCTCAATTATTATGTATATCAGATAACACCTTATATTCTTTAGAAAACAAGCGGGTTTGTGAGGCTTGGAATATTATAAGAAATAGTTAATGAAAAGGGCACTTGAAAAATCAAGTGCCCTAGTATATAATTTATTTTAGAAAGGTAATCGGATGTAATATCCGATTTGCCATCAGTAGAAACTATTCAGGAATAGCATCTAACTTTGGTCGGTTGGGATGCTATTTCTTTTTATTCTTATGATTATCTATGTAAGACAGAGCCGTAAATACTACTAGCAATAAAGTAAGAACTTCCATTGTGTTCATAGGGCATCACCCTCCTTTGTGAAACTAGAGGGCATCATATAATCAGAAAATTACATCCAACAGCTTTCTTAAATGAATTATACTGCTATAATATATCACATATGAAAGGAATACTCAAACGGAAGATATATATTTTCTGAAAATATTATATTGACACGAATGAATATGCGTTTATGTGCCAATATGTATATGTTTGAAAATCCTGTCAATAATATCCATGAAATAAAATTTGCATGGAGGTTATTTGACATGGTTTTAAAAGAGCAGGAGATTAATGTTATCACAGATTTACAGACACAGGAGAAAAGCTGTGTAGAGAAGTATCATAGATATCAGGAGCAGGCTAAGGACACAGAACTTAAAAATCTTTTTGCTTCAATTGAAAAAGAAGAGCAGAAGCACCTTGATACACTTGGTAAGATACTTGATGGAGAGGTGCCAGAGTGTGACTGCAATGATTCAGCAGGTAAGGATTACCAGCCAACAGCGAAATATTCAGTTTCAGATAATAATGATGATAAACAGACAGATTGTTTTCTTGCAACAGATTGTATTGGGACAGAAAAAATGGTATCATCTGAATATAATTCAGATGTGTTCAGATTTGGCAATCCTGCCGTGAGAAAGATTCTTGCTGATATCCAGATTGAGGAGCAGAATCACGCAGAGATGTTATACAAGTATAAGACAGTTAACGGAATGGTATAAGGAAAAGCAACTATGATAGATGAGAATCAGATAATGCCGCTTAATTTTTTTGCATATGGTGGAATATACAGTGGACAACATGGGAAAATGCGTTACCGCATGTTAAGAACAGGTGAAAAGCCAGATTTTGGCATGGAGGCATGCTGCTGGCGTGGACCATATGGATATGATGCTGTTATGCGTGACGATAAGACAGCCGAAGGCATTAAAAGAGCCTCTTTTTCATTCGATGAACAGGGAAGAAAAGAGGCAATTGAGTGGCTGGCAAAGGAGTATGAGGATAACGAAGGGTATTATGAAGAGGCGGCAGACCTCTTATCAGCTCCTGTTGACCTTGATAAAATATACAGTTGAATAAAGAAAATAACTGCTGACAGACAGAGCGAGGCAGTGTCAGTTATTAGTGCAGACATTTGTGTGTTGGACATGACAGGTATATTTTTAATTATATATCCAGCAATGAATGCAATTGTGACTGATAATACAGAATATAGTACAGATTTAATTATCCAGCCACCTGTATCCATTTTTATATGGAACAGGTGGTTTATCTGTATATACTGAATAAGGCATACTATGATTTTAGATGCCAGAAGTCCATATAGATAAGCAGTTATGCCATAAGCAGGAACTAATGTTATAAGGGCTATAAGTCTTATAATAATTCCAAGTGTATTTTGTATACATGTTGAAGTTGTTTTGCCTGCACCATTGATAATGCTGCTCATGGTAGAAGACAGGTACATGAATGGACAAAGCCATGCTAGAAGTCTGGTGAAATCATATACTAGAGGCTCATCAAACATTATCTGTCCGATATCGGCAACGAATATGTAATAGGCTGATATGCTGTAGATACCAAGGCTTATGCACATTTTTATTGTTTTGCATATAGTACTTTTAGTTGAATTGCTATTCTCGGCTACAGATGGCATAAGCAATACAGCAAGAGAGCCTGTAAGCACAGAGGGAAACATTATAAGAGGAAGAACCATTCCACTGAGTATGCCATATAGTTTCAATGATTCGGAAGAAGTGTATCCATGTATTATAAGCTGTGCTGGAATAAGAACCGCTTCAGCACTCTGGAACAAGTGGATTAAAAGGCTGTTGACTGACATAGGCAGGGAAAAGAAAAAACTTTCCTTTATAGCCGCAGGAAGTCTGTGGCTGTTTTGAAAATGTGCATCAGGCGAGTGCATTATAAATAAAATTACATAAATTGCAGCAGCTACTTCTCCTGCAATATTACCGATAATAGCATGATGAGGTTTCATAATTGTTCCAGTAGATGTCAGAAACATTGTGCATAATATAAGCACAGATATTCTTATTATCTGTTCAGTAAGCTGTGACAGTGCTGGAACAGCAGTCTTTTTCTGACCATAAAAATAACCGCAGCAGCAGTCGTGAAGTGCTATGAATGGAAAAGACCATGAAAGCATTTTTACAGCATCATCTGCATCTTTAAAAAGAAGAATTCTTTCGGCTATCACATCTGAAAAATTATTAGTTATAAACATGGCAGCAAGTGATAGTAACAGGCTTGGAATGAGAGAACTGACAAGCCATAAGGTGCCGTCTTTGGGATTTTTGGCAGTGTATCTTGATATTGCTGACTGAAATCCTGCACAGCATATCGAGAATACTATTCCGGCTATAGGAAGCACAACCTGATATAGGCCGAGTCCTTCAGAACCAATACATCTTGTAAGTACAATTCGGTATACAAATCCCAGAATTTTTCCAATTATACCGGCAAGTGTAAGAATTATAGTCCCTTTGATTATTGGCGAATGCGATAGATTTTTAGTGATTTTGGAGATGTTTAACGACATTTATAATTCCTGAATAAAAGCTTTATATCAATATATTCATGATGTGAATATATTATTAATAAGTAAAATAATAAGGATTGGTCAGGTGAATAATATGGTTTATATGGATAATGCTGCTACGACATCAATACATCCGCGTGTTTTAGAGGCAATGATGCCATATCTTAAGGAAAAGTATGCTAATCCTTCAGGCAATTATGATTTTGCCAAGAAGGTAAGGAATGATATAGAGAGTGCAAGAAGTGTGATTGCCTATTCGATTGGAGCAAGACCAGAGGAGATATATTTTACATCAGGAGGAACAGAGGGGGATAACTGGGCAGTTAAGGCGACAGCGTTTGACAGGGGCCATGGGCATATAGTGTCTACTAATGTTGAACACAAGGCAATGCTTAATTCGCTGGAATGGATAGAAAGCCAGGGAATAGGAAAGACACTTGCAAAGGCAGACAGAGACGGAACTGTCACTGCTGAAGAGGTTGGAAGATGCATCAATGATAAAACAATACTTGTAAGCGTTATGACTGCTAATAATGAGATTGGAACAATTATGCCTATAAAAGATATTGCAAGGAAGAATAATCTTAGAAAACGTGGGATTTTATTTCATACAGATGCGGTTCAGGCATATGGTCATATATATATTAATGTAAATGAAGCCGGGATTGATATGCTTAGTGCAAGCGCACACAAGTTCCGTGGACCTAAAGGCGTTGGATTTATGTATATAAGAAGAGATGCTATAGAGACAGCTCTTATACATGGTGGCTCACAGGAGATGGGGATGAGGGCAGGAACAGAAAATGCAGCATCTATTATAGGTATGGCAAAAGCTGCACAGATAGCGATGGAGACAATGAATGAGAGAAGAATAAGAGAAGTACAGATTAGAAATTATATGATTCAGAAGATAATTAAGAGTTTTAATGGTGCAAAGCTTAACGGAAGCTCACAGAACAGATTGCCTAATAATGTCAATATCTGCTTTGAAGGGCAGAACGGATATTCTATTGTATCAAATCTTGATAGATTTGGAATATGTGCATCGGCTGGTTCGGCCTGTTCTTCGGCATCATCCAGACCGTCACATGTACTTAAAGCAATAGGAATGACCGATGAACAGGCAAGAAGCAGTGTGAGATTTACATTAAATGAAGATATAACATATAAAGATATTGATTATACAGTTGAATGTCTTCATAAAATCATAAAGTAATAAATTGTGGCTTTCTGCTCTTAAATATTGTGAAATATTTAAAACCAGCTTCATTAAGATTATGGTATGCCTGTTTGTGGTATGTAGCAACATCTTCTGGCTTGTGTGCGTCTGATCCGACTGTTATAATCTCTCCACCAAGGTCATGGTAGAGTTTAAGGACAGATAAATCAGGATTGGGTGCACCCATGCCATATCTTAATCCTGCTGTATTTATTTCAATGCCTTTGCCTTTATCAATCAGCTTTTTTAAAATGGTTTCAATTATGTCCATGTAATTATTTATGTGGTAAGGATAATTCTTATCAGGTATGTATCTGGCTATGTAATCAAGATGTCCATACACGTCATAATTATTACATGTGTCAATATTCTCAACTATGCTTTCATAATAAGCAGTGACTGCCTCATCTATATCTGTTCCAAGCCAGAATTCCTTTTCGTAGGGGTCTTTGCCATATACAAGATGAGATGAGCCGATTATGAAATCAAGCTGGTTATCAGGGTCATAGTCGTCAACGCGTCTGGCACATGTGGCAGCTAATCCTTGTTCTACACCTATATATATAGGGATTCTGGAAGCATATTTGGTCTGTAACTGTTTCATATAGCTTATATATGAATTGAAATTAAGGTCAAAAAGGACTTCTCCATTATCAAGAGGCCAGTCAAAATCATTATGATCTGTGAAGCAGATAGAAGAAAGATTTAATTGTAAAGCTTTATTAATAATGTCATCAGGGTTTGCATCTGAGTCAGAAGAGAATCTGGTATGAAGGTGGCAATCTGGTAGAAGCATATGAATTCTCCTTTTTTATTTTTAAATTTTGCTTATGATTATAACAGCTGACTGTAAGAAAATAAACAAGGAGATAAAATAAGATTTGTTTTAGCTTGAAAAACAGTTAACTAATTGATATTATCTTAAATGGATGTAAAAATTTTACATGAAATTCATATTGAATTAATAATTGAAAGTGCAGAGGTTCCTGATATGGAGATTATGAGTAGCTTGTTCATATTCGCAGGAGGAATTGGTATGTTCCTTTATGGTATGAACAGAATGGCTGATGGTATGCAAAAAACTGCCGGAGGTAAGATGAAGTCACTTCTTGGCTATCTTACACGAAACAGATTTTTGGCTGTCTGTGTAGGTGCATTGATAACTGCTGTTATCCAGAGCAGTGGTGCAACTACAGTTATGGTTGTCGGATTTGTTAATGCTGGCATTATGAATCTTGTACAGGCTGTAGGCGTTATTATGGGTGCTAATATCGGTACTACAATTACCGCCTGGATTGTATCATTAGGACAGATTGGTGAAGCGGCAGAAGCGTTTAAACCAGCATTTTATGCACCGCTTCTTATTGGTATTGGCGCATTTGTCAGTATGTTTGCCAAGAAGGACAAGTCCAAGATTGTCGGAGAGATAGTAGTTGGTATTGGTCTGCTGTTTGAGGGACTTGAGTTTATGAGTTCTGCTATAGCTCCATATACAGATGCTCCTATATTTTCTAAGGCGTTTGAAGTTGTTGGAAGCAATCCTTTATTAGGTATTCTTATCGGTATAATTGTAACAGCTATACTCCAGAGTTCATCAGCTTCGGTTGGTATCTTACAGACGCTGGCAATTAATGGAGTTGTTACAACTAATGCAGCAGTGTTTATTACTCTTGGACAGAATATTGGTTCATGTGTCACAGCACTTATATCATGTATCGGAACGACACGTACAGCAAAACGTGCTGCCTGTATACATCTGCTCTTTAACATTGCAGGAGCACTGCTTTTTGGAACATTGGGATTTGTATTATTCTGTATACGTCCTGATATAGCGGCACATAATATAACAGCGGTTGAGATATCTGTATTCCATACATTCTTCAATATAACATGTACATGCGTCATGTTCCCATTTGCCAAGCTTCTTGTTAAGCTTTCTGGAATAATCATACCAGAGAAGAATAATGATGGTCAGTTTGAAGTTGAGGATAACATGAGCGAGGCTGAGATAGAGATAAGCCGTCACTTTGATAACAGACTTATGAGCCAGCCGGCAGTAGCTCTTGAACGTGCTAAGAATGAAGTGGTTTCAATGGCTAAGCTTGCTTATGACAATATTGAGTATTCTTCAAGGGCTGTCACACAAAATGACCATGAACTTGTTGAGAAGATATATACGACAGAGGAGAAGGTTGATTACTATGCCAAGTATCTTACTGCATATCTTATCAAGC
Organism: Lachnospira sp.; assembly: GCA_050874305.1. Taxonomy (GTDB): domain Bacteria; phylum Bacillota; class Clostridia; order Lachnospirales; family Lachnospiraceae; genus Lachnospira. The sequence goes on along the minus strand of JBNMKL010000020.1, from coordinate 35,798 downwards.
TTAATAACTTATCCCTTACAGATAAGCAGCATTTTGTAATTAACAATCTTTTCCATGCTGTAATAGACTTGGAAAGAATTTCTGACAGAGCGGAGAATCTTGCTGAACTGGCAGAATATAAGATTAAGAATAATATTGTGTTCTCTGACAGAGGCAACCGTGAACTGAAAGAGCTTTTTAATAAGGTACTTCTATGTCTCAGCAGATGTATATCTGCAAGAGAGACACTTGACAGGAATGCTGTCAAGGATGTATACAGGATAGAAGAAGAGGTTGACGATCTTGAAGAGAATCTTCGTAATACACATATCCAGAGACTTTCAGATGGTTTATGTGCACCTACAAGCAGTGTTACATTCCTTGATATTCTCACTAATCTGGAGAGAGTATCAGACCATTCAAAGAATGTAGCTGAAGGTGTCCATGAAGAAATTTCGTCAAATTAGCTAAAGTTTCGTCAAAGTTGTACAAGTTTTTTAACATTTTAACAAAAAAAGGAAATGATACTTGATATTTTAATGCTTTTTTTGTACAATACAACCTAGTTGATTAATAATTAACAAACTCATATATATTAGGAGGAAAATTTTATGTCAGTAAAAGTTGCAATTAATGGTTTTGGCCGTATCGGAAGACTTGCATTCAGACAGATGTTTGGTGCAGAAGGTTACGAAGTAGTAGCTATCAACGATTTAACAAGCCCAAAGATGTTAGCTCATCTTTTAAAGTATGATTCATCACAGGGTAGATATATCGAGTTAGGTGATGAGGATTCAGTTACTGCTGATGACGAAGCTGGTACAATTACTGTTAAGGGTAAGACAATTAAGATTTACAAAGAGCCAGATGCTAACAACTGCCCATGGGGTGAGATTGGTGTTGATGTAGTTCTTGAGTGTTCAGGTTTCTACACATCAAAGGAAAAGGCACAGGCTCATATCAATGCAGGTGCTAAGAAGGTAGTTATCTCAGCTCCAGCTGGTAACGATCTTAAGACTATCGTATACAATGTTAACCATGAGACACTTACAGCTGATGATAAGATTATCTCTGCTGCTTCTTGTACAACAAACTGTCTTGCTCCTATGGCTAAGGCACTTAATGACCTTGCTCCAATTGAGTCAGGTATCATGTGTACAATTCATGCATACACAGGTGATCAGATGATCCTTGATGGTCCTCAGAGAAAGGGTGACCTTAGAAGATCTAGAGCAGGTGCTTGCAATATCGTTCCTAACTCAACAGGTGCTGCTAAGGCAATCGGTCTTGTTATCCCAGAACTTAATGGAAAGCTTATCGGAGCTGCTCAGAGAGTTCCTACTCCAACAGGTTCTACAACACTTCTTTTCGCTGTTGTTAATAAGGCTGTTACAGTTGACGAAGTTAACGCTGCTATGAAGGCTGCTTCAACAGAGAGCTTTGGTTATAATACAGAGCAGATCGTTTCAAGCGATATCGTTGGTATGAGATATGGTTCACTCTTCGATGCAACTCAGACAATGGTTTCTCCATTACCAGATGGCAAGACACAGGTTGAGGTTGTTTCTTGGTATGATAACGAGAATTCATACACAAGCCAGATGGTTAGAACAATCAAGTATTTCGCTGAGTTAAACTAATCTAGTCTTGATTATAGTATGATTATTACCAGAGAATATGATTAATAATATTCTCTGGTATTTTTTAAAGATATTGGAGGAAAAGTAATATGCTTAATAAGAAATCTGTAGATGATATTAATGTTAATGGTAAAAGAGTACTTTGCAGATGCGATTTTAATGTTCCATTAGATGGTGACAGAATAACAGACGAGACACGTCTTGTTGCAGCACTCCCTACAATTAAGAAGCTTATCAATGATGGTGGTAAGGTTATCCTTTGCTCACATCTTGGCAAGCCAAAGGGACCAGATGCAAGCTTCTCACTTGCACCAGTTGCAAAGAGATTATCAGAACTTCTTGGTCAGGAAGTTAAGTTTGCTGCTGATGATACAGTAGTAGGCGATAATGCAAGAGCAGCCGTTGCAGCTATGAACAATGGCGATGTTATCCTTCTTGAGAATACACGTTTCCGTGCTGAGGAGACAAAGAATGGTGAAGCATTCTCTAAGGATCTTGCTTCTATATGTGATGTATTTGTTAATGATGCATTCGGTACAGCTCACAGAGCACACTGCTCTAATGTAGGTGTTACACAGTATGTTGACACAGCAGTTGTTGGATATCTTATGCAGAAGGAGATTGATTTCCTTGGCAATGCAGTTAACAACCCAGTAAGACCATTCGTAGCTATCCTTGGTGGTTCTAAGGTTTCATCAAAGATTTCAGTTATCAACAACCTTCTTGATAAGGTTGATACACTTATTATCGGTGGTGGTATGTCTTATACATTCCAGAAGGCTCATGGTGGTAAGGTTGGTAAGTCATTAGTAGAGGATGATTATCTTGATTACGCTAAGGAGATGATGGAAAAGGCAGAAGCAAAGGGTGTTAAGATGCTTATTCCTATCGATACAGTTGTAACAAAAGAGTTTAAGAATGATACACCTTTCCATATTGTACAGGCTGGACATCAGGAAGATGATGATATGGGTATGGATATCGGACCTAAGACAAGAGAGCTTTACAAGGAAGCACTTGCAGATGCTAAGACAGTAGTATGGAATGGACCAATGGGTGTATTCGAGTTTGATAACTTTGCTGCCGGTACAATCGCAGTTGCAGAAGAACTTGCTCAGCTTAAGGACGCTACAACAATTATCGGTGGTGGTGATTCAGCAGCCGCTGTTAACAACCTTGGCTTTGGCGATAAGATGACACATATCTCAACAGGTGGTGGAGCTTCACTTGAGTTCCTTGAAGGTAAGGAACTTCCAGGCGTTGCTGCAGCTAACGATAAATAATATCAATAAAGACTGACATAAATGTAATATATTTAGAACAGCATGAATATTATCTTAGTATTCATGCTGTTTTTATGCTTGTTTAAATTAACAGTTTTTTTAACTCTTAAAATACATATATACGGACATTAATTATTAAATAGTTAAATTTGTAAAATAATATAGTATTTCAAAGTGGAATATGTTATAATATTAACAACTTAAAAGCGTGAATTTAATATTATGAAAAACGAGGTATACATAATGCGTAGAAAATTAGTTGCCGGTAACTGGAAGATGAATATGACACCTAGTCAGGCAGTGAAGCTTGTCAACGAGTTAAAGCTTCTGGTAGATAATAAGGATGTGGATGTTTTATTCTGTGTTCCAGCTATAGACATTGTACCGGTTGTTAATGAAGTTAAGGACACTAACATAGAAGTTGGTGCAGAGAATGTATTTTATGAGGAGAAGGGGGCGTACACAGGGGAGTTATCTCCAGAGATGCTTGTTGATGCAGGTGTCAAGTATGTTATTATAGGTCATTCAGAGAGAAGACAGTACTTCAATGAGAATGATGATGTAATTAATAAGAAACTTAAGAAAGTGTTTGAACATAATCTTGTTCCTATTCTTTGTTGTGGGGAGACTCTTGGTCAGAGAGAAGATGGTGTAACATTAGATTTTATAAGAAGACAGATTAATAACGCTTTTAAACATATACCACCAGAAAAGGCAATTAAGAGCGTAATCGCATACGAACCTATATGGGCTATAGGCACGGGCAAGGTAGCCACTACAGAACAGGCTCAGGAGGTATGTAAGGCTATAAGAGGCTTTATAAGAGATATATATGGCTCAGTTGTCTCAGACCAGATCAGAGTCCTTTATGGAGGTAGTGTATGTGCTAAGAATGCACCGGCACTATTTGCACAGCCTGATATTGATGGCGGACTTGTCGGAGGTGCCAGTCTCAAGCCTGAATTTGCAGAGATTGTCAACTGTCTCAAGAATAACTAGACATTTGTTATGAATTTAAGCTGTTGTATTCATGTTGTTGAATATAACAGCTTTTTTAATGCTTTGTTAACTTTACAACAAGGCTGAAATGTGGTATTATTTCACTGATTTTTGGAAATATTATTATATAGTTTTAGTTAAGGAGAATTACAATGAGAAAGAAACCAGTTGTTTTAATGATTCTTGATGGATATGGTTTGAATGATAAGAAGGAGGGCAATGGTATCGCATTAGCCAACACTCCGGTTATGGATAAGCTTATGGCAGAATATCCTTATGTTAAGGGATATGCAAGTGGATTAGCAGTAGGCCTTCCAGATGGACAGATGGGTAACTCAGAGGTTGGACATCTTAACATGGGTGCAGGAAGAATTGTATATCAGGAGCTTACAAGAATTACTAAATCAATAGAAGATGGTGATTTCTTTGAGAATAAAGAATTATTAGGTGCTATAGAGAACTGTAAGAAGAATAATTCAGACCTTCACCTCTATGGACTTTTATCAGATGGTGGTGTACACAGCCATATAACACATTTATATGCACTTCTTGAGCTCGCTAAGAAGAACGGCCTTGAGAATGTATATGTACATGGATTCATGGATGGAAGAGATACAGCACCAGATGGCGGTAAGGAATTTATTGCTAAGTTGTATGACAAGATGGATGAGATTGGTGTTGGTAAGATTGCATCTATCATGGGTCGTTACTATGCAATGGACAGAGATAACAGATGGGACAGAGTTGAGAAGGCTTATAGAGCAATGACAGAGGGCGAGGGTAATCAGGCAGCCTGCGCTAATTGTGCAATTAAGGCATCTTATGAAGCTGGCAAGACAGATGAGTTCGTTGAGCCAACAGTTGTTGCAAAGGATGGCAAAGCTATTGCTACAATTAAAGATGGAGACTCAGTTATCTGCTTTAACTTCAGACCAGACAGAGCAAGAGAGATTACTAGATGCTTCTGTGATGATGAATTTACGGGATTTGACAGAGGAGCAAGAAAGAAAGTTCATTATGTATGCTTTACAGATTATGATGTTACAATCCCTAACAAGTATGTAGCATTTAAGAAAGAAAAGATTACTAATACATTTGGCGAATTACTTGCTGCTAACAATATGACACAGGCAAGAATTGCTGAGACAGAGAAGTATGCACATGTTACATTCTTCTTCAATGGTGGCGTAGAGGAGCCTAACAAGGGAGAGGACAGAATCCTTGTCAAATCACCAAAGGTTGCAACTTATGATTTACAGCCAGAGATGAGCGCACCAGAGGTATGCGACAAATTATGTGCAGCTATCCGCTCAGACAAGTATGATGTTATCATAATTAACTTTGCTAACCCAGATATGGTTGGACATACAGGTGTTATTGATGCAGTAGTTAAGGCTGTTGAGACAGTTGATGAGTGCGTAGGCAAGGCTGTTGAGGCTGTTAAGGAAGTCGATGGTGTTATGTTTATATGTGCTGACCACGGTAATGCAGAGATGCTTATTGATTATAAGACAGGCGAGCCATTCACAGCGCATACAACTAATCCAGTTCCATTTATCCTTGTTAACTATGATGAGGCATACACATTAAAGGAAGATGGCAAGTTATGCGATATAGTTCCTACACTTATTGATATTATGGGAATGGACAAGCCAGCAGAGATGACAGGACAGTCATTACTTATTAAAAAATAATTTCTAGTTGAAATATTATTCAAATGATGTTATAATCATTTCATTATGTGATTAATTAGCTTGTATAAGCGGAATGGAGTATTTATGTTTGGAATGTCTGTAGCTGATACTATCAGAATAATCCTTATGGGTATATTTATATTAATATCAATTGTTATTACTGTTGTTGTTCTTATGCAGGAAAGCAAGCAGAAAGGTCTTTCAGGTGCTATTAGCGGAGCTGCTGATACATATTGGGGCAAGAACAAGGGTCGTTCAATGGAAGGCAAGCTTGTTAAGATAACAAGAATATGTGTTATACTTTTCTTTGTTATTGCAGCAGTACTTAATATTAATTTTTAATGTATATGAAGCACTCTTAAGGAAATACTTAAGAGTGCTTTATTAATGGAGGAAGGAATATATGGCTTCAAAATTTGATGCTGAATTTGAAAATAGAAGAAAATTACTGACTGATCTGATAACTCATAACGAGCTGTATGTTCCTATGAAGACTAAGGAGCTGGCGATTCTTTTGCAGATTCCTAAAGACAGAAGACATGAACTGCAGGAAGTACTTGACAGTCTTGTGGCTGATGGAACGATAGGAGTTTCTAAGAAAGGAAAGTATGGCAAGCCAGAGAATACAGCACTTGTTGGCGTGTTTGAGACAACCAAGCGCGGATTTGGCTTCGTATCGGTTGAGGGAAGAGATGACGATATCTTTGTGAAAGAATCAGATACCAATGGTGCATTTCACATGGATAAAGTTAAAGTTGCAGTTACAAAGCAGAAAAACGGTGATAAAAGATGTGAGGGAAAGATTGTTGCAATTCTCGAACATCAGATAACAGATGTTGTTGGAACATATCAGGAGAGCCGTAATTATGGATTTGTGATTCCGGATAATGGCAAGATTGGATACGATATATTCATACCTAAGGAGAAGTCTCTCGGAGCTGTAGAAGGTCATAAAGTAGTATGTCATATATCTAATTACGGCAATGGCAAAAAGAATCCTGAAGGATGCATTACAGAGATAATAGGGCATGTAAATGACCCAGGTACAGATATTTTATCAGTTGTGAAATCATATGATATTCCGATGGAATTTTCAGACGAGGTTATGAAATATCTTGATAAGATTCCAGACCATGTTGACTCCAAGGATTATGCCGGAAGAGTTGACTGCAGGGACTGGCAGATGGTAACTATTGATGGCGAGGATGCCAAGGATCTTGATGATGCGATAACTCTGACTGAGAGTGATGGTATTTACCATCTGGGAGTCCATATAGCAGATGTAAGCCATTATGTTAAGGAAAACAGCCCATTGGACAAGTCTGCATATGAGAGAGGTACAAGCGTGTATCTTGTTGACAGGGTAATTCCTATGCTTCCACACAAGCTGTCTAATGGTATATGCTCTCTTAATCAGGGCGTTGACAGACTTGCACTTAGCTGCCTTATGGATATTGATGAGAAGGGCAATGTTATATCATCTAAGATATCTGAAACAGTTGTCAATGTTGACAGACGTATGACTTATACGAATGTCAAAAAGGTTCTTGACGGTGATGAGGCATTAGTTGAGGAATATAGCGATTTTGTTGATTTCTTTAAGAGAATGGAAAAGCTTGCATGGATTCTCAGGAGCAAACGTTATAAGAGAGGCTCTATAGATTTTGATTTTCCAGAGACTAAGATTACACTTGATGATAAAGGTCATCCTATAGATATAAGACCATATGAGCGTAACACAGCGACAAGGATAATAGAAGACTTTATGCTCATCGCTAATGAGACAGTGGCAACAGAATATTTCTGGCAGGAACTGCCATTTTTATATAGAAGCCATGAGAATCCTGATCCTGAGAAAATGCAGAAATTAAGTGCATTTATTAATAATTTCGGCTACTCTATAAGAATTGGGGAGAATATGCATCCTAAGGAGATTCAGAAGCTTCTGACTAAGATAGAAGGAAGCGATGAGGAAAATCTTATAGCAAGACTTACACTGCGTTCAATGAAGAGAGCGAGCTATACTACAGACTGTATAGGACATTTTGGACTGGCAGCCAAGTATTACTGCCATTTCACATCGCCTATAAGAAGATATCCTGATTTGTTCATTCACAGAATAATCAAAGAGAATATTCATGGTGGACTTTCAGATAAAAGGATTGCGCACTATAATAAGATACTTCCTGAGACAGCAAAGCATACAAGCACTACAGAGCGCAGGGCTGATGATGCTGAGAGAGACACAGATAAGCTCAAAATGGTTGAATACATGGAGAAGCATATCGGCGAGATATATGATGGTGTTATATCAAGCATAACAAGCTGGGGCATATATGTTGAGCTTCCTAATACAATTGAGGGCATGATACGTGTATCCGAGATGAATGATGGGTATTATGTATATGACGAGAATCACTATGAGATGGTTAATGAAAGAACAGGTAAAACATATAAGCTTGGACAGAAGTTAAAGATTGTTGTTTCAGGTACCGATAGAATATTAAGAACTATTGATTTTAAGATTGCAGATAATGATGACGAGTAATTCTGCATATATATCTAAAAGAGAGGTTTGGTATGGCTAAGGATAATAATAGCAGTAAGCTTATAGCTAATAATAAGAAAGCTTATTTTGATTATTTCATTGAAGATAAATATGAGGCTGGACTTGTGCTGTGTGGAACAGAGGTTAAGTCTATGAGACTTGGCAAATGCTCTATTAAGGAGGCGTATGTCCAGATTATCAATGGCGAGGTGTTCATAATTGGCATGAATATAACACCTTACGAGAAGGGCAATATTTTTAACAAAGACCCTTTAAGACCAAAGAAGTTACTTCTTCATAAGAATGAGATTAACAAATTAGCTGCTGGAATAGCACAGCAGGGCTATGCGATTGTACCATTGCAGGTGTATCTTAAGAATGGTAAGATGAAGATTGAGATAGGTCTTGCCAAAGGTAAGAAAAATTATGACAAGAGAGAGTCTATTGCCAAGAAAGACCAGTTGAGAGAGGCACAGAAAGATTTCAAAATCAGGAATTTTGGCTGATTAAACTGGTTGACTTTACTTATCTTTAATGATAGTATACTAACACACGGGCTTGTAAAGGTTTCGACTGGGGTTTAGAAGCTGGTGAAGCTATCCGCATGCGATGCGTTAAATGGCAAACTTAAATATAAACGCTAACGAAAATTTAGCTTACGCTGCCTAGTGACAGCAGTCTGACCTAGAGCACTCACACTTTAGGACCCAGGCTTCGACCATGTGAGAAACGACTTGACTTAAGCTTTGCGGTCATGGGCGTATTATGAAGCTACTAAAGGCATCAGGATGTTAGTTTCCGGCTGCCAGAGGGAATGTCAAATAACTGACTATGATAGTAGAAGAACAGGGGAAGAGCTTTAGGACGTGGGTTCGACTCCCACCAGGTCCACTTACTATGAAAGGTTTACATGACATGTTCATGTAGACCTTTTTTCTTTTTGGAGAGGAGGATGTGCGGTTATGGCAATGCATATATCCAAAACATCAGCAAAAAACATTGTAGATGAGATATCAAAGCTTGTAAAACAGAATATTAATCTTATGAATGAGAAAGGAATAATCATAGCAAGCTGTGATAAAGAGCGAATTGGACAGTTCCATGAGGGCGCATATAAGATAATTACACAAAAGCTGGATGAGTATTATATAAGCGATGATATTGCAACTGAGACTGCGAGAACAGGCCTTAATCTTCCGCTTGAGCTGGATGGTGAGATAGTTGGTGTGGTTGGAATAACAGGCTCATATGATGAGGTTATCAATCAGGGAAGACTTTTAAAGAAGATGACTGAGATTCTTTTGCTTGAGAGAAGGAATACATATCATCAGTTGATGGATAAACGTGTCAAGAATGCGCTTATGGAGGAATGGCTTATAAGGTCTGGCTATGTCAATTATAAAGAACTTGAGGAGCGTGGAAATGCTATTAATATAGATATTAACCGTCCAAGAAGAATTATAATTGCAAGCGTTGATGAGCTTGATTCTTATAAGGAGACACAGGAAGGCCAGTCAAAGATACAGAAGATGGAAAACTGCATAGATGTTTTCCTGAAAAAATATGAAGGTGCCATACATTTCAGAAATGCACTAAGACAGGTTGTTTTAGTTGACAGGGTGCCAACACAGCAGTTAGAACAGATAGCAGAACAAATGGCTGATTATGTATATGATAAAGAGAAAATGAGGCTTAATATAGGAATAGATGGGGCAGATACTGATATGCATGAAGCTTACCTTCAGGCTCACAGAGCATGGAGAACAGCGTCTGATGAGAATTATTCTATTGTATGCTATGAAAATCTAAGCCTTGAATTATTGCTTAGCTGTGTGCCGATTGATACTAAGGAAGAATATATTGATAAAGTGTTCAAGGGCTGTTCAGAGGAAGAGATAAAGGAATATATTGCCATGCTTAATATATATTTTAAGGCAGAGGGCTCTATCCAGAAGACAGCGGATATGATGTATGTCCATAAGAATACGATTCAATACAGACTTTCAAGATTAAAAGAGATAACTGGATATGATGTCAGAAAGCCGAGTGAGAGCTCTGCACTTTATATAGCTATGAGAGTTGCATATGATCTTGATAATTAAGCCGGGATATGTGCTGTTTGTTAAAAATGACTAAAAATCACGAGAACGCATTTGGATAAAATTAATATAAATTCTCATTAATTTAATTAAAAATGTTACGTGTAACAAGAAATAAAAAATAAATATGTTTTGTGTAACATATACAATTGTAAAACCTGATGCTATAATTGCACCATAAAAAGTACAAGAGATTGTACGAAACGTAAAATACAAAAAGAAAGAGGTGTTTATTATGTCAGGTTTACCATTGATAATTGTATTTGTACTCGCAATCATTGTTATGATTGTAGCGATTTCCAAATTCAAGGTTCATCCTTTCCTGGCGATCATGGGTGTATCTCTTATTCTTGCAATTCTTGCAGGTATTCCATTTGTTGATATGAAAGGTGCAGATGGAAAGACTATTTCAGGTATACCAACAGTAATCGGTGCAGGTTTCTCAGGAACATTCAGTTCAATCGGTATTGTAATCATCCTTGGAGCTTTAATTGGTTCTGTTCTTGAAAAGACAGGAGCAGCATTAAAGCTTGCAGATATGGTTATCAAACTCGTTGGAAAGAAACGTCCTGAATTAGCAATCGAACTTATGGGATGGGTTGTTTCAATCCCAGTATTCTGTGATAGTGGTTTCGTTATCCTTAACCCTATCAGAAAAGCACTTGTTAAGAGAACGGCAGTTTCAAGTGTTGCAATGACAGTTGCATTGTCAGCAGGTCTTTATATTTCGCATGTATTTATTCCACCTACACCAGGTCCTATAGCAGCAGCTAATACTCTTGGTGTTGGAGATAATCTGTTACTTGTTATGGGCTTAGGTGTTGTTTGTTCAATCTTCCCATTAATAGCAGGTCTTATCTATGCTAAATATATCGGTAAGAGAGTAAAGAGTGCAGACGAGGTAACAGATAATGGCGAAGTAACTAAGACATATGAGGAACTTGTAGCAGAATATGGTAAGCTTCCTAACGGATTCAACGCTTTAGCTCCAATTCTTGTTCCAATCATTCTTATGGCACTTGGTTCAATATCATCTATGGCAGGTTGGACAGGAGCACTTGATATAGCTTGTGAATTCCTTGGAAAGCCAATCATTGCTTTAACAGTAGGTACTTTATTTGCAGCATTACAGCTTGGCCTTGCTGGCAAGATGAAAGATTTCTATGATATCACTAATGAGACATTAAAGACAGTTGGTCCTATCCTTTTCGTAACAGCTGCAGGTGGTGTACTTGGTAAGGTTATATCATCAAGCTCTATGGTAAGCTATATCACAGGACATGCTGAAGTATTATCAGCAGTAGGTATATTCTTCCCATTCATCTTAGCTGCTATATTAAAGTCAGCACAGGGTTCTTCAACAGTTGCTATCACAACAACAGCAGGTATTGTTGCTCCACTCCTTGGTGCTTTGGGATTAGCTTCACCAGTAAGAACAGTCCTTTGCGTAATGGCAATCGGCGCTGGTGCCATGACAGTTTCACATGCTAACGATTCTTACTTCTGGGTTGTTACTAACTTTGGTGAGATGCAGCCAGAACAAGGATATAAGACACAGACAGTATGTACATTGATAATGGGTATTGCTTCAATGGTAGAGATATTCATTCTTTCATTGATATTCTAAATAATAACCATTTTGAGGCAGGACTTAGTTTCCTGCCTCTTTTTGACCAGATATATTGTGTTATATTGATATGAAAGCAGATTTAAAGAACGGAAGGAAGGTTATACATGAAGATAGGATTTATAGGACTTGGAATAATGGGAAAGCCTATGGCGAAGAATCTGTGCAAGGCAGGATATTCACTGATGGTTAATGACCATCATGAGGAAAATATAAAAGAACTTATTGATTCAGGTGCTGAACGCGGAACATTAAAGCAGATAGGTGAAAGCTGTGATGTAGTCATTACAATGCTTCCTAACAGTCCTCAGGTCAGAGAGGTAATGCTTGGAGATGATGGTGTAGCCGCATACATGCGTGAAGGAACATGCTTTATTGACATGAGTTCAATTAATCCTGTTGACAGTAAATGTATCGGAGAAGTATTAAAAGAAAAGAACATATATATGTTAGATGCGCCTGTTTCAGGCGGCGAACCAAAGGCGATTGATGGAACAGTTGCATTTATGGTCGGAGGTAATGAGAAGGTATTCGACAAATATAAAGAATTACTTTCTAAAATGGGTTCAAGTGTTACAAGATGTGGAGAGTTAGGTGCTGGTAATACAACAAAGCTTGCCAACCAGATAATTGTAGCGTGTAATATTGAAGCTCTGGCAGAGGCTCTTACGCTTGCAAAGAAAGCCGGAGTAGACCCATCTTGTGTATATGAGGCGATTAAAGGCGGGCTGGCAGGTTCTACCGTTATGAATGCCAAAGCTCCAATGATGATAGATGGCAATGTAAAGCCGGGATTCAGAATAGACCTTCATATCAAAGACCTTAATAATGCATTAGATTGTGCACACAGTGTAGGTGCTCCAGTTCCTATGACGGCGCAGGTACAGGAGGTTATGCAGTATCTTCATAATAATGGGGATGGAAGCAGTGACCACAGTGCAATTGCTCATTATTATGAAAAGCTTGCAGGTATTAAGATAGGTGAGTGAGGTGATTGTATGAATGATGAGTTAAGAAAGATATCAGATAATATTATAAATGCAGCAATTAATGCGGTTTTACCGGACGAAGCTGTCAAGCGTGCCCTGAGTGGAAAAGAATTTCCAGGAAAGGTTATTCTTGTAGCTACAGGAAAAGCAGCATGGCAGATGGCAAAGGCTGCTGAGGATTATCTGGGAGATAAGATTGATAAAGGCGTTGTTGTAACGAAATATGACCATGTTAAAGGTAATATTAACAGATGCGTGTGCATAGAGGCTGGACATCCTGTTCCTGATGAAAACTCATTTAAGGGAACTCAGGAGGCTATTGATGCAGTTTCTGGTCTTAGTGCCAATGATACAGTTTTATTCCTTATATCGGGTGGCGGCAGTGCTTTATTTGAAAAACCACTTATACCGGGAGAAGAGCTGCAGGATATAACTAACCAGCTTCTTGCATGTGGTGCTGATATTGTTGAGATTAACACTGTAAGAAAGAGATTATCTGCTGTCAAAGGTGGTAAATTTGCTAAGATATGTGAACCAGCACAGGTGTATGCAATCGTGCTTTCAGATATATTAGGTGACCCACTTGATATGATAGCTTCTGGTCCGGCTTGTCCAGATACATCCACATGTGAGGATGCTAATAAGATAATTGCAAAATATAACATCAGATTGTCAGATAAAGCAAAAGAGCTGATGAATATAGAGACACCAAAACAGCTTGATAATGTTACAACACAGATTAATGGCAGTGTAAGGCAGTTATGCAGTGCAGTTGAAAAAGAGTGTGTAAAGTATGGCTATGAACCAGTTATGCTGACAGACCAGTTATGCTGTCAGGCTAAAGAGGCTGGAAGTTTCCTTGCATCTATTGCAAAGACACATATCAATTCTGGTAAGAAAATGGCATTTATTGCTGGCGGCGAGACAGTTGTCAATCTTACAGGACATGGAAAAGGTGGAAGAAATCAGGAAATTGCGCTTGCAGCAAGTTCTGCAATATCTGGTCTTGACAATGTTGCAGTATTCAGTGTCGGAAGTGATGGAACAGATGGCCCTACAGATGCGGCTGGCGGTTATGTAGATTCAGATACACATATGGAGTTAAAGAAGCTTGGCGTAGATGAATACGAAGTATTAAAAGAAAATGATGCATATCATGCGTTAGAGAAGGTAGGAGGTCTTATTAAGACAGGCCCTACCGGCACTAACGTCAATGATGTAGCGGTTGTATTAATTGGCTAGTTTCATATCCCCTATATGCCGGTATATATTTTGTGCTTATGTGCAGATATATATCGGCTTTTTTATTTGTATGTGTATTTGTATTGTGTTAAAATTAATACATTAGATGTAGAGAATTAATTTTAATATGAGGTATATGTGTATGATGCAGAAGAAACAGGATAATAAAGAAAGAGATTTTACAGTGGCAGGATATACATTTACAACTAAAGAGGCTGCTGATGATGCAAGAAATGAAATGAATGCCATACGTTATGTCTCATCAAAGACAGACAGAAAAGACCCTAAGCAGATATATATACTGTATAATACAATGCTTGATAAAGAGCTGTTTAAGACTCCTGTAGGACTGGATTATCTTAAAGATTTACAACAGTATCTATACAATAATAAAGATATTCCTAATGATAAAATAAGACCGATTCCTATTAATTCAGAGCTTCAATCCATGCTTGCAGATAAAAGGGAGATGACAAAGACAAGAAGCAGGCTTGTAGGTCTTACCAAGGAGAGGAATAAGTACAAAGACAGATTTATCAGGATGGTCATTATCAACATAGCACTTGTCATAGCAATTATTGCCATGGCGGTTATAATGGCAACGTCACAAACACCTACTATTATCAATTATGAGAACAAGATTCAGGACAAATATGCTGGATGGGAGGAAGAATTACAATCAAGAGAGGCTCAGGTTAAGCAGTTAGAACAGCAATATAAAAAATAATTTCTGTTACGTCACATTTTGAACATAAAGTAAGTTTATTATATAGAAAATGAAAAATGACTTTGATTGGAGAGGTATTATGGATAAGATTAAAGTTTTAGTTGTTGATGATGAAAGCAGAATGCGTAAATTAGTTAATGATTTTTTATCACGTAAGAATTATGAGGTGATTGAGGCTGGTGATGGAGAAGAGGCAATAGATATATTCTATGCAGATAAAGGCATATCACTTATCATCCTTGATGTTATGATGCCTAAGATGGATGGATGGGAAGTATGCCGTCAGATAAGAAAAGATTCTAAAGTACCAATTATAATGCTTACAGCCAAAGGTGAAGAGAATGATGAGCTTACAGGTTTTGACTGTGGTGCGGATGAATATATATCTAAGCCCTTCAGTCCTAAGATTCTTACAGCCAGAGTAGATGCACTTATAAGAAGAACGTACCAGATTGACAGCTCAGAGGTTGTTGAGATTGGTGGAATAGAGATTGACAAGGCTGCACATCAGGTAAAGATTGATGGACAGGAGATTGAGTTAAGCTATAAGGAATTTGAACTTTTATCATATTTTGTAGAGAATAAGGGAATTGCTTTATCAAGAGAGAAAATTCTTAATAATGTATGGAATTATGATTATTTTGGAGATGCAAGAACTATAGATACACATGTTAAAAAGCTTCGTAAAAAAATGGGCGAGAAGGGAGACTGTATCCGTACTATATGGGGTATGGGATATAAGTTTGAAGTGTAATATATGAATGTACATTCAATTAAATTTAAAGTTACAACACTTTTAACAATACTTATTGCATCTCTTGTACTTATTTTATTTGTGATGAACAGCTTTCTTGCAGAAGGATACTATCTGAAGGCAAAAAGAAAGCAGATGCTGACAGGATATGACAAGATTAATGAGCTTGTATGTTCCTATACAGATGGCACTATAACCAAAACACAGATGGAAGATAATCTCGAGTATTATACATCAGCTAACAGTCTGTCAGTTCTTGTTGTAAATAGTGACTGGACGACATTATATACTAATAGTGCCGGCGAAGCTGATATGATTATGCGTCTTAAGAGAAATATATTCAATAATGATATATTTGATGGCGATTCGACAGATACACAGGAGGATTTCCAATCATCTGACAGTAAAAAGCCAGAAAAACCATCTGGTGAGGCTGCGGATGATACACAGGATAATTCTGATTCACCTAAAAAGCCATTTGACAAAGACAAGATTGATAAGATATATGACATGTATAACAGTGGAATAGCTGAGAACAGAGATATTCTTGTTGAGTCAGACAAATATACTTTGCAGAAAGTATACGATGACAGAATGCTTGATTACTATTATGAACTCTGGGGCACTCTCGATAATGGCTCATCCCTTATTATCAGAATTGGTGTTCAGGGTATCAAAGACAATGTAAAGATATTTAATTCGTTCATACCGCTTGCGGGTTGTATAATTATAATAATAGGTGCAGTTGCAGCAGTTATATTATCGTCTTACATATCAAAACCTATCAAAGAAATTTCAGGTATTGCTGAAAAGATGGCAGGTTTAAACTTTGATGTGAAGTATACTGGTAAAGATAAAGGTGAGATAGGTATTCTTGGTGACAGTATCAATAATATGTCTGAAAAACTTGAAGAAAATATATCTCAGTTGAAAGCAGCTAATCTTGAATTGCAGAAGGATATTGCCAAGAAAGAAGAGATAGAACAGATGCGGTCAGGCTTCCTGTCTAATGTATCCCATGAGTTAAAGACACCTATTGCTCTTATTCAGGGATATGCTGAAGGCTTAAAGGATGGAATAACAGATGATCCTGAGAGCATGAATTTCTATTGTGATGTAATAATAGATGAAGCTAATAAGATGAATAACATGGTTAAGAGGCTTCTTACTCTTAATCAGATAGAGTTTGGACAGGATGAACTTGTGATAGAGCGATTTAACCTTATAGAACTTCTTAATTCTGTTGTTATGGCTAATGAGCTTCGTGCAGGACAAAAGGATATAAGCATCGAATTTAAGAAAACAGATGACAAGCTTGATGTCTGGGCGGATGAATATAAAACTGAGGAAGTTATAACTAACTACATCAGCAATGCAATTAATCACTGTGATTTTGAGAAAAAGATTAAAGTATATTATGAGAAAAGACCAGATACGGTCAGGGTTTATGTGTATAATACAGGTAAGCATATTCCTGACGAAGATATTGAGAATATATGGATTAAATTCTATAAAGTTGATAAGGCAAGAACAAGAGAGTATGGCGGTAATGGCATAGGACTATCTATTGTTAAAGCCATCATGGATTCTTATGGCAAGGAATGTGGTGTTGCCAATGTTGAAGGTGGAGTTGAGTTCTGGTTTGACCTTGATGCTAAAGCGTGATATTATATAAAAAGGAATTATTTTACCGTTAGTTAATGCGAGGAATTTATGAAAAAGATATTAGTATGTTTATTAACAGGTATATTTACTGTATCGCTTGTTGGATGCGGTGCAGATGATATTACACTTGACAGCCGTCAGAACGATTTAATTGCTGAGTATATAGCCGGAGAGATGCTTAAGTTCTCATATGATAATGAGTGGCAGTATACTAAAGTCAGGACAGCCCTTAACAAGTATGAGAGTAATGGAACATCATATAATGCAATTGTTCCTACACAGCAGGCATCTACATCTGCTGCTGGTAGTTCAACCACAGCAACAACTAAAGCTGGAAGCACAACGTCAACTAATACGTCTTCTGTGACAGGTACAACATCATCTACAGATGTATATCAGGCTCTTACTAATGCACTTGGAATTACAGGTGCAAGCATAAGTGTTAAGGATTGTACTTCGGGAACAAGATATCCTATGGAAGAGTATGCTGTATGTATCTCTGCCAAGGATGGATATAAGGTCGTAGCAGTTGAGTTTAATATTAAGAATAATTCTTCTTCTGAGATGACTCTTAATACAGCTTCAAGCGGAGTAACAATGCGTATAGATGCAGGCGGCAAGAATATTGTACAGACAGCATCTATGCTTAATAATGATATCATATCGTTGAAGGATGTCAAAGTTGCGGCAGGAAGTACATATACTGCAGTGGCATGCTTCCAGGTTCCAGAGAGCGGTGCATCAGGTGCTGCGACACTCACAGCATATAAGAATGGTACATCACTTGGAACTATAAGTAATCTGTCTATTCAATAAGAATCTATAATGAATAATTTTAAAGCAGACAACCCGGAATATTCGGGCTGCCCGCTTTTGCCATATGTTTATTAGTACATTAGTTGTTGTACTGGTATCATTACATAAGCGTCAGTATACTAGCTCTAGAAGCCTATAACTTTATTCTGAGTGTACTGTAATGCTTCTTCATCAGTTAACTGGTGTACATATTCTGGTCTTGCGCTTGTATCGCTTCCCTCGCCGAAGCATTTGTATTCTCCATAATAACATGTCTCATGTGATTCAGGCTTGTTCCAGTCGTGGAAACCATAATCTGTTATCTGTGATGACATATAACATCTTAAGAATACAGCTTTGGCATGTATTCTCCAAGGTCGGCTTAAGCATACAGATTTATCGGGACAGTTGCCTGTGAGACGGCAGCTCTCAAATACATAACCATATTGCTGGTCTTCATATGTAGATGGAGCTGTGTAGAAGGCATTGATATCTTTATCTCTGTTAAGGGCATATAACTCACAGTTCTTAAAATAAGCTATGGCACTTCCGAATATAAAGTCAATCTCACCTTCAATATAGCAGTCTTCATACAACTGGTGCCCAGGTATGCGCTTAGCAAATTCTGTAGGTCCCCTGAATCCACCGGGTTCTTTTTCTTTCAGAGGGAGTGGACCTGTAAATAATGTGTCCTGATGTCCTAACATCTTACAATTCTTAAATGTTATTCTGTCACCTTCGGCATATACAGCCAGAGCCTGACCAACCTCAGTCCCAAAACCGGAAGAGTTTACAAATGTTAAATTATATGCACTGAAATTATCAGCGATAATTGTAAAAGTACTTGTGCGGAAAGTTCCTCTCTTAATACCATCTTCCATAATCATATAGGCATAAAGGTCATATGTGATGATTGTCTCGTCCTTAGATTCGCCTATAAGAGTTATGTCATTAAGTCTTATATCGACAAGTTCCTTGTATGTTCCCTTTTTAATAAATATTGTCTCTGGAACGGATTTAACAGAGTCAACTGCTTCCTGAATTGATGTGTAATCACCAGTTCCATCTTTTGCTACTGTTATCATATTGTCTGCCTCTCTTAAAAAATATATATTTACATTTTAATGCGATAAGAGTATACTTGCAATAAATTTGTGAAAAATGTATACAAGGAATATGCAATATCTGCATAAGGTGAGATTAGATGATTACATACAGGGATGATGTGAGAGATGTTGATATATATCTTTCATTAAGAGATCAGGTTAACTGGATAAAACTGGACAGGCAGCAGGCTCAGAGAGCACTTGATAACAGCATTGAGGTTGTTACAGTGTATGACGGGGAAAGACCTATCGGAATGGGAAGAATAGTAGGAGACAGGTCGGTTATAAGCTATATACAGGATTTGATAATTATTCCTGAATATCAGAGAAAAGCAATAGGAAGTGTGCTCGTGGAGAAGCTTATATCATATGTTGACAATATGACACAGCCGGGAACAAGAATGATGCTCTGTCTTATGTGTGCTAAGGGAAGAGAGAAGTTCTATGAAAAGCATGGATTTATAGCAAGACCAACAGATGCCTTAGGACCTGGAATGATACAATACATACAGAAGTAGAAGTAAAATGAAAGCTTGCCAATGATTACCCAATGTCATTTAGATAAGAATGACATCGGTGATTACCGGCAAGCTTTTTATTATGCGTTTAATTTAAACCTGAAAAAAATCAGATTTAAACTGCAATTAAAATTAAAGGAGAGTCTTAACGTACTCAGCGATTTTCTCATCCTTGCAGTTAGCAAAGAAAAGATCCTTGAACTTCTCGCCTGCAACAGCACCCTTTACAAGATCCTGATCAAGCTCTTTTAATACAGCAACAAGATCCTGCTTTAATGTAACAGCTCTTACTCCGTCAAGAATCTTCTTGTTGCGCTGTTCTGGAACAACTCTTTCCTTAGGATATCCACCACCTGGTTCACCCTCGAATAACTTTTCAAAGATATATGTAAGGTTAAGCTCAGCTCCCCATCCGAAACCTTTTGCAAATGGAAGTGCAATAGCATTGCCATCGTTAATCTGCATGAACATATAAGCGTCTGAAGGGTCAACAACATGTCCGCATAATACACCTGGGAATGAGTTGAGTGCAAGCATAGCACCTTCACCTGTACCACAGCCTGTTACTACGAAATCAGCAGCACCACTGTTGATAAGGATAGCAGCAAGAATACCATTCTGAACATATGTTAATGATGCAGCATCATCTGCACTATACATACCATAGTTGTCAACTGTATGTCCCTTGCTTTCAGCAACTTTCTTTAAACTTGTGTAGATAAGCTCATTCTTAGCAGCCTGGCTGTTTTCATTGATTAAAGCGATTCTCATTAATAATAAACCTCATCTTTCTTAATATTAATATCGCATATATACACGATATACATTACATTTAATATAAGCAAATATGGATTTTTTGTCAATGACAAAGTAGAATGTCTATGATAGAATAAACTAAGTGTAAAAAGATTTGATGGAGGCTGTTTGATGGCAGATAATAAAGATACTCAGGCACTTTTTATGGAAGGGCTTAACGAACTTAAAGAATATGCTAAGGTTAATGGCAATATAGTATCCAGGGATGATGTTGACGGATATTTCAAAGGTATTGTATTAGATGATGCAAAGCGCAATATGATATATGGATATCTTATGGCTAATAACATCAAAGTGACAGGCGAGGATGCTTTTAATAATGATTTTATGACACTTATGGAGACTTCTGAGGATGAGGATAATTCAGACGAAGTTGTTATGTTAAGTGATGAAGATTATAAGAAAGATGAGGAGTTTATCTCTATATATCTTGAGGATATCGGCAAGATTGAGAAGATGTCAGATACAACAAGAGCATTTCTTCTTATGAATATTGTTGAGGACAATGATAAGGAATCATTAAAGCTGTTATCAGAATCATTCCTTTCAGATATAGTTGAGTGGATTGAACCATTCAGAAGAAAAGGCGTATTATCAGGAGACCTTATCCAGGAAGCTAATCTCGCAATGATGGGGTACATAAGTGAGCAGAGATTTCTTAATAATTATGAATGGAAAGATAAGATAAAAGAGGGAAGCACAGAAGACCTTTTATATGTTCTTAAAGGAATACAGGATGAGGTAAAAGGTGAAGTTGAAGGCTGTCTTTCAATGCTTATAGATGAGCAGAGCGCATCTAACAAAGTTACAGGCAAGGTGCTTAGCAAAGTTAATCTTGTCAATGACTGGGCAGCACGCCTGAAGGAAGAACTTGGAAGAAAACCTACCGCTTCAGAGGTTGCAGAGAAGATGGGAGTATCTGTTGAAACTGTCAAAGAAGCGATACAGTTATCTGCTGAGAATATAGAGAATATTGCAGGAGAATAGAAGATGATAAGG
Source organism: Lachnospira sp. (assembly GCA_050874305.1). Lineage (GTDB taxonomy): Bacteria > Bacillota > Clostridia > Lachnospirales > Lachnospiraceae > Lachnospira. The sequence goes on along the minus strand of JBNMKL010000020.1, from coordinate 14,318 downwards.
TGTTATAACTGCGGTGCTGATATTGAAGATGATGCAGTAGAGTGTCCTTACTGCCATGCCTCACAGCATGAGAATGCCGAAAAGAAGTATATGAATGATCTGTATTCGATGAATGATACTATGGATCAGATGGATGATAATGCAATCCGTACAGAATTAAAGACAACTTTGAAGCATTCGCTTGTAATGGCAGCTATATTTGCAGTATGTATTGTCATAGGTTCATTTATTGGTGTGACAAAATATAAGAGTTATCACAATAATTCTAAAGAGAGAAAACAGATAATTGAATCATATGAATGGTATGATAATAATGTCGATAAGCTTGATGATATGTACAAAGCAGGAGACTTTAAGGGACTTGATGAGTTTGTTTCTTTGGATTCATATGGAAATAACAGAGCGGTAAAATACTGGAAACATTATGCAATTGTGAGGCTGTACAGTTATTATTATCGTTACATTCTTAATTATATGGATGACGGAAACGATTATTATTATAAGTATGAATCGTCTTATATATCAACATACAGGTATTGTGTTGGTTTTGTTTCTGAGAGAAACAAATGTTTAACCTACAATAATAATGTATATTCATACTATTCACTGACAGATGACGATGCTGTAATCGCAGGTGAGTGGGTCAGTAAAGTTGAGAGTTTTGTGTGCGATAACCTGAAAGTTACCAAAGAAGAATTTGCTAATGATGTTAAAAATGATGATTCATATTCATATGATGATTTAAAACAGAGGGCACTCGTTTACTATGATAGAATGAAGTAATGTTAAGAGGTTGTTACATAGATGAAATGCGAAAAATGTGGTAGTGAGATAAGCATTAATAATAAATATTGTCCTAATTGTGGTGCGCGTAATGAAATAGGTGCAAGCCATGTGGATGATATGAAAAGATTTGAGACAAGATTTACTAATACAGAAAAAGATGTTAAGGATAAATCCAGATGGTTTGTTAAATACATAACACCTATGGTTGTTCTTATGGTGTCAGTTATTATATATGTTGTACTGGCAGTATTTTTGGTGAATTCTGCATATGATATAGGACAGGGTAGAATTGATGCGTACAATTCACGACATGAGGATGAGATTACAGCACATATTAAAGAGCTTATGAATGATGGAGAATATCTCCAGACTTATATGCTTTTTTCTATAGCGGATCAGAAGCTGTCAGAAAGAGATGACATTTATTATAATGGATGGTCAAGGTATTATAATATGGCAGATTATTACAATTCGGCTAAGAAATACATAATATCTCATTATACGTCCGATAATAACAACTATGGAAGCAGTCTGAGCAAAGCGGCAACAAGTGTCCATGATTTCTATTCATCAATGTCTGAGCGCTCATTTTCATCATCATTGCCAGAGAGCCTTGAATATATATATGATATGCAGGATGAACTTGAACAGTTCCTGAAAGCCTATTGTAATTTTACAGATGAGGATATAGCAGGGCTGCCAGATAAAGATACAACTGGAATTATTTCGCTTATGACAAGGAGAATGCTTGATGAAGATAACTAGAATATTCCGTAAGGGCAAGGCGGGAATTATATCCATACTTATGTATATAGCGGCTGGTATACTTGCTGTTCTGTCAATTGGAGCAGCAGGCAGTGTTGCGTATGATAGTATGTATTACACAGAACGTGCAAAAGGGTATACACTTGAGACACTCGATTCAGATTTCTGTAATAAGGATTATGGCGAGCTTAATAAAAAGATTGCATATAATAAGGCAATAGGACGGACTATAACTGATGATGAAAGAGATTACTATCTTTTTTCAGATTACTATGAGAGCATTATCAATTATAATGTGTGCAAGAAAAATGGTGATGAGTTAAAAGCGATGGAACAGCTTAAGAATGCTGATACATATTACAATCAGATGAAGCATAAGATATTCAAAGAAAAAGCAGACGAATTTGAAGAAAGTGTTAATATTAATTGAAATTACCTATTGTGTATACAAAAGAGTTGAATTATAATAAACATAACGTATTAATTGGTTGTTAATTCCTGGAGTGTACGACAGCCTGTCATATTTTGATCCTACATTTTTTCGAAGGGATTCCTATATCTTTGCTCTAATGTCAAGCCTCCTTTGTCAGTGGAAGGCAGCGGTGCAAATGCGGTTACCCACCTAGCGCAGGCTAGGAGTCGAAAGAGACGGGAACGGCATGCTGGGAATTATTTAAAAGGATGAGCGGTGAAAGCTGCTCATCCTTTTGTTCTATATATACATTTTCCTGCATATTATATTATGTGTGGATATTAAGAAAAACACAAATATATATAAGGATTGAATTATATTGAATAATATTTTTTCAAAGAGTCACATTAAATCGGGCTGGTTAAAAGGGGTTGTATTAATAATCCTTATGCTGCTGCTTGCTTTACTGGTGGCTCTTCTTGTTAATGTAAACAGCAAAAGACTTATAGGCCATAATAATTGCAGCTTTGCCAATGCGTGTAAGGTTCTTGCATATCTTAATGGCTATTCGGAAGATCATAATACAGTTGGAAAAACAGACAGCGTAAAATACTGGTTTTCAGATTATTATGATTATCTTTGCGATATAGGGCTTTTTGATAAAGGCATGATAAAAGATTCGGACCCGGACAGGGCGCTTATGCAGAGCGACCTTGACTATGTATATAAGTTTGTTGGAATATTGAAAGAATCGGACATAAAAAAAGATAAAGCTATATCTAATTCACAGTTCATATCCGTTGTCCAGCAATATAAAGAATATTTTGAAAAAGGTGACAAACTGGATGTTGTCCAGCTTGGAATAGTGGCTGCATGTGGCGAGGCAGAATCTAATGATGGTGTGTTTAACAAGCTTTATACAGTTAGCACGAATAAAGGAAAATATTATTATACAGGGCTGAATCTTACTGGATATAAAGATAAGACAATTGAGGTATTTGCAATTGAACATGAGATTCTTATGGTGACAGATGTCATATCAGATGAGACAACATTTAAGAATGTATGGATATCGGAATTTAAGGACAATAAGCTGTATGTGAATATGTATGGCGTAAACAGAGAGTTTTATATAGGTGGTACGTCAGAAGATGTAAGCGGAATGCTTGCGGATATTGTTCTTAAAAATGGTAAAATGATTGGAATTACTGTTAAGAAGGATATAACAGATACTAATATACGCATACTTCTGTATAATACACAGGCATCGTCAACAGCATATGATAATGTGTCTGTCACAAGTGATGGAAAGTTCTATATGAAGTGCGGTGATATTATTAATGAATTTAATCCGGGAGATGAGCTTGTGCTTGACAATGAAATGACTCAGGAAAATGCAGTTATAAGCACAGACTCTGGCAGTCAGATAAAGCTGTTATATGTCAATAAAAGTCAAGGAAATCCTGAATATGAGGGAACAATCACAGCTTATAAGACAGATGGTGGGATTGTTCTTGTCAATGAGGTTGCAATAGAAAATTATCTTAAAAGAGTGGTTCCAAGTGAGATGCCATCAAGCTTCGGTGTTGAGGCATTGAAGGTTCAGGCTGTATGTGCAAGAAGCTATGCATACGCACACCTTGATGGCTATGCGTATCCTGAATATGAGGCACATATGGATGATACAATCAATTATCAGGTATATAACAATACAGTTGAGAAGCCAGAAGCTAATGAGGCGATAAGTGCCACATGCGGTAAGATGCTTTATTATGCAGATGAGATTGTAACGGCGTATTATTATTCAACATCGTGCGGAGCAGGTGCAGATGTCAGCCTGTGGGGAAGTGATTCGTCTAATTATCCGTATTATGAGAGCAAATTGATATCATCAGATAGTCAGGGAATTGATTTATCATCCGAGGATAATTTTAGAAAGTTTATTACAAGACAGAATGAAAATGATTATGACTATGGGTGCAATTATTACAGATGGAAAATAGATAAAAGTTCTTCTGATATAATAAGTAATATTAGAAAAATGGGATATTCAGATATAGGTACAGTTAATTCAATCAAGATTAATAACAGGGTTAGTGGTGGTGGAGTAAATAGTGTAACGATAAAGGGGAGTAAAGCTGATGTATGCATTGAGAGTGAAGGACAGATAAGGAAAGCATTTGACCTTCCAAGTTCGTTTTTTATAATCGATACCGCCGGCAAATCAAAAGATAAGACATTTGTATTTACCGGTGGTGGATATGGACATGGAATAGGAATGAGCCAGAATGCAGTAAAAAACATGGCGGAAAGAGGGATGGATTACATATCAATCCTTAACTTCTTCTACAGTGGTACCAGCGTTTTTTAACTGCTTATATGTTGTTAGTATAATATTAAGCTCTGCACCGAAGAACACGATTATCATGCAGAAATATAACCAGATTAATGCAAAAACCAATGTGGAAAGGGTTCCATACATAGTCGAAAAATTAGGAGAATAATTGGCATACAATGAATAAAAGAATGAAAATAAAATCCATCCGATAGATGCTGTTATTGCTCCGGGAAGTTCTGATATAAGACGCGTCTTTCTGTCAGGGATAAATATATACATAACAAGGAATATAACCATAAGTATGCCGGGGAACAGGAGTGCTTTATTGTTAAGTATTGACTGTAACAGTGTTCCTAACTTTGGCATGAAAAGATTAATGATAACCAGCAGGTGCTTTCCAAATACGAACAGCATAAGAGTAAGAATTATGCTGATTATAAATATAACTGTATACAGAGATGAGAAGACTCTTGAAAGAATCCAGCCCTGCTTTTTATGTGTTCCATATATTTTGTTAAGACAGAATATAATTGATGTAAAGCCTTTTCCAGCAGACCACAGTGCAATTATTGTTGTAACAGATACAACGGCTATGTTGCTGTTATAATAGATGTCATTGATAACAGAAGTTATAATTGGCATCAGCATTGATGGAAAAACGCCGTTCATTATATCGTATATCTCGTCTGGAGATATAGGCAGATATTTTAATAAGCTCATTAATAGAATTATAAATGGCACAAAGCTGAGGATAAGGAAGAAACATGACTGTGCAGCATAGCCAGTAAGGTTGTCGTCCTTAATTTTATCAGCAATCGGACGTATGATTAAGATTGCTTTTTGTAGTTTCTTGTTGCTCATAAATTCCCCCGGATATTTTAGTCATTTCAATATAGTATATTATATTTTTTATGAAATATAAAGAAATAATTTGCAAATATATCTATATTTGGTTACAATATAGGTTGCGTTTATAGGCGCATATATATAAACAAGAGGATTTATATGGGAATTAATGTAAAATTACAGGTGTTTGAAGGACCACTTGATCTTTTGCTTCACCTGATAGATAAGAATAAAGTTAATATATATGATATACCTATTGTGATGATTACAGAGCAGTATATGGAATATGTTGACAACATGGATAAGGAAGACCTTAATGTTGTCAGTGAGTTCCTTGTAATGGCGGCAACTCTTCTTGATATTAAATCAAGAATGCTTCTTCCTAAAGAAGTCAACGAGGAGGGCGAAGAGGAAGATCCAAGAGCAGAACTTGTTGAGAAACTCTTAGAGTACAAGCTGTTTAAATATATGTCATACGAGTTAAAAGATAAACAGGTGGATGCACAGAAAGCATTTTACAAAGAACCAACAATTCCACCGGAGGTTGAGGCGTATAAGCCACCGATTAATATGGAGGAGCTTATAGGTGATACAACGCTTGCCAAGCTGAATACCATATTTCAGGAGGTAATGAAGCGCAAAGAAGAAAAGATAGACCCAATCAGAAGCAAATTCGGCAAGATTGAAAAAGAAAAAGTAAGCATGGCGGATAAGGCTTTAGAGGTAAAGGAATATATAACAAAGCATAAAAAGTTTTCATTCAGACAGATGCTTGAAAATAATAATTCAAAAGAATCTGTCATTGTCACATTTCTTGTAATGCTTGAACTTATTAAGACTGGAATAGTCGAGGTAGTTCAGGAGGGAACATGCAGCGAGATAGAGGTGACTGTTGTAGGTAATCCACAGGATATGGGCGATATAGAGGAAGCTTAAGAATTAATGCTTATGTTACGGAGGAATAGATAATGGATATAGATAGAATTGAAGCTGTTATTGAAGCTGTGCTGTTCACTATGGGAGAGTCGGTATCTGTAGATAAGCTTGCGGCTGCGATTGGACATGATGAGGAGACTACAGTAAAGATTATTCATAATATGATGGATAAGTATGAGGCTTCTAACAGAGGTATCAAAATCATAGAATTGGAAAATGCGTTCCAGATGTGCACCAAGCAGGAATTTTATGAGGATTTGATTAAGGTGGCAGCAGCACCTAAAAAATACGTTCTCACAGATGTTTTGCTTGAAACACTTTCGATAATTGCATATAAACAGCCTATCACCAAGATAGAGATTGAAAAGATAAGAGGCGTAAGCTGCGAACATGCTGTCAACAAGCTTGTTGAATATGGACTTGCAAAGGAGCTAGGAAGACTTGATGCGCCAGGAAGACCTATGCTTTTTGGCACGACAGAGGAATTTTTACGTGCATTTGGCGTTACATCAATAGACGAGCTTCCGGTTATCAGTGAGGATATCATTGAGAGATTCAAGGATGAAGCCGAGATGGAGATAAAGGCTGATAATGCTGATGATTATGACGAGAACCAATTAACACTTAATATATAGTTTGATAGAGAGGAGTCTGGCTATGGAAAGAAAAGTTGCATGGGACATTTATGATGAAGAAGGAAGAAAGAAGGTTTTTGAATTTGCTGAGAATTATAAGAACTTTATCTCTGACTGCAAGATAGAAAGAGAGTGCGTTAAGCGTTCTGTAGAGCTTGCAGAAGAATATGGATACAAAGATCTTAAGGACTACATCAAAGACAAAAAGCCTCTGAATTCAGGTGATAAGGTATATGCGGTTAACAAGGACAAGGCTATTGTTTTATTTGTTATAGGCAAGAAGCCTATAGAAGATGGAATGAATATATTAGGCGCACATATTGATTCGCCAAGACTTGATATCAAACAGAATCCTTTATATGAAGATACAGGACTTGTACTGCTTGATACACATTATTATGGTGGGATTAAGAAGTATCAGTGGGTAACACTTCCTATGGCACTTCACGGTGTAGTTGCCTTAAAGTCAGGAGAGGTTATAGAGGTTACAATAGGTGAGAAGGCTGATGAGCCGGTAGTGGGAATATCAGATTTACTTATACATCTTGCGGCTGAGCAGATGCAGAAAAAGGCAGACAAGGTAGTTGAGGGTGAGGATTTAAATGTACTTGTAGGAAGCATGCCTGCTGTAAAGAAAGAGTCATCTGATGACAAGGAAGAGAAAGAAAAGGAACCTGTAAAGGCAGCTATCCTTGAACTGTTAAAATCACAGTATGGCATTGAGGAAGAAGATTTCCAGTCAGCAGAGCTGTGTGTTGTTCCAGCAGGTCCAGCCAGAGATTATGGCCTTGACAGAAGCATGATAATTGGATACGGACATGATGACAAGGTATGTGCATATCCATCACTTATTGCACAGTTAGAGTCATCTTCACCAGAAAGAACAAGTGTATGCATTCTTGTAGACAAAGAGGAGATTGGAAGTGTCGGTGCTACTGGCATGCATTCAAGATTCTTTGAGAACACAGTTGCAGAAGTTTTAGACAGGGCAGGACAGTATTCTGACCTGGCATTAAGAAGAGCTTTAGCTAATTCTAATATGTTATCATCAGATGTTAATTCAGCATATGATCCTAACTATGCAGGTGTTAGTGAGAAGAAGAATACAGCATATTTTGGCAAGGGCGTTGCGTTTATCAAGTATACTGGTTCAAGAGGCAAGGCTGGTTCTAATGATGCTTCAGCAGAGTATATTGCCAAGTTAAGAAAGATTATGGATGACGCAGGTGTAATATATCAGACTGCGGAACTTGGAAGAGTTGATGCCGGCGGTGGTGGAACTATCGCTTATATTATGGGCAATTATGGCATGAATGTAATTGACAGTGGAGTAGGTGTACAGAATATGCATGCACCATATGAGGTTATAAGCAAAGTTGATTTATATGAGGCTTATAGAAGCTACAAAGTATTTCTTGAGAAATGCTAGAAAGGCAGCAGGAAAGATAATATTATGAAATGGAATAAATATACAATAAACACTACAACACAGGCGGTTGACTTACTTAGTGCAACACTTGCAGAATGTGGAATAGAGGGAATAGAAGTAGAGGATAATGTACAGCTTACACAGGAAGAAGCTAAGACTATGTTCGTGGATTTCATACCTGACCTTCCACCAGATGAAGGACTTGCAAAGGTGAATTTCTACCTTGATTCAGATGAGGATAATGAGCCTGTACTTGCAAGAGTGAGAGAAGAGATAGAAGATTTAAGAACATTTACAGATATCGGAGATGGAACTATAACTGAGAGCCAGACAGAGGATAAGGACTGGATTAACAACTGGAAACAGTACTGGCATACATTCTCAATTGGAGATTTATATATCAAACCAACATGGGAAGAAGAGACAGATGAGATGAAAGGTCATCCGGTACTTTCAATTGATCCGGGAACAGCATTTGGAACAGGCTCTCATGAGACAACAAGAATGGTTATAAGACAGTTACAGAAGTATGTTAAAAAGGATGATGAAATCCTTGATGTCGGATGCGGAAGCGGGATTCTTTCAGTTGTCGCATTAAAATATGGTGCTAAACATGCTCTTGGTACAGATCTTGACCCTAATGCCATAATTGCATCAGAAGAGAATGCACAGCAGAATGGTATTAAGGCTGAAGAGCTTGAGGTTATTGAGGGCAATATAATTGATGATAAGGCTGTTCAGGACAGATGTGGATATGAATGTTACGATATTGTATGCGCTAATATTCTTGCAGATGTTCTTATACCTTTATCATCAGAGATAACAAGACATATGAAGCATGGTGCTTATTTTATAACTTCTGGAATTATTGACAGCAAGGAAGAAGAGGTTGCATCTGCATTCAGAAGCAATAACGAACTTGAGATAGTTGAGATTAACCATGATGGCGAATGGGTTAATATTACTGCTGTCAGAAAGTAATTAGAGATTTAATGTACGGAGGAGTGTATGTATCATTTTTTTGCCATGCATGAAAATATTCATGATGATTACATTGACATCGTAGGAAGTGATGTTAATCATGTTAAGAACGTATTGCGCCTTGCAGTTGGTGATGATGTGCTTATAAGCAGTGGCGATAATATTGATTATACATGTAAGATTGTAAGTGAGTCAGATGATTGTATAAGGGCTGACATAATATCAAAGGATGAAGTTGGTAAGGAGCTTCCATCCAAAGTTTACCTGTTTCAGGGGCTGCCAAAGGGTGATAAGATGGAGCTTGTTATACAGAAGATGATTGAACTTGGGGCGTATGAGATTGTACCGGTTTCGATGAAAAGAAGTGTTGTTAAACTGGATGCAAAGAAAGCTAAGTCCAAAGTGGAAAGATGGAATGCTATAGCGCAGTCTGCAGCAAAGCAGAGCAAGAGAAGCATTATGCCTATGGTTCATGAGGTGTGTACATTTAAGCAGGCACTTGAATATGCTGACAGCCTTGATATCAAGCTGCTGCCATATGAGTGCGCTGAGGGGATGAAGCACACTAAAGATGTGATTAATTCAATTAATAATGGTCAGAGTGTTGGTATATTTATAGGTCCAGAGGGTGGATTTGATTCATGTGAGCTGGAAGATGCCAAAGAGCATGGCTGGGATATAATAACGCTTGGAAAGAGAATTTTGAGGACTGAGACGGCAGGTATGATGCTTATGTCTGTGCTTATGTACAATATGGAGGAATAAAGTGGAAGTTTATCTTGACAATGCTGCCACAACAAAGGCGGCTAAGGAAGTTGTTGATATTGTAACACATGTTATGCTGGAAGATTATGGTAATCCGTCATCCAAGCATTTAAAAGGTGTTGATGCGGAGAAATATGTAAAGAATGCAACTCAGATAATTGCAAAGACATTGAAATGTCAGGAGAAAGAGATTGTGTATACATCAGGTGGTACAGAGTCTAATAACATGGCAATTATTGGTGCTGCAATGGCTAATAAAAGAAAGGGTAATCATGTGATTGTCTCTTCTGTTGAACATTCATCAGTTAAAGAGCCATTTAATTTCCTTGAACAGCAGGGGTACAAAGTTACATTTCTTCCAGTTGATTCCAAGGGCAATGTCTCACTTGAAGCATTAAAAGAGGCGCTTGATGATGAGACTATACTTGTATCAACTATGATGGTTAACAACGAGATAGGTACAATTGAGCCGATAGAAGAGATTTCTAAGATTGTAAAAAGCTACAACGAGGATATAGTATTTCATGTTGATGCTATTCAGGCGTATGGCAAATTAAAAATCATACCTAAGAAGCTTGGTATAGACCTGCTTACAGTAAGTGGACATAAGATTCACGGACCTAAGGGAACAGGATTTATATATATTAAAGACAAGACAAGATTAAAGCCTATAATACTGGGCGGCGGACAGCAGAAGGGAATGCGTTCAGGCACAGAAAATGTTCCTGGAATTGCAGGACTTGGCAAAGCTGTTGAATTGATATATAATGCTGATTTTGATAAGAAACAGCAGGATATGTACGAACTTAGAAAATGGTTTGTGTCCGAATTGTGCAAAATTGAAGGCGTTACAATTAATGGAAGCAAAGAAAATGCTGCATGGCATGTTGTTAGTGCAAGCTTTGATGGAATCAAGGCGGAGGTGCTTTTGCATGCGCTGGAGGATAAAGGCATATATGTGTCATCAGGCTCAGCGTGCTCTTCTAACAGACCGGGACTCAGTTCTACACTTGTAGCTATAGGACTTGATAACAAACTGCTTGATTCAACTATAAGATTCAGCTTTTGTTTTGAGACCACAAAGGAAGAACTGGAATATACAATAAGTGAACTCAATAACCTTCTGCCAGTTCTTAGAAAGTACCGCAGTTATTAATTAATACAGAAATGAGGAATTATATGTACAAGGCTTTTTTGATAAAATATGGTGAAATCGGAGTTAAAGGCAAAAACCGATATTTATTTGAAGATGCGCTGGTTAAGCAGATAAGATATGTTCTGAAGGATATAGACGGCGATTTTGAAGTGTCTAAGGAAAATGGAAGAATATATGCAACAGCTAATGCAGAATTTGATTATGATGAGGCTGTAAGTGCCCTTCAGAGAGTATTTGGAATAATAGGCATATGTCCTGTTGTCCAGATTGAAGATAATGGATTTGATGACCTTGCAGAGCAGGTTATTAAGTATATCGATATGGCATACCCTGATAAGAATTTTACTTTCAAGGTTAATGCCAGAAGAGCAAGAAAGAATTATCCAATGGATTCAATGGAGATTAATATGGAACTTGGCGGAAGAATATTAGATGCCTATCCAGAATTAAAAGTTGATGTCCATAATCCGGATGTTTTATTACAGGTAGAAATTAGAAATGTTATTAATATATATTCTGTCGAGATAGCAGGTCAGGGCGGTATGCCAATCGGAACTGCTGGTAAAGCCATGCTTCTTTTATCAGGTGGTATAGACAGTCCTGTTGCAGGTTACATGATTTCTAAGCGAGGAGTTTCACTTGAGGCAACATATTTCCACGCGCCACCATATACAAGTGAGAGAGCAAAGCAGAAGGTTGTAGACCTTGCCAGAATTGTATCTAAATATTCAGGACCTATAACACTTAATGTTGTTAATTTTACAGATATACAGCTTGCCATATACGAGAAATGCCCTCATGATGAGCTTACAATTATTATGAGAAGATATATGATGAAGATTGCAGAGCATCTTGCTAAGGAAAGTGGATGTCTTGGACTTATTACTGGTGAAAGCATAGGACAGGTGGCAAGCCAGACAATGCACAGCCTGTATTGTACTAATGAGGTATGCACTCTTCCAGTATTCAGACCGGTTATTGCGTTTGACAAGCAGGATATTATTAATATATCTGAGAGAATTGGAACATATGAGACATCAATCCAGCCGTTTGAGGACTGTTGTACTATATTTGTTGCAAAGCACCCAGTTACAAAGCCTAACCTGAATATTATCAAGAATGATGAGCATCATCTTGATGATGTTATAGACGAGCTTATGAAGAAGGCTTTGGATACAGTTGAAAAGATTGTTGTAAAATAAAACAAAAATAGCGTCCGTTCAGATGAACAGACGCTATTTGATTAATGTAATGTTAAATTATTATACCATGTAAGGTGAGAGAACTGATAAAATTGTATCAATTTCGTTATCTGCATGAATGTTTAAGTCGATTGGTTTTGAAAGGTCAAGACTGAAGATACCCATGATTGATTTAGCATCGATAACATATCTTCCTGATACCAGATCAAAATCAACATCGAATTTTGTAATGTCATTAACGAAAGATTTTACTTTATCGATTGAATTGAGTGAAATTTTAACTGTTTTCATAAGAACCTCCTAGAAAATTCAATAATTATTGATATTTATAATAATAAGAGTTTAGGTTGGGGATGTCAACTAATATCGTTAGATTTGTGACAAACTATTATAGATTATTTGTTTAAGGAGAAATATATGAGTAAGGTAGCAATACATAGTCTTGGCTGCAAAGTTAATTCATACGAATCTGAATCTATGGAGCAGCTTCTAAAAAAGGCTGGATTTGAGATTGTTCCGTTTGAAGATGATGTTTTAGCTGATATATATATTATCAACACATGTTCAGTTACTAACATAGCTGACAGAAAATCAAGGCAGATGCTTCACAAAGCAAAGAAGATGAATCCGGATGCTGTTGTTATCGCGGCAGGATGCTATGTCAATGCTGATGCAAAAAAGGCAGCAGAGGATAATGCTGTGGATATAGTATTGGGCAATAATAACAAAATTAATATAGTTGATGTCATTAACCAGTATTACTCAGATCACGATAAGAATCACCTTGTATGTGAGATTAATAAAGAGTCTGAATATGAAAGCTTATCTATTGATGAGGTTAATGAGCATACAAGAGCATATATCAAGATACAGGATGGTTGTAACCAGTTCTGCTCATACTGCATTATACCTTACACAAGGGGTAGAATCAGAAGCAGGGAGCTTACTGATATTGTTAATGAGGTAAAGACTCTTGTAGATAAGGGATACAAGGAAGTTGTACTTACAGGAATTCACCTGTCATCATATGGTGTTGATAATGGTAAAGGTTCACTTATGGAAGTTATAGTTGAGCTTAGCAAGATAGAAAAGCTTGAAAGAATCAGACTTGGCTCATTAGAACCAAGAGTTATAACAGATGAATTTGCATCTACTATAAGTAAGATTGATAAAGTGTGCCCTCATTTCCACCTTTCACTACAGAGTGGTTGTGACACTGTTCTTAAGAGAATGAACAGAAAATATAGCTCGGCAGAGTATTATGACAAATGCGTGCTTTTAAGAAAGTATTTTGATAATCCTGCTCTTACAACAGATGTGATAGTTGGTTTTCCTGACGAGACAGATGAAGAATTTGAGATAACACGAAAGTTCTTAGAGAAGGTGGCGTTCTACGAGGTACATGTATTTAAGTATTCAAGAAGAAAAGGAACTGTTGCTGACAGGATGCCTAACCAGATTGATGAAAAGGTAAAGACAGAGAGAAGCAATATTCTTCTTAATCTTACATCAGCAATGAAATTGAATTACATAAGAGAGCATATAGGCAGAAGTGAGAGGGTGCTGGTAGAAGAGAAGACTATTATAGATGGAGAAGAGTATTCATATGGGTACACTCCTGATTATATAAGGGTTCGATTCTTGTCAGATGAGGCGGTAAAGGTTAACCAGAGCTATGATGTAGACCTTCTGACAGTAGATAATTACGGTGTTGTGACAGGAAATTACAAAAAAAATTAAAAAATTACAAAAAAGGTGTTGACAGTTTGCAAAATAGGTGTTATGCTATCATAGCTGTCGGCGAGAACGACACACAACAAAAACTTAAAAGCCTAGTAAACACAAGGCTTTAAGCATATAGAACCTTGATAACTGAACAGTAAAACAACCCTGAAAATTCTTTAAGAATTTCAGCGATTAAACATAGTTTAATCGATTTTTACGAACTGTCTTGAGAAATCAAGACATCCTTAATTCAGTAAAGAAGATTGGAAACAATCTTTAATACGGAAGCTATTTTAGCTAGTTAGTTCAAAACTAACCAGACAAACACTTTTTATGAGAGTT
>JBNMKL010000019.1:0-51793 GCA_050874305.1 Lachnospira sp. | reverse complement strand
GCAGATTATAAGAGAAAAATCTCAAAAAAGAGTGTATTTATAATAATTGTGTTAATGTACATAGTGGTTGAAGTATTAATACTGACATATCTGCCTATGATTCCAATAAGAAAATGTCCAGATGAAATAAAGCAATATTATTCGTTGGTAGATACTGATTCTGCCTATTCTGTCCGTCTTAATATCTTTGGAGATGTTGTATTTAATAATGCATACAAGGCTGACAAGAAATTTAAAAGTGAATATGGAGATGTTATCGACTATCTTGTTACACAGAAGGATTTTCAGCCATTTTGTTATAAAGGTGAAGTGCTGGATTTGTATTCTATTCATTGCAGGCAGGTAAATGTTGGTGGACAGTACAAAACAGAAGATGATATTAATCTATATAACAGGTGCAGCCTGGTTGGTCGTTATGCGCAAGTGTGTCTAAATGCTACATGGTATGGAGCAGAAATGCAGTATTTTGATTCTTTGTTCAGAATATATTCATTTGGAGCAATTGTGCTAGGAATTAATGTTGTGGCAGTAATTGCGTTTGTGTTGGGATATAAAAAATATTTACTGATTCACGTAAAAAAAGCCTGATTCACGTTAAGTGTATTGAAAATAAATATATTTGAAAGAGGAGGAGTTTTGTATGGTCATTATTCAAGTGGAAATGTTGCTATTTCTGAGGTATGTATTGCTGGAGAAGGAACAGCGACTACAATTGCTGGTTTGAAAGCGTTGTGTACAGATTCATTAAGTAATTATAATGTATTCTTTTCTCATTAGGAGTGAGTTTTATATGAGGAAAATGTTAAAACTATTAATTGTTTTATTCATCATTGTAGTGTTGGTGGGCTGTGAAATGCAGAACGTGGAGAATATTGATAAAGAAAAAGTTAGTGTATATGAAACAAAGCAATTTCTAGGATATCGTCGTCTAAATAACTTCGTTGTAGATTCAATGAGTGATGGCATTATGACAGAAGTTAGTGAGACAGAATTGAATTATGAAAATGAAGATATTTTTCTTAAAGTAACAACAATTGGAGATTTTAAGAGCTTATTTCAGGTATATATTGATGGTGAGTTTTGCTTTGAATTTGAATGTGATGGAAGAGATACCAGCACGATTACACAGATAGGCATACGCTCTGCATATGTTGATATTACATTAGATGATGTGAAAGATGTGGTTATTGTGATTCCACCTGTAAGAGGCACAATGACAGGACCAAGCTTGACATATGCGTATGATGTAAAAGAGAGAAAAAAGATAGATTTGTTTCAGGAAGATGGGAGTCTGACAGATGAACAGTTAGAGACAGCTAAAGGATTTCTTGATGATGAATTTTATAAAATGTTTCCAGAATTTAAGGATATATCATATATGAAACAGTTTGGCGACGTGTATGTAGACAAATTCGGACAGATGTACTATTTATCTGCGATTTCAGGTAAAATTCCGCAAGATACAATAGGTCAAATAATGATTTTTTTGAACTGGGATAAGAATGAAAAAAAATTTATTATATCAGATGTTATTTATATGCCTGATTATGTTGAAGTGGAT
Organism: Lachnospira sp.; assembly: GCA_050874305.1. GTDB lineage: Bacteria > Bacillota > Clostridia > Lachnospirales > Lachnospiraceae > Lachnospira. The sequence goes on along the minus strand of JBNMKL010000019.1, from coordinate 50,232 downwards.
AAGTGAAGAAATTTTGTCTGAGTTCTTTAAAGCACACAGGGAGAATGTGATAGACATGAGCATATATGAATATGATGAATAGGAACATATGGAGATAGTTAGGGAAGAGGGACATGCTATGTTTTATTCACGTTAAAAAAGCCTGGTTCACGTCAGATGTATTGAAAATAAATATGCAAGCAGTTATGCTGAAACTATAAGAGCAAAGAAATGGATGGGAAAATCAGCCTGATGGAGCTGTTTATGGGATTATAACAAGAAGATGGTAAAACGGTTTTTAAAGGTATATTTTGTACTAGCGGTTATTGGAATTATAGTATCATATGAACTGCCATCAATTCCAATAAAAGCATGTGATTATGATACAAATAAAGAGGCAGGGTTGAGATATGTTGATTGTCCAGCGTATGATATGGGGTATAATATTTTTGGCGTTTTGATTTATCTTAACAGAAGTAGAACGTATAGAACGTTTACTGATGATTATTCTGATTCTCTTGAATATCTATATAGGAAACATGATTTCCCTATATTTAATTTTGAAAATAAAACATTATCATATTATGATGAATATAGTGCACAAGTATTTCAAGGAGAATATAATTCACTAGTTTACCATGGAGATATACCTCCGACTGGACATATTGAAGAAGATGAAGAGGCGATTGGTAAATTGTTGGACGTATCTGCTTATGCTTTTATGTGTTTAAATGGAACTTGGACAGGAACTAAATTTTTTTGTGAAAATGCTGAGAGAGTTGAAAAAATACTTATTGTATTTAATATAATAGCAGCTTTGGGGTGGATTATATTGTTTGCAGTATATTGTAGAAAGAATAATATAAATAAAAATAATGCGTAGTGGTGTTTTAGTACAGGCTGGGGTGAATTGCCCCAGCCTTGTTGCTATGTATACGCAAAAATAGTATATTACATATAAGTTAAACATATGGGGGATAATATGATTCGTTTTGGAATATGTGATGATGAACTTGAACTTTCGGATTCATTGGCAATGGAAATACCTGAATTATATCGGGATAATTGTAATGTTGCAGATGATATTAAAGTGTATACATATTTATCAGGTGCAGAATTGCTTAACCGCTATAAGGAGGATAAGCCTGATATTGTGTTTATGGATATTGAGCTTGGCGATGATAGTGGGTTTAAAATAGCGGACAGATTAAGAGATATATCAGATAATACAGGAATTGTATACATAACTAATCATGAAACATATATGAAAGATGCATTTGTGTGTAGACCACTTGGCTTTATACGTAAAGATAATCTTGAAAATGATTTTTTGAGGGCAGCAGGAGAGATAAACAGGTTTTTAGCGGGAAGAAAGGAAAAAATATTATTTAGGGATGGAGTAAAGGAAGTACCAGTTTCTTTGGATGATATCATTATGGTGGAAGTATATGACCATGATGTTGTTATTGTAAGGGAAGGTGGCAATATTCAGGTTAAAGATAAACTAAAGCGTGTTGAAGATGAACTGCTTAATCATGATTTTGTTAAAGTGGCGCGCGGAAGAATGATAAGACTTAAGTATATATCAAAAATAGATAAGGGTGAATGTTGTCTTTATAATGGCGACAGATATGCCATTAGTGATAGTAGAATCAGTGAGATAAAGGAAAGCCTGCTTAAATATAAGATGAGGTGAATAAGGAGTGTTATATGATAATATTTGAATCGTGTGTTAATATTTTTCAGGCTTTTGTAACAACTTATTTTTTGAAGAAGTGTCTTGGAAAAAAAGATAGATTTTCAGATACTGAAATGAATCTTGAAATGGTTTTGTGTATAGCAATATATATGGAGATACAGACGTTTTTAACAGATTTTGAAGGGTATGGCATAATTATAAATATAATATATGTTTTCTTGATAAGCAGGGCATTCCTAAAAGGCGATATATTATCACAGATAATGTATAGTATGCTTATTGGATTGATAGCAATGTTTTCTTCTATTATTGGTGCTAATATTGCGGCTATGCTCACCGGAAAAACATTTATTGAGCTTACAGGCGATAAATCATTTGATGGAGTCATAGCCTTAATTATTGTTCAGATTGTATTTGTGTGTTTTGTTTTTATGGTTATTAAATTCAAAACGTTTGACAAATTTCTTAATAGAAAATATACAGTTGTAGCAATAATGCTGCCTGTTGTATCTATAGTAATATGTACAATTGTAATAACAAGAATGCAAATAATTGGAAATATATGGAGCGTATCGGTTGTTGTGGGAATATTACTGCTTAATGTTGTTAATTATGTATTGTTATCAGCTATTGATAAAAGCTATGCAAAGATTATAGATGATGAGATGACAATTAAATCGTTCAAACAGCAATTAGATGATGTAGAGACTATAATTGAAGAGAATAGTGAGCTTGAACAAAAGAGACATGAAATTAAAAAGATTTTAAGACTAATATCAATGATGATAAATGATGGTGAAAATAAGAAAGCGTTAGAATATATTAAAGAGTTAAATGTAGATGATATTATTTCATATGATAAAAAGAAATTTTCTAATAACATGATAATTAATTATATATTAAATAAAGCAAATGATACATGTAAGCGTAATAACTATGATTTTTCATGTTTTGTCAATGGAAAAGTTAATGGTGTATTAGATGTTGATATGCATATATTATTTGAAAATCTTATAGATAATGCAATAGAAGGAATGGCTGGTTCAGATGGAAAGTCACTGTATGTACAGATTTCAGCCAGTGATGAGTATATAAGGATAGACGTGTATAATTCTGTTACATGTAATATACTTCTTGATAATAAAGAACTTCATACTACTAAGCTTGATAAGATAAGGCATGGATATGGTGTTAAGAATATTAAGGCAATAGTAGATAAATATGATGGCTGTGTCGAGTATGAATATTTTGAGCCTAAGACAATCAGATGCATGGTTATACTTACAAAATCAAACCACAACACGGAGGAAAATTAATGTTATATATAATAAGACATGGACAGACAGAATGGAATGCGCTCCATAAGCTTCAGGGGCGTACAGATATACCGCTTAATGATAATGGCAGGAGAATGGCGAAGGAGGCGGGAGAGAGGTATAAAGACCTTCATATAGACGTGTGCTATTCATCACCGCTTATCCGCGCAGTGGAGACAGCTAAGATTTTTCTTGGAGACAGGGATATTCCGATTATAACAGACGACAGGCTTATGGAGATGAGCTTTGGTGTGTATGAAGGAATTGAGAATTCATTTGATATACCAGATTGTCCTATCAATGCATGCTTTAAAGACCCGGTTAATTATAAGACTGTAAAAGATGGTGAGAGCTTTGAAGAGCTGTTTGCAAGAACAGGCGATTTCATTGATAAAGAGGTAAAGCCATTGTTAGATAATGGAAAAGATATTTTAATAGTTGGACATGGTGCCATGAACTGTAGTATAATTGCACAGTTTAGGGGGACTTCGTTAAAAGATTTCTGGAAAGTCCTGCCTAAGAATTGCGAATTATTTAAACTGGATTAAGATAGGATAAGATTGGATTAGAGGTATAGACATGAGTATAACATTAGATAAGCTTCTTTCATCAGATAAAGACTCTGTACAGATTATAGATATAAGAACTGAGTGGGAGGTTGACCATGGAAGAATGCCGGATGTGGTTAACATTCCTATGATTACAGGAGATAATGAGTATAAGAGCAGTGATGATATGGGAGATATGGCTGATAAAGTCTATCATGACACGGCAGAGAGAATCGCTTCATCAGATAAGACAGACAAGAATAAGAAACTTGTAATAGTGTGTGCCAAGGGAATTAACAGCGAGGGAGTAGCCACACATCTTAAGGGCATGGGGATAGATGCAGACAGTCTTGAAGGCGGTTATATAGCGTGGCTTCTTGATGCATGTGATAAGGAGAATGAGAGCGGCAAAGATTTTGCCAGGGATGTTGAGCAGAGCCTCCGCAAAAAATTCCGCAAGAATATATGGTGCAAGTTTACCAAAGCAATTAATGAATATGAGCTTGTAAAGCCGGGTGACAGGATTGCAGTGTGTATCTCCGGTGGTAAGGATTCAATGCTTATGGCGAAGCTGTTTCAGGAACTTAAGGTTCATAACAAATTTGATTTTACAGTGAAGTTTCTTGTTATGGATCCGGGATACAGTCCTGAGAACAGAAAAGTTATTGAGGATAATGCAAGAAAGCTTAATGTTCCAATACATATATTTGAATCGGATATATTTGATTCTGTGTACAATGTTGAGAAATCTCCATGTTATCTGTGCGCGAGAATGAGAAGAGGACATCTCTATTCATTTGCAAAGGAATTAGGATGTAATAAGATAGCATTAGGACATCACTATGATGATGTTATCGAGACAATTCTTATGGGAATGTTATATGGTGCGCAGATGCAGACGATGATGCCTAAGTTACATTCAACTAACTTTGAGGGAATGGAGCTTATAAGACCATTGTATCTGATAAGAGAAGATGATATCAAGGCTTGGAGAGATTATAACGGACTTCATTTCATACAGTGTGCATGCAAATTTACTGATACATGTACAACTTGCAATAATGAGGAGAACCAGTCGAAGCGAATTGAGATTAAGAATCTGATAGCAAGTATGAAGAAAACTAATCCATTCGTAGAGAGCAACATATTTAGAAGCGTTGAAAATGTCAATCTTGATACACTTGTAGCTTACAAGTCTAAAGGCGTGAAGCACCATTTTCTTGATACATATGATGAAAAATAAAAGACAGAGAGGAATTAATTCACAATGAAAAAATCTTTAAAAAGCACGTTAATTATGCTGACACTGGTATCGGTAATGTTATTTACAGGCTGCGGAAGCAAGGCAGCAGATGCAGTAAACGGTAATGCCAAAGGCAGTGTGAGTTCAGATTATACATTTACAGATGCACTTGGAAGAACTGTGACAGTAAAAAGCCATCAGCGTGTGGCATCACTGCTTGGAAGCTTTTCAGATGTATGGCTGTCAGCAGGTGGAAGCCTTGTGGCGGCAGCAGATGAGACATGGGATAATGTCGATGATACACTGCCTGATTCAGTTGTTAAGCTTGGTGGAATCCAGAATATTAATGTGGAGCTTCTTATAGCTTCCAAGCCTGACCTTGTAATTGCAAGTGCTTACACTGATGCACATGTTGCGTTAAAGGATGTGCTTGAGAATGCAGGAATCTGTGTGGCATATTTTTATGTCACAACATTTGATGATTATCTTGATATGTTGAAGGTGTGTACAGATATAACAGGAAGAGAAGACCTGTACCAGCAGAATGGCGTTAAGGTGGCTGAACAGATTAATAAGATTAAGAGTGAGAGAATTACGTCAGAACAGCCAAAGGTCTTATTCTTACGTGCGGCATCTACGAATGTCAAGGCTAAAGCCAGCGAAGATACAGTTGGAACACAGATTTTAAAAGACCTTAACTGTATTAATATCGCAGACAGTGACAGTGCATTGAAGGATAATTTAAGCATAGAGGCTATAGTTAAGGCTGACCCGGATTATATATTTGTTACAACACAGGGGTCAAAGACGGATGTGGCTATGGATAATGTTGAGAAGCTTCTAAAGTCTAATCCAGTGTGGAGTTCTCTTACAGCCGTAAAGAACAACAGATATTATGTGCTTGATAAGAAGCTTTTTAATAACAAGCCTAACAAAAGATGGGGCGAGGCATATCAGCAGATTGCAGATATTCTTTATCCAGTAAATTAATAGACAGATAGAAGAAGGAGAATGATATACTATGGGATATTTTCCATTTTTTGTTGATTTAAAAGGTAAAAAAGGATTGATAGTAGGTGGCGGAACTATTGCGTATCATAAGATATGCAAACTTCTTCCATATGAGAGTGACCTTGAGGTTATCGCTAAGAGCTTTAATGATGAGATTCTGTCTCTCAAAGACATATATGACCAGGGAGATGAGAATACAGATTCACCAGAGGGAAGCTTTACTTTGGTCGAGAGAGATTTTAAAGACTCAGATATAGATGGAAAATTATTTGTGATTGCAGCCACAGATGATGCAGGACTTAATGCTCATATATATGATATATGTACAGAGAGAGGACTTCTTGTTAATGTCGTTGACGACAAGGACAGATGTGGCTTCATGTTCCCTTCACTTGTAAAGAAGGGAAAGCTTAGCATAGGAATATCGACAGAGGGTGCAAGCCCAAGAATTGCAACTATATATAGAAAGAAGTTAGAAGAAGAGATTCCAGATGAGATGGAGGAGATTCTTTTATATCTTGAAAGTATAAGACCGGCTGTAAAGACTGCGATTGCCGAGGAAAAGGTCAGAGCGCAGATGTTTAAAGAGGTTGCAGATGAGTGCCTTAGTACTTTATCTATACCAGATGATGACTGGTTTCAGGGAATTCTGGCAAAGTATACAAAAAAATAAAAAAAGTACTTGTATTAATTACCATTAAGGAATATAATCATCTTAATTCCTATTGATTTGATATGAATAGTAGATATTTGAGCGGGAGGAGATTATGGCAAAGATAGCAAAACAGCTTGTTGAGCTTATAGGTAATACACCACTTATGGAACTTACTAATTATGAGGAAAACAATTCTCTTAATGCAAAACTGATTGCAAAGCTTGAATACTTTAATCCTCTTGGAAGTGTTAAAGACAGGGTTGCTTATTCAATGATAGAGGATGGCATTAAGCGTGGCGTTATCAATAAGGACACAGTTATCATAGAGCCTACAAGTGGCAATACAGGAATAGGTCTTGCGTTTGTGTGTGCATCTAAGAAGCTTCATCTTATTCTTACAATGCCGGATACAATGAGTGTTGAGAGAAGAAAGATTGTGACAGCACTTGGCGCAGAGATAGTTCTTACTCAGGGAAGACTTGGAATGCAGGGAGCGATTGCCAAGGCTTCTGAATTGAAAGAAGAATATGGCAATGCATTTATACCACAGCAGTTTGAGAATCCATCTAATCCAGCGATACATAAGATTACGACAGCTAAGGAGATATGGGAAGATACAGATGGCAAGGTTGATATCTTTGTATCATCTGTTGGAACAGGTGGAACTATCACAGGAACCGGACTTGGATTAAAGGAGAAGAATCCAGATATCAAGGTTGTAGCAGTTGAGCCTGCAGGTTCACCGGTATTATCCGGAGGCAGACCTGGTCCACATAAGATTCAGGGAATAGGTGCAGGATTTGTTCCTGAGGTTTTAGATATGTCAGTTATAGATGAGATAATTCCAGTAAGCAATGAGGATGCATTTGATGCAGCAAGGGAGATTGCAAAGACAGACGGACTGCTTGTGGGAATATCATCAGGAAGTGTAATTCATGCGGCGAAGCTTCTTGCACAGCGTGAGGAAAATAAGGACAAGAATATAGTTGTTTTACTTCCAGATACAGGAGAGAGATATCTTTCAACATCACTTTTTGAATTATAGATACAGTTAGGAGATTATAAGTGAAGAGCATGACAGCAGGACATAATTACAAAAGAATACGAAGAATTACTGCATGTGTGATGATTGCTGTTATGACACTTTCATTTGCCGGATGTGGAAGGAATAAGGACGGCGTAATCACAATAACGAATGTGTCTTACGACCCGACAAGGGAATTCTACGAGGCTTATAATGAGATATTTACAAGCTATTACAAAGATACATACGGCGAGGATGTGAAAGTAATCCAGTCACATGGTGGTTCTGGTTCACAGGCACGTTCAGTTGTTGAGGGATGTAATGCAGATGTAGTTACATTAGCTCTTGAACATGATATATCACTTATTGAAAAAAACGGACTTATTGACAAGGGCTGGATAGATGAATTTGCAGAGGATTCAGCACCATATACATCAACAATTGTTTTTCTTGTAAGAAAGGGCAATCCTAAGAATATAAGAGACTGGGATGACTGCGTTAAAGATGGTGTAGAGGTTATAACACCAGACCCTAAGAGCAGCGGCGGAGCCTGTTGGAATTTCCTTGCGGCGTTAAGCTATGCAAGGGACAAGTATACAGATGACAATGCACAACAGGATTTCCTGCGAAAGCTCTATAACAATGTATCTGTTATGGACAGCGGTGCAAGAGGTTCTACAACGACATTTGTGGAGAATGGCAAGGGCGATGTGCTTGTAGCGTGGGAGAATGAGGCAATCACTGTCACTAAGAATTATCCGGGACAGTATGAGATTGTATCGCCATCAGTCAGCATCAAAGCACAGCCAAGCGTTGCGATAGTTGATGACAATGCAAAGGTTAACAAGACAGAGCTTGTAAGTCAGAGATATATTGAGTATCTATACAGTGACAGCGCACAGAGACTTGCGACAGATAATGGCTACAGACCAGTCAATACAGACATATTGAATGAATATGACAATGTGTTTGATTTGCAAATCAAGCTTACAACGATTGAAGATTTCGGCGGCTGGGATAATGCGTATAATGTATATTTTAATGACGGCGGCATATTTGATAAGATTTATCAGTATTAGCGGATAGGAGGAAGAGATGAAGCACAATGCAAAACCGACAAGAGTGATTCCGGGATTCAGATTAACTATGGGAATCACAATTACAATGCTTTCTCTCATAGTACTTATTCCGCTGGCATCTGTTATGGTGTGTTCACTTAAGCTTTCACCTAAGGAGTTTATAGAACTTGTCACTAAACCTAATGTTGTATATGCATTTGCGACAAGTATAGTCTGTTCACTTATAGCAGCGATAATTAATGTTATATTCGGTGTGATTCTTGCATGGACACTTGTAAGATATGAGTTTCCGGGAAAGAGAATACTCGATGGATTTATCGAGCTTCCGTTTGCACTTCCAACAGCGGTTGCCGGCATAACACTTTCAAAGCTTTATTCAGAGACAGGACTTCTTGGAAAACCGCTTGCGGCACTTGGAATCAAGGTTTCTTATACACATATTGGAATTATTGTGGCACTTGTATTTGTCGGCATTCCATTCGTTGTAAGAAATGTACAGCCAGTACTTGAGAAGCTTGACGGCCAGTATGAGGAGGCTGCATTTATTCTTGGAGCATCACCATCAAAGACATTTTTTAAGGTTATACTGCCAGAGCTTAAGCCATCAATTCTTACAGGCTTCGGACTGGCTTTTGCAAGAGGAATTGGTGAGTACGGAAGCGTAATCTACATATCAGGCAACAGCTCCAAGGAACATACACAGGTTATATCATATGTAATCATGCAGAAGTTAAGTTATATAGATTATTCATCAGCGACTGCGATAGCGTTGATTATGCTTATAATATCATTTTTGATACTTCTTGTTATCAATATAATTCAGATGCGTCAGGCACGCAGGACTAATATCGTATAAATGTATGTGAGGTGTTATATGACTGAAAAGGATAAGCTTGATAGAAGAAAGAAAATAACTAAATATGTTCTTATGACGATAAGCTTTCTGTTCATACTTTTTATGCTGGTAATTCCGCTTGTCTCAATTATATATAACGCATTAAAAGATGGATTCGGATTTTACTTTAAGGCGATATCGACAGAGTATGTTAAGAGTGCTCTTCTGGTAACACTTATTGCGACAGTTATCGCTGTTGTAATCAACACATTCTTTGGAATATGTGCTTCATGGGTACTTACAAAGTTCTCATTTAAAGGAAAGCAGATACTTGCAACTCTTATAGATATTCCGTTTTCTATATCACCGGTTATCGCAGGTCTTGCATTCCTTATGACATTTGGACGACTTGGCTGGACTTATCCGGCTATAAGAGCGATTAACCAGTGGCTTGGAACGAATATAAGAATTGCATTTGCGATTCCGGGAGTTGTACTCGCAACTGTATTCGTAACATTTCCATTCGTATCAAGAGAGATAATTCCTGTGCTTAACTCACAGGGAAAGGATGAGGAAGAAGCAGCAGCACTTATGGGAGCTGGTGGATTTAAGATATTTTTTAAGATTACACTTCCTCAGATTAAATGGGCACTTATATACGGAATAATTCTTTGTACAGCAAGAGCGTTAGGAGAGTTTGGCGCGGTTAATGCATTGTCAAAGACGAGAGGCGAGACATTTACACTGCCATTGGAGATTGATGCATTGTATATGTCAGGAACAGACGCGTCGATAACGGCTGCATTTGCAGTATCATCAATCCTTGTAATTATAGCTGTTATCATATTGGTTCTGAGAAATATATTCGAATACAGATTTAAGAAGAATCTGTAATCAGAAAATGAGGTATGACATATGTATGTTGAAATGAAAAATATATGCAAACAGTATAATGATTTCAAAGCGTCTGACAATGTCAATTTTGGTATAGAAAAGGGTAAGCTTGTAGCTCTGCTTGGACCATCGGGAAGCGGTAAGACGACACTTCTTAGAATGATAGCTGGACTCGAGACACCTAATTCAGGTGATATATACATAGATGGCAGAAGAGTTAACGATATCCCTGCTTCACAGCGTGGAATCGGGTTCGTATTCCAGAGCTATGCACTTTTCAGATATATGACTGTATATGACAATGTTGCTTTCGGACTTGAGCTTCAGAAGATGCCTAAGAATGAGATTAAGAAAAGGGTAATGGAGCTTCTTGAGATAACAGGACTTTCAGGAATGGAGAAAAGATATCCAAGCCAGTTATCTGGTGGACAAAGACAGAGAGTAGCATTTGCGAGAGCACTTGCACCTAACCCACAGGTTCTTCTGCTTGATGAACCATTTGCGGCGATAGATGCCAAGGTAAGGACTGAGTTAAGACTGTGGCTGCGCCAGATGGTAACACAGCTTGGAATAACAAGTATTTTCGTAACACACGATCAGGATGAGGCGGTAGAGGTTGCCGACCAGATTATTATAACTAATCATGGTAAGATTGAACAAATCGGAACACCACTTGATATATACAAGTCTCCTGATACACCATTTGTGGCACAGTTTATTGGAAGGTCATCAATCGTTGAAGATTATGATACCCTCAATGGATATGACAGGATTGAAGGAGCAGACAAAGCTGTTATCAGACCTGAATTTATCAAGATATCAAAGTTTGGAAAGCTTTTGCAGTATAACAGTGCGGCAGAGGAAGGCTATGTTGAGGACATAGTGTTCAGAGGCAACAGGCTTGATGTCACAGTTGATATCCACGGTGTCAAGATAACAGGAGAGTGGTCTCTTGAAAAGGACAGCCTGGAGATTGGCGAGAAGGTGCATGTCCTTATCTACAGATTGTATGTGATAGATGATGAGAGAACATACCTTTGTGAGAATAAAGAGATGCAGACTGATAATGTATTCTATATTTAATTGCTTTCGGGCAGAAATGAGGAGAATATGAGGATTAACAAGAAAGAAATATTAGAGACGGATGTGCTTATTATAGGCGGTGGTACTGCTGGATGTTACGCAGCCATGACTATAGCAGAGCAGAGTGATTATTCAGTTATAATTGCAGAGAAGGCGAACATCAAGCGAAGCGGATGTCTTGCGGCTGGCGTTAATGCGATTAATGCATACATAGTTGAGGGAAGAAAGCCGGAAGATTATGTTGATTATGCAAAGAAGGATGCGGCTGGTATCGTAAGAGAGGACTTGCTTCTTACTATGTCACAGGGACTTAACAGGGTCACAGACAAGATGGAGAAGTTAGGACTTGTCATATTAAAGGATGAGAATGGAAAATATGTTGCAAGAGGTAACCGTAACATCAAGATTAACGGTGAGAACATCAAGCCTATTATGGCAGATGCAGTTAAGAAGCTTCCTAATGTGACAGTGCTTAACCATATTAATATTACAGATTACATTGTTAAGAATAATACAATATATGGAGCGGTCGGATTCTCGATAGATGAAGAATCAGATGGAGAAGAATTAACTGGAACTGCATATGAGATAAGAGCTAAGAAGGTTATATGTGCGACAGGTGGAGCAGCAGGATTATACAGACCTAATAATCCGGGATTTTCGAGACATAAAATGTGGTATCCACCATTTAACACAGGCGCAGGATACGCTATGGGAATCAGGGCAGGAGCTGAGATGACTACATTTGAGATGCGTTTCATAGCTCTAAGATGTAAGGATACAATAGCTCCAACAGGAACAATTGCACAGGGTGTCGGTGCCAAGCAGATTAATTCGTTAGGTGAAGTATACGAGGATAAATATGGCCTTACTACATCACAGCGAGTATATGGAACTGTTATGGAAAACATTCAGGGAAGAGGTCCTTGCTATCTTAAAACTGAAGGTATATCAGACGAGCAGAGTGATTCACTCAAGAAAGCTTATCTTAACATGGCACCAAGCCAGACATTAAAATGGGTTGAGTCAGGCAAGAAGCCTAATGAAGCTAATGTTGAGATTGAGGGAACAGAGCCTTATATAGTTGGTGGACATACAGCGAGTGGTTACTGGGTTGATACAGAGAGACGTACTACGATAGATGGTCTGTATGCGGCTGGTGATGTTGCAGGAGGATGTCCACAGAAGTATGTCACAGGAGCCATGGTTGAAGGTGAGATAGCAGCTAATGCGATTGTTAAGGAACTTAACGATGGCAGCTATCCAGACAGCTATGAGAGTGAAGCAGAATTAGATAAGAAGATAGAAGAGTATAACAAGGTTTTATCTAATGAAAATCCTGTATACAGTACGGAAGCTTTAGAGGAAGCCATGCAGAAGGTTATGGATGCATACGCTGGCGGAATCGGAAGCCACTATCAGTTCAATGAAAAGCAGCTTAAGCTTGCCAAGGAAAAGATTGAGAACATTAAGAAGCTTGCAGAGAATGCTTCAGCATCTGATATGCATGAGCTTATGTTTGTGTATGAGTTAAGAGAAAGACTTGATGTATGTCTTGTGCTTATTGAACATTTAAAGGCAAGACAGGAGACACGCTGGCACAGTTTTGCTGAGAATCTTGATTATCCAGAGACAAGTGATGAATGGCTTAAATATGTCAATTCCAAGAGTGTTAATGGAAAGACAGAGATTATAATGAGAAAATTAGTAGGAAGGGATGAGACATATGAGCATAGCAATAGATAAAATCAAATGTAAAGGCTGTGGGCAGTGCATGGATGTCTGTCCTGGAAGCCTGATAAAGAAAGATGATGACGGCAAAGCATATATTAAATATCCTAAGGACTGCTGGGGATGCTGTTCATGTATCAAGGAATGTCATTTTGATGCGATTGCACTTTATCTTGGTGCAGATATCGGTGGAATGGGAAGCATGATGACAGTTAATGAAAAAGACCATTATCTTAACTGGAATATCAAAAAGACAGATGGAACTACTGAGACAATAGTTATTGATAAAAAGGAATCAAACAAATATTAATAAGCCATATGGCGGAATGGAGGAAACAATGGGAGAATTGTCACATTTGGATGCGCTTGAAGCAGAAGCGATTTATATTATAAGAGAGGTGGCTGCAGAGTGTGAAAAACCAGTAATGCTCTACTCAATCGGAAAGGATAGTTCAGTAATGCTTCATCTTGCTATGAAGGCATTCTATCCAGAGAAACCACCATTTCCTTTCTTACATGTTAACACAACATGGAAGTTCAAGGAGATGATTAAGTTCAGGGACGAGACAGCTAAGAAGCTTGGCATAGAGATGCTTGAGTATATTAATGAGGATGGCGTTAAGCAGGGAATTAACCCATTCGACCACGGCTCAGCTTACACAGATATCATGAAGACACAGGCATTAAAGCAGGCTCTTAACAAATACGGATTTACTGCTGCATTCGGTGGCGGACGAAGAGATGAGGAAAAATCAAGAGCAAAGGAGAGAATTTTCTCATTCCGTAATGAGAACCATGCATGGGACCCTAAGAACCAGAGACCAGAGATGTGGAAGCTTTATAATTCTAAGATTAACAAGGGCGAGAGTATAAGAGTATTCCCTATATCTAACTGGACAGAGACAGACATCTGGCAGTACATAAAGAGAGAAAATATTGACATCGTGCCTCTTTACTATGCGGCTGAAAGACCAGTTGTAGAGCGTGATGGCATGTACATAATGGTTGATGATGACAGAATGAGACTTAACCCTGGTGAGAAGCCAATGATGAAGAGTGTAAGATTCAGAACACTTGGATGCTATCCTCTTACAGGTGGTATTGAGTCACATGCCCACACACTTGATGAGATTATTGATGAGACACTTTCTGCTGTATCATCTGAGCGTACAACAAGAGTAATTGATAACGAGGCTGCTGGCAGCATGGAAAGAAGAAAGAGAGAGGGGTATTTCTAGGATGAGAAGTTTACTTAAATTTATAACATGCGGAAGTGTAGATGATGGTAAATCAACACTTATTGGTCATATCTTATATGATGCAAAACTTTTATATGCAGATCAGGAAAAGGCACTGGAGCTTGACAGTAAAGTCGGAAGCCGTGGTGGTGCTATAGATTATTCTCTTCTTCTTGACGGACTTATGGCAGAGAGAGAACAGGGAATAACAATTGATGTTGCCTACAGATATTTCACAACAGACAACAGAAGCTTTATCGTTGCTGATACACCAGGCCATGAGGAATATACAAGAAATATGGCGGTTGGAGCTTCATTTGCTGATCTTGCAATTATCCTTGTAGATGCTAAGCAGGGTGTGCTTGTGCAGACAAGAAGACATGCAAGAATATGTTCTCTTATGGGTATCAAATATTTCGTATTTGCTGTTAACAAGATGGATCTTGTTGGATATGATGAGAAGAGATTCAATGAAATCAAAGCACAGATTGATGAGCTTACAGAGGAGTTAAAGCTTGAAAGTGTAGTTATTATTCCAGTCTCTGCTACAGAAGGTGACAATGTAACTAAGAAGTCTGAGAATATTCCTTGGTATCATGGAGAGGCAATTCTTCCATACCTTGAAAAGGTGGATGTTACAGAGAAGAAGCATGAGGAAGGATTCTACATGCCTGTTCAGCGAGTTTGCCGTCCAGACCATACATTCAGAGGATTCCAGGGCCAGATTGAATCAGGTGTTGTTAAGGTTGGAGATGAGATTGTAACTCTTCCAAGCAACGAGCATGCACATGTTAAGAGTATTCTTGTAGGTGACAAGGATTCGCAGGAAGCGTTCATGGGACAGCCTGTTACAATCCAGCTTGATAAGGAAGTGGACGTATCAAGAGGATGTGTACTTGCATCAGGAACACACCTTCCATTGAGCAAATCATTCACAGCAACAATTCTTTGGATGGATGATACAGAGCTTACAGAGGGTAAGGATTACCTTGTTAAGATTGGTACTAAGCAGATACCGGGAATTCTTAAAAATATCCAGTATAAGATTGATGTTAATACAGGAGAATTCATTCCAGCATCTACTCTTAAGAAGAATGAGATTGCACTCTGTGATATATCACTTCAGGAAGCAATTGTGCTTGATGAATTCACTAAGCATAAGACTTTAGGTGAGCTTATCCTTATAGACAGAGTTACTAACATGACATCTGCATGTGGTGTTATAGCTAATTCATCAGTTGATGACCACAAGGATTTAAAGGCTGCATTCGTATATGAGAATCTCAAGGCTAATGGAGATATCTTTGAGGAGTTTTATTACAACCTCGACAGCATGACTATCAATAAGGTACGTCCAAGTGGCAAGACTTATACAGTTGGTGATGCAATACCAGTTAAGGGAGAGAGCTTTAATTATCCTGATAACTTTGATATTGTAGTCCTTCGCGACAAGGTTGCTGTTAAGATCCGTGATGCCAAGGTCGCAAGCATCTATAAGCTTGATGACTTCAAGTATGATGGTGTTCCAGTAATCAACGGACGTGGATTCGGTGTTAAGATTGCATCAGATGATGATGCCAAGAGCTTCATTAAGGAATTATATGCAGCAGGAGATTCTGTTGGAAGTGATTTCTTTAATAAATGGGTTGAGTTCGGAAAGTATAGAAATATTGTATTTAAGGATGAAATCTGGAACTAAATAGGTATGTGGGGGAAAACTCCCCATCTCTGGTATTTGGCTAGGCTGCAAGCCCGCCTCCTACCTGTAAAATTGCTGGCCCTTTGTACCTAGTGTCTCTAAGGGCAGCACGACAAAGCTGATTAAAGCCACCTTGCTAAAAACGCGCTTCGCTTGAACGGTTTAGCAGGTGGCTTAGCATTTGTCTAACACTGCCCTAAGAGACACACGGTAGTCGGTTAGGCAGATTTTACAGGTAGGAGGCGGGCTTGCAGCCTAGCCAAATACCAGAGATGGGGAGTTTTCATATACCTGCTGGCAGACGTGAAATGCTGTGTTGCTACATGGCGTTTATATGATGGCGAGTGGTTATGTGGGTGGTTAGGTTAATACGTAGTAGGTTTTGTTTTCTTCGTCTTTGAAAGTTTTGATGGTTGTGTCGAAGACATCTTCCAGGACATGGCTTTCAAGGCAGGTGGCGGGGGTGCCGTCAAATTCTGTCTGGGCGTTGTTCATTACTACGATTTTATCGGAGATTTCAAGGGCTTTGGCTAGGTCGTGGAGAACAAGGATTATTGTTTTGCCTTGTTCTTTGAGACGTAATATAAGGTTGTAAAATTCGCGCTGGCCTTTGATATCAAGATAGGTTGTTGGCTCATCAAGACAGATAGTGTCACAGTCCTGGGCTAGAAGCATGGCGAAGAATACACGCTGCCTTATGCCACCGGAGAGGGTGTCAACGTATTGGGTGGCGTATTGGCTTATGTTAGTAAATTCCATGGCTTTGTCCACGATATCTATGTCTTTCTGGCTCTTTTTGCGGGCAAATCCAAGATGAGGGAATCTGCCGTGCTCAACAAGAGTTTTGACGGGCAGGGCAGGAATTATATGCCTTATCTGTGGAAGATATGCGATGTGGCATGCCCTTTCTTTGGAAGACATGGCTGATATATCGGTACCATCAAGTAAAATGCTGCCGCTCTTTAAATCAGAAGATGCGACAAGGCTTGATATAAGTGTTGTTTTGCCACAGCCATTAGGCCCCACGATAGTTGTTATCATGCCAGTGGGTATATCAAGTGAGAGATTTTCTATAATCAGTTCTTTGTTATATGCGATTGATACATTTTTAAAACTAAGCATTGACTCTTCGACCTCCTTTTTTCTTAAGAAGCAGATACAGGAAGAATGGACCACCTATAAATGACATAATTATTCCGGCTGGAAGCTCGTATGGGGCGAAAATGGTTCTGCCTATAAGGTCGCATATAGTTACAAATATCGCACCGAGAAGCGCACAGCATGGAAGCAGAAGCCTTGCATCATTGCCAAACATTTTGCGCGCAATATGTGGAACGATTAAACCTACAAAGCTTAATAGTCCGGCGTAGCTTACCACGCAGCCTGCAAGAAGGCTTGAAACACATAGAAGTATGAAACGCGTACATGTTACATTAAGTCCGAGCGAACGCGCTATATCATCGCCTAATGACAATACATTCATATGCTTTGAGAATATGAAGGATACGATGACGCCGGCAATAATTCCAATAGCAGGGAGTGCGATTGATTTAAATGTTATGCCAGACAGTGTTCCTATCATAAATGTTGTTATATTGATTGTAATATCTGTATCAAGAAGCTTTATTGTATTAATTCCTGCTGAAAGGAATGATGATACAGTTATACCAGCAAGGATAATAGTTGTCCTTGAGCTGTCGCCAATGTTAGCAAGGAAAAAGATGATAAGAGTAGTTATTAATGCTCCTGCAAATGCAAATAAAGGCGAATAGCTGCTGCTTCCATTAAATATAAACATTCCAATCATGACAGCAAAGCCGGCACCAGAATTAACACCGATTGTATTAGGACTGGCGAGGGAATTGTTCATCACAGACTGAAGAATTGCACCGGCACAGGCAAGACCCATTCCTGCAAGAACAGCTCCTGCGGCTCGCGGCATTCTGACATTATATATAAGAAGTGATGTGACATCATTGGTTGGTTTATGTGTGAGTGCATATATTATATCTGATGCATTCAGTGATACACTGCCAAGCATTATACTTATAAAGACAGATACTATCAGCAAAGCGGTCAGAATAGCGATGTAAATGATATGTCTGTTTCTTTGATTCATCGTTGCTTCCTTTCTGAAATTCATATTTTCATATTTTATCATAAAAGTTACAATAAGTGTATTGACAAATATTGAAAAGAGAGTAAAATCTAAATTACCGTAATTCATATTAACTTGATAGGAATAATATTAATAACCGAGGAGGACACTATGGCAAGCATAGATTATGCAGCATTAAAGAAAGGCGGATTCATGAGACAGAAGCAGAAGGGCTTTTTCTCACTTCGTCTTCAGGTAGTTGGTGGTAACCTTACAGCCGAGAATATTAAGAAGGTTGCAGAGGTTGCAGAAAAATATGGTAAAGGATATATCCATATGACATCACGTCAGGGCATTGAGATTCCATTCATTAATTTCCAGGATGTTGAGGAAGTCAGAGAAGAACTTGCCAAGGGCGGTGTTAAGCCTGGTGTGTGTGGACCTAGAGTTAGAACAATCACAGCCTGTCAGGGCAGTGAGATATGTCCTAGTGGATGTATTGATACATATAATCTGGCAGTTAAGCTTGATGAGAGATATTTCGGAAGAGAACTTCCTCATAAGTTTAAATTTGGTGTTACAGGATGTCAGAACAACTGTCTTAAGGCAGAAGAGAATGATGTCGGTATCAAAGGCGGCATGAACGTATCATGGGTTGCTGATAAGTGTATTAACTGTGGAGTATGTGAGAAGGCGTGCCGTGAGGGAGCTATTACATGTACAGGAACAGAAGTGCTTATTGACTATGATAAATGTACTAACTGTGGAAGATGCGTTAAGGCATGTCCAACAGATGCATGGGAAGGCGAGAGCGGATATCTTGTATCATTTGGCGGTACATTTGGTAATCATGTATACAAGGGAGAGCAGATACTTCCTTTAATTAAAGACGAGGAGACTTTATTCAGAGTTACAGATGCAGCTATTAAATTCTTTGAGGATTATGCTAAGTCTGGCGAGAGATTCAGAACTCTTCTTCAGAGAGTCGGAGAGGATGAATTCAGACAGAGAATTAAAGCCGCCTATGATGGAGGAGACAATGGCGAAGAGAGTAAGTAAAGATGAATTTGAGAGTGAAGTACTAAAGAGCAGTTTACCTGTTTTAGTAGATTTCTATTCAGATAGCTGTGTTCCATGCAAAAGATTATCACCTGTAGTAGGAGATATTGAGGATGATAATGAAGGTAAGCTTAATGTATTTAAGGTAAATATCAATTTTGATTCAGAGATTGCAGAGGAATACAATGTTATGTCAGTTCCAACACTTGTTGTATTCAATGGTGGAAAGGAACTTGCCAGAAGAACTGGCGCAGATAAGAAGGATGTAATCCAGTCATGGATTACAGAAACACTTGCTTAGTTAATTAAATATTTTAATATAAAGGAGAAAGAGGTTTAGTTATGAAGATTACAGTTTCAGGCGAAAAGAAAGAAGTAAAAGATGGACTTACTCTTCCAGAACTTATTGAACTGGAGAATGTTGAGACACCAGAGTATGTAACAGTATCTATCAATGAGGAATTTGTTGAGAGCGATGCTAAGGCTACAACAGTTTTAAAAGATGGCGATAATGTAGAATTTCTTTATTTCATGGGAGGTGGAAGCGTTGGCATTAACTGATGAGCAGATCGAAAGATATTCGAGACATATTATATTAAAAGAAGTAGGAGCTAAGGGTCAGAAGAAGCTTCTTAATGCTAAGGTTCTTATTATAGGTGCAGGTGGACTTGGTGCGCCAGCAGCCATGTACTTAGCAGCAGCAGGTGTTGGTACAATCGGTATTGTTGATGCTGATGAGGTTGACCTTAGTAACTTACAGAGACAGATTATTCACCAGACAGCAGATGTTGGTAAAGCTAAAGTTAAATCAGCAAAAGAGACAATGAATGCAATGAACCCAGATGTAACAGTTAACACATACAGAGAGTTCGTTACAAGTGAGAATATCATGGATCTTATTAAAGATTATGATTTCATTATTGATGGAACAGATAATTTCCCAGCTAAGTTCCTTATCAATGATGCCTGCGTTATGGCTAAGAAGCCATTTTCACATGCTGGTATCATAAGATTCAAGGGTCAGCTCATGACTTATGTTCCAGGAGAAGGACCATGCTACAGATGTGTATTCAAGAATCCACCACCAAAGGATGCAGTACCTACTTGTAAGCAGGCTGGTGTTATTGGTGCTATGGGTGGAGTTATCGGAAGCCTTCAGGCTATGGAAGCTATCAAGTATATACTTGGTGTTGGTAAGCTTCTTACAGGATATCTTCTCACATATGACGCAATCGAGCAGGAGTTCCATAAGATTAAACTTCCTAGCAAGACAGATGGCTGTGCCGTATGTGGTACACATCCAACAATAACAGAGCTTATAGATTATGAGCAGGTTGAGTGTACTGAAAAGATGTAATTAATTATAATAGGACTGCCCACATTGACCGTAACAGGTCTTATGTGGGCAGTTTTTAGATGTCATTGATATTAAAGTAGAGAGTTATAGGTCAAAAATCAGGACTATATCTCAAAATTATCTTGATACTTCATTTCCCTTAGAGGCAAATGCAAGCTTGTTAACTTCATCAACAGATACAAGGTTGAAATCACCTGATACAGTGTGCTTGAGGCAGCTTGCTGCATTAGAGAATTCAACAGCCTTCTGTGGATCAAAGTTATTGATAAGGCTGTATATAATACCAGCACAATAAGCATCACCAGCACCAATATAATCAAGGATATTCATGTAATATTCCTGACTGTAATATGCCTTTCCTTCTGTATAAATCATTGACTGGAGCTTGAATGTTGTGATTGAAGTCTCAGTTCTCCATACAGAAGCAACCATCTTGAATGGGAACATCTTAGTAAGCTCTTTGGCAATGTAAGCATTTTTCTCCTCAGAAGAGTTAGAAGCATCCATTCCGAATATTCCTACTGCATCATCTTCATTGGCGATACAGATATCAACGTATTTGCAGACCTCACTCATAACCTTGTATGCTTTTTCACTGCTCCAGAGTTTGCTTCTGTAGTTAAGGTCACAGCTTACAGTCAATCCTTTCTCTTTAGCTTTCTTGCATGCTTCAATAGTAATCTCAGCCATGTTATCGCTTATAGCAGGTGTAATACCTGAGAAGTGGAACCATGTTGCATCTGCAAATATTTCGTCCCAGTTAAATTCATCCTTCTCAGCAAGAGCAAAAGCAGACCCCTTTCTATTATATATAACATTAGTAGGTCTCTGGCTTGTTTTTTTCTCAAGGAAATAGATACCTATCTGGTCTCCGCCACGCACAATGTGCTCAATTCCAACACCATATTCGCGTAAAGCATTGACAGCACTCTGACCTATAGTGTGTGCTGGAAGTTTAGTAACGTAGCTTGTATCCACACCGAAGTTAGAAAGAGATACAGCAGTGTTAGCCTCACCTCCGCCATATACTGCCTCATAAGAATGTGCCTGAGTAAATCTTTCGTTATTTTCAGGCGATAATCTAAGCATTAGTTCACCAAATGTTATAATTTTATCCTTCATTTTTCCATTCTCCTAAGTTATCTTTAAAAGTCTGAAATAGATTTTAACACATTTTAACACTGAATTCATCAGTATTTGTTAAATTTTTACTGGATTTTACTTTATTAATCAAATATTTGCACTAGCATTAAATTGTAATAAACATTTTTAGTATAGATATGGAATTTGTGAAACAAATGATATAGAATATTAACATAGATTTGCTGGCAGATTGATTCAAGTACAATTCTGCAGAATGGAGAGATTATGTATAACGAATTGACACCTGATGATATTAAGAAAATGGAAGAAGAGATTGAATACAGAGTGCATGTTGTCCGTAAAGAGGCACTTGAGGATGTTAAGACAGCCAGGGCACATGGCGATCTTAGTGAGAATTTTGAATATCAGGCAGCTAAGCGTGAGAAGAACAGGAATGAAAGCCGTATAAGATATTTACAGAGAATGATTAAAACAGCAACTGTAATATCGGATAAATCTGCGGATGATGAGGCAGGCATTAACAATCGCGTAGAGATATTCTATGAAGATGATGAGTCAACAGAGACGATTAAGCTTGTCACAACTGTCAGAGGAGATTCACTTGAGGGGCTTATAAGCATAGAGTCGCCATTAGGCAAGGCGATACTTGGACATAAGGTTGGCGACAGGGTTTTAGTCGAGGTTAATGAGTCAGTAAAATATTATATAGTTATTAAATCAATCGACAAGACAGCCGGCTCAGATGATGAGATTCAGCCATACTAGATATTTTGATTGAAACATTTCTATATTGACATAATCGTATACTAATGATATTATAATATTGAAAATGATAAGAAAGGAGGAAGAGTGTATGACAGATAGAGAGATTTTACTGAGCTTGTATAATGATATGCATGAGGTGAAGGACCGCATGACAAGTCTTGAGAATGATGTATCTGGACTTAAGAGTGATGTATCTGAGATTAAGGAAGATGTGTCTGTACTTAAGGAAGATGTGTCTGTACTTAAGGAAGATGTAACTGGACTTAAGGAAGATGTAACTGGACTTAAGGAAGATGTAACTGGACTTAAGAAAGATGTAACTGGACTTAAGGAAGATGTAACTGGACTTAAGAAAGATGTATCTGATCTTAAGAATGATGTGACAAACATCAAGATAACTCTAGAGAATGAGACTAATCGCAATATACGTATTATTGCAGAGGGGCACAGTGATTTAAGCCGCAAGTTTGATGAGGCATTAAAGCATGAACAGCAGTATCATGAGGAAAGAGAGCTACTTATAGTAAGAGTTAATTCATTAGAGAATGATGTACGAAAGATTAAAGAAAAGATTGCTATGTAGGGATTACATAGATATAAGTCAAGTACGCTATATGATTATCTGGTGGAGAGGAGATATTAATGGCTCTGGACCAGATTCAATATGCCGCAGTGAGACATTTTAATGGACCAGCTATGATTTTGGCAGGACCGGGAAGCGGCAAGACTACAGTTATAACACATAGGATATGGAGTCTTATCAAAGACAGAGGCGTTTGTCAGGATAAGATTTTAGTCATAACATTTACCAAGATGGCGGCTGTTGAGATGAAGAAACGATTTTTGAAGATGGGAAATCTTTCATCAACAGGAGTGAATTTTGGTACATTTCACGCAGTATTTTTTATGATTCTTAAGAATGTCTATGGTTTTAAAGCTACAGACATTGTCAAAGTGTCACAACAATGGAAGTTTATTAAGACACAGTTTTCACTTTATAACGTAGATATACGTGATG
This sequence comes from Lachnospira sp., assembly GCA_050874305.1. Lineage (GTDB taxonomy): Bacteria > Bacillota > Clostridia > Lachnospirales > Lachnospiraceae > Lachnospira. Next base: position 26,797 of record JBNMKL010000019.1, on the reverse strand, counting down.
AGAATAATACAATTGGAGATATTATATCAGAGATAGGCAAGGTCAAGTCGTTAGATGATAATGCAAGAGCAGCATATATTCCTAAGAGCTGTGAATGTAAGCTGTTCTTTAATATATTTGACGAATACGACAGATGGCTTAAATCGTCACATATGGTTGATTTTGAAGATATGATGATTAAGACCTATGAGCTTTTTAGCCACGATAAAGATGAGTTGAAAAAGTGGCAGGACAGGTTTGAATATATATTGATAGATGAATTTCAGGATGCATCGCCAATGCAGTTTAAGATAGTAAAGATGCTTGCCGAAGGACACAATAATATATTCGTGGTTGGAGATGATGATCAGAGTATCTATGGATTCAGAGGAGCTGCACCAGCGGTTATGCAGGAGTTTAAGAATTCGTATGAAGATATATCGGTTTATACACTCAATGTCAATTACAGGTCTAATGAGGCAGTAGTAGAGTCAGCAACAAAGCTTATTAATACCAATAAAGACAGATTTTTTAAGGATTTAAAGGCTTTTCATGACAGAGGTTGTGAGGTTGAAAAGCTCGAATTTGATACAATCGGTGAAGAAAATTCGTATGTGGCGCATATTGTACATGATGGCATTATGACAGCGATACTTACAAGAACTAATAGCGGCGCATATGATATTAAAAGATATCTGGAACATGATGGAATCGGTGTTGATATCAAGGCTTCTGATAAAGAAGATAAATTGTTTTCACATTGGATTGCACTTGATATAGCTGCGTATATAAGAATTGCCTGTGGAAGCAAAAAAAGAGCTGACTATGTGAGAATAATCAATAAACCATCACGGTTTATAAGCCGTGAATTTTTCATATCTGAGTCAGTTGATACGGATGTGATTCTTATGAGGATGAAGCAGGGCAGACAGACTAAGCTTCAGGATAATCTGTTGAAATTAATAACTGATATGCACATATTAAGGGGCATGACACCATATGCAGGCATCAATTATATAAGAAAAAAGATTGGATATGATGCATATATATCAGAATATTCACATGAACAGGGAGAATGCAGGGAAAACTTTATAAAGCTGTTAGACAGACTGCAGGAGTCAGCAGCAGGATATGATTCATATGATGAATGGCTTGAACTCTATAATTCTGACAATGATTCCAAAGCTGCAGATAACAGGGGACAATCAAAACATCTTGATAAGCAGCATAATAACGTGACAATATGTACAATGCATAGTTCCAAAGGGCTTGAATACGACAGAGTGATAATAATAGATGCTAATGAGGGAATTATGCCATACAATAAGGCGGTGACAAAGGCTGATATTGAGGAAGAGCGCAGGCTGTTTTATGTCGCAATGACAAGGGCAAAAGAACAGCTTATCATATGTTCAGTCCGCGAACGCTATAATAAGTGCCTTTTGCCCTCAAGATTCCTTAAAGAATTCTGAATTGTTTATTCTTCCTCATCTTCCTGCTGATAGAGTTCTTCATATTCCATGGCATCAAGTTCTTCGTCAAATGCCTCGGAAACTATCTCATATTCTTCATCAGAGTCAATGTTTTCTAATACAGGCTCATTATCCTTGGTCTGTGAGTATCTGTATAGATAAACCTCATCATTATCTGCTGCTTCACCTTCAAGTGGTAAAAGTGCGATGTAATTGTTATTACCGGCTGGGAATATGCGGATAATAGCACATTCACACTCAGTTCCATCATCAAGTGAGAGTGTTACAGTTGAGTATTCATTAGAATTGTTATCAATGTTAATGTCTTCAGACATAATAAACTCCGTTCCTGTACTGTAATAGTACAATATTATAATAATTGTATCAAAAGCATACAAAACCGATTTGATTTTATCAAACAGGACAGCAAAATGCAATAATTATATAAAAATGCTTGCAGTTGTTATCATAATGTTGTATATTCAGTTTAAAGTTAAGTCAAAGGGGACGATTTTCTTAGAGAGTAAGGAAGTTGTCTCCTTTTTTTGATATTAATTAATTGGGAAAGAGGAAAAGAATATGGATAAGATTGATAAAATGTTGATAACATTGCTTCAGAAAAATGCGAGAATGCCATTGAAGGCATTGGCTGAAAAAGTGTTTTTGTCATCACCGGCAGTTTCAGCAAGAATAGAAAGACTTGAAAAAGAACAGATAATAGAAGGATATGAGGTTAAGGTTAACCAGTTGAAGTTAGGTTACCATATAACGGCATTTATTAATTTAGAGGTTGCGCCGGCACAGAAACCAGAATTCTATCCATTTGTACAGGCCTGTACTAATGTCGTTGAGTGTAACTGCGTAACAGGAACATATTCAATGCTGTTAAAGGTTGTTTTTCCAAGCACAATGGAGTTAGATACTTTCATAGGACAATTGCAGAAGTTTGGAAGGACAAGTACGCAGATAGTGTTCTCAACTCCTGTTGCACCAAGAGGAATAGACGTAAATGCACAGGTACCACCAGAAGAATGACATTACAGTGAAATGCTGCGGGGATTAACAGGAATTAAATTGAATAGAAAAATAGTATTATAATCTTGATTAAATAATTATAAAAAGGAATGCTGTCATATTGTATGGCAGTGTTCCTTTTGTTATAATCGGAAAAGATAATTATAATATATGTAAGATGTCAGACGGCAGAAGTTAGATGGTAGAAGTTAAATAGCAGAAGTTAAATGGCATATGGAGGAATAACATGGCAGAGGTATTTAAGTATCAGGATAAGGCAAAGCTTATAAAAGATAATGTATGTAAGGTTATTGTGGGTAAAGATGATGTTGTGGAGTTGATTCTTACGGCAGTAATTGCTGGTGGACATGTCCTTTTAGAGGATGTTCCAGGAACAGGTAAGACAATGACAGCCAAGGCATTTTCTAAGTCAGTTAATGCGGAGTTTAACAGAATACAGTTCACTCCGGATTTACTTCCATCAGATGTGACAGGAATTAATTATTATAACCAAAAGCAGGGCGAGTTTGTATTCAGAAAAGGCCCTGTATTTACTAATATACTGCTTGCAGATGAGATTAACAGGGCAACACCTAGAACACAGTCTGCACTTCTTGAGTGTATGGAAGAAAGACAGGTTACGGTTGATGGCACAAGCACTAAGCTTGAAGCTCCATTTATAGTAATAGCGACAGAGAATCCTATAGAGACTGCTGGAACATATGAACTCCCAGAGGCACAGTTAGACAGATTTCTTCTCCAGTTGTCATTCGGATATCCAGATAAGAATGAGGAGATTGAGATAATTAACAGATTTAAGAGCGAGAATCCTCTTAATACACTCTCTGCTGTATGTGACGGAAAAGAAGTCGCAGAGATGATAAAAGAGGCATCTAAAGTCTATGTACATCAGGCAGTGATGGGATATATAGTTGATATAGCAGATATGACTAGAAATCATGAGAATGTATCTATAGGTGTAAGCCCAAGAGGTACTCTTAATATGGTAAATGCAGTGAGAGCATATGCATATATCAAAGGACGTAATTATGTTGTGCCAGAGGATGTTACAGCTATTGCACCATATGTATTTGCACATAGGCTGGTATTAAAGAGAGGTGCTAAGAAGAGCGAATTAAGAAAGGCAGTTATTAATGAGATTCTTGGCAAAGTTCAGGTGCCAGTAGAGGAATGGGATAAGTAATGCATATTATTTTAATGATTGCAGGGGCAGCAGTAGTGTATCTGCTCCTGAAAAGATTTTATATCAAACACTGGAATTCTGATTTAAAGATGTCAATAAAGTTTTCCGTTTCTGATGCTGTATGTGGTGATACATTTGAGCTGGTAGAGGTTGTATCTAATGAAAAAAGGCTGCCACTTCCATTTATTCATCTGAAGTTTCAGGCATCAAGCTCACTTGTATTTAAAGATGGAAGTGAGAATTCAAGAATAACAGATGCTACATACAGGGATGACGTGTTCTCCCTGTTGATGAACCAGAGAATCACAAGACGTATTCCGGTTACATGTAACCAGCGTGGAGTGTATTCAGTTAATAATGTTGAGATGACTTTTACGGGATTGTTCATGAATGATATATGTGTATACAAGGCAGATAATTCTGCTTCTGTGACGATATATCCTGACCCCTATTTCAGTGATGATGTTGATGTATTGTATTCAAGAGTGTTAGGACTGGCGGAACGCAACAGCCTGATTAATCCAGACCCATTTGCATTCAGACAGATAAGAGAGTATGACACAAGTGATCCTATGAATACAATCAACTGGAAGGCATCAGCCAGAACAGGTGAGCTTATGGTTAACCAGTTTAATGAGACTACATGCCAGCAGGTATATATTCTTCTTAACCTTGAACCAGAAGGCATGCTTGTATATGAAAGACTGGATGAGGCTTCGATATCAATTGCGGCAGGAATTGCTGAGACACTTCTTGGCAGTGGAATATCAGTGGGAATGATTTCTAATGGCGTTGATTACGAGACAAAACAGCCAGTTATAGTATATCCACATGGTGAGCAGGAGCATATCAAGGATATAGATACAGCACTTGCACATATCAATATCGAATGTGGACAGGAGAATTTCATAGAGTTTATAAAGAACAGGACAGATAATTATAACAGACCGTTATTTGGCGATGATGGCAGTAACGGTGCAATGTATATAATAATTTCGCAGAATACAAGAAGTGAGCTGCAGACTGAGCTTAATAACCTGATAGGCAGCCAGTCACAGGCTGTATTCATAGCACCACATTTTAAAGATAAAGAAGTTGTGCTTGATGAATTTGCTGGAAATGCAGTTGAATGGGAGGTATCACACAATGCAAAAGGTTAATAATGTCAAAGTTATAGCATTTACAGAACTTTTGATGCAGTGTGTTCTTTTCCTTTCAATATGCTACACATGCTATCTTGGAATACTAAAGCTTGACCAGACACATTTTATAGATGCATACTGGGTTCTGGTTGCAGTTATAGCGGCATTTGCTGCCAGAAAATGTATCAGGAAGTTTAATCTGTTCGTTATAAGTAACTTTCTGATTATTGCTTTTGCAGTTGTAACGAGTTTACAGGCAGGTGAAGGACAGATAACATTTAATCTGATAGAAGCTGCATTGATATGCATATATTCGACAAGCTTAAAGAACAGAGAGGTCAATATATACAAAGATAATTCAATTCCTATACGTGAAGGACAGAGTGCAGAGACAGTAAGAGATGCGGCGATAAGGTCGCTTGTCGCAAAAGAAGCTGTCAATATATACTTTCTTGCAGTTATTGTAGTTGGATATTTTGTGGGAATGGCGGCTGGAAGCAGACTGCTTATGAATATACAGGGATTACTCTGCATATTATTTATTGTCTTGCAGATAATCCATAACAATCTCAAATACTTAAAGCAGGAGTATGACCTTAACGGAAGTAAGAATGACTTTCCGGCAGAGCAGATGAAATCAGTAAGCACCTTTGTGACTGTTGTATCGGTTATACTTGTATCAATTGGAATGGCGATATTCTACAATGGATATTACGGCAATATATTTTCTTATATAGGAGCGGGCTTTAAATTCATTATCAGAATGTTCATGAAGCTTGTAATATTTCTTATGGGATTATCAGGCAGCAGCGAGATGCAGGGAACAATAGAGCAGACTGAGGCAGCCACTGTTGAAGAATTTGTGGGACTTGCAGCAGATGATAATGATTTTATGGAGCTTCTTGCAGAGATTTTTGGCATGGTGCTTATTGCTGCGATGGTGATTGGAATTATATACATAATCAAAGTGTATGCATCCAATTTTAACAGGGTAAAGAAGCTGGGAACAGATACTGTTGAATACGTTGCTCCAACTGAAAAGAAGGAGAGAGTATCAGGATATGATTCAATGTCAATGCATAAAGAATCAAAGAGTACTAAGAACATACGAAAAATGTATAAAAAACAGGTTCTTAACGGCATGAAGGGAAAAAGAGTTGATTCAACCCTCACACCGGGAAAGCTTACTAAGGCAGCTATCACAGAGGATGACATTAAAGCTTCTGAGATAACATCAATATATGAGAAAGCAAGGTATTCTGATGAAGCAGTTACACCAGAAGAATACGAAAAATTCAAAAGAATAACAAATTAATATTGACACACGGGAAAGTGTGATGTATCATACAACCATATAATAAGTAAAAGCGAAGAAGAGGAATAGTAGATACCTACTGGAGTCAGAGAGCTGTCGTCTGGTGCAAGACAGTGGAAGGGAAGTGTTGAACTCGCCTCGGAGCTGCTATCTGAAGTCATATAGTTTATCTATCTGATTAGTAGGCGTAGCCGGAAGCCAACCGTTATAATGGACAGAATATAAGACATGATTGTCCGTATTCAGTGAGTGCACGAATTTTCGTGAATAAGAGTGGTAACGCGTGAGATTATATATCTTTCGTCTCTTGGCATATTATGTCATGGACGAAAGATTTTTTATTTATCCATGCTTTTATATGTTTAAATGTATTTCCTTTTACTTGTTATGTGATTATTTTATTTTTTGGGAGGTTAATTTATGTTTGATTACAGACAGTACAAGAGAGGTTATTTTATGCCACCAGTTCCATGCAATGACTGGGTTAACAAGGACTACATTGATAAGGCACCATTATGGTGTTCAGTTGATTTAAGAGATGGCAATCAGGCACTTATCGAGCCAATGAACCTTGAAGAGAAGCTTGAGTTCTTTAAGATGCTTGTAAAGATTGGTTTTAAGCAGATTGAGGTTGGTTTCCCGGCAGCATCTGAGACAGAGTATACATTTTTAAGAACTCTTATCGAGAACGATATGATTCCACAGGATGTAACAGTACAGGTTCTTACACAGGCAAGAGAGCATATCATCAAGAAGACATTTGAGGCAGTTAAGGGTGCACCTAATGCCATAGTTCATGTATACAATTCAACATCTGTTGCACAGCGTGAGCAGGTATTCAGAAAGTCAAAAGAGGAGATTAAGCAGATAGCTATTGACGGTGCCAAGTTATTAAAGGAGCTTGCGGCATCTGAGGAGGGTAACTTCTCATTTGAGTACAGCCCAGAGAGCTTTACAGGAACAGAGCCAGAATATGCGTTAGAGGTATGTAACGCTGTTATTGATATATGGGAGCCTACAGCAGATAACAAATGCATCATCAACCTTCCATCTACAGTACAGATGTCACTTCCACATGTATTTGCCTCACAGATTGAGTATTTTGATAAGAATCTTCATAACAGAGAGAATGTTCTTATATCAGTCCATCCTCACAACGACAGAGGAACAGGCGTATCTGATGCAGAGCTTGCAGTACTTGCTGGGGCAGACAGAGTTGAGGGTACATTATTCGGTAACGGAGAGAGAACTGGTAATGTAGATATAGTTACATTAGCCATGAATCTTTATTCACAGGGTGTAGACCCAGAGCTTGACCTCTCAGACATTCCACATATAGCAGAGACTTATGAGAGACTTACACAGATGACTATAGGCGACAGACAGCCATATTGTGGTAAGCTTGTATTCGCTGCTTTCTCTGGTTCACATCAGGATGCGATCTCTAAGGGAATGCATTACAGAATAGAGAATGATACTAAGCACTGGACAGTTCCATATCTTCCAATCAATCCAGAAGATGTAGGACGTACATATGATTCAGATGTAATCAGAATTAACAGCCAGTCAGGCAAGGGCGGTGTTGCATACGTTCTTGAGAACAGCTTTGGAATGGTAATCCCTAAGATGATGAGAGAAGACCTTGGATATGCTGTTAAAGATGTATCAGACGTACAGCACAAAGAGCTTTCTCCAGAAGAAGTTCTTGAGATATTCGAGAAGCGTTATAAGAAGTACACACCAGTATTCAAGATTACAGAGGTACATTTCAAGCAGGAGAATGGTATAACAACAACTGTTACAATCGAGCAGGATGGCAAGAAGGTTGATGTAGAGGCTGTTGGTAATGGCCGTCTCGATGCGGTAAGTAATGCACTTTCAAAGCATTTTAACAAGCCTTGCGAAGTATGCTGCTATGAAGAGCACACTCTTAACAATAAGGGTTCAGAGTCAAGTGCTATCGCATATGTAGGTATCACAGGTGAGGATAACAAGCAGTACTTTGGAGCTGGTATCGATCACGATATCATCCGTGCATCAATAGATGCCATGGAATCAGCTATGAACAGAAGTCTTTCTTCTAAGTAGTCGTAGAATTAATCTGATAAATATGAATTGATGAACAGCCAGTGCTGTGGCGGTATTGCCATAGGCTGGCTGTTTTTTTGCGAAAACACATATTGATGATTTAAAATATTGATGATACAATATATAGTATGTTTTAAAATAGTAATACAATGCAATAAAAAGGCTGGATATATATGAAATCAATAATATTAGCATCAAGTTCTCCGAGAAGAAGAGAACTTCTGTCGCAGATTGGATTAAAATATGTCGTTATGACAAGTGATACAGATGAGACAACCTCTAAGGAGATTCCGTATGAGGTTGTTATGGAGCTTTCCTTGAAGAAAGCAAAGGCTGTGTATGACAAGCTGGATGATTATGCCAAAGATAACAGCATTGTGATAGGTGCAGATACGATAGTAAGTTTCAATGACAGAATACTTTTAAAGCCTAAGTCAGGGCAGGAGGCATTTGAAACTCTTAAATCATTGTCTGGACAGACACACCAGGTCTATACAGGGGTATCAATTGTATCTTCTGGCGGGATTCATTCGTTTTATGAAAAGACAGATGTAGAATTTTATAAGCTGAGTGATTCTGAGATAAAAGAATACATCGACACAAAAGACCCGATGGACAAGGCAGGCTCATATGGAATACAGGGGATGTTTGCCAGATATGTTAAAGGAATTGACGGAGACTATAATAATGTAGTCGGGCTTCCGGTTGGAAGACTGTATCAGGAGATTAAAGAGTTTTTATAGTTGGATGTATTGTAAAGAGGAATATATGATTAAATTTATAGCAAGCGATTTGGATGGAACAATTCTACGCAATGGTGCACAGAGTGTTGATGATTCACTTATTGATGTTGTAAGAAAGCTTATAGCAGAAGGGGTTATATTTGCACCAGCGAGCGGCAGGCAGGTGGAGAGCCTTAGAATGTTGTTTGCGCCAGTGGCAGATGAGCTTATGTATATAGCGGAGAATGGGGCATTAGTTAAATATAAAGATAAGACAATTGTAAAGACACCGATGGATTATAATCTTGCGATGGACATAATAGAGGATGTTAATAAGATTCCATCCTGTGAGGTACTTGTATCAGGTGAGAAATACGCCTATATATCTCCTAAGAGTGAGGAATATCTTAACAGGATGACCAAGGTTGTTAAATATAAGGCAAAGGTAATTAAGGATTTCAGGGAAATCAATGAGGATATATTAAAGGTCGCAATCTGTGATTTGTCAGGTATAGATAATTCTAAGGATTACCTTATATCTACATGGGGAGAGAAGGCAGCGGCTACTGTATCAGGAAGCCAGTACCTTGATTACATGGATAAGAGCGTTAATAAAGGTAACGCAGTAAGAAAGGTTATGGAATATCTTGGAATTAAACCAGAAGAGTGCATGGCATTCGGGGATAATTATAATGACTGCGAGATGCTTGACAGCGTATATCATTCATACGTTATGGACACAGCAGTAGATGATGTAAAAAAACACGGAAGATTTGAGACAGACAGTGTTGAAAAAGTATTAATTAATCTGGAGGAATATAACAATGAACGATAATGAATTATTAGAATGTGCAAAGGTATTTTTAAGAGACCAGGAGAAGTTATTCGATGAACCTGTAGCGGAGACAATAGAGGAGGCAAAGGAATTCCTTGAGGACTGCTTTGCACAGTGCTTTGATGATATATCAATGGTGCGCGAGTATCTTGAGGAAGAGGGCATGGATGTTGATTCGCTTTCAGATGAAGAGCTTGAAGATGAATTAGAAGTATTCAAATTAGATGATGGCAGATATTTCGTGGTGGAAGGCTGATGAAGATTCGTGTAATATGCGTTGGTAAGATAAAAGAGAATTTCTACGTCAAAGCCGTTGAGGAATATTCAAAGAGACTTTCAAGATACTGTAAGTTAGAGATAGTTGAACTTCAGGACGAAAAGACACCAGATAATGCGAGTGATGTTGTCAATGCACAGATAAAAGATAAAGAGGGAAAAAGAATCCTGCAGGCTATACAGGATTCAGACTATGTGTGTGCGCTTGCAATAGAAGGAAAGATGCTTGACTCAGTTGAACTGTCAGAATGTATAGACAAGCTGGGAATTGAGGGACACAGCAGCATTGCATTCGTTATAGGCGGCTCACTTGGACTTGCGCCGGAAGTGTTATCAAGGGCAGATATGAAGCTCAGTTTTTCTAAGATGACATTTCCACACCAGCTTATGAGAGTGATACTGCTAGAGCAGATTTACAGGGCATATAGGATTATGAAGAATGAACCTTACCACAAATAATAGATAGGAGAGCTGTATGAGAAAACAGAGAAAGACAGAGATTACAATTATTGCAGTCGTTGTTGTTGTGGCATTACTTATTGCCGGATATATGAAATTCTTTAATGGAAAGTTCATATATATATCAACTGGAATGAAAAAGACTGAGTTCTGCAAGGTCGGCAGCATGAAAGCTGATATGTGTGAGGCGGATATACTCCTTTCAGATGCAAGAAAGGAATATGAAAAATTATTCGGAACAGATATATGGAGCCAGTCAATTGGTGATGTTACATTTGATGATTATGTTAAAGAGCAGGTTAAAGCCAAGCTTGAAAGAATATACTGCATGAATATGCTTGCTAAAGAGAAGGGAACGGCACTGTCAAGAACACAGAAAGAAGGTATCAGCAATGCAGTTGATGCATTCTATTCATCTTTGACACAGGATCAGATTAATAATCATTCTATAACAAAGGATAAGCTTACCAATATGTTTACAGCATTTGCGGTAGCAGAGACACTCTACAGCGATATGACTACATCAGAGAATGTTGAAGTCAGTTATGATGATGCAAGAGTTATAAGAATCCAGTACATCTGCACAGATAACGAGGATGATATCAAAAAGGCACAGGAAAGAATAGCTAAGGACGAAGTGTTCTATGTCGTGGCAAGGGACTATAATCCTGATGAGTACGAGAGAGAATGTAGAAGAGGCGAGCTTGATACAGCTTTCGAGGAGGCTGCATATAATCTTGCTACGGGCGAAGTGAGTGATATTATCAAGGCTAATGGTAAATACTACATTATCAAGTGCAGCAGTGATAATGACAAATCAAAGACTGAGGCTAACAAGTCTTCAATGGAAGAGAAGAAACGCCTTGAGCTTTTCAATAATACATTTGAAAAATACGAGAAGCAGCATTACGTAGAGATTAATGAGAACGTATGGAAGTTAAAGAAGACATCAAAGGCTGATATGTTTGATGTGAATTTTGAGGATGTATATAATCAGTATCTGAAATAATACAGGTTTAACGGGAGAGTATTAAAATGTCTAAACAAAATTATGATGCTAACAGTATATCAATTCTGGAAGGCCTTGAAGCAGTAAGAATGCGTCCGGGAATGTATATCGGAAGTGTCGGAACTAAAGGACTTAACCACCTTATATATGAGATAGCAGATAACGCTGTTGATGAGCATCTGGCTGGATATTGTGACAAAATCTATGTGACACTCAATGATGATGGTTCTGCGACAATCAAGGATAATGGACGAGGAATTCCGGTCGGAATCCATCCAAAGGCAGGAATACCGGCAGTTGAAGTTGTATTTACAGTACTTCATGCCGGTGGTAAATTCGGTGATGGTGGATATAAGATATCTGGCGGACTTCACGGAGTAGGTGCTTCAGTTGTCAATGCACTGTCAGTATGGCTTGAAGTTGAGATAAGAATTGATGGTGTTGTGTATCACCAGAGATATGAGAGGGGCAAGGTATGTGCACCGCTTGAGAAGGTCGGCACATGCAGAAAGAATGATACAGGTACAACAGTAACATTTCTGCCAGACGGGGAGATATTTGAGAAGACAAGATTCAAGGGGGATGCGATTAAGAGCCGTCTGCATGAGACAGCATATCTTAATCCGGGTCTTACTATATATTATGAAGATAAGCGTTCTGGAAGCGAGGAGAGCGAAGAGTTCTCAGAGCCAGATGGTATCAGGGCTTATGTAAAGGAGCTTAACAGCGGCAAGGAAACTGTAACAGATATAATATATTTCAAGAAGAGTGAAGATGGAATAGAGGTTGAGTGTGCATTCCAGTATGTCAATGAGTTCGAGGAGAATATTCTGGGATTCTGTAATAACATATATACTCAGGAAGGCGGAACACACATAACAGGCTTTAAATCGAAGTTTACAATGGTTATCAACCAGTATGCCAGAGAGCTTGGCATATTAAAGGATAAAGATGCTAATTTCACAGGACTTGATGTCAGAAATGGTATGACGGCGATAGTTGCTGTGAAGCACCCTGAACCAAGGTTTGAGGGACAGACAAAGACAAAGCTTGATAATCCGGATGCGGGAACTGTTGTAAGTGCTGTGACTAATGATGAAGTCCAGATGTATTTTGACAGGAATCTTGAGCAGTTAAAGGCGGTTATTGCATGTGCGGAGAAGTCTGCCAAGATAAGAAAGGCAGAAGAGAAGGCCAAGACTAATCTTCTTAGCAAGCCTAAGTTTTCGATTGATTCTAATGGAAAGCTTGCCAACTGTGAGAGCAGGGATGCATCTGAATGTGAGGTATTCATAGTAGAGGGAGATTCCGCCGGTGGCTCAGCCAAGACTGCCAGAAACAGAAGAACCCAGGCGATACTTCCTATCAGAGGTAAGATACTTAATGTTGAGAAAGCAAGTATAGACAAGGTGCTTGCCAATGCCGAGATTAAGACAATGATTAATTCATTTGGCTGCGGCTTCCTTGAAGGATATGGCAATGATTTCGATATATCGAAGTTGAGATACGACAAGATTATTATCATGACTGATGCCGATGTCGATGGCGCACATATTGATACACTGCTTCTTACATTTTTCTATAGATTCATGCCAGAGCTTATCAATCAGGGACATGTGTATATTGCAACACCACCTCTGTACAAGGCAGAATTGAAAAAATCGGACAAGCAGGGCAAAGGCGGCAAGAAGGGTGACAGCGTATATCTGTATGATGACAAGGCATTGGAAAAATACAGACAGTCACATGCATCTGGTACATTCACACTGCAAAGATATAAAGGACTTGGAGAGATGGATCCTGAACAGTTATGGGAGACAACACTTAATCCAGAGACAAGAATCTTAAAGCAGGTGGAGATTGAGGATGCCAGAATGGCAACAGAGGTAACAGCGCTTCTTATGGGAAGTGACGTGCCACCTAGAAGAGAATTCATATATACTCATGCTAATGAAGCTGAGATAGATGCCTGATAGGATGTAGGTGATGCAGATAAGCTTTTGATGTAAAAAAACTTACCTGTGCCAGACATCTGATATAAAGTATAGATAGATTTGAGAATGGAGATAAAGATGGCTGAGAATATTGTTAAAACTGAGTATTCAGAGCTTATGCAGAAATCCTTCATTGACTATTCAATGAGCGTAATAACTGCAAGAGCCCTGCCAGATGTCAGAGATGGTCTTAAGCCGGTACAGAGACGTGTCCTGTATGCTATGGACCAGCTTGGACTTAATTATGACAGGCCTCACAGAAAATCTGCACGTATTGTCGGTGATGCAATGGGTAAGTATCATCCACATGGCGACAGTTCAATATATGAGACACTCGTTGTTATGTCACAGGATTTCAAGAAGGGAATGGCTCTTGTCGATGGACATGGTAACTTCGGCTCAATAGAAGGTGACGGAGCAGCCGCCATGCGATATACGGAGGCCAAGCTTAAAAAGTTCACACAGGACGTATACCTTGCTGACCTCGATAAAGATGTTGTTGATTTCGTGCCTAACTTTGATGAGACAGAAAAAGAGCCAGAAGTTCTTCCAGTAAGAGTGCCTAACTTACTTGTCAATGGTGCTGATGGTATTGCTGTCGGAATGACAACCAATATTCCTACACACAATCTCGGCGAGGTTGTCGATGCTGTGTGTGCATATATGGACAATGAGGATATAACAACTAAGGAACTGCTTGAATATATGCCAGGCCCGGATTTCCCGACAGGTGGAATAATTATTAATAAGTCTGAGCTTGAGAATATATATGAGTGTGGAATGGGCAAGATAAAAATACGTGGTAAGGTTGATTTCGAGCCAGCATCTAAGAAGGGTGACAAGGATAAGCTTGTCATAAGCCAGATTCCATATACAATGATAGGTGCTAATATCGGTAAATTCATATCAGATGTGGTAGACCTTGTGGAATCAAAGAAAACTACAGATATAACAGATGTGTCTAACGAGTCATCTAAAGAGGGAATAAGAATTGTCCTTGAATTAAAGAAGAATACAGATGTTGAGAATCTTAAAAATCTTCTGTTTAAGAAGACTAAGCTTGAAGACACATTTGGCGTTAACATGCTTGCGATTGTCAATGGAAGACCAGAGACATTAGGACTTAAGGCTATTATTAAGCATCATATTGATTTCCAGTTCGAGCTTGCAACAAGAAAGTATACAACACTGCTTAACAAGGAGCTTGCCAATAAGGAGATTAAGGAAGGTCTTATAAGAGCATGTGATATTATCGACCTTATTATAGAGATATTAAGAGGAAGCTCTAACCTTAAGATGGCAAAAGAGTGCCTTATCAATGGTGTGACAGATGAGATTAAGTTTAAGAGCGAGGCTTCTAAGAAGGCTGCATCAAAGCTTGATTTTACTGAAAGACAGGCATCTGCCATATTAGAGATGAGACTCTATAAACTTATCGGTCTTGAGATTCTTGCACTCCAGAAAGAATATGATGAGTGCTTAAAGAAAATCGCTGAGTATGAGAAGCTTCTTGGAAGCAGAAATGCTATGGCAAAGGTTATCAAGGCTGACCTTCTAAAGATTAAGAAGGAATACAGCGTGCCAAGAAGAACAGCTATAGAGAATGCAGAGGCGGCAGTCTTCGTGGAGAAAGAGATTCCGGTTCAGGAAGTTATGTTTATCATGGACAGATTCGGTTATGCCAAGACTATCGATATGGCGGCATACGAGCGTAATAAAGAGGCTGTCCACAGTGAATACAAATATATATTCTCATGCATGAATGATGGCAAGATATGTATATTCACAGATAATGGACTTCTTCACCAGATTAAGATTAAGGATATACCTTTCAGCACACGTTTCAGGGATAAAGGTGTTCCTATAGATAATCTTGGTAATTATGACAGCAGTGGAGAGTATATTGTATACATGTGTCCATTTGAACGGATAAAAGGTCAGAAGCTGTTATTTACAACAAGCCAGGGAATGATGAAGATAGTTGAAGCTGATGAGTTTGATGTTGCCAAGAAGACTGTTGCAGCTACTAAGCTTGCAGATGATGATAAGGTTATAAGTATCGTAGAGACAGATGTGAGGGTTGAAGCATACTCTAAGTTTAACTATGATGGAAGCGTTGTTGAAGTTGAGGAAGTAATCAGCGATAAAAATGTTATATTACAGACGAATACAGGTGTATTCTTAAAGTTCCCACTTACAGATGTTCCTATGAAGAAGAAATCCGCAGTAGGTGTGCGTGGAATCAAATTATCAAAGGATGATTACGTGGAAGATGTGTTCCTGCTCGGACAGAATGATGAATTCTCTATGGAGTATAAGGGGAAGATGATTGATTTTGGCAAGATGAAGCTTGCTCACAGAGATACCAAGGGAACTAAGGTAAGAGTATAATTAGAATTAAGGTGATATACGATGGATAAGGAAAAGCAAAAAAAGATATTCCAGACATCTGAGACATTTCTGTTAAGTTCGATTCTTGCTTTGTCTGGTGGATTTCAGGATGCGTACACTTATAATGTGCGTGACAACGTATTTGCCAATGCGCAGACAGGTAATGTGGTTCTTATGAGCCAGCATCTTATGATGGGAGACTGGTTTAAGGGATTGCAGTATCTTCTGCCAGTTGTATCGTTTGCATTAGGTGTGCTTGTAGCAGAGCAGATTGGCAATAAGTACAAGAAGAGTGTAAGAATCCATTGGAGACAGATTATAGTTGTGATGGAGATTCTTATACTTCTTGCAGTTGGATTCATACCGTCACGATATAACATGCTGGCTAACATGCTTGTATCATTCTCATGTTCAATGCAGGTGCAGACTTTCCGTAAGGTAAGAGGATATGCATATGCAAGTACTATGTGTATAGGTAATTTAAGAAGCGGTACAGACAGCATATCTAAGTATATAAGAAGCAGGAATTCAGAAGACCTGTTTAAAGCACTGCATTATTATGGAATTATCTTTATATTTGCAATTGGTGCAGGAATAGGCGGCGTGTTGTCTAACTATGTAGGCCTTAGGGCAATATGGATATCAGCAGGACTACTTATGATTGTCTGCCTTATGATGATTAAGGAGCATAGATGAAAAAATAAGCGTATATGTGTGATAAATGCACATATACGCTTATTTTTTATATGAAGGTTCCGGGTCATTGGTAAGCCCGGCTATATAATCGAGAGATACATTATAGAATTTTGCCAAGGTGATTGCAAGCTCGAATGGAAGTTCTCTTTTGCCTGTTTCGTAATTGTGATAGGTAGTTTTTTGCATGTATAATATATCTGCAAGTTTGCGGATAGAAAGGTCTCTATCTTCTCTTAAATCTCTTAATCTTGTATAGTATCCCATGTAATCACCTCTGTTGACAGTGTACATCATATGATGTATACTTAACAAAATTGTACAACATATGTTGTACAACATAGGCTTTAGATATATGAATATCTAATTCCACAATATATATTATATAAGGAGAATAGCAATGAAAAAGAAAAACTTAATAACTTCAGTATTAATTGCTGCTGTAGCAGTAGGTACTCTTATGGGATGTGGCAATAATGCAACTGCTACTAATGCGGGAGTGAGTACACAGGCAACAACTAAGGCATCACAACAGGAAACAACAGTAGCGGCAGCTAAAGATGAGACAAAGTCTGACAATAAGGAAGTTGTAAAAGCAGAAACATCTGCGGAAACAGCAGGAGCAACAAAAGCTACAGAAGCGACTACAGCAGCTCCTGTATTTGGAACTGTAACAATATCTGGAGATACATTCCCTGACGGTGCAGTTAATAATGATGTCATCTTAGCTCTCAAGGAGTTAGGTTTCGATACAAGTAAGTATGAAAACTCATATATTGACTACGACGGTAGCGTTGCTCATCTTTCAATTAATTATAATGGAGACGGCGAAGCTTCTATTATTAACACAACGAATAAGAATGAAGATAATAGAACAAGCGATGAAGATTATGTTGCAGCATTAAGTGCTGTTGCAAATGAATACGCACAAGCTGAGGTAAAGGGTTTAGTCCCAACATTTGATTATAACCATGATGGAATTCTTGACGATATGGAATGTATTATCGCTGGTATTTTTTATACAAATGATTATACATTTAATTTTCAGGAGAGATTTTCTGGACCAAAAGTAGTTAGACATTTAAATTAATAAATTTTTAAAGGTAATAACATATAAATTACATATAAGAGAAAGAGAGTACTTAGCTATGGAAAATAGGAAAGCAAAGGATTATGAATATGATAATTGTGCAGAGATTTGGGAACTATACAAAAAGATATATACGGAACATTTGAGTAAAAATGGCAAAGGATATTTTTTATCTGATATAAACATGAATAAAAACAAAATATTTGTTTCGGGTGACATTGTTTTTAATTTTAATGGTAATAAGTGCGGTTATTATAAATCTTTGCTTGAGGCAGATAGCATATGTTCTTGCAAGAAAAAGGATATATTAACAAATATGTTAGAACAATGTAGTAATTTTCATCATTCTCCACAAAATGTAAGTATTATGTTAAAAACAGGCGGATTAAATAATATTAAACAAGGAATTGCCAATGACCGATTTGATGCATTTATAAGTGAAATTCATCAGTTTTACATGGGAAATAAATTTTATATATTAGAAAATGGTAATTTTTTTAAAATGAATATTATAAACAGATTTGAACTTGAAGAAAATCTTGAGAGCTTCGGAAAAGGGCAGGATGGATTTAGAAAATTTCTTTGGTTTTTCTATCATATAGATAGTGATGGAAAACTGGCAGAGAAATTGCTTGCATCAGGGAAAAAACGCATGGTGAAATGCGATGATTTGTATGATTATCTGTGTTTGGCTTTTGAATATTGGATTAATGTTGCTAAGTTCTATTGTAATTGTAATAATGAGAAGATAAAAGAGGATTATCTTAAATTAGATAATGCTTGTGCTCCTGACGAAATTACTGAGATTTATTCTAAGTTTACAAATGCATGGAAAGCTGAGTAAGATTACAAATAATATTAATAATCAAAATTGCAGGTGAAGCAATATTAAAGCTTCACCTGCAATTTTGATTTATCTATCAATCCTCATTCATATACTCATCGCATAACTTGATTACATGTTCCATGACATCCGGGCCAGGAGCACCGAGAGTAAGACGCTTTTCAACACAAGTCTTTAAGCTGATTGCATCATATACATCATTCTCAAAGACAGGGCATACAGCCTTGTACTCTTCGAGAGGAAGCTCATCAAGAGAGATTCCCTTGTCGATACATGTAAGGACAAGCTGTCCGATATATCCATGCGCATCTCTGAATGGCACACCCTTCTTAACAAGATAATCAGCGGCATCAGTGGCATTAGTAAAGCCCTTCTTAGCTGAATCCTCCATTCTTGCTGGATTGAACTTCATAGTATCAATCATGCCCTTGAAGAGACTTACACAGCCTTTAACTGTATCAATCGCATCAAATGTAAGCTCCTTATCTTCCTGCATATCCTTGTTGTATGCAAGAGGAATTCCCTTCATAGTTGTGAGAATACTCATAAGAGCACCATATACACGTCCAGTTTTGCCTCGTACAAGCTCTGCAATATCAGGGTTCTTCTTCTGAGGCATGATACTTGAACCAGTGCTGTATGCATCATCTAATTCAATGAACTTGTATTCATTAGAATTCCAGATACAGATTTCCTCAGAAAATCTGCTGAGGTGCATCATAATAGTAGAGAGTGCACTTAAGAATTCAATAACATAGTCTCTGTCAGATACAGAATCCATACTGTTGAGTGTTGGGCCATCAAATTCGAGAAGTCTTGCTGTCATCTGTCGGTCAAGTGGGTAAGTAGTACCAGCAAGTGCTCCGGCACCAAGAGGGCAGTAGTTCATTCTCTTGTAGATATCATCAAGTCTGCTTCTGTCCCTTTTAAACATCTCAAAATAAGCTCCGAAATGATGGGCTACAGTTACTGGCTGTGCCTTCTGGAGATGTGTGAAACCTGGCATGTAAGTGTTAGTGTTCTCCTTCATGATACGGAGTATAACAGCCATAAGCTCCTTTACCTCATGATTGACATTGCGAACCTCGTCTCTTGTGTACAGACGCATATCAAGTGCAACCTGGTCATTACGGCTTCTTCCTGTGTGAAGCTTCTTGCCGGCATCGCCGATTCTTTCAATAAGAGTAGCTTCCATAAATGTATGGATATCCTCGTACTCATCACTTATAGCAAGGGTTCCATTCTCAATATCTGCAAGAATACCCTCTAAACCTTCTATAATCTGTCTGCTTTCCTCAGAAGAGATAATGCCAGTAGCACCAAGCATCTTAGCGTGTGCAATGCTGCCACGTACATCCTGTCTGTAGAACTTCTGGTCAAATGAGATAGATGCGTTAAAGTTGTTAACAAGTTTGTCTGTCTCTTTAGTGAAACGTCCGCCCCATAATTTCATATTGATTCCTCCATGTAGTTAATAAAATATAGTTGTAATTATTCATTATCGTCATCAGATTCAGGTTCATCCAATTCGATATTATCAAAATCATCCATATCGTTTAGCTCTGTAAGCGTTACGATTTTCTTAGGAGTTCTTTTGCATATTACATCATCATTGTTAAGTATATCAATAACAACCGGTGGAAGCTTGCTGCTATTGATAATCGCTGTGTATCTGTACTTTTTAAGTAAGCTGACAGCAATTAATATAATAATGCAAAGTATAGTAGTAATGCAACCTTTAATGTAATTAACAGGAACATATTTTAATCTTACAGTATGTTCTCCTGCGGTAAGGTCAGTTGCAAGAAGTGCGCCGAATGCTTCATAAGTCTGGCATTTTTTACCATCAATATATACAGACCAGCCCTTGTCATATGGTATTGCAAAGAGGAAGGTTCCGTCAGATGATGTGCTTATATTGCCAGTAAACTTAGTGGTAGAAAAGCTTTCAACATTAAATGCACTTGAGTTAAGCTTTGCATACATTGCCATATATTTATCTTCATTTAAGATATAGACCTTGTATGAAGAAGCAGGCTCAGCACCCATGCTTATCTGGTCATTAGTTGTCACATAACCTGCATCGATAATTCTGTTATCGTTCTTTAAGCTGCTGTATGTGTAAGTCTTTCCGTTGATTGTCACAGATAAAAAGTCAGTAGTGTTCTCTGGCTTGTATATATACATGTGGCCATTGCGTGTTGGTGTGAATTCAGCCTCTGTTGTTGAGCTGTAATTATACATAAGCTCGAATACATTGCTTATACCTGTGAGCGATTCAATAAGGTTGTTCTGGTTCTCAATTCCGTTGTACACAGAGGATGGCGATTCCTTTTCATTGAGCGTATGGTCAATAGCATATCCGACAGGAAGAGTGTAATTGTTCCTGTATACATACTGACCATCATTAGCTGTGACGAATGAGAATAAATCATCTGTGGCAAGAGTGGTGTTGCTTATAAGGTACTTCACTGAGAACAGGCAGTTAGTTACCATTGTTGAACCATTGTAGCCATATGCATTAGTTGAGGCTTCAAGCCCAAGGTTAGTAAACAGTGTCGACATTCCCTCGTTACATGTTGAAGAGAAGGTTGATATTGTCTTGTAATTATGCCAGGCACCATCATTTTTGGAGCGTGAGCCGAATACCTTGTCCATACGGTAGAATGATGAATCCTCGCTTGCAACAGTGTCCATAACTTCATTCATTGCATCATAGTCGGCAAGATAAGCTGACCTGCTTGTTGTTCCTAGTCCTGTAGCATTGAGGTTAAGGGCACTCTCTACAACTACAAGTGTGAGTGCGATAACAAACGCATAAGGAAAACGGCATCTGCTTCGTCTTGTGATATAGAGCAAAGCTGCATAGAGGATGATAAACAATCCACTTATATAGAATGTCTTGAATGTATAAGTATCTGAATCTTTGAATAATTCGGACGCAATAAATACGAATATCAATGCAGCCCATACAGCACCACCGAAGGCTTTGTCTGATATCTTTTTAAGATGGTAGAAAGCCTCATATGACATGGCAAGGATAAAGAATATATATATGAATGCCTGTCTTGCTGGCAGAGAGTTCGGAAAATGGAAACCATGCCAGATATAATTGAATACATTGATGTTGTATGATAACAGGAATATAAGAAGTATGGCACATTTGCCGACTCTCTCAGAAAGCTTTACTTCTTTATCCATAATGTAGAGCGGGATAAGGATAAATACGCCGACTCCACAGAATATATTAGGGTAGTGTTCAAGACCAAGATGTACAGGAACGTACATAAGCTGTCTTGTGAGCATCTCTACAACTGAAAAGTAAGCTGTCCAGCTCTGTGGAAATGTTGTGCTGCTGGATGCTGAAAGTGAGAATGTGTATATCTCAGGAAGCAGGAAGCATGCGGCAAGTCCACCGGCAAGCAGTGAATAAAATCCCCATCTTACAATCTTTTTAAGATAGAGCACAGGGCTTGAAAGTCTGTCTGTAGTAAGCATAAGAACTATGAAATAGATTACTATAGTTATGCAGACCATTATTGATATATAGTAGTTGGTAAATATACATAAGCCTAATGATATGCAGTAGAGAAATCCTTTGTTCTTCTTTACGAGATTCTCAAGTCCAAGCATGATAAGTGGGAGAAGCACGATACAGTCAAGCCACATAATATTCCAGCTATAAGCACATGCATATCCAGATACTGCGTAGAATATTGAGAATATTGCTACAGTACATTTTTTTGTATTGAAATGCTCAGTGATATAGTAAGAAAATGTAACACTTGCAAGCGAGAGCTTTATTATAATCAGTGCATTCATTATCTCAATCATGTATTTCTGTGGGAATAACGCTATAATCCAGTTGACCGGACTGGCAAGATAATATGCCATCAGCGATATGAAGTTAGTTCCCATACCGATATCCCATGAGTATGTGAGTGTCTCACCAGAGCGGAGCTTGTTCCACAGCTCAGAGTAGAAAGGTGCATACTGGTGGTACATATCTGACCGAAGATAACACTCGTCACCGAATGGGAATATATCTTTCATGTAGTAGACTGCTACGAATACGATAAGCGGCAAAAAAAATGCGATGAAGTAGGTGATATTACCACTTGGGATAATTCCTGGCTCATCGTCTAGCAGTTGAAATCTTTTACGACGTGTATTGAGTGATTTCAAAATAAACCTCCATAAAATCAATAATAAACTGCCATGTAAGCAGTCAAAAAATATTATACTATATTTATTGATTATTTGCACTTGTAATCTAAAAATTATTTATGTAAAATATAGAAGTACGCTATGTTTTTCTGAAATTCATATAATGATTAGATGCTTCGTTATTGTGAATGGAGGAATATCATGAAAAATAATATAATTCATAGAGTAATTAACAATAAGAATAATTACAGATACATCGCTGCATGTGTATTTATTGTTGCCGCTGGCATTGTCTACAGCCTGTCAAGGCTTATGAGCAACGGCGGTGATCCAGAATATGAATACAGCATATCTACCAAGCCGTCTGCCACGCAGACAACAGAGCTTTCACAAGAACCCACTACACAAGATAAGAATATATATACTTACATATGTGGAGCTGTTGCTAATCCCGGAGTGTACAGAGTGCCAGAGGAAACAAGGATATATGAGGCAGTTGAGCTCGCAGGTGGTTATGTGGAAGGGGCAGATATAAGTGCTGTCAATCTTGCTGATAAGATAGCAGATGGACAGAAGGTGTATATTCCAGCCGAGGGAGAGGAACCTACGGTGAATGTTGATACGGCTTCATCTGGTATGACCTCTAAGATTAACATTAATACTGCATCGGAGAGTGAGCTTACATCTCTTCCGGGAATAGGTGAATCAAGGGCTAAGGATATTGTTAATTACAGAACGAAGAATGGATTTTTTAATTCAATAGAAGATATTAAGAATGTCACTGGAATTAAAGAAGCTGCATTTGAGAAGATAAAAGATTATATAAGAGTATAGAATTATATAAGTATAGATTATTAAGAGTAAGTTTTATGGGGGCTTGTGTGTTATGGCTAATAAGGTTTTAGTTGTCGATGATGAAAAACTGATTGTTAAGGGACTGAAATTCAGTCTTGAACAGGACGGAATGGAAGTTGATGCGGCTTACGATGGACAGGAAGCTGTTGATAAGATAAGAGAGAATGATTATGATATGGTTCTTCTGGACATAATGCTTCCAGTTATAGATGGTATGCAGGTCTGCCAGCAGGTAAGAGAATTCTCGCAGGTTCCCATAATAATGCTTACCGCCAAGGGCGATGATATGGATAAGATTCTTGGGTTAGAGTATGGTGCGGATGACTATATTACCAAGCCATTTAATATACTTGAGGTAAAAGCCAGAATTAAAGCGATTCTCCGCCGTAATTCCAAGAAAGAGATGCCTAAGAGCAATTCATCTGTTATCGTTGCAGGCGATATGAGAGTTGATTGTGACGGAAGAAGAGTATATATATCTGGCAGGGAGATTAATCTTACAGCCAAGGAATTCGATATTATAGAGCTTCTTATAAAGAATCCGGGAAAGGTATACGGAAGAGATGCCCTTCTTAAGATTGTATGGGGCGAGGATTATCCGGGCGATGCAAGAACGGTTGATGTCCATGTCAGAAGATTGAGAGAGAAGATAGAAGAAAATCCAAGTGAGCCAAAGTATGTTCATACACGCTGGGGAGTAGGTTATTACTATAATGTCTAATATAAAGAAGTTTTTTAAAGATATATTACATGTGATTGCAAGTTCAAGGGTGAGGCTGTATATAATCACTCTTGTGCTGGTATGTGCAGCACTTACAGTTCTCCAGCTTGTATCAAGGGAATTCTATGCATCGAATATCCTTGAGAAGGAAAGGGCAGAGCTTCAGAATAAGTCAGCCATGATTTCTGGTGAATTTTCGGCATATTCATCTTTGAAGAATGCTGAGATTGGCGGCACATACAACAATCTTAAAAAGTATTCTGCGATGGAGTATGTAAGATTCAGGGTGGTTGATGAAAGATATGTAATCATGTACGATTCTTACTCATCAGAGTATGGCAGGAATATTATCAATTCAGGTGTAATGAATGCCTTTTCATCGGGTAAAAGCACGTCGCTCTATTACAGAAAGACAGGTACTATTGAGGCGATTGTTCCTATCTACAATGATGAGGGCAGTATAATCGGTGCGCTTGTTGCGGATTCTAATATAAGCAGGGTAATGACATTTGAAAGTGATGTGCAGGATCAGGTGTTCTTATCAATTGTCACGATTGTAGTGGTTATGGCTATTGTTCTTGCCCTTGTATACATTTTCATGTTCAGGCCATTCAGAAGGACAATGGACACTATAGAGAGTATAGCTAACGGTTACACAACCAAGCGTGTCTCAGGCAGAGGTTCATCAGAGATTCGTGAGTTCGCTGATAATTTTAATATGATTATGGACAAGTCTAACAGCCTTGATGAGAGCCGTCAGGAGTTCGTATCGAATGTGTCGCATGAGTTAAAGACACCTATTACATCAATCAAGGTGCTTGCTGATTCGCTTAATATGCAGTCGGATGCGCCTGTTGAGTTATACAGGGAATTCATGCAGGATATAACTAAAGAGATAGACCGTGAGAGCAAGATAATTGAAGACCTTTTATCTATTGTAAGAATGGATAAATCAGCCGGAGGGCTTAATATATCGTCAGTCAATATCAACGAGCTTATTGAGATGGTACTTAAAAGGCTTACTCCGCTTGCAGAGAAAAAGAATGTTGAGATACTTTTTGAGAGCTTCAGGCCTGTAGTAGCAGAGGTTGATGAGGTTAAGATTACACAGGTTGTATCTAATCTTGTTGAAAATGCTATCAAGTACAATATCAATGATGGATGGGTTCATGTATCACTGAATGCAGATTACCAGTATCTTTATATAAGAATTGAGGACTCAGGAATTGGTATTCCTAAGCAGAGCCAGGACATGGTATTTGACAGATTTTACAGGGTTGATAAGGCGAGGTCGCGTGAGACAGGAGGAACTGGTCTTGGACTTGCGATTGTGCAGCAGATTGTTGTGCTTCATCATGGAACTATTAAGTTATACAGTGAAGAGGGTAACGGAACTACATTTACTGTGAGAATACCACTCAATTATGTCGGTTAGATAGGAGATAGATTTGGCAGTTAAGAATTATATCAAGACAATTAAATATATTGTGCTGTGTATATGCATTACGGCATCTATAGGTGTTCTTGCAGGCTGTGGCAAGGAAAAGGGTACGACATACAGCGTGTATTATAAGAATGCATCAGGCAATAAGCTTATAACAAGTGAGTATGTGACACAGACACAGGATAAGGAAGAACTCATCCGCGAGCTGTTTGACCAGATGGGAAAGAGCATCAAGAAGGATGACTGTGTATCTTTAAAACCAGATATTGTCAATATGGAAAAGACAGAGATTGTGCAGAATGTTGTCTATGTATATTTCAATAAGGAATATGGCGTGATGAATACAGCAGATGAGCTTCTTTTCAGGGCTGGCGTGGTTAAGCTTTTTACGCAGATTGACGGTATAGAATATGTGAGATTCTATGTTGACGGTTCTCCTGCATCTTACAAGGATGGTTCGCATATAGGACTTATGTCACCATCTGATTTCGTAGATGATTCGGATGAGAATCTTGAGAATGTAGAGTGGAAGACTGTGACACTCTATTATGCTAATAAGCTTGGAACACAGTTAGTTACTAAGAACGAGAGTATAGCTGTAGGCAAGAGTACATCGCTTGAGAAGATTCTTGTTGAGAATCTGATTAAGGGACCATCTGACTCTAATATGTCAGCCACATTGCCATCAGACCTTAAGGTTCTTAGTATCTCTGTAAGTGATAATGTATGTTATGTTAATTTAAGCTCTGTATTCATCACAGAGATGGTTAACGTGTCTAATGAGATACCTATATATTCAATAGTCAATACGCTGTGTGCACAGGGCAATATTGATTCAGTCAAGATTATGATTAATGGTGATTCCACTAAGAGTTACCGTGAGACAATAAGCCTTGAGAACACATTTACCTTTAACGGCGATATTATTGAGCAGGGTAACTGATAGATAGTGTCAAATGACATATGAAAAAACAAAAAGACACTTTTGAACATTGAAAACTGTAGATATTTTATGATGAGATAGTCTGACGCCACCCTTGACGGCACGAAAAAAGAACTGCTGTAGGTTATTCACCGACGGCG
>JBNMKL010000018.1:0-55069 GCA_050874305.1 Lachnospira sp. | reverse complement strand
TATCTAAATATTCCTCTGGCTAAACGCTTAAGATAATCCTTCATCCAGCAATCAAGCCTCCGATTGTATCTTCTTTAAATGTTCCTTAATCTTCTTCTCATAGCCATTATCTGTCGGCTCATAAAATGTCGTGCCCATAAGTTCTGTTGGCAGATACTGTTGCTTCACATAATGGTTAGGATAATCATGTGCATACTTATATCCTTCACCATGTCCTAACTTGCCAGCACTCTTATAATGTGCATCCTGCAAATGTGGTGGGACCTGATAACTTCTCTCATGCTCAACTGTATCTAATGCCCTGTCAACAGCCATATAAGCA
The DNA here is from genome assembly GCA_050874305.1 of Lachnospira sp. Lineage (GTDB taxonomy): Bacteria > Bacillota > Clostridia > Lachnospirales > Lachnospiraceae > Lachnospira. The sequence goes on along the minus strand of JBNMKL010000018.1, from coordinate 54,747 downwards.
GCATTGCTCTTAGGCGCACACGCAACGTATGTTGCCGCCTGTGACAACACAATTCTTGCCTCCGGCATACCTAGCCTTTCTATAGCCTGACATGCACTCACTGCAACGACAAGTGCCTGTGGGTCTGCATTGCCTACATCTTCACTTGCACATATCATAATTCTTCTTGCTATAAACTTGATATCTTCTCCTGCATGAAGCATTCTTGCAAGATAATACACAGCCGCATCCGGGTCTGAACCACGCATGCTCTTGATAAATGCTGATATTGTATCATAATGGTTATCACCATCTTTATCGTATTTAAGAGTTCTTCGCTGTATACACTCCTGTGCAATCTCTAATGTAATATGAATCTTTCCATCCTCTGACGGACTTGTTGTAAGCACGCCAAGCTCAATGGCATTCAGTGCATTCCTTGCATCGCCATTCGATATATCGGCAAGGAAATCAAGTGCATCATCATCAATATCTGCATTCAGGCTTCCCATGCCATTCTCTTTATCATAAACCGCCCTCTTAAGAATCACTTTAATGTCATCTTTATCAAGCGGTTTTAACTCAAATATAATTGACCTTGATATCAAAGCCCCGTTAACTTCAAAATACGGATTCTCTGTCGTAGCCCCTATCAGTATTATTGTTCCATCTTCAACAAATGGCAGAAGGTAATCCTGCTGTCCCTTGTTGAATCTATGAATCTCATCTACGAAAAGGATAGTTTTCCTGCCATACATTCCAAGGTTATTCTTAGCCTTCTCTATGACCTCTTCCATGTCCTTCTTGCCGGCAACTGTAGCATTAATCTGCATGAAATCTGCACTTGTAGTATGTGCTATAACCTTGGCAAGTGTTGTCTTGCCTGTTCCCGGTGGTCCATAGAATATGATTGAGCTTAGCTTATCTGCCTTGATAGCCCTGTACAGTAACTTATCCTTGCCTATGATATGCTGTTGTCCCACCACCTCATCAAGTGTCTTAGGTCTGATTCTTGATGCAAGAGGTGACTCATTCTTCATGGTATTCTCACGCATGTAGTCAAATAAATCCATATCGTATCTTTCCTTGCTGTGGCACAACCCCCACACCATGTCAGGTGGGTACAATGCACCACTTATAATCATCTCGGTCTATAATACCACAAAAATGCGGAAATTCATATATGATTTATCAAGGAATTTATTATATTATCTCCCCCCTGCGGTGGCTGGGATTTTTCAGATATTTTTTATTGAAAAAATCCAAAATCATGCGTTTTACACTTCGTTAAACTACACTTTTTGCTTTATTTCATCTAAGGTTAAATAAAAATCCATTATATATTATTTCTTTGGTGCTATGCACAAAATAATACAGAATTAAGCCAAAACATATTTTTAGAAAAAGCCATTTATCACTTTTCTTATTGTATCGGAAAATGTAGCCTTTGGCACATTTTCATTTGATATGATTGGAATTCTGCCAAGCTCTTTTCCTTCATAAGAATATATCACGCAGCCCACCTGGTCGCCCTCATTAACAGGTGCAGCAATATCTTCACTTAATTCAATTTTTCTCTCAATCTTACCTGTATCGGGTTTTATCAGGAAAAGATAGCTGAATGATTTTTCCGGTGCTGTTTCCAATGTTTCTTTTACGCCGCCGGATATACCAGGCGATTCGTATTCTATTGGCTGTTCATCTTTATATATGTAGCAGTTGGAAAATCCATAGTTTAGAAGTGATATAGCCTCAGCAAAACGTGTCTTTGAATTAGGAGCTGTCATAACAACAGCTATTAAATCAATTCCGTCTTTTGAAGCTGTGGCAGACAGACAACATCCGGCTTTGCTGGTTGAACCCGTCTTTAAACCTGTTGCCCACTGATACTGTTTGATAAGCTTATTAGTGTTAGTAAGACCAAACTCAGATGTGCCACGTCTTGTTGTGTGAGTTATTGTGTCCATCCAGACTGTTGAATAGTTGTGGATTTCTGGATATTTATTGATGAGTTCACGGCTCATAAGCGCAACATCCATGGCACTTGACACATGACCATCTGTATCAAGTCCACAGCTATTGACAAAATGCGTATTCTGCATTCCAAGTCCTGCTGCCCTCTCATTCATTTTTTCAACAAATGCCTCTTCTGTACCACCGATATATTCAGCCATGCTCACGCATGCATCATTTGCACTCGCCATAGCTATGCATTTAATCATGGTATCAACTGTCTGGACTTCCATAGGTTCAAGGAATACCTGACTGCCGCCCATTGATGCCGCATGTTCTGATACAGTTACCTCATCAGTCAGCTTGATACTTCCATTCTGTAATGCATCAAATATAAGCAAAAGCGTCATTATCTTGGTTATACTCGCTGGCGCAACACTTTGTGTGCTGTTCTTTTCATATATTATCTGTCCAGTTGAAGCCTCCATAAGCACTGCGCTTGCAGACGACAACCCCAGTGCATCCCCATCCTGTCCGCTGACACCAGCCGCTGTATCAGTATAGTCTTCCTGCACAGCATAGACCGCCATAGGCGCACTAAGCAATATACTTGTAAGCATAATAATAAGGCACAGACTGCCACTAATAATCTTAAGTATGTACGAACATCCTGATTTCATCTATGTCACATACTCCGATTTACTTTAGAACAATCTATGCCTTATGGGTCTTAAATATTCAATTTAAATAATCTGTAATAATTCAATCTATTGTTTTACATATCTTTGATTCTTACTCTGTGGTTTATCTGGAACAGTCATTTTAACAAGACCTAATTCAATAGCTGGATTCAAATAATTCTTACGAAGAGTTTCTTTTGACTTGAGTCCCAATCTTGCCATTATTGAATTGGCTGTATATGGCACATCATACTCCATAATATCAAGCATACGCTTAACATATTCCGATACACCCGCATTGACAATATTGACCTGCTCAATAACCTCATCTAATATCTGATTAATCATATCAAGCATGAATTCTATGAACACATCAGAATTACCATTGACATGGCATCTGGCTATTGCATCATAATACTCCGTTTGAAATCTTTCAATCTGGCTTTCCAATGGAATGAATTCAAATACATTTCTCCACCTATACAAAATCACAGTATGCCACAATCTTGCCATCCTTCCATTGCCATCAGCAAATGGATGTATAAACACAAATTCATAATGAAAAACTGCTGCCATAATAAGCGGATGTACAATGCCCTCATTCTTCTTAACCCATGACAACAAATTCTTCACAAGTTCATTTACCATATTAGGCGGTGGTGCTACAAATATACATGTATCTCCTGAAAATACCCCCTCTTCACCTTTTCTAAATTCGCCCGATTCATTAACTGTTTTATATGTCATTAACCCATGTATCTTCTTTAAATCTTTAATACTTGACGGATTGATTTCCGGGATTTTTTCATATGCAGCATACGCATTCTTAACTTCCTGTATCTCTTTCTCATCGCCTAATACCAAATGTCCGTTAATAACATCCCTGACATCTGACAACGATAAAGAATTAGCCTCTATTTTCAATGATGAATATATTGATTTAATCTTATTATTTCGTCTTAAATGCGGTTTAGACTCGAGTTCTGAATAGCTGCTAATTCTACCAACTTTTTCAGAAATGTCCGAAACAAGCTGAAGCATTCTGTCTGAAATGGTATATGGTGGTACATAATTATTCATATATAATCACCTCATCTTACTTATTATCTTGCTTATTATCTTACCCATTTTTAACAGAATTATCAATACTTACACTGACTTTTACAGTCAAAACCCCAATTTTTTATTACGAAACTATCTCTCCATCCTGAATCTGGATAATCTCGTCTGACAGATATTCAAGCTCTTCTGAATCATGGCACGCGATTATGCAGATAGCACCTCGCTCCTTCTGTTCCTTTAAAATCTCACGAACCTGCATAGCTCCGCTTTCATCAAGTGCGTTAATAGGTTCATCCAATATAACGATATCAGGGTCTTCCATAACAGCCGCCGCTATTCCAAGTCGCTGCTTCATTCCCAGTGAATACTTTCTGTAAGTTCTCTTATCGTCACTGTCAAGTCCGATTTTTTCAAGAGTTTCACATATCTTTTTCTTGTCTATCCTCTTCTGGATATCTGCAAGCACTTCCAGATTCTTTAATCCTGTATATCCCGGTATAAATGCCGGATTTTCAATAAGCACACCCACACTTCTCGGAAAAGAAATCTGCTTGCCAAGCGTCTCGCCATTGATAACAACACTTCCGCTTGTAGGTGATATAAGCCCACATATTGCCCTCATAAGCATTGTTTTACCAGAGCCGTTCTTTCCCTTGAGACCATACACATTACCACCTGTAAATGTAAGATTGATATGTTTAAGAACCTCTGAGCCTTTCAGTTTCTTACAGTAATCCTTGATTTCTATTATATTTTCCATACAGCCTCCTTCAACAACATTCCTATATTATGTCTCACATTCAAACACAACAACTCAGCCATAACTATACACAGACTGTTTAAACCACAATAATATAATAATCAAAGTTTCCATAACAAAAACTTCTGAGAATGTGGTAAAAATAAATATTATCTGTATAATTCATACATAAATCTATCCATGATTAACATCGAACCCTAATCTTTTAACATATGGATACCACCAGTACACTAGGTAATATGTATCTGAATTAAGTTTATTCATCCACTTCTTTTTCGCAATGCTTCCCTCAACTATAACAGTAGATAATGTAACTATCTGTTTTTCTCCAGGTTTTATCGTATATTTATAGACTCCTCCTTCAGGCAGTGCTCCATTAAAAGCGCCACTATTTTTAGCGACCATACTAAAATCAGTAGTTCTATATGTTATATCACTTGATGTAATATTTTCATATTGAATCTTGAATACTAATGCTCTAATCTTATCAGAATCAATTCCTTGTTCAAATCCACTAGATGCTCCGGAATAATTATATAATTCCTCATAATCCTTATAATCATATAATTTACATTCTATTGGAGTTATTATTAATCCATCCTCATCCGCTGGACTATCATAAGTATATGTATAAGTCTCAACCGGTTCTGGAAATCTTTTATTAATATCATAAGTAAAATAACTCACAATTACTACTATAATACACATAACAACTGTAGCAGCTATAATAATAATTTTCTTATTTTTAAAGAGCATCTGACTTCACCCCATTCATAAAATACATAACAAATGTTGGCACAGCAACTATCAAAAAAGTACCAATCAACTCATATCCTTTAATTATAGTTGGCTGTGACATGTCAACTATAGTCATAGGATTAATATTAATCTCAATACCCTTTATCATCAGACATTTATTTATTATAGCCAGTCCATACCACACTATGAATGGCATCATACTAACTAAAAAAATATTATCAATAATATGCGTAAAAGTAAGAACAATCGTTGCAAACATTCCAGCAAAAACAAAATTAATTATCAAATATACAACTATATATACCACTGGTTTATTATATAAAATTCCTTGGAATAAAGAACCAGATGAGTGATATTGTCCATTTCTTATTGGATTAAGTGCTGGTAACATACAAATCGATATCAAAAGGTTAAGCAAATACGGAATAATAATAACTATTCCACCGCTAATCAATGTTATTATATACTTTGCAGATAAATAATTAATCCTTTTAGTTCTTGTATATACACTTTTTACATATCCAGATTTACAATCCATATAATAAGATAACGCATGTGGCATCATAGCTAATATAGGTAATATTGTCAGAAATATCTCCTTATATGGACTTGCATAGTTCATCCCCATCCAGTACATATACATACTCCGTGGTTCTCCCACTCTGCCACTATAAACTCCAAGTATATCCAACGCTCTCGGAATAACTTCCATAACTATCTGCACTAAAGATATAACGCACCCAACTAATATAGAAATCCAGAACATTCTGCCATTAATCATACGCTCCCACTCAGTTTTAAGCTGTTGTTTCATTACATCCTCCATATACTTCTGTTCACTTTTCATTAAAATTCAATTTATTCATTATAACCTTAATTCTTAATAAATTTAATTTAATCTCATTAAGACATATCAAAAAGTCCAAGCACATATATTTAATTTTATGTGTAAATAAGAGTTACTTCAACCATTATAGTATTTTAAATACTATCTGGACTCCATACTCCGCTAAACTTACCTACTCCCGAACCTGAATGACGTGCTTTTATATAAGCATAATCACCATCATTTTCATTGATGTAATTAATCATTAATTTTTCAGCTCCGCTATAGAATCTGTAAACACCACTTGATTCAAATATCTCTCCGGTATCCGAATTGTATCCCCATGCCCATGCATCGTATGTATCATTTGCAGAAACACTTGAAGTGCACTTCATATATACATATGAATCGTCTTCTTTAATTCTTTCTGGTGTTGTCTGCCAATATCCATTGCCAAAATTAAATGCAAAGGCTGTATCCGTATGATTATTTGCAAATACAGGCATTGCCATCGCTGCCACCAATACCCCTAAACTGATAAACATAGTTACTTTGCTCTTTATTGAACTTTTCCTCATTATAGTTCGTACCTCCTATCTGATTGTATAATGTGTTGAAGTAACTCTTAATATAAGAATATCCCCTCTTCTAAATAATTAAAAGAGGGGTTGGCACGAACGGTATTAATTTTGGCACAAGCGGTAAATTTTTTTAAATTTGCAAGTTAAAACATATGTAATCAGCCTCTTCATATACATCAATATAGCCGTTATGTCTGGTAACTATATCATATATATTCTTCATGCCTATTCCATGATTCTTTGCATCCTTTTTAGTTGTTTTCAATTCATGATTTGTTGCAAGAACCGATTCCTTTATCTTATTTTTTACGAATATATTAAGCATATCTTCTTCCATGTTGATATTTAATTGAATTTCTCTTTCGTGTTCATCATTCTTCAACTCTGCCTCTATTGCATTATCTAATAAATTACCCAATACAGTACAGATTTCTACATCTGATAGATTACTGACATCTTTGCACACTGATACAGATGTATTAATTCCATTTTCCGCACAATATAATAATTTAGAATTGATAACAGCATTTACGACCTTATTATCCGTTTTTACTGTCTCATACATAAGCGATGTCTGTTTTACATATTGATTAATGTATTCAATTGTCTTCACACGTCCTTCATGCTCATCTTCTAATAAAGTACGCATAGTATTCATATGATTCTTTAGGTCATGACGAACTTTCCTTGTGTGTTCATCCATAATGTATACGCTGTTCAAATACTGATTCTGCAACTGTAAATCACTGATTGTCTTTATCTGTTCACGTTCCTTTTGCTGTGAATCTTTTATCCTGTAAACCATTCTGAATACCATAAAGCAGTTAACAGCAACGCATAACATTCCGCAGTATCGATACAACTCTTTATCAACATCCATCAAAAAATGTATTATCACAACAGATATAGCCGCATTTAAAAGCAACACAAATGTTTCATATCTTGTAAATCTATGTACATCCAGCTTCATAAAAATGTTAATTACTATACACTCCACAAGACATATAATTCCTAAATTAATTATCTTATAATAACCAGGTATAAGCATTGAACAATATATAGATGAAACACTTACAAAGCACAATATAATAATCAGCACCGCACTCTGTGTCAGCTTAATTCTGCCCGTTACTATCACATATATACTAAGTATGATTAAATCTGGAATTACAAAAATCCACAGATTATCTTCTGATATTACAGCACCATAACCAGCAATCAACAATAATATAGCTGTAATAACGATACCTGTAATATACCTTCTTTTATCATAATTAAGCACAGTATTATTCTTATTATGAAAATAATTAATAGCATCAATCGTCATATTGAACAGTGCGGATTGAAAAATAAGTATGCCTAAAATGTTATAAAACAGTATAAAATCTATTTCACTCAATAAACTCATCATATATTTTTCACGCTCCGCTGATATTGCTTATACTTTTCAAGGACATCATTCTTATTCCTCCTGCTCATATCCAGCACAACATCATTGTACATAACAACCGTATCGTCTCTTGTGCTTACCTTCTTGACGTATCGCAGGTTGACAAGATATTTCTTGTGGATTCGGACAAATCCATATGGTTCAAGCTCTTTTTCAGCTTCTGACATGGTTTTGCGCATATCGTAGCAATACTTTGTCGTCTGTATTGATATATCATGCTTGTCACTCGTTATGTAGCATATCGTGCCTACTGAAATCCGCTCATTGCCGCTTCTTTGTCCAAGCAGGAATACACCGTTCTGGTCTAGCAATATTTTCAGCTTCTTGATTGCCCTTGGAAGAACATCAACGTAGTTATCTTTACGTATAAAATAAAACGGCTGATACTCAAAGCTGTCATACACAAGCGCAGCATTAGATGTCAGAAATATTATCTTCGTATCCTTGTTCTTGCGTGCCAGCTTTGATGCTGTATCAAATCCTGTCATGGCACCTTCTGCCATGTACAGGTCCAAGAATACGCAGTCATAGTTACTCACGTCACAGCCTTCTATAAAGCTCTCACCTGACTCGTATTCATCAATATTGTATTCTACTACTCCTTCTGTCTTATCTAACAGCGATGACAGGCTTTCTTTAAGCTTGCCTCTGAATTCGCTGTCATCATCACATATTGCTATATTCACAAATCCCCCTGATGCAATACATTTATTTTCCCAGCCAGAACTTCTCCACATCACCTATAAGCTTGTCATCCCTGCCCCGCACAGTGCATGAACACATTTTACCATCACTGTTATAGTAGTACAATCTGTTACGGTACATCAATGTATCAGATGTCGATGTATTACCGGCAGCTTCTGTCATAACCATCTCTTTAGATGATGATATATTATAATAATACTGTACATTATTACGGATATAAGTTATGCCTGTATCTGTATTATTGACAGCACTGAGACTTCCCTCTAAGACGCCATCTGTTATATTCTTAGCTGTTCCTTTGTTAACAGACTGAAGATTTCCATCTGCTGCAACTGCAATTATAGTCTCTTTGTCCGCAAAATATAATATATTGGCAGTATTACCAAGTGACACTGCTTCACTGTATTTCCCAAGCTGCTTGTTCTTATAAGATGCATATTTTATATCAGATGAATTGATTGAATACACGCCACTGTCAGTAACTATATATTCACCTGTCACACTTGTTGTATCGTCTATCGTGCTGGATACGGCATTTTTATCAAGACAGTCATACAGCTTCGCCTTATTGTCAGATACATAGACTAACGATGATACATCTTTATCTGTGTTAAGCTGTGGTGCCCTGTATGAATAATAGCCTTTCTTTGATACAGTCATTGGGTATATAGCTGTTACATCGGTGTCTATCACGGATTCTTTCTTATTCTTTCCGTAATAGAAGCTATACAGCACATCATCTTCTGTATTATATATCACAAGCTGTCTGTCAGAATACACACATGACTGGCGCACCTGCTCTGACAACTGTGTTGTTGTCGGTATAAATCCTGAGTCTGTCTTAGTGAGCTGGCTTACATACAGGCTTGTCTTTCCCATGCCGCCGACATCATTAATCATCTCATTTTCTTTGTATACAACATTGCCATCATCTGAAAGATACATAATGCTTTTTTTATTGGAATTCTCAGACAGCTTGTAGTTCACATCATTATTCCACAGATATAATGTGTATCTGTTGCTGCTCTCATCATATACCTCACTCAGATAATACTTTCCATTATCAGATGCCACTCTGGTAAGGACAGTCTTGCCTGCCACATCCTCTGGTTCATCTGGCACGTAAAAATCTTTGCCATCTATCTTAAAATATGCTTTGTCATAATCGCACACATATTTACTGTCTATTCCTGATACGTTATATATCTTGCCATTGTATCTTGTATACAATGTCTGGTTATTCCTTCTGACAACCTTGATAACAACGCCTGCACACAAAATCACTGCTGTGACAGCCACAAGAGCAACTAGAATACGCTTAGCCATCTTCATGCTCAGATTCATATGTTTAGATGCACTCCTGCTAATCGCTTTACCTGCGTTGCCGCCTTCCTGCTTTGCCCTGTCTACAATCTTTTTAAATACTTCATCAGGCTTTACCTCTTCCCCTGATGTCTTTTTCTTCTCTTCTGTATTAACATTTTTATCTGCATCAGAAGAAGAAGCAGACTTAACTTCAGCCTGCTTCTTTTCATATTCCATCTTCCGTTGTAGATATTCCTGATTATTAACTATTATCTTAGGTCCTTCGCAACGTGGACATGAATCCCCCGTATACTCTTGACCGCACTTTGGACATATCATAATCTACCTCATATCATTAATATGACTCTGACAACTATTGATTCTTAGAATGTGAACTTCTCTTCAAAGTATGCCTTAAGATCTTCTATCTTAACACGCTCCTGCTCCATTGTATCTCTGTCTCTTACTGTAACAGCTCCGTCCTCTTCTGAATCAAAATCATATGTTACACAGAAAGGTGTACCAATCTCGTCCTGTCTTCTGTATCTCTTACCGATATTACCTCTGTCATCAAATTCGCAGTTATACTTCTTAGAAAGCTCTGCATATACTTTCTCTGCGCCTTCGTTAAGCTTCTTAGATAATGGAAGCACACCAATCTTAACTGGTGCAAGTGCTGGATGGAAATGAAGTACTGTTCTTACATCGCCGCCCTCAAGCTCTTCCTCATCATATGCTGAACAAAGGAATGCAAGTGTAACTCTGTCTGCTCCTAATGATGGCTCAATTACATATGGAATATACTTTTCCTTTGACTCATCATCAAAGTATGACATATCCTCACCAGATACTGTCTGATGCTGTGTAAGGTCATAATCTGTTCTGTCTGCGATACCCCATAACTCGCCCCATCCGAATGGGAATAAGAATTCGATATCTGTTGTTCCCTTAGAGTAGAAGCAAAGCTCCTCTGGAGAATGGTCTCTTGCTCTCATCTCGTCTTCCTTGATACCAAGTGCCTTAAGCCAGTCGATACAATACTGTCTCCAATATGTAAACCACTCAAGGTCTGTACCTGGCTTACAGAAGAACTCTAATTCCATCTGCTCGAACTCTCTTGTTCTGAATGTGAAGTTACCTGGTGTAATCTCATTTCTGAAAGACTTACCAATCTGTCCGATACCGAATGGAACTTTCTTTCTTGATGTTCTCTGTACATTCTTGAAGTTAACGAATATACCCTGAGCTGTCTCAGGTCTTAAATATACTGTATTCTTAGCATCCTCAGTTACACCCTGGAATGTCTTGAACATAAGGTTGAACTGTCTGATATCTGTAAAGTTGTGCTTGCCACATGTTGGACAGCAGATATTCTTCTCATCGATGAAGTTCTTCATCTGCTCCTGTGTCCATCCATCAACAGAACCGCCAAGGTCAAAACTGTTCTCCTCAGCCCAGTCCTCGATAAGCTTATCTGCTCTGAATCTCTCGTGGCAGTCCTTACAATCCATAAGAGGATCAGAGAATCCACCAAGGTGACCAGATGCAACCCATGTCTGAGGGTTCATAAGTATTGCACAGTCAACACCTACATTGTATGGGCTCTCCTGTACGAACTTCTGCCACCAGGCTTTCTTAACATTATTCTTTAACTCAACACCAAGGTTACCATAATCCCATGTGTTAGCTAATCCACCATATATCTCAGAACCTGGATATACGAATCCTCTTGCCTTAGCAAGAGCTACTATCTTGTCCATTGTCTTTTCCATTATAATATCCTCCTCATGCTTTCATTCCTATGACTGGATATGAAGCAAAACTAGAATAATTTTATATCATTTGGCATGATATGACAAGTCCTAATCTTCCCAAGGACGTATTCTGTATGTCGCGCCTATGCTGTCGCATATCTTCTGGCACTCTGCCTCTTCCTCATGAGATATTGTTGTATCAACTGTTGACATAACGACATTAGGAACGTATTTCTTACACTCTTTGGCAAATTCTATCATTGCATCAAATGATTTCTCACCAAATTTACTTCTTACAAGCTCGTTATATCTCTTGGCATCTGGATTATTAAGGCTTATTGAGACTGTATCAACTAATCCCTTTAATTCAGGTGCTATATCTCTTCCGTTGATAAGGCTTCCAGAACCATTAGTGTTAATTCTTACAGGCTTGTTATATGTCTTCTTGATATATGCAGCCACTTCCTTTAACACCTCAAATGCCTCTGTAGGCTCGCCAAATCCGCAGAATACCACCTCGTCAAACTTACTCATATCCCACTTTCCAAATTCATCTATAACCTCTCTGGCTGATGGCTCATGCTCAAGCCACAGTGAATCTGACTCCCCAACTCTGTCCATGTTCTGTCTTAAGCAGAATGTACAGGCGTAAGGGCATCTGTTTGTAAGGTTGACATACAGATTATTATGAACCTTATATAAAATCTCCATTTTCTTTTCCATTGTTGTAACTCCTCTCTTATCTAAGCGTGTGCAGTACTTCTTCAAAACATACGCCGTCTGTCAATGGTATATCCAGCTCAATTGATTTTAAAATGCATTTCTTAATAAATGATGATGCTTTCTTTACGGAATTCCTGAATTCCACTCCGTTAACTGCATCAGCAGCTATTATTGATGCAAATATATCTCCTGTTCCTGAACGCTGTGTGCCAACTTTCATAGTCTTAACATAAAAGCTGTCTTTACCTTTCTCACAGCAGTAATTTGCGATATATGTTCCCTGCTGTATGCCTGTTATAACTATCTTTTCTGGTCCCATAGCCATAAGCTTGTCTGAGAGTTCCTTTAACTCTCTGTCGTGCCATTCATCATGGTATGGTGTGTCAGTTAGAATACACGCCTCTGTAAGATTAGGGGTAAGAATATCTGCAAGTCCTGCCAGCTCTTTCATCAGGCTGCACATTTCTTCTGTATATGTCGAATAAATCTTCCCATAATCGCCCATAACCGGGTCTACTATAACAGTTGTATCGTCATCTGCAAATTCTTCTATAAATGTCTTTACTATATGAATCTGCTCTGCTGACCCAAGAAATCCTGATGCAATACCATTAAACGACAATCCCAGCTTTTTCCATTCATCTATATAAGTCTGCATTTTAGGTGTATAATCGTCAAAATAAAATGACTCAAATCCTGTATGATTAGACAATATCGCTGTCGGCACGAAACAGCACTGCACCTTCAATGCTGATATTATAGGAAGCTCAACCGCCACCGAGCATCTTCCAAATCCCGTTATATCGTTAATCAATGCAATCTTTTTCTGATTATTATGATTCTTATCCAAATCTGCCTCCATATTAAAATACAGTCTGCTATGCAACAGACTGTGGTTTTATTCCACCAGCATCTCTTCCGACTTGATATATTTATCCACAGCCTTATGAACCACATCTGCCGCTATTCCACCAAGCTCACGCATACATTCATCACTCAGCAGGAATGTATAAAGCTTTTCTACAGGTGATGTAACTATAACCTGTAACGCATGAAGCGTTGATGGATTAATTCTGTTCCAGCTCTCATCAAAGAAATCAGGACATTCACCATTAATAAACACAAGCCTTATCTCATATATGTACCTGACTAAGCGATTCGGTATATGCGGATTAGCAAGTGCTTTGAGCGACATGTATAACAGATTAATCATATCCGATGCATCAAGTCCCTCTCTTGAATAATAATCTGCCAGCTCAGCAAAATAGCATCCATAATACACACAGTCGAGGTCAGTTATAATATCCTCAAAGAAATTGCTTATTTCCGCCTGTTTAATCGTATATGAAGTTCTCCCCTCATATACCTGAAACTTTCCAAATACAAATGGTCTGGTAACACCTGTCAGGGCACTGTTAGGTTTTCTTGCCCCCTTAGCAAATGCTGATATCTTGCCACGTTCTTTTGTAAGAATAACAACTCTTCTGTCGAACTCCCCAACCGGCAGTGCCGACAAAATCATCCCCGTAACCTCAGTGTAATCTCCCATCTACTTATTGTCTTTCTTATCATATCCAAAGTTCTTCAGCAGAATATCGCTGTCACGCCACTCTTTCTTCACCTTAACCCACAACTGAAGATTAACCTTGCAGTCAAGCTGCTTCTCAATCTCGTATCTGGCGTTAGTTCCTATCTTCTTGAGCATCTCTCCGCCCTTACCGATTATGATTCCTTTATGTGAATCCTTCTCACATATTATTGTCGCTGTTATATCGTATATCTTCTTATTCTTACGCTTCTTCATGCTGTCAATTGCGACTGCAATTCCGTGTGGAATCTCTTCGTTCAAGGCATGAAGTGCCTTCTCCCTTATAAGCTCAGCAACAATCTGTCTCATTGGCTGGTCTGTCACCGTGTCCTCATCATAGAACATAGGTCCATATGGAAGATACTTAAATATAGTCTCAACAAGGTCGTCCACATTGTCACCATTTCTTGCTGACAAAGGAACTATCTCTGCAAAATCAATCTCTTTTCTATATCTTTCAATAACAGGAAGAATTTCTTCTTTCTTAATCATATCAACCTTGTTGATGACAAGGATGACAGGCACATTGACCTGCTTTAATCTCTCGATTATGCTCTCCTCACCGGCACCTATGAATGTTGTAGGCTCTACAAGCCAGCAGATTACATCAACCTCAGACAAAGTCTTTACCGCTGCGCCAACCATGTATTCTCCAAGCTTGTTCTTTGCCTTATGGATACCCGGTGTGTCTACGAACACAATCTGTCCGCGCTCATCTGTGAATACCGTCTGTATTCTGTTTCTTGTTGTCTGTGGTTTGTTAGATGTTATGGCAATCTTCTGACCTATAATTCTGTTCATAAGTGTTGACTTACCAACGTTAGGTCTTCCTATTAAAGTTACAAAACCAGATTTAATATTTCCCTGATTAGCTGCGCCGTCTGTTATTCCGCTTGCAGCAAGCATTTCATCTAAATTCATACGTTCTCCTATCTCTATTTAAATAAAGGTTCAATGGCATCAAACATGTCTTTTTCCTGTTCAATCACTGTCTGATTACCCACAACACACAGATAATTCTCATCTATTGTATCTTTAATAAGTGGTGCAAGGCTTCTTATCGCCTCAACATCTGCTGATAAAATCTCATCCCTGCTCTTCTGGTAATCTTCATATGTTGCATTACATATATATGCGCTGAATGACCTTGAGCCCTTGGCAGCCGGATTTTTAGGAACATCAATAAGTCCTATCGTTCCTATTATATATTTGAGCATATCTCTGTCAGATGCATCGAAATTAGCAACATAATCGCCGGCATTCTCAAATATCTCATTAGTCTTTCTAAGATTAGGGTCTCTGTATGATACCATGTAAGTATCACCATTCTTGCTGAATCCGCTCATGCATCCATATGCACCGCCCTTAACTCTGACATTAATCCACAGATATTCATATGAGAATATTATCTTAAGAACCCTCAGTGCTCCTGTGTATTTATAGCCTTTCTCCACAAAGTTACCACATCTTGCAACATACTGTACCTGTGATGAAGATGTGAATGCCTTATTAACCTTTGATGGCTTAAATTCTCTTACAGCAACCGGCTCCTCTGATACATTTAATCTGCCAGCAAATTCTTCCATTGGCTTCCTGAAATATTTATCGAAGCCATTGTCATCTGCTGTACAGCTCACTAGAAGATTGTCCTTTGCAAATATATATTTAACACATTTGGCAAGATTAGCGGCAATCTCTTCCTTAACATCTGCAAAATTCTTTTCAAGATTATCTATGAACTCATAATAGTCATATCCGCTTATCTTGTTAGAATAATATCCTGTTGGTGAGAACTGTGCTGTACCATATGTGTAAGATACAATATGGCCTGAACTTGTCATAGAGCTTTCAAGTCTTGATTTAACACGTCTTATAATCTCCTCAAGTCTCTTATACTCATCAAACTTAGTGCTGAACATCATCTCATTCATCATATCAAGCATGAATGGAATCTTCTCATATAACGCTTTACCCTTAATCTCGTAATATATGCTGTATTCATCAAGCTTTTTATCATCATTGTACAATGAAGCACCAGAACTGATGCCGCCACAGTTGATATTAATCTCATTAGACAGCTCAGGATATGTGAAATGCTCTGTATCCATAAGTCCAAGTGTTGTTGAGAGTAATCCAAGATAAGGAATAAGCTCCTCTGGAACGCGCTTGCAGTTAAATGCAAGAGTAATATAAGCAATTCCACTTGTAAACATATTGTGATGTACAACTGTCACACCGCCGACATCCTTAGGGTCTATATACAGCTTTTCTGCTGATTTCTCGATGTCATCAAGCTTTAACATAGGAATTGATAACAAATCCTCCTGACTTGATGGTTCATCCTGATATTCTTTTAATTCTTTAGTTGATTTAATAATATCATCAAGCTCTTTGTCACTTAACTTAAGCTTATAATCTGCAAGCTTCTTAGCTGTCCTGGCAGCCTGTTCCTCAAATAATCCTCTCTTAGGAACAAGTGTGATAACTGAGCCATGATTGTTGTCAAGAAGGTATGTTTTAATTATATTTTCAAACAATCCCTCATTCTTTTCTTTCTTAATCTGTTCAAATATGTCTAATTCTTCAAGGTGGATGAATGGCTTATTCTCATCATATAACCAGCTGTCCATCATTGTAAGATAATACATAAGACCCTTTGGATAAGAACCAAAATCAGCTTCACGATACTTGAATTCATAGTAATTAATACCGGCATCAATCATACGCATATCAATTCCATCTTTGACAATGCTCTCAAGCACCTCATTAATTGTATCAAGGAATACCTGCTTCTTTGACTCCTCTGAATTCTTGGCAACTATTGAATATATTGGCTGTCTCACTGATGATTCATAATTAGAATACACATCTGTAGAAACGCCCTTGTCAACAAGTGCCTGTTTAAGTCTTGCACCCGGAGCTGTGACAAGAGCGTAATCTAATATCTGCATGGCAAGATAGAGTTTTGCATCTGTCGCCTCACCTACAACCTTGTTATATGATATATATGAATTATCTTCTACTGGCTCATCATCTGTAACAGCAAAATAATGTATCTCATCTGTCATGGAATCAAATGCATTCTGTAAATCAATCTCAGAATCAATATTTACCTCATCCGCATCAAACTGGTTAAGGTATTCCCTGTCCAGATAATCTAATCTTTCTGTTATATCTATATCTCCGTACATATATATATAACTGTTAACTGGATGATAGTAGTTCTTGTGATATTCCTTGAACTCTTCATATGTTAACTCTGGTATGCTGTCTGGTTCTCCGCCTGACTCATATCTGTAAGCAGTATCTGGGAATAATGATACAAATGTAATTCTTGATAATATATCATCTGGTGATGAATACACACCTTTCATCTCATTATATACAACACCATTATATGTGATATCGCTGTTCTTATCCTCTAATTCGTAATGCCATCCCTCCTGCATGAAGATTTTCTTATTGTTATGCATATTAGGATAGAAAACTGCGTCCATATATACATCCATTATATTCTTAAAATCAACATCATTGCAGCTTGCTACTGGATAAACTGTCTTATCCGGATATGTCATGGCATTAAGGAATGTGTTAAGTGAGCCTTTGCATAATTCAACAAATGGGTCTTTAACCGGATACTTGCGTGAACCACAAAGAGTAGAATGTTCTATTATATGCTGTAATCCTGTATCATTATATGGTGGTGTCTTAAATCCTATGGAGAACACCTTATTGTTATCATCATTAGATATAACAACTACTCTTGCTCCACTCTTCTTATGTCTGCAAAGAAGACCTACCGAATTAATATCACTTAATTCATGTACATCTAACACCTCATACTGTGATAAATTAAGCTTACTTACAGCTTCCATTCTCTCTTTTAGATTCATATAAACTTAGCCTCCGATTTTAGTTTCTGATTTCATTATAAATCACATTTCTTTTTAAATCACAATAGAGCCAGAAAGAATTCCAACTAAGGAATATATCTTCCTGACTCTCTGCTTTTGTTTAATTCATGATTTTACTGCTGTACAATTGCATCCTCTACAAGCTTGGCAAGTACAAGGAATCTCTTGTTATCATCATAGTTAGGAACCATTGTACATGTTGACAATGTAATAATCTTAGAATCCTGGTCTATTGTAACACTGTCATCAATAACTCCACCATATGTTGTCTTGGCATCATTGACAAACTGTACTAAAGATGCACCATCATTAACACCATACTTTGCTGGAATTAATACATCTGTAAAGTGAACTGCCGCAAATATCTGATACTTAAGCTGTCTGTCACCCTGATAGATATATACATATGGATTAGCCTTTAAGAAGTTCTCATCTTCATAATAGTGAAGCTGTGTAAACATAACTGAGTTAATGTTACGTGTAGCAGCATGACCATATATAACTGTATTCTTATCTGAAAAATCCTTCTTATTGTATGTAAACTGTGTATATATAGCACCTGTCCATGAGTAATAATTGTTAATTGTATAGTTAAGATAATAATTCTCGCCCTTGCTCTCAGACTGAAGGATAGGATACTCTATCTCTGTTCCTGGGATATATATATAAGCATATACATCTTCATTAGTCTGCTGTAACTCTTCTAAAGATACATCCTTCTCAGCCTTAACAACTGGAGTTGTTGTTGTCTGCTCTGAAGTAGCTTCTGTAGCTTTTGATACTGCTGTTGCTGAAGGTGTTGTACTTACAGTAGGTCCCTTTTTCTTACCAGATGTTGCAAGAACAATTATTGCTACAATAACTGCTATAATAACTACAGCTAACACTGCGATACAGCCTATCTGCTTCTTGCTTAAAGATGCAAGCTTATCGCCAAAGCTCTTATTATCGTTAGCTGGGAATCTTGTCACATGTGTATCATCAGATGATTCATCATCGTCTAAAACTTCTGTATCATCTACCTCTTCCTCTGTAATACCATCACTGTCAAGTGCGTCTGTTTCAACTTCCTGTGTTGACTCGTTAACATTGTCTAATGTCTCGTCAATGTTGTTCTCGTTATTATCCTTCATAACATCTCCCTTTCATTCGGTTTAATCACTTAAAAAATCCTTTTTTCTTATGAGGAACTTCTTCCCCTGTCAGGAGTTTCTCATAATTGATGAGGGCTTCCTTCTGTTCAGCATTGAGTTTAGCAGGAATATCAACTATTAATGTAATATAATGATCTCCTCTGACTTCTTTATTCCTTACTGTAGGCATACCTTTGCCCCTTAAACGTACTCTTGTACCTGAAGCCGTTCCTGGTTTAACCTCATATACAACTTCACCATCAACTGTCTTGACCTTAACTTCTCCACCAAGTACAGCAGTTGGATAGCTGATTCTGACATCTGAGAATATATTATACCCATCTCTCTGGAAATTAGGATCCTGGCTGATCATAACTGCAACGAGCAGATCGCCTCTTGGGCCGCCATTAGTTCCTGGCTCACCCTTACCTTGTATTCTAACACACTGACCGTCATCTATGCCAGCAGGAATTGTAACTTCGATTGTTTTTTTGCTTGATATATAGCCTGTACCATAGCAGTCAGGACATTTCTCCTTAACAATCTTACCAGTTCCCTTACAGTCAGGACAAGGCTGCACGTTACGCACCATTCCAAAAAGTGACTGCTGAGTATAAACAACCTGGCCTTTACCACCACATTTGCTGCATGTCTCAGGTGATGTACCTGGCTTTGCACCAGTTCCGTTACATGTCTTACATGGGTCTTTAAGGGTTACATCAAGCTTCTTAGATGTACCTGTAACAGATTCCGCAAATGTAATTCTTACTGTTGCCCTTACGTCTGCTCCACGCATAGGCCCGTTACTATTACGTCTTCTGCCGCCGCCACCAAATAAATCTCCAAATATATCTCCAAATATATCGCTGCCGAATATATCTCCCATGTTATTGAAGTCAAATCCACCAGCACCACCGCCAGAACCGTCAAATGCTGCATGACCAAACTGGTCGTACTGACGACGCTTATCTGCATCACTTAATACTGCATATGCTTCTGATGCTTCCTTAAATTTAGCTTCCGCATCTTTATCTCCCGGATTGATATCAGGATGATATTTCTTGGCAAGCTGTCTGTATGCCTTCTTAATCGCTGCTTCATCGGCATCCTTTGGCACGCCTAATACCTCGTAATAATCCCTTTTTTCAGCCATTGTTTACCTCCGTTATAATCGCCAATAACTGCACAGAGCAGTGAACTACCCTGTGCAGTTAATACCACGGCTATTCTATTATAAATTATTTAGAATAATAATCAAGTATTAATTGTAATGTAACCCTAATAGTTATCAATTATACTTCCTTATAATCTCCATCAACTACATCATCACCGTATGGAGCTCCATTGTTAGAAGCACCTGCTCCCATATCTGGGCCAGCACCGGCACCCATGTCTGGACCTGCTCCTGCAGCACCAGCGCCTGCCTGTGACTCATAAAGCTTAGCAAAGAGCTTCTGAGCTGATTCCATAAGTTTTTCTTTAGCAGCCTTGATAGCATCAACATCTGAATCTGTAAGGTTCTCTGCTTCCTTGCCATCAATAAGTGACTTAAGAGCATTAAGATCTGCCTCAACTGCTGACTTATCAGCCGCATCAAGCTTATCACCAGCTTCATCAAGAGCCTTCTGTGTCTGGAATACCATTGAATCAGCATCATTTCTTACTTCAATAGCTTCCTTACGCTTCTTATCCTGTGCCTCATATTCAGCAGCTTCCTTAACAGCCTTATCGATATCTTCATCAGACATGTTAGAACCTGCTGTTATAGTGATATGCTGTTCCTTACCTGTTCCTAAATCCTTAGCTGATACATTAACAATACCGTTGGCATCGATATCGAATGTAACCTCGATCTGTGGAACACCTCTTCTTGCTGGTGGAATACCATCAAGTCTGAACTGACCGAGTGACTTGTTATCCTTGGCAAACTGTCTCTCACCCTGTACTACGTTGATATCAACGGCTGTCTGGTTATCAGCGGCTGTAGAGAATATCTGGCTCTTCTTTGTAGGAATTGTTGTATTTCTCTCAATAAGTCTTGTTGCAATACCACCCATTGTCTCAATTGAAAGAGAAAGTGGAGTAACATCAAGAAGAAGAATCTCACCTGCACCGGCATCACCAGCAAGCTTACCACCCTGGATAGAAGCACCGATTGCAACACACTCATCTGGGTTAAGTGACTTGTTAGGCTCATGACCTGTAAGCTGCTTTACCTTCTCCTGAACTGCTGGAATTCTTGTAGAACCACCAACTAATAATACCTTTGAAAGGTCTGCCGCTGTAAGACCTGCATCTGAAAGTGCATTTCTAACTGGCTCTGCTGTCTTCTCAACAAGTTCATGAGTAAGTTCATCAAACTTAGCTCTTGTAAGAGTCATATCAAAGTGCTTTGGACCTTCCGCTGTAGCTGTAATATATGGAAGGTTGATATTAGTTGTTGTTGCACTTGAAAGTTCCTTCTTAGCCTGCTCTGCAGCAACCTTTAATCTCTGGAGTGCCATTGTATCCTTAGAAAGGTCTACACCCTCTTTAGCCTTGAAATCATCAAGCATATACTGTGTTATAACATTATCAAAGTCATCACCACCAAGTCTGTTGTTACCAGCAGTAGCAAGAACCTCTATAACACCATCACCAATCTCAATGATAGATACATCGAATGTACCACCACCAAGGTCGTATACCATAATTTTCTGCTCTTTCTCATTATCAAGACCATAAGCTAAAGCTGCTGCTGTTGGCTCGTTGATAATTCTCTTAACATCAAGACCGGCAATCTTACCAGCATCCTTAGTTGCCTGACGCTGAGCATCATTGAAGTATGCAGGAACTGTTATAACTGCCTCTGAAACTGACTCACCAAGATAGCTCTCAGCATCTGCTTTAAGCTTCTGAAGAATCATAGCTGAAATCTCCTGTGGAGAATACTTCTTATCATCAATTGTTACCTTATAATCTGTACCCATATGTCTCTTGATAGAAGAGATTGTCTTATCTGCATTAGTAACTGCCTGACGCTTAGCAGGGTCACCTACAAGTCTCTCTCCTGTCTTAGTAAATGCTACTATAGATGGTGTTGTTCTAAGTCCCTCTGTATTAGAGATAACAACTGGCTTACCACCTTCCATAACTGCTACACATGAATTTGTAGTACCTAAATCAATACCAATAATCTTTCCCATGATATATTTCCTTTCTGCGCACATGCGCTATAAAATCTAAAATAATAATTAGTTAGCTACCTTGACCATTGAATGTCTGATAACTGTATCTCTATATGTGTAACCCTTCTCAAACTCTTCAATTATGATACTCTCACCAACTGAATCGTCCTCAACATGCATAACTGCATTATGAAGATCTGGGTTAAACTCTAAACCAACTGCCTCTATAGGCTTGACATCAAGGTCTTCAAGCATCTTCATTGTCTGCTTGTAAACCATATCCATGCCCTTGGCAAATGGAGTTTCTTTTTCATCGTCTGTTATTGACTTGAAGCCTCTCTCAAAGTTATCTACGACAGGTAAAAGCTTCTTAATTACATCTGAAGCACCCATCTCAAACATTGCTGACTTCTCTTTATCAGTACGCTTTCTAAAATTATCAAACTCAGCCATCTGACGCTTAACTCTGTCCTGTAAATCTGCAATAACAGCGTCCTTTGGATCGGCAGCTTTCTTGCTGTCATTCTGGTCTTGTGCATCACTTGCGCCATCTGCCTGCTCGGCAGCGGTTGTATCCACATCTGCACTAGTTTCCTCTGAATCATCTATCTTAGAAGCATTAACTTTCTCATCTACAACAGCATCTTTATCTGCTGTCTCTTCTTGATATTTCTTTGACACTTATATCTCCAACCTTTCTAACTTTTCTTAAAGACATCATCCAGTTGATTCTGAATTGTTTTAAGTTTCTCAACGACCTTTTCATAATCCATTCTCTTAGGACCTATAATTCCAACTGTGCCTCTCATACCATCAGCCAGTTCATAAGTTGCTGTGACAACGCTGCAATCCTTCATGGATTCAACTGGTGCCTCACTTCCTATATACACCTGAATACCATTCTTGCCATCTTCATCTGTATTATCACTGACAAAGCTGTCAAGACTGTTCTTCTCTTCAAGAGCATATATAAGCTCGCTTGCTTTAGTAGAATCACTGAGTTCCGGATACTTGAAGATATTGGTTGCACCACTTGTATATATCTTAAGATTATCCTCACTGCTGATAGTCTCTACTATTGCATCGACCACCTCTTTAACGAGGACCATATGTTCCCCTGCCTGACTTTCCATACGTGAGACAATGCTTAGGTTCATCTCTGAAAGACTAAGTCCTGTCAAAGATGTGTTAAGAAGGATATTAAGTTTCAGGAGATTTTCCTGACTGACATCCTCACTCACTGTAATCACCTTATTCCTGATTACATTGCCTTCCATAACTATAACTGCCAGAATCTTCTTAGGTTCCAGATTAGACAGCTGCACAAACTTTAACTTGTTGCCCTTAACCTGTGGAGCACTAATCATAGTTGCATAATTAGTATCTTTAGCAAGAACCTTGGCAACATTCTGTAGAAGCTCTTCAACTCTGTCAACCTTCTTGTTAAGCACATCAGCCATAGACTCAACATCTTTCTCTCTGTCAGATACTTTCTGTTCCCTCTCTGAGACATCCTGCTCTCTGGCTGCCACTTCTGATTCTTTCTGGCTCATCATATCATCCACGTATAATCTGTATCCCTTATCTGTTGGAATACGTCCTGCAGAAGTATGAGGCTGAACAATGTATCCCATCTCTTCAAGGTCTGCCATCTCATTACGGATAGTTGCTGAGCTAAGCTTAAGATCTGTATACTTGGATATTGTTCTTGAACCAACCGGCTCACCAGTCTCAAGATAATTCTTGATAACTGCCTTTAGAATCTTTACTTTTCTCTCATCTAATTCCATGACATCCTCCTCTCGAAGTGTGATACCAAATGTCTTACATCGATTGTTAGCACTCAAAAAGATGGAGTGCTAATATCGCTATAGTTAAGATAGCACTATCACTAATTAATGTCAACAAAAAATGCAAATAAAATTTATTAAGAAAAAATAAAATCGGCACCGGGATTATCCGCATCCCAGTGCCTTTAATATTCTTATATCTGCATTACAATTATTGTCTATATCACTCTGTGATACAGCCTCAAGCATCTGTGAATCCATTCCGCCACAGATGTCCGCTCCACATATATTATATGATCCTGCCAGATTTCTTAAAAGACTTTCCAGTTCTTCTATTCTCATGCTGCCCTGATCCCAGTTGGTAATATAATCCTTTTTGTCGAGTGCGTCTTTATCAATAGATATATATAATGGAATCTGTGCTTCCAATGCATCAACTATGTCATTCTGGCTCTTTGCCGCAGCAACTCTGTCTGTATGCACTATCTCTTCTGTTATAAGTTCTTCTTTAACACCATATAAGCACACTCTGTTAATGTACTTATTATCAGAAAGCATATCCTTTACCCAGCTTCCGCATGAAAGAATCGGACCAAACAGTGGACTCTGCATATCTGGGTGATTGTCTATAACCAGCAGATTAAATGGTTCATCCATATGTTCAAGCATAATCTTGGTAAGATAATGATAGTTGCCATTATCTATATAATGTAAGGATTTAACTGATACATCATGCTCACTTATTCTTTTTCTTAACAGCTCCTGCGCCATGTCATCACAATAACATTCTGTTCCTGATATTTCGCTGCACTCTATATACTCTGTCTGCATAATGCTACTGGCATATTCTGCCAGCGCATCATCCATGCCAGAATACATTCCCGACATATTAATAAATGTTATCTTGTTATCTTCATATCTCATAGACTTTTAAAACCAGGCCATTTCTTATCTTTATCTGAAAGAATAAGGTTATCCTTTAATGGCCAGTTAATTCCGATATCAGGGTCGTCCCATGCAATTCCCCCCTCATCACCTGGATGATAGAAATCTGTAACCTTATAACAGAATTCAGCAGTATCACTCAATACAACAAATCCATGTGCAAATCCTTCTGATATAAGGAACTGCTTCTTATTCTCATCACTTAATTCAACGCCATACCACTGTCCATATGTCTTACTGCCTTTTCTTATATCAACAGCTACATCAAAGACCTTGCCTTTAATAACTCTTACAAGCTTTGACTGTGGATATTCCTTCTGGAAATGTAATCCTCGTAACACTCCCTTTACAGACATACTCTGATTATCCTGAACAAATGTATAATCAAGGCCTTCCTCTGTAAAATCATTCTGATTATATGTCTCCATAAAATATCCACGCTCATCACCATGAACTGCTGGTTCAATTATATACAGTCCCTCTATTGGCAATTTAGTAACTTTAATCTGTCCCATAAATCTATTGCACCTCTTTCAAAAATCTACCCAGAGCATCTTTCCATTCAGCCAGCTCACTAAATCCGGCTTTTTCTAATTTGTCCGTATCCAGTCTTGAATTCTTAGGTCTTCTCGCCTTCGACAATCCATATTCCTCTGTAGTAACTGGAATAACATTAACTTTGGATCCTGTCATCTTAAATATCTCACATGCAAACTGATACCACGATATATACTCTCCTGAATTACATGCATGATAATATCCATAACATTCAGTCTGTATCATTTCCATAAGAAGTGAGGCTAAATCTCTTGTATATGTCGGAAGTCCTATCTGGTCATTAACAACTCTTAGTGTGTCATGTGATTCGGAAAGCTTCATCATAGTTCTGACAAAATTATTGCCATTAATTCCATACACCCATGAAATTCTTACTATAAAGAACTTTTCCAGAGTCTCTGCCACAGCCTTTTCTCCCATGAGCTTAGAAAGTCCATACTGGTTTACCGGTCTGTAATCTGTCTCATCAGGCTCCCACGCTTTAGTACCTTCTCCATCAAATACATAATCTGTACTTATATATATAAGTTTAGCATTGATTCTTTTACATGCTTTTGCAATATTAGCCGTACCATCCGCATTAACCTTTACAGCCATATCCCTGCACTCTTCGTCCTCTGCCTTGTCAACTGCCGTCCACGCAGCACAGTGTATGACTGCATCCGGCTTTATAGTATCCATCACCTCTGACACACCAGCCTCATCTGTGATATCCATCTTGATATATCCATCAAGCTCACACATTAATCTGGCACTGCCGCTGTACTCACTTGTGGTTCCAGTTCCATACACAATGTGGCCTCTACGCTTGGCTTCCTCGGCTGCATCGTGTCCAAGCTGTCCATTAATACCTGTAATTAATATCTTCATATTTTATCCACGGTTCCCATACATTTTTTCGTAGTAATTCCTGTATTCACCAGAAATGATTGTCTCCCACCATTCTCTGTTATCAAGATACCACTGTATTGTTTTCTTGATTCCTTCTGCAAATGTTGTCTCTGGAAGCCATCCAAGTTCATTGTGAATTTTAGTAGGGTCGATGGCATATCTCATATCATGGCCTTTACGGTCAGCAACATGTGTTATAAGGCTTTCCGGCTTACCCAGTTCCTTACAGATAAGTTTGACAATATCTATGTTCCTCATCTCATTATGTCCACCGACATTGTAAACCTCTCCATCTCTTCCCTTATGTATAATAAGATCTATCGCCTTACAATGGTCAAGAACATATAACCAGTCGCGCACATTAAGTCCCTCTCCATATACAGGAAGCGGCTTATCTGCAAGTGCATTAGCTATCATAAGAGGTATAAGCTTTTCCGGGAAATGATATGGTCCATAATTGTTAGAACACCTTGAAATAGTAACTGGCAATCCATAAGTTCTGTGGTAGGCAAGCACAAGTAAATCTGCTGCCGCCTTAGAAGAACTGTATGGAGAGCTTGTATGTATAGGTGTCTCCTCTGTAAAGAACAAATCAGGTCTGTCAAGAGGCAAATCACCATACACCTCATCAGTTGAAACCTGATGATATCTCTTAATTCCATATTTACGGCATGCATCCATAAGTACTGCAGTTCCCTTGATATTAGTATCAAGGAATACCTCCGGATTCTCAATTGAGCGGTCAACATGTGATTCAGCCGCAAAATTGACAACTATATCAGGATGCTGTTCCTCAAACATCTTATAAATAGCATCTCGGTCTGTTATATCAATCTTTAAAAATGTAAAGTTAGGATTCTCTAACGCTTTCTTTAATGTAGACATATTGCCTGCATATGTAAGACAATCCACACATACTATCTTGTAATCCGGATATTTATCCAGCATATAATATACAAAATTAGAACCTATAAATCCCGCTCCGCCTGTAACAACAATCTTCATAATATTCCTCACTTTTCTATGTAAACGTCCTTGTTTAATATAGAATTTTTCCGTCAGCAACCTTCCTTAAATGCTCACCATATGGCGATTTGCCATAACTTTCTGCATGTTCCAGAAGCTGCTTCAGGCTAATCCATCCATTATTATATGCGATTTCCTCAATTGCTGATATCTGTATACCCTGTCTGTTCTCTATAACGCGGATGAATTCCGATGCATCTGAGAGAGCATCCATCGTACCTGTATCGAGCCATGCATATCCTCTTCCTAATGTCACAACATCAAGCTTGCCTTTAGAAAGATATATTTTATTAAGGTCTGTTATCTCAAGCTCTCCTCTTGCAGAAGGCTTAACCTGCTTAGCATACTCACACACATGATTATCATAGAAATATAATCCTGTAACACAATAATTTGATTTAGGATGTTCAGGCTTTTCTTCTATAGATATAGCCTTTCCATTCTTGTCAAACTCAACAATTCCGAATCTCTCAGGATCATCAACATAATATCCAAAAACTGTTGCCCCATCAACTTTAGCTGCTGCATTCTTAAGATGCTTTGTCAATCCATTGCCATAAAATATATTATCGCCAAGAACCATGGCACATGAATCGCCATCTATAAATTCTTCTCCTATTATAAATGCCTGTGCCAGTCCGTCCGGTGATGGCTGCTCCTTATATGACAATCTAAGTCCCAGCTTGCTTCCATCTCCAAACAGTCTCTCAAAATTAGGCAGATCCTGTGGTGTAGATATAATAAGAATATCCCTTATCCCAGCCATCATAAGTACTGACATCGGATAATATATCATTGGTTTATCATATACAGGCAAAAGCTGCTTACTTGTAACTTTGGTAAGTGGATACAATCTCGTACCGCTTCCTCCTGCCAGAATAATTCCCTTCATAGTTCCTCTTTTCTGCGCCAGAGTATTCCACGCACTGTTCAATATTAACCAAAGTATATCAAATAAGCAGCACAAAATCAATCAATGCATTTTCTATGCTTTACCCTGTTTTTTGCTGTTAAGATTCTCAACCATATTAGCAGCCATGCTCTCTATCAGTCTGTCTTTCATAACCCTTTCCAATATTACTCCTGCTGCAAGAGACTCATCCTGTTTCTTGTTAATAGGTATCTTCCATGTATCATTAATCCACTCTGCCCTGTCTGGAAGAACAGGAATATGTTTGCCATCATATATGCTGAATACAGTAATATCACCTTTCGCAAATAATTTCTTGATAATATCAAGCTCCACCAGCGCATACATGTCAGTAAATAATTTCTGTGAAACTATTATAACCACATACTTGTGCTCCTTGATATATCTAGAAAGCAGATAATCTGATGTCTCATTGATAGTTGACTCACTGCTTGTCGATACCGAACCTGCATCATACTCCTGTAATGTTGTAATCAGATTCCAAGCCAGCTCATGTGACCAATTCTCACCTTTTCCCTCATAAAAACAAAAATGCATAAAAAATTCCTCCCTATCTGTAAAAATATATATTGCAAAAATGCATTACTATTATTACATATAGGGAGGTTAAAATGTTTAATTTGTCATGAAACGCGCCTTAAATGTCATGAAAAAATTATATTCCAAGTATTTTCTTAACACTATCGCACATTTTGTCAACATCACATACAGTATCATGAAGAACAGGAGCTGTTCTAATCTCTTCGATAGCTGCTGGAACCTTGACATTAGATATTCTGCTAAGCTCATCTACAAGCTCAAAATCACCCATAGCATCATATTTCTTATCTATAGCATTAAGTACGCTTCTTGTGAACTTATATGGGCTGGCTGTAGAAGCTATAACTGTCTTAGTGTCATCGTTAGTATCAGCCTTATACTTGTTATATACAGCAGCAGCAACTGCTGTATGAGTATCAATTACATATCCTGTATCATCATATAACTTCTTAATTATAGCTGCATCTTCACTCTCTGATGCATAATTGCCATAGAAGTCGCCAAGCTTTGCTTTCATGTCATCTGTTATACTATACTTACCAACAGTTTTTAACTCATTCATAAGCTCTGCATTCTTAGATGCACTATTGCCAGCTATCATGTATATAAGTCTCTCGAGATTGCTTGATACAAGAATATCCATTGAAGGTGATGTTGTAAGAACAAACTCTCTGTTTCTGTCATATTCGCCTGTCTTAAAGAAGTCGAATAAAACCTTATTCTCATTAGAAGCACATATAAGCTTGTTAATAGGAAGTCCCATATTTTTAGCATAGAATGCTGCAAGAATATTACCAAAATTACCTGTTGGAACAACTACATTAATCTTCTCGCCGTCTTTAATTTCACCATTAGCAAGAAGTCTTGTATATGCATATACATAATATACTATCTGTGGGCAGAGACGTCCGATATTGATTGAGTTAGCTGAAGAGAACTGATATCCTGCATTATCCATCTCTTTCTCAAGTGCCTTGTCACCAAATATCTTCTTAACGCCTGTCTGGGCATCATCAAAATTTCCATTTATGCCTATTACATATGTATTGTCACCCTTCTGTGTGACCATCTGCTTCTCCTGAATTGGGCTTACACCATTCTTAGGATAGAATACAATAATCTTAGTACCCTTGACATCTGCAAATCCAGCAAGAGCTGCTTTACCTGTATCACCAGAAGTTGCAGTAAGGATAACTATGTCATTCTTAACATTATTCTTCTTAGCAGAAGTTATAAGAAGATGTGGAAGAATTGAGAGTGCCATATCCTTGAATGCAATTGTCTTGCCATGGAAAAGTTCAAGATAATATGCACCATCAGCCTTAACAAGTGGAGCAATCTCATCTGTGTCAAACTTAGAGTCATATGCGCTGTTAATGCAGTGCTTTAACTCATCCTCTGTAAAATCATCAAGCATAAGCTTCATAACTTCGTAAGCTACACCCTTGTAATCCATCTTAGATAATTCCTCAAGACTCTTGTCGAGTGCTGGAATCGAATCTGGAACATACAATCCCCCATCTGGTGCAAGTCCCTTAAGAATAGCCTGTGAAGCCTTAACCTGGACACTATCGTCTCTGGTACTCTTGTAAATTATACTCATTTCTTTCCACCTCGTATATGATATTATTATATAAATAATTGATTAAGATTATACCTAAGCCCTGTCTGTTATGTCAAGGCAATAATTGCCTTTATCACACTTTAAAACATCCGCCGCCGACAAATTCCCTCAGAATTGAATTAATTGGGATATACTCAGGCTGGCACACCAGAAAATAGTCGAGGAATTTTAACAATCTCTTCGCCTCTAAATATTCCGGCTCATCCTCTTTAATTGAGAACAGCAGAGGTTCTACATATGGTTTTAACACTGATATCTCATATGCAAGGGACGAATTAAACATAACATCTGCCTGTTCCTGGAATGGGAAGATATTCTTCTCCTCACCTCTTCTTACTGACTCCCACATTGAAAGAGTCTTCTTAGCTGATGCACCTCTTGTCCTGTAATCTCTTACCATACGTCTTATCAGTCTTCCATCAGTAGAAGCTACACGATTATGCTCATCAACATTAAGCTGTGTAAGCGCACTTATGTATATCTTAAACTTGCTCTCCACCGGAAGTGTGTAAGACAGCTTATCATTAAGGCAATGAATTCCCTCGATAACAAGAATATCCTCCTTGCCAAGCTTTAAAGTATTGCCATTATATTCTTTTCTTCCAATCTTAAAGTTAAATGTAGGCATCTCAACTTCTTCTCCTGCAAGAAGCTGGTTCATATGTCTGTTAAAAAGTTCTATATCTACCGCTTCAAGTGCTTCGAAATCATAATTACCATTCTCATCAACAGGAGTCTGCTCTCTCTCGACAAAATAATCATCAACAGCTATAGGATGTGGCTTATATCCCCTTGCCATAAGCTGTACAGATAATCTATGGCTGAATGTTGTCTTACCAGATGACGAAGGACCTGCTATCATTATAAATTTAGTTCCCGGTCTTTGTTCAATCATCTCAACAATCTGCATAATCTTCTGTTCCTGAAGTGCTTCATGCACAAGCATAAGCTCCCCTATATCGCCTTTGGCAATATGCTCATTAAGTGCTCCGACAGTATGCATATCAAGCATCTCTGACCACTGTGTTGTCTCTTTTAATACATTAAAAAGCTTCTTTGGTGGAGCAAATTCCGGTACTGTAAGCGGTGCCTTCTTCTGAGGAAGCTGCAATACAAAGCCTTCATCATACGCAAACAGGTCAAATACTGATAATATTCCTGTTGATGGTGCCATATATCCATAAAAATAATCTTCATATCCATCAAGATTATATATATTAACTACAGAACCTCTTCTATACTTAAACAACTGCGTCTTATCGTTCATTCCATAATAGTCAAAAAGCTTTACAGCATCTTTAGTGCTTATTGTTCTTTTTACAATCGGCATGTCTGCTGCAACACATTCCTGCATTCTTGCTTTAACCTTATTAAGAAATTCTGCTGTTATCTTATTTCCATTGACTGCTTTGCAATATAACCCCTTGCTTATTGAATATTCAACGCTTATCTGTCCGACTTTTTCATCAGTATCAACATCATCAATGGCTTTGAGCGCCATAAAAAGAACACTTCTCTTATATACTTCATTGCCAATTGTTGTATCAGTTGTTATGAATTCGCATTCATCGCTTTCAACTTCTTTATCAGATATTTCACATAATTTGCCATCAACCTTGGCAAGAATTATCTTATTATCAAACTGATTCTGCTTCTCCTTCACGAGCTGTGATAACATTGTCTTCATAATAATTCACCAGTGCCTTTCTGATATAATATATATCTTCATTAACCTGGGTCATACGCTCTGATGCCCCCGCTTTACTAACCGCATTAAGAATTCTCAGATTAACATCAAGCTCTCTTTTAAGATATAGATGCAAATCTTCATTTTTACCTATAAGATTGTCCTTGCCATATCTTAAAAAGAGTTCAAAATCCGGATTATAACGGCAATCCATTATTGTATAATATTGATTCTCTTCTTTTAAAAAATGCTCTCTTATGACAGAGTATCCAGAGCTTGCCAGAAACTGTCTGAATTCCTTCACTTCTGACTGTGGCGACAATATAAGCTGTGTATTACCATCATACTTATCTCTGCCGTTAGTAAGAATATTTTTAATCAGCCTGCCTCCCATTCCGCAGATTGTAATAGCATCTGCCTCTCCCGGTTCAAGCTTATCTAGTCCATCGCTAAGTCTAAGAGTCACTTTATCTTCAACTCCAAAACTCATGATATTATTCTTAGCTTTAGCCAATGGCTGTTTTCTTACATCCATAGCAATCACCTTATCAACAATTCCATTTGCTGCAAGATATATTGGCAGATATCCGTGATCTGTACCGATATCTGCCACTCTTTTACTGCCAGTGTCTTTTACCCACTCTGCCACACATGAAAGCCTCTTCGATAAATTATATCCTTCCATGCTTATATTCCTAATTATCAATTAATTAGTCAAGATAATCCTTGAGCTTACGGCTTCTGCTAGGATGTCTTAACTTTCTTAAAGCCTTAGCTTCAATCTGTCTGATACGCTCTCTTGTTACATTGAACTCTTTACCGACTTCCTCAAGAGTTCTGGCACGTCCATCATCCATACCAAATCTAAGTCTTAATACCTTCTGCTCTCTCTCTGTAAGAGTTCCTAACACTTCAACAAGCTGCTCCTTTAAAAGTGTTGATGCTGCTGCATCTGCTGGAACTGGAACATTATCATCCTGAATGAAATCTCCAAGATGGCTGTCTTCCTCCTCACCGATAGGTGTCTCAAGAGAAACTGGCTCCTGGCTTATCTTCTGAATCTCTCTTACTCTCTCAACTGGTATATCCATAGCCTCTGCTATCTCTTCTGGAGTCGGTTCTCTTCCTAACTCCTGAAGTAACTGTCTTGAAACTCTTACGAGTTTGTTGATAGTCTCTACCATATGAACTGGTATACGGATAGTTCTCGCCTGGTCTGCAATAGCTCTTGTGATAGCCTGTCTTATCCACCATGTAGCGTAAGTACTGAATTTAAAGCCCTTTCTGTAATTAAACTTCTCAACAGCCTTTATAAGTCCAAGGTTACCCTCCTGGATAAGGTCAAGGAAAAGCATTCCTCGTCCAACATATCTCTTCGCAATACTTACAACAAGTCTTAAGTTAGCCTCAGCAAGACGCTTCTTAGCTTCCTCATCGCCCTGTTCCATTCTCTTGGCATATTCAATCTCTTCCTCTGCTGAAAGAAGTGGAACCTTACCAATCTCCTTAAGGTACATTCTTACTGGATCTTCAAGGCCGATTCCATCTGGTACAGATAAATCAATCTTTTCAATGTTAATCTCATCCTCATCATCAAGAATAATATCCTCGTCATCTGTATCATCTTCTGACATCTTGACATCTACATTATTATTCTCTAAGAATTCAAATACCTTCTCCATCTTGTCAGCTTCAAAATCAGTATCAAGAAAATAATTCATAATCTCCTGATAATCGAGAACATTTTTCTTCTTCTTTGCAAGGGCAAGAAGTCCCTTACATTTTTCTTCAAACTTAGCAGCCGACTCAGCAGCACTGTCAGCCTGATCGTCGTCACCAGACTGTACTTCGTCATCAATCATATCAACCACTGGATCTGCTTCTTTAGCTTTTTCAGCTTTAGTTGATTTCTTTGCAGCTGGTTTCTTTTCTTTAACTGCTTTTACTTCCTTCTCCTCAATTGCCTCGTTTTTCTTAGCCATTGTTGTATCCTTTCTCTCTTTAAATTATAAATATATGTGAATATTTTTTAACTTAACCTGTTGTGTCATTATGTCCTGAAGCTGCCTTGCATCATTAGTGTTTTTAAGTGCATATTCAAGACTGTTGCCTTTAACCTTAATAACTGTGTCATTGAGTGCTCTCTGCCGCTCTGCCGCATTAAGATTGTCACTTAAATCTGCACTGAACAAAGCCGCGACCTCATTATGTTCCTCTTCTGTATCATATGTGTTAATTATTGATGCCGGATTGACATTACCTGCATCAAACTGTTCATAAAGCTTGGAAGCCACATCATTAAGCAGCGGGTCTATAAAATCCTCTGGCTGGATGTACTCTCTTACCTTAGCAAATACATTCTTATCATCTATCATCCATGTAAGAAGTATTTTCTCAGCCTGTCTTACACCACTCTCGCGCTTCTTCTTCACTGGCACATTCTGCTGCCTTGTGGCAGTCTCTGTTTTGGATGATATAAGTCCTTCTCTGCTTCCATAATGTGCTACCATCTCACGCATGCCGTCATAATTAATATTGAACTCACGGCACACTGCCTTCATATAATTCTCTCTTTCAAGCCGTTCTGAAAATGTAATCAGCTTACCAGCAACACTTCGCTCAAAGTTAGTCTCTCCCTCTGGGTCTGACCTATCATAGTTTCGCTCAAGAACTGATATCTCATACATAAAACTGTTGCTTGCCTTATCAATGCGTTCCTGAAATGCTTCTGCACCAAGTGCCTTAATGAATTCATCCGGGTCCTTGTACGGCCGCATATTGATAACCTTAGTAGACAGCCCGGCTTCTTTTAATATAGGAATTGCACGCATAGCCGCCTTAACTCCAGCTTCATCACTGTCATAGGTTATAAGCACATTGTCAGTATACCTTTTCATAAGTCTTGCCTGTCCCGGCGTCAATGCGGTTCCAAGTGATGCAACTGCCTGATTAAATCCAGCCTGATGAAGACTTATGACATCCATATAACCCTCACATATTATGAGGTTGTCCTTCCTTGATGCCCTCGCAATGTTAAGCCCATACAGATTCCTGCTTTTATCAAAAAGTTTTGTCTCTGGTGAATTAAGATACTTAGGCTTGGCATCTCCCATAACTCTTCCACCAAAACCAATAACCTTATTATTAATATCCATAATCGGAAACATGACTCTGTTAAAGAACTTATCGGTGATTCCTCTCTCATAGGAAAACAAGCCTGATTCTTTAAGAATGTCATCATCATAACCCTTTTCCTTAAGGTATCGGTATACGGATGAACCCTGTGCTGAATATCCCAGTCCAAACCTCTGGATTGTCTCATCACTTAATCCACGCTTCTTTAGATAATCCAGACCCAGCTGTCCATGCTCTGTCCTAAGCTGCTTATAATAATATGTAGCTGCCAGCTTGTTAATCTCCAGAAGCTTGTCCCTTATGCCACGGTCGCGTCTTTCCTGCTCATTGTACTCCACCTCTGGCAGTTCCATGTTGACTCTGTCAGCTAATGCCTTGACCGCCTCTGGAAATGTGAACTTCTCATATTCCATAACAAATGTCACCACATTGCCACCAGCTCCGCATCCGAAACAATGATATAACTGTCTTGAACCTGATACAGAAAATGAAGGGGACTTTTCATTATGAAATGGACAAAGTCCCACATATGAACTTCCATTTTTTTTAAGTTTTATATATCCTGAAATCACATCAACTATATCATTTCTTGATATAACTTCATCTATTATCTGTCTTGAATACATTATTAACCCTTCCATGACTTAGGTACATATATCTCTGTAAACTTAGATACACAGTACTGGTCTGTCATGCCTGATATGTAATCACATATTACTCTCTCTTTTGGCTGTCCTTTATCGATAAACTGCTTATAGTTATCTGGAAGCGCATCTATATTATCAAGATAATAATTGTATAATTCTGTTATAAGCTTATACGCTTTGGCTTCCTCACTCTTTGCAGTCGGATTAGTATAAAGGTTACTGAACATATACTCTCTTAAACTGGTCATCGCATCGCCGACCTCATCAGACATATATATTCCATTCTTACCTCTGCTGTTGATAATTATATCCTTAATCAGAGTGTTAAGACGCTCTTTAGTGGAGTTACCCAGAATACTTGTATATATCTTAGGAATCTGGTCTTCTGCAAATATCCCCGCTCTTATCGCATCATCAATATCATGGTTGATATATGCTATCTTATCGGAAAGACGTACAACATTGCCTTCAAGTGTGGCAGGATTACCTGTAGTCTTATGATTGAGTATTCCGTCTCTTACTTCCCATGTAAGATTAAGTCCTCTTCCGTCATTCTCTAACATTTCAACCACTCTTACACTCTGCTTATAATGTGCAAATCCTAATGGGCATATCTTATTAAGCGTTCTCTCTCCTGCATGACCAAATGGCGTATGTCCTAAATCATGCCCTAATGCGATAGCCTCTATCAGGTCTTCATTGAGATTAAGTGCCCTGCCTATGCTCCTTGCAATCTGTGCAACCTCCAGAGTATGAGTAAGGCGTGTTCTGTAATGATCTCCCGTAGGTGCAAGAAATACCTGTGTCTTATGCTTTAATCTTCTAAAAGACTTACAATGCAATATCCTGTCCCTGTCACGCTGGTATATAGTTCTCATGTCACACTGTGGCTCTTCTCTGTCACGTCCTCTTGACATATCACTGAAACTGGCGTATGGACTTAAATATTCATGTTCTCTTTTTTCCTGCTCTTCTCTTATATTCATAACTGTATATATTCACCCACAATCTATAATCATACAAGTGCGCCTAATATTAAGATTCTATACCGCCACCAGATTTCCTTTTTATTTTTTTACACTTCCAGAAAAAAATCCACCGATGAATCCACCAAGTATACAAAGCACAAGCGCTGTCAATATTCCACTTACATTCTGTGCTATTCCTTTATTCAGTATTAATGATACTATAAATATTATCATATAGTACACTGCGCCAGCCGCAATCCCCCATATTGCCCTTGCGCTTCTCATTTTAGCACCTATTATCAGACCTGCCATACATGTTGATATAATATACACAGCATATATGCCTATAGACACAATTTTTTCTCCCATTCCCATCTTATAAGCTGCCAGTGCCAGCACAACAAGAAGTATTGCTGATATAAAATACGCAATAACTATCGTCTGTACCATTTTGATAATTCTGTTAACCACTTAAGCCTCCAAATTTATTAATTTTTTACTTATTCTTAAGTGTATTCACACATTTATAAGACTATGACGTATTGACTTATTTATATTAATTTTGTATATTATCAATATTACTTTCTGGGAGACTTTCCCAATAATTAAACAAAAAGGAGTTGGTTTTTTTTGGATACGGATAGTATCATTCAGTTTATTGTCATTATTATTTTATTGTCACTCTCATCATTTTTCTCATCTGCGGAGACAGCTTTTACAACAGTCAACAAGATTAAGATACGTTCTCTTGTCGAATCCGGTAACAAGCGTGCAGAAAAGGTTGAGAAGATTATCGAAAACTCTGGTAAGATGCTCTCAGCGATATTGATTGGTAACAATGTTGTCAATTTAAGTGCATCTACCCTTACAACATCTCTCGTAATCAAGATATGGGGTAACTACGCAACTGGTATAGCAACCGGTATTATCACATTGCTTGTTCTTATATTCGGTGAGATTTCACCTAAGACACTCGCGACCCATTATTCTGAGAAGATTGCACTTGCATATGCGCCTGTTATCTCAGCACTTATGTATATTCTTACACCTGTCATCTTCATCGTTGACCATCTGGCTGGAATGTTCCTCAAGCTGTTCGGCGTTGATTCAACAAGTGTAAAGCACTCTATAACAGAGGCTGAACTCAGGACATTCGTTGATGTAAGCCATGAAGATGGTGTAATTGAGCAGGACGAAAAAGAAATAATAAAAAACCTGTTTGATTTTGGCGATTCCAAAGCAAAAGATGTAATGATTCCAAGAATCGATATGACACTTATTGATGTCGAAGCTGATTATCTTGATGTCATCAACACTTACAAAGAAACCAAATATTCAAGATTCCCTGTATATTCAGAGACTCCGGACAATGTCGTCGGAATCCTTAATATCAAGGATCTTATCACTGCCCCTACGGGTCAGGCATTCAAATTAAAGAATATATTAAGACAGCCATTCTTTGTCTATGAGCAGAAGAATACGTCCGATTTATTCAAAGAAATGCAGAAGAATTCTATAAGCATTGCAATCGTAATTGATGAATATGGTTCATCTGTCGGAATGATTACTACCGAAGATTTACTTGAAGAGATAGTCGGTGATATCAGAGATGAATATGATCAGGACGAAGAAGAAGAATTTATGCAGCTTGCGCCCGATACATACAGAATTGATGCATCATACAAGCTTGATGATATCAATAATGAGATTGGAAGTAATCTGCAGTCTGATGACAACGATTCAATCGGCGGTTACATAACAGAAAAACTTGACAGAATTCCTAAAGCAGGAGAACGATTTGCGATTGATAACTTTGAATTCATAATTGAGAATGCCACTAAGGCACGAATTGATTCAGTTATCATGAAAGTCAACAACAACAATAAAGATAAACAATAACACTAAGCCGTTGTGAGATTTAATTAGTCTCACAGCGGCTTTATTTAATATAATTAATAATTAATTTTAAATACCATACTAGTTTATTTTAATGATATTTCACCAGATGATGAAATCTTAATATGCATTGCTATATCCTCTGCATGTTCTTTCATGTTATCTGACAGCTTTAATCCACTGCTTGTATTATACCACCCATCATCACCATCTGTCCTTTTTATCAGTGAATCTTTGTACCTTGTGGATGATATCTTTACCAATGTATGCCTGTCATCCTTTGTCTCTATATCCGGAAGCTGTTCATCCTTTCCTTCCCACACTGCCCGCACTGTAACACTTGGAAGATTTGAATTAACATAAAACAATGTCTGATTCTGTTCAACAATAACTATATCCTCATCTTTATATGTAAATCTCGCACTTGCTCCATATAATCTCTTCAAATCCTTTATATAATACTGCCTCACCGCTTCCTTACTTCCACACTGATCGGCTATTTCCTGATTGACCGGTTCTGTCACAGTAGCTTTCTGTCCTGTTCTTATATTCGTTATCTGCAAATACATTCTGTAACCATATTTATGTTTCTGTATAATCTCACCATACCCATCGACAAATTCAAAGCCTTTGAATATATATCCTTCCCTTTCGCACACAATTCTGTCAAACTTCTCTATCTCTTCATTATTACTTGCAATATACACATTATCATCATATGTGCCATCGCTCACACACGTAAACATGGTATCGTGTCCATTGATAATTCCACCTGCCGGGTCGACATGCACATTAAGCTTGGCAACTATATGGCTTATAGGTGCGGAATAACTTCCATCGTCATATACAGCCCTGAACCATATAACATCACCATCTTTATAATCTGAATAATTAAAAGTCTTGCTGATATCTGACCAATCCTGCCATTGTCCATCATTAATCCTGTACTGGCTCGATGCACATCTCATAATCAGTGTGTATTCAAAGAATGTATATCTCACCTTTCTTCCAGCCTTATTATACGTAGTCTGTTCCAGATACTGATACAGCCATTCGTTATCTGTCGGATATCCTTTACTTACAACAGCGAGAATAACATAATTGTAATATCCATTCCCATTGAAGGTTACTGACTTGTCCGTGACTGTCTTGCTGCATTCAACCTCGCTTGAATCTCTCTTTCTGAAAGCCTTTGTATTGTTATACAGATTAGTTATATCCCCTTCTACAACCGGCATATCTGACATTCCAAAATCAGCCTCAGCCACTTTTACAAGGTCAGCTTTTCTTACATCCATTTCAAGCTGCCACTGTCCTTCTGGAAGACTCCTATCTTTCAGATATGTATCAAACGCATACACAGTTGCCCCTGCATTAGCATTCCCTATGCATGTATTTTTTATATCTTCCATCGTAAATTTCAAGGTTACTTTATCCTTGGAATAATATCTCATCTTAATATCATACATATAGTGGTAATAGTTGTCGCCCATAACCTTTACACTTATGCACACAATGATTCCTGTAATAAGACCTGCTAACACAAGAACATATCTTATCACCTTCATCCTAAAAGATTCTATACGCTCTCTCCCATCTGTTTCTGCCTTTCCTTCCCCAAAATCCATATTCATATGTCTCCTCTACAACAATATCAACATATCCTTTGTCCCATCCGCCATCTACAAGATATATGTCTAACTCCCCATCAGTTATCATTATATCATTAAGTATCTTTGCAAATTCCTGGACAAACATTTCACTATTTTCAAATCCTTTATCCATACAATAGTCAAATGCACAGTTAAGTCCGCGGTAAACCTCTCTGTCACGCACCTCCTGACTTAATATGCTGTAATGTATTGCCACAACTATCATAAGGACTACAAGACTTCCACTCACTCCGGCTGCTGCTCTCATAATGTCTGCTCCGCTTCTGTTCTTATAAGTACACTGCTGTTCTGCTTCTTGTTAAGTCCAAGTATCCCACTGCGGATATAATAGGAAGCATCCATCTTATAATAATAATATCTGCTTGTTGAATCCTCATATGTCACAGATATATCTATATCTTTCCTGCCAGCCATAGCACTGATAGTATTAAGCACCTCTGTTCCAAGTTCATATATCTTGCCCTGTCCCTGTTCTACCATTCCTGTATCAACACTTGTTCCATATAATTCAACATAATCCTTTATATAATCAATAGTCTTTTGCTTCTCACTTAAATCCTTATTAATTAATATAAAATCAAGCGATACAAAACACATTATTGTCATCACAATAATATAAACCGAAACATCAAT
The DNA here is from genome assembly GCA_050874305.1 of Lachnospira sp. Taxonomy (GTDB): domain Bacteria; phylum Bacillota; class Clostridia; order Lachnospirales; family Lachnospiraceae; genus Lachnospira. The sequence goes on along the minus strand of JBNMKL010000018.1, from coordinate 13,464 downwards.
TATTGATTTCAAAATACCCCCTTACTGCGTCAAAGACACATGCCAGATTAAATTTTCCTCCACTGTTCCAGAACACCAGCTTCACATAACCCGCATTAATATATCCGCCAGCCCGGCAAATACACCGATAATCACAAATGTGTATAATAATGTCACTGCCATACCGCCAAATTCTTCTATAACCAACTCCATAACAACGCCTCCTTCTGCTTTTATCAGTTTACAGATAATTAGATATAACAAGCATCATGTCTATCCCTATTTTTACAGACACGATAAATAATGGTATATACTCTGCAAACTTTAACATGCTTATATTATTCTGATTGCGCTGTGCCTCATGCTTATCAACGAGCTCGTATTTTCGACTGATAAGCCCACTTATAACCTCACTCATATTCTGTGTTTCATTCTCTGTTATCGAATACAGCGTCCTTACTGTAGACGAGATATCAAGTATCTTAAACTCCTCTAAAAATGTATAATAAGGCGTTACATCTGCCGGGTTATCATCAAGTTCATATATAAATTTAGCAAGTGATGGTTTAATAACAGCCGGACATGTCCTGTAACTTTCCTGTATCGCCGCCTGCAGCGGTGCATGTGAAAGATTGACTGCAACCTCTCTTAACCATTCTGAAAATCCTGTATACACATCATCTTTTAATCTTGCCATCGCCCTCGTCCTGTTGTAATGCGGCATAAAAAACATAACAGCTCCTGTTATAAAAATCATAACGCCAATCGTCCTGCCAGCTTTTATTCCAGTTATCACAGACACGATAACAGATACTGCAATTATCCCCCATCGTGCAGCTTTTACAGTTTTCGGCTCACTGTCAAATACGATATGATAGTCCTTCATCACTGTCTCATCATCCCTTACAACAGTAATCCAGTCCTTTGAATAATGTACAATCACATATATAAAATAAATAATATTTACCATCATATATCCAATTGTCTCCGCCTGATATATATACAGATTCGTGATATCCATATTCACCTCTGCCGTCTGGCTTAGCATAGTACTTATTAGCACAGACATCGAAGCAAGTATGCAGCTAAGTATAATTCCTATTGCTGAATTAATCTTTACATGTTTCATATCATCCTGATATCTGTAAACACGCCTTACCCAGCGGTCAAAATCTTCAAGCAATATAGATAGTGGCTGGTTATATTCACCACCCCTTTCTTCAATGCTTATTAGAAATCTATGTAATGTATACACTCTGTCACATGGAAAAGCCTCTTCTATAATCTCAAGCGCCTGTGTATATACATGCTCACTATCATCACTCTCCATGCACGCAATAGCATTAAGAATAACCTCTTTAAGATAACCATCTGCAATCTGGTATGTATCTTTTAAGGCTGTTATTATCTTAGGACTCCGCTGAAATGAATACGCCATCTGGTGAATATATACATCAACCTGATTAAATCTTATGTTCTCTTTTTTCTGATAATAGTGATAATACAAAACTATCGGGATAACACATGCTCCGGCACCCAGAATAAGACATGAACATATCATATGTAACCTGTACACAAATCCCAATATGCACAGTACTCCTAGAAACAACATTGCGACAAGTATTCCAAGCGATGTAACATTAGCCTCATCTGCCTGTTTTGCCATATTTTTAAGTTCCCGGAAAGTTATCATTACCTTTTTTCTTTTTCTCATCATACCCCCTCTGATATAAACTTACATAACACATATCGCGCCAGATAGCGGCTGTCCGCCGCTACCCGGCACAACATTGCAACAATTACCTGTAATCATCATACGGATTGCTTATTCCATATCTGGCAAAACGCATAATAATCTCCTTTGGCAGTTCGTTAGAAGTAAACTCCCCATTTTCATATACAACAGTACACCTGTTAACTCCTTCTGTTCTTGTAAAAAATCCAACCTCCCTTATGATTCTTTTCTCATACTTATCACATTCCACCAGAATTCCAACATCTATATACTGATATATGCTGTTAATAAATCTGTCTGCAACATTACATTCACCAAGCATGTTATACATTCTGTCTGGTATGCTCCTGACACAGTCAAGATGCATTGTTGTCATACAGTATGCACCTGTGCTCAGTGAATTAAGCAGATCAAGTACCTCCTGTCCTCTCGATTCTGATAATAGTACCCAGTCAACATTATGGCGCAGTCCTGCCTTAATAATCTGCGAATACCCAAATCTTTCATCAACACGAAATTCCACACATTTCTTGTCTGGATTAATCGTCCTATAATGTATCTCCTGATTATCTTCATACACGCCAACTTTTTCCTCTGATGGAATATAAGTAGACATATACTTTAACAGTTCTGTTTTGCCAGCGTGTGGCTGTCCGCCTATAACGCAGTTCATGTGTGCTCTGGTACAGTTCTCTAATAAATTGATTATCTTCTCAGGAGCATATCCACTCCCGATAAGTGACTCATGGCTGAATCTTATGCTTCTTGGTATCTTTCTTATAGCGATACTCTTAACACCACATCTTGATTCATGCCAGATTGAGATTCTAAGATTCTCCGTATTGGCTTCCAATACAGGATTAGAACGATTGAAAGATGTCATCATAATATTGGCAAGACGAATCGACAGATTATCTACATAATCACTTCTTAACTTCTTATCCGATAAATAGCTTCCATACTTTAGATGTGTAATCCACAGATTATATCCATCCCACTCGATATCAGTTATGTCATTATCGTCTATCTCATCCTTCAGCTCGTCAAAGAGTTCCTCCTTGTGCCTTGCAAGGTATTGTCTCAACTCTTCTCCATTCATAGATGTTCTCCCATATGCTTAACGCTTATTCCTCTGCATATGATAACTCTACGCTGGTGAAGTTGTTGTCTGCTCGCCAAATGCTGTCTCTATACGATCCTCGTATGCTATCTTATCAACTGCTGTATTAGTCTTATCTTTAACAACTCCAACAACAGAAACTGTAAGCATAACAGCCGCAAGCGCACCAGCAAGTGCTACAACAACCTTGCCATAATGTTCAATTATATCGTGCATATATTCACCTCCATTCGTCATATATATTACTTACTTTTACAATAGTTATTATATCACGTATATTCATTTTGTAAAGTACTTTTTTATATTTTTAGTAAATTTAATTTTGTAGCAGACACGAAGACGGCTGGCACACTTAATTTTAGTGCGCCAGCCCTCTTATTAATATTGTATTTAGTTCTTAGAATTAATGTAATTAACAAGACCCTCTGCCTTGATAATCTTCTGCATGAACTCTGGGAATGCCTGTCCCTTGAATGTCTGTCCTGTTGTGTTGTCTGTGATGATACCGCTGTCAAAATCTACTGTTATATCATCACCAGCGTTGATTGCTACAGCAGCCTCTGGACACTCTATAATTGGAAGACCTATATTAATAGCATTGCGGTAGAAAATTCTTGCAAATGTCTCTGCTATAACACAGCTCACGCCTGCTGCCTTGATAGCTATAGGTGCATGCTCTCTTGATGAACCACATCCAAAATTCTTGTTAGCAACTATGATGTCTCCCTTATTAACCTTCTTAACAAACTCTTTATCTATATCTTCCATACAATGAGTTGCTAATTCAGCAGGATCTGATGAATTAAGATATCTTGCTGGAATAATTACATCAGTATCTACATTATCGCCATACTTAAAAACTTTTCCTTCTGCCTTCATATCAATGTTCCTTTCCTTAAAATATAATTACATGCCAATATCTGATGGCTGGCTTATCTTTCCTGTAACCGCACTTGCTGCTGCAACAGCAGGACTGGCAAGATAAATCTCTGAATTAACATGTCCCATACGGCCTACGAAGTTTCTGTTAGTTGTTGATACACATTTCTCGCCCTCTGCAAGAATACCCATGTAACCGCCAAGACATGGACCACATGTTGGTGTACTTACAACTGCACCAGCATTAATAAATGTCTGTACAAGACCTTCTTCGATAGCCTGAAGATAAATCTTCTGTGTTGCTGGAATTATGATAACTCTTAATCCCTTGGCAACCTTCTTTCCTTCAAGAATCTTAGCTGCACATCTTAAATCATCAATTCGTCCATTAGTACATGAACCGATAACAACCTGGTCAATCTTAATATCATCTATCTCATCAACTGTGTGAGTATTCTCTGGGAGATGTGGAAATGCAACTGTAGACTTTAATGTGCTAAGATCAATCTCAATAGTCTGGTCATACTCTGCATCGTCATCTGCGCTGTACTCTACAAATGGTCTCTTAGAATGTTCCTTCATATATGCTCTTGCAGCATCATCTACTGGGAATATACCATTCTTGGCACCAGCCTCAATAGCCATGTTAGCAATTGAAAATCTGTCATCCATAGTAAGATTAGCAATGCCATCACCTGTGAACTCTAATGACTTGTATAAAGCACCATCTACACCAATCATGCCGATAAGATGTAAGATAACATCCTTACCACTTACCCACTTAGATGGCTTGCCTGTAAGAACAACCTTAATAGCTGATGGGACCTTGAACCATGCCTTGCCTGTTGCCATACCTGCTGCCATATCTGTTGAGCCTACACCTGTTGAAAATGCTCCAAGTGCTCCATATGTACATGTATGTGAGTCAGCACCAATAATTACATCACCAGCCACAGTAAGTCCCTGCTCTGGTAAAAGTGCATGCTCAATACCCATCTGACCAACTTCAAAATAATTAGTAATGTCATGCTTAGCTGCAAATTCACGAACACATTTGCAGTGCTCTGCTGACTTAATATCCTTGTTAGGAACAAAATGATCTGGCACAAGAGCAATCTTATCCTTGTTAAAAACAGTCTTAACTGTCATCTTCTCCATCTCATGAATAGCCACTGGCGATGTAATATCATTACCAAGTACAAGATCAAGCTCTGCCTCTATCAACTGTCCAGCCTTAACCTCGGCTAATCCTGCATGAGCAGCAAGAATCTTCTGTGTCATTGTCATTCCCATACTTCCATTACCTTCCTTTCATAAAAAACACGCTTATATTATTGTATAACATCCGCATAATTATTGCAAATGATATGTTATAGAATAACTTCCCAAACCAGCTTTAACCTCTCCAATGCTTCCACACACAACCGGCATGCTTGGAGATATATGTCCTATATCAATATCCATAACAACTGGAACATTGTATCTGCCGACGATTCCAAGAACAGCCTCATACTGGTCAAGTCCCATCATCTCCTGCCCCATGCACAGTGGTCTTCCAATCACAAAGCCCTTCACATTCTTAAACCATCCTGCATTATCCATCTGCCACATAGCACGCCTTATCGCAAATACATTCAGGTCACAGCTCTCTAAGAACCAGACAATACCATCATCTTTATAACGCTCATTGAAATCAGCCACTTTATCAAAAACCGTTCCTGTAAGATTAACAAGCACATCCATGCATCCGCCAATCATTCTTCCCTTAAATGCTACAGGTGTATCTTCTACCCTGTCACTTCCGATATACGTTCTTATAACTGACTTTTCAGTTGCATTAATGGTTGCAAGAGGATTTTCAGCAGATTTTAAAGATTCCTTCTCCCACTCCTTATATCCGTTAAATGTGATAGAACGCACGCCATTATCACTGTCAAGCCTTCCCGTAAGCAGTCTGTAGTAATCATCTATGCACTGATGGAATGGTCTCATTCCAAATGCACCGGCACATGGTCCATATATGCTTGCAACGTCATTTATAATTGTATTAAGGAATGTAAAATTCGTATTATCGCTGTATCCACCAAACCATTTAGGTTTTGCATGTCCGATTTTTTCAAAATCAACATATGGAAGTATCTCACACATAAGCTCTCCACCACCACATGACAGCAGCAAGTCATTATCATCATCACAGTACATATCTGTAAGTTCCCCACCGCAGAGCTGTGGAGTATTGCTTATCCCTATACCACATCCTTCATATACATTAGGTCCGAATTGTACATTTTTGCCATCCGCCTTAAAATATTCAACTGCACTTTTAAATGCAGAAATATAAGGCTCCATGGCGCATCCAAAAGATGGTGCCACGAAGCCTATTGTATCATTATCCTTGATAAATTCTGGATATCTCATAATCTTGTAATTCCTATCTATTCACAATATTTCTTAATTGTATTGACAGCATTCTCCTCGATAAGCAGCTTATAATGCTCTCTCATAAAACATTCACGCTCTTTTGAGAACAGGCTGAAATCTGCAAACTCTGCCATGTCATTAGACATCTGGTCAAACTTGGTTGTCGAACATCTTCCTCTCTTAAGTATAAGATAAAGGCTCTTATCAATTGTATCCTGATAAAGACGGTTGTTGACACCCCATGTCTTCCTGCACTGTCCACAGAATGATTCAAGTATATCCATCGATGCAAAATGTGCAATCAGGCAGTCTTCAAAGCTCTCTTCATCACTGTTAAACAAAACATCTTCTTTGCTTCTTAATTCATCTGGTATGAATGGTTTAGCTGTTGATTCGTCAGATGTCTGCTTAATTATATTAGACTCGCCTGGTGCCTTTTTGTTCAATTCAGAGATAGCCTTAGCCGCACGCTCTCCTGCCTGCTTTAACATATCCGAGAAATCATCCTTGCCGGAAGATACTGTTAATAAAAGAGAATGATTAGGCTGTGGTGCTAACTGTAACGACATTACTCCACCATTAAATGCAACGCCTATCTCTCTTTCAGCCTCTTCCATAACAACATCTAACAAGCCATGTATCTTGTCTGTATCATTTCTGAAGAAATCGTCAAGCGAAATATTATTATCTTCAAGGTCCTCCTCATACAGAAGGCACTGAAACTTTGTATCATCTATCTTTCTAAATTCCATATATACCACCTTTAATTTTCCCTTGCATCATAATATCACATTATTCTACAAAATAATATGAAAAAAGCATAAATTTATCTTGTCAGTTTCTTCAATGTATCAACATCTGACATCGGCATTAATATATCAGATAATTCTTTGTCATCATTTCTTATAACAGCAACCCATACAGCCTTCGTATTGATTCTGTCATACTTATTTTTAAAAAATGTATATCTTAAATGTCTGTCTTTATCTATCCCAAGACTTCTCACCCTGTCTGCTGACAGTACAGCGGCATCACACTGTTTTTCAAGAATCCTGTTTATCTGCAATGCATCCTTTTCATATGCATTCTTGCAGCTCACACCATCATAGGTGTGTTCAACATAAGCTTTCGCCTCATCGCTGTGACATTCAACCACCGCATAATCAAATCTGTTGTGTGATTTCTTAAGAGTGATAAGAACATCTCTTGTATCTCCCTGCGGAAGCACAAGCCCCACAACAACTCTGTCCTTTATCAGCTCATCACTTTTTATAAGCTTATCATACTCCGTTATAACCATATCAACCTTATTATTAAGAAGTGCTTCAAATATATAATCGTCCTGTTTTATTTTAACTTTAGCAATCTTAATATCATGGTTATGCTTATATATATATCTTATTCCAGACAAAGCTTTCCTTGAATACAGCCTGTCTTGTGGAATACCAGCTCTTATAATTCTATTCATCTTTCTTTATTTATATCTCTTAATTGTTTAACATCTATTCCGAATTTTTCAAGACTGACTTTACCATCAATTACTTCAATTCCATCTGCCATCAGCCTGTCTGCCTGCTCTGTAGCTCCGCCAAATGCAAATGCACCTGACAGCTCTCCTTTAGAATTGACAACCCTGAAACATGGTATATTAACCGGGTCAGGATTATTATGCAGTGCATTGCCTACAGCACGCGCCATCTTCTTATCTCCTGCAAGCTCTGCAATCTGTCCATATGTCGCAACCCTGCCATGTGGAATCTTCTTAACAGCCTCATATATACGCTTTGTCGGACTGTCAGTGATAATATCATAGCTCTCTGCTATCATACGTCTGACATCATTGTCTGGTACAGAACCATCAAGTATAATTGTGTTCCAGTTCTCTTTATTCTGATGCCATCCCGGAATAACCGATTCATATGCACTGCGCCAGAAATCTCTCCACTCTGGGTCTGTCTTGACATTAAGATTGATAAATCCATCACGCTCATATGTCCACAGAAAAGCCTTTTTACTCTTCTTAACCCTCACAAGCTGCCAGTTAGTATCGTGGAAAGGCGCATCCTGATATGTATCAGGAAAAGACAATCCATATTCCAACGCTTCTTCTCTTGTCTTCATGAACTGCCCTTCCTTTCTACAAAATATTTTACATAATAGTTTTTAAATAAATCTTTAGATATACCTTCAAATAAATCTTTTAGATATACCTGTCATTGTGTGACATACGGTTAACAAGTGCAAATGATATTGCAAACAATACGATAACAAAGCCTACAAAATACCATCCATTCTGCATATTCTGTGCTGATGCAATATAATCATATGCACCATGAAGCAGTGCAGGAACAAGTACCGCTAATACACGGAATACCTTTGAAAGCAGTGCATGTCCGAAATTATCATATTTCTTGGCAATTCCATAGAACACTCCCATAAATACGCCAAAACATGCATGTCCAGGTATTGCTGTAACAGCTCTTACAATCGCCGTTGAAAATCCATACGAAAGAACATAATTAATATTCTCCCACAGTGCAAATCCTAGCGACACGAAAACCGCATATACAACGCCATCATACTGGCAGTTAAACTCATAATTGTTCCATGTTCTTCTCTTCATCATAATATATTTGGAAGTTTCTTCTGCAAATGCAACAATACCAAAATACAGAATTATATTATACAAATCTGAGTACGCTGGCACAAGTGCTGCAAGAATAAACTGTCCTATTCGCTCCTCTATAAGAGCTATGATTGTCGCTATAATTCCAGCCACAACAAGACTGCGAAGCAGTGCCCCGCTCTCTTTCTCTATCCTGTCAGCCTTGTATACTTTAACCATAAGAAATATTGCAGGTGTAACAGCCGCTATTATAAGTATCCAGTTGTACATAAGTATTGGTTCAAGTAAGAAATAAAACATGTAACTGCACCTCCATATCAACACACTTTAATAGTGCATATGTATGTACGCTTATAATCATTTATATATGTGTACCTATATTAATTATATTTGTAGAAGCCCTCTCCTGAAGACATTCCAAGCTTTCCCTCATCAATATATTTTTTAAGGATAGCTTCCATTGCCTTAAAGTTATATGGCATCATCATCTTCTTTAAGAGTGGTGAGAATATTCCCGGCACACTCTGGTACTGATGTACGATATTGTAGGCAGTTGTGATTCCAACTGTATCAAATATCTGGAAGGGTCCCTTTGGTGCACCTGTTCCATGTGTCCATGCAATATCAATGCTCTTAGGGTCAGACACCCCTGAAGCATAGAGGTCAAGTCCGCTCAAAAGGAATGGGACAAGCATTGAATTAAGAAGATATCCATTCTTCTCTTTTAATACAGGAAGCGCAATCATTCTTATATCATTGGCAAACTGCATTATCTCGTCAAAATATTTCTTATCTGTCTTATCCTGAGACATTATCTCTGCTGTATTATTCTTCCAGATTGAATTAGCAAAATGAAGTGACAGATACTTATCTGCTCTTCCTGTATACTTTGCAAACTGCGAAGGAAGAAGTGTTGATGAATTAGTAACAATTACTGTTTTCTCTGGAAGTAATGGTGCAAGTGTCTTATAAAATGCAATCTTATCATCTGCATTCTCTGCCATTGATTCAATTACAAGGTCTGCATCTGCTACTGCCTTTTTCATGTCAAGCTCAAGCTTGATAGAGTCATATGCCTTATTAACTTTGGCAATAAGCTCATCTTTGTCAAACTTACCCTCATCTGCGATACCCGCACACCAGTATCCATTGCCCTCTGCCATCTTTCCAATCTCTTCAATATATGTTTCTTTTAACTTATCGAGTTTTGGCTGTGTACGTGTGATTGAGCCCTCGCTTCTCAACCATATAGTCACATTGAATCCACAGAAAGCTGTCTGAAAAGCTATCTGGCTTCCTAAAACTCCGCCACCTGCAACAACAACATTAGAATATTTCATATAATAATAACCCCTTTCTATCTTTTACATATTATTTTGTATTAATTCAAGATATTAATGAGAGTAGTATAACATATTTTAGCACTTCTCTCCACAACAAAATTGTGTTACATTATTAATATTCTATAATATCAGGCATTTCATAGATGCCTGTAAAACACAATAATATGGAGGGGAATCTTGAAAAAATATTATCTAATTCTATTAACATTTATTATAAGTCTTATTCTTACAACCAATGTAAAAGCAGAAACAGCTTCTGACAGTTCCACTGCCACCAGACTGGACATCAGCATTTCATCTAAAGGCAAGAACTGCCGCGGACTGCTCGATGATTCATACAACACTAATGTCACATTTAATGACAATGACACTATCACAGTGACAAGTGAATCTCCTATGAGGGGGCTGTACATTAAGTGGAATGGTCCTGTCAATCCATGGACTCTAGAATACAATGGAAAAACACTTAATTGTGGCGAAAATGGATTTGTACATGAATACATTGATTTAGGCGAGGATGTCACAACCTGCACAATTAACATTCCTAAGAAAATCTCTATAAGCGATATTATGGCATACAGCGCAGGAACTCTTCCGGCAGACGTACAGGTATGGAACAAGCCATATGACAACGCCGATATATTAGCATTTGCCGCACATGCGGATGATGAAATCTTATTTCTTGGCGGTGTGCTCGCAACCTACGGCGGTGGACAGGGGAATTCTGTCCAGGTAGCCTATATGTGTGATTTCTGGAACAAAGAGCCTATAAGAGAACACGAGAAAATTGATGGTTTATGGGAAATCGGTCTTAGAAATTATCCGGTATGTGGTGGATTTGCCGACATCAAATCATTAAGTTTAAGCCGCGCCAAAGAAATATATTCATATGACGAGGTAACAGCATTTGTGACAGAACAGATACGACGTTTCAAGCCACTTGTATGCGTAACACAGGACCTTAATGGAGAATATGGTCACGGAGCACATATGCTGCTCGCACACGCTGTATGTGACGCTGTTGATAACAGTGCTTCTGCTTCATTTTGTCCGGAATCTGCTGATAAATACGGAACATATGACGTCCCTAAAACTTATCTTCACCTCTATGAGCAGAACCAGATAAAGATGAATCTCCGCACACCACTCGCAGGACTCGGTGGAAGGACTGCACTTGAAGCCGCATCTGATGCTTACCTTAAACATGTATCACAGCAGGTATGGGATTTCATAGTTTCTGACGACTACGAACACAGTTGTGCTAATTTCGGACTTTACCGCACAACTGTCGGTGCTGACACTGGCAATGACATGCTTGAACATATCACAACATATGAGGAAGCCAAAAGAATTGCTGCCGAGGAAGCCTCAAAGGCTGAAGCTGAGAGCAAATCAATCGAAGAAGCTTCATCTATTGCTGCTGAAAAATCTGTCAAGGCAGCCGAGACTCGCCAGAAAAGTCTTCCTATTATAATTATTGCTCTTGTAATTTTAGTTATATTAATTACTATCATGTGCATAGTAAGGGCCAATAATGTAAGAAAGAGACGCATGAGAAAAAGATACAGAAAAGGAAGACAACTATGAATCAATCAAAGAGCAATGCATCCAGCATAATTAAATCTATACTTAATTTTACTGTTAGTGTGTTTAATCCAGCGTTTTTACTATTACTATTCACATTAATTCTGTTTAAATGTGATGTATATGCGGACCAGCTTGATATCAGCCCTGAGTCATCCGGAGTCTCTTCGTATCTTACTGATGGCTCCTACTCTACCGGCAATAATTATCATGCTGGTGACACAATCACAATAAGCTCTGATTCGCCTATCAGTTCTGTATACATAATATGGGACTCGCCGGTAAGTGAATGGACACTTGACTTTAATAATACAAGCATGAAATGTGGAACGAATGGCTTCTTACACGAACTGGTAAAGCTCACATCGCCATCCACTTCTATAACTATCAACATAGAGACAGATTCGAGAATATGTGGTATCTATGCATTTACAGAAGGAGGACTTCCTGACTTCGTACAACACTGGAAGCCTTCATGCAGTGAGGCCGACATTCTCGTATTCTCAACACACGCTGATGATGAAATTCTTTTTCTCGGCGGAGTGCTTGCCACATACGGCGGTGAGCAGGAACTTCCTGTCCAGGTATGCTATATGACTAACTACTGGAATGGACTGCGTATCCGCGAGCATGAAAAGCTTGACGGTCTGTGGGAATCAGGAATAAGAAATTATCCTGTAAATGGTGATTTTGACGATATATACTCAGAAACACTTGAAGCAGCTAAGAAAACTTATAATTACGATGATATACTTGAATTTGTCACAGGTCAGATTCGTACATTTAAGCCAAATGTCGTTGTCACTCAGGATTTGAATGGTGAATATGGACATGGCGGACATATGCTTCTGGCAAGTGCAGTTACAGAAGCTGTCTGCAACAGCATGGATGCAGCTTTCTATCCTGAACAGGCTTCCAGCCTTGGAACATGGGATGTTCCTAAAACTTACCTTCATCTGTACGGTGAATCTCAGATATGGCTGGATTTGAACACACCACTTGATAAACTTAACGGACGTACTGCTATTGAAACTGCCAAAGATGCATATCTAAAGCATGTCTCACAGCAATGGTGCTGGTTCTATGTATCTGACACTTACCAGTACAGCTGTGCCAAATTCGGATTATACCGCACTACTGTCGGACCTGATACACAAACTGGTTACAACCCGGATGGCAGCATATCTTCATCCGGCGGCAACATGCTTGAAAATATCACTACGAAAGCCGAGGCTGCTGCGCTGAAAGCTAAACAGGAAGCTGAAAGCCGAAAGGCTATTGAAATCCAGTCATCAAAAGATACAACACAAGCCATTGCAGAGAATGCGTCATCTGGCAATCAAAATAGTCTTCCAGCTTTCATTATTCTTGCATCAATGCTTCTGCTTCTTATACTTGTACTGACATTGGTCATTGTGATTAATAAAAAGAAAAGATAAACTTCATGCATATGCTGGTATATCTAGACAAATTGGCTTATGCAGCGCAAACTTACAACATAAATCCAAAACCTCTCATTTTAGGGGGCAAAAATTTTCTGTTTGGCTTAACACAAACAAAAAGTTGCGAAAAATCCACAATTCTTGAAAAATCTGGATTTTCTCGCAACTTTTTATTCATGAAGCCAAATTTGGGTTTTATAATGTACCCCAAGTAGTGGACACGCACATACAAATTATTTACCTAAAATTCTGGCTGTCCCCCATATTGGAAACACAAATTTTTTATCCTTATACCTAAACTATGTAATTATGTGTGGCTGAACCGATTTTGACAC
>JBNMKL010000017.1:0-56199 GCA_050874305.1 Lachnospira sp. | reverse complement strand
GTGTATATAACAACAGGAAAGATAGAGTATTATGATTCGAATGGATATCTTAATGCAGCGGTAACAAAAAACATTCAGCCGTATATTTCTTATGGTTCGGAAGGAAGTTCATATATAATGCCGGGAGAATCATGTATACAAAAAATTGATGAATCTGAAATTACATATGAGAAGAGAGTTATCAGTATAGAGGCAAGAGATGAAAGTGAATACGATACAAGAAAGCAGGTATTAGATAAGATATCAATAACATACAAGGAAACAGAAGAAGCTCTTGAAGCAACAGTAACCAATACAAGTGGAAAGCAGATAGGTGGAGTAAGAATAGATGTTTTGTTTTTTGACGAAAATGGAAAAGTTATAACAGGTGAAAAGTATTATGGAAACGGATATGTGAGCGGAACAACATCAAAAGTATATGGGGCAGGATATACAGATACAATAAAGTTGGGATATGTAGTGAAAGATGCCGTATATGACAGCAAAACAGATACAACAAAGTATACATATTACAAGCCAACATCTTATCTGGTATATTTACATGGTGCCATAGTCAGCGATAATAATTAAAAGAAGGGATGTTAGAGAGCTTGTAATTATGTATTAGTTTTGGCTTGAATCAAGCTAGAGACACAGAAAAAATCCAAAACAAATCAATTATAGTAATCGCCAGATGTAAGTTTGGCTTGATAACAATAAAAGTTGCGGGAAAATCCAGAATTCATCAAGAAAATGGATTTTCCGCAACTTTTTTGTTATAAAGAAAAAGTGTTGGTTTAGCAAAGTGAAATATGTCTGCTTTTGGACTTTTTTCAGAAAAAAGGGCTGAAAAAATCCAAAATATCATAAAATCGTTCGCAACAGAGCTGAGCTAGAAGCTGTGTCCACCACCACCACCGCTGGAAGAGCCGCCACCGCCGCCTCCTCCACCAGAGGAGCTGCTGCCTCCAGATGAAGAATCAGATGAAGGTGGGTCATATACCTTGGTCTGGCGTACAAAATTAACCTGTGGGTTGTTAAATGCATTGTTAACAAATATTCCCCTGACAAGCTCGTTCTGGCTTGCTTTGCGCTTTCTTGAAGCTGCTCTTACAATAAGATAATTGATAAGAATAGCCGCAACAAGTGCGAGAAGAGCATTGCTTATATATTTCATTGGCTGGCTTATGCGTCTGCCGGCAAGAAGAGATGCCTCCTGCTCAAATACCTTGCTTGCGCAGGTATAATAATCCTTGTTAGATGCATATCTGTATACGTTATCTGTTATTACATTGGCATAGCTTGTAGTGATTGTAGAGTATATCTTGCCATTGCTGTGAATCCAGAGATTCCTTTTATCCATATCAATTAGAAAAATTGTACCACTGCCAGTCTGGAATTTAGAAGCGTAGTAATTGGAAGCGTATGAGCTTGTGCTTGAATACTTATTAGTGCTGATTGATTTGAATGCAACACTTCCGTAAGCAGTTATTGGCTTCATGACCTCAATAAGCTGTTCAGCTTCGTCAGTACTGAGAAGACTGGCATCATCTTCAAATATTACTTTATACTTTGTTTTCTCGTTGACATATACAGTTCCAGATAACTTAGTTGAGGAATCAGCACTGTCAGTGTCAGCTAATAACTTAGTTGAAAATTCAACATCAGATGTGTCATCCGTACTTACAGCAGATACTGTTTTCAAACTGCCCCAGGCAATATCATTAATAGCTGCAATCGCAAAGATTGTGATGATTAACATTGACATTGACATCATAAATCTAGCAATGAATTTACTGCCATGTATCTTACGCACGGTCATCACCTCCCTTGTGGCTGTCAAACTGAGGAAGCTTTCTAGTGGCAAGAACATTGTAATATCTTATAAGTCCGACAAGATTGATAAGTACTGCTACGAGATTTAATATAATACATGCATAGTAGAATACATCCGATACAGGTTTTAAGAACTGTACAATGCATGAAATAATAATTGTAATCAGTGGGTACAGTGTGTCAGGAACATTTTTGCCAGTAACGATTTTAAATGGCTTCCTTGAACAGAAGAAACCGATTAAGCTGATTATTCCGGCAGCGTATGTAATATAACTAAATATTGATGTTGATGACAGAGTAATCATAAATGTAAGTATAATAACAATGTATGTAACCACTATAATTGCAGTTGACAGGAAGCTCGCAACAGAGGTTTTCTTTTTGCGCTTCTTGGAATACTGCTTTTTGGGGTCGCTGTCTGTCTCAAAGTCAGAAGAATCTTTTACGATTATCTGTTTTAATTCCGAAGTAAATAAAAATGGCACTAAAGATGCGATAATGCTGCAGATTCCAAGCGAAGTTGCTGGCAGCATAGTAAATATCACATTAAGCAGCAAAAATATAGGTATTGCAAGTATCAGTGAGCTTATAAGATATTTGCTGATTGATACAGGCATATCGGCAACAACCTTGCCAGTCTGACCATTGACGGTGGCATAAGCAACTCTGTCCTTATTGCGGTATGATAAAAACCATACAGGAAACATAGCTCCGTCTGCCTTTTCACACTGTGGATTCAATTTGCTTTCAACACTGCTTTCTGATTCATCAAGGCTGAATCTGGCAGATGAAGGCAGAGGCATACGCTTTATGTAATTAAATGTCTGCGAAGCTGCTATATGTTTGGCTTCAAGCTCGTATTCCGAAGCATCGACATCCGCTGTATCAGCATAGAATCCGCTGAGATATGAAGGCGTGAAACGGTTCATATTCTTGACATCAAAAGGCGCTATGCTGGCGCTAAGGTTATCATCAAATGAAGAAGATGCATCATATGAAATTCCCTTATACGATGAATTGACAGTACCTGTGAGACTGTAATGGTCTGTATAAACGTAGTCACCACGTCTGTAGCTGTGTGACCCTGCGAGTGATATAGGCCCCTTCTCTGTTATATGGTAAGCCCAGTAAGGCATATAGATGCCTCGGAAACCATCAATATAGCGCGAGTCTTTAAGCTCTTTAGGAGCAAACCATGCATGGCGCATGAATTTTGAATAGGCTTTTTTGCAGTCATCCTTTGTCTTGGTGAATGGGATGATGTACTGTGGGCGCTTTTCTTTTCTCAAGTTGCTTGTAAGAACTGTTGAAGCACCACAGAATGAGCAGAAATCCGAAGCCCTGTTGTCTGAGCTTATGATTTCTCCGCCGCATTGAGGGCATTTGAATACAGTTACATCATAGTATTGTTCCTCTTCGGCATCTTTTTCTTTCGTAATGTCGTAGGGATCAAATAAAGATGAACACTGCACGCAGGCTAATTGTTGTGAGGAAATGTCGAAACGCAGCTGTCCACCACAATTAGGGCATTGATACATAATGATCTCCTTTCAGGTTAGATTATTTGGTTTTCTTGAAAAAATCCTTCCATGCAAGTGGATGGAAAAGAATTAATAAAGGAAACAGCTCAAGTCTTCCAGCCAGCATGTCAAACATGAGTACATATTTGGACAATGCATTAAAACAACTGAAATTCTGTGTAGGACCTACCATTGAAAGACCAGGTCCTACATCATTGATACAGCTTGCAACAGCCGTAAAATTGGTTATAAGGTCAAAATTCTCAAATGACAATATGAAGAAAGATGTCACAAATACTACAATAAATGTGAAGAAATATACATTTACAGAGCGGACAACATCATGCTCCACAGATTTACCATCCATCTTGATTTTCCTTACACTGTGAGGATGAATATATGAATGGAATTCCTTAATTATTGTCTTGAACATAATTATAAATCTTGAAACCTTCATACCGCCGCCTGTACTTCCGGCACATGCGCCTATAAACATCAGCAGCACAAGAATTGTTTTGGAGGTAGCTGGCCAAAGGTCAAAGTCAGTGGTTGAAAATCCGGCAGTTGATATAATTGAAGCAACCTGAAATGATGATTTGGTAACAGCATCCCATAAGCTAGAACACATCGAAAGTATGTTGGCTGATATTATTCCAATAGATACAAGTATTACACCAAGGTAGTAACGTATTTCCTCCATCTCGAATACCTTTTTAATATTACCGAAGAAAAGGAAATAATATGCATTAAAATTAATACCAAATAAAATCATAAATATGGTTGTTATCCACTGTATTGTCACTGAATATCCTGCAAGAGAATCATTCTTGATACCAAAGCCACCGGTTCCGGCAGTGGCAAAAGCGGTATTAAGCGCATCAAATACAGGCATCTTTGCGATAACCAGAAGTATAAACTGTAAAAGCGTAAGTCCGAAATAGAAAATATACAGAAGTCTTGCTGTATATCTGATCTTAGGGACGAGCTTGCCTACAGATGGTCCCGGGCTTTCCGCCCTCATAAGGTTTATGTTGGAACCACCAGACATAGGAATTATTGCAATGATAAATACAAGAACACCCATACCTCCAATCCAGTGCGTAAAGCTTCTCCACATAAGTGATGTATGGGAAAGGGCTTCGACATTGTTAAGAATGGATGCACCTGTTGTGGTAAAACCTGATATTGTTTCAAATAATGCATCTGTATATGAAGGGATTTCATGTGTTATTACAAATGGAACTGCTCCAGCCATACCCATGACTATCCAGCTGAGAGCTGTTGCGATGCAGCCTTCTTTAAGATAAATAACATGTTCAGCAGGCTTCTTTAACGAGATAAGAAAACCTATAAGAATACATGCTGTGGCTACGCACAGATATATAAATCCTTCACCTTCATGGTATATAATGGCAACTATACATGGAAGAATCATAAGGAATCCCTCTGTCTTTAATATAGTTCCTAAGATATACCGGATAATTGCTTTATTCATAGTAATCCTCTAAAATATTATGTTTATATTTACTGGGCGATATCTGTTATCTGTGTGAATCCAGAGTGCTTTGTGACTATCATGACTGTGTCTCCTGCCATAATGCAGTCACTACCAGTAGGTATAATGATTTTTCCATTTCTGTTGATAAATGAAATCAGGACATCTTTCTTTAATCTGAGGTCTTTGAGTGGAATATCAGTGACCTCGCTTGTTTCATCAACAAGAAATTCTATAGCTTCAACTCTGTAGTCAAACATATGATACAAAGTTTCAATATTATTATCTTTTGAATTGTTTTTGGCTCTGACATAAGCAATAATTGCCTCAGATGCTATATTTTTAGGATATATGAGACTTCCAAGGTCGAGCTTGTTGACTACGTCTTTAAATCCGATTTTGTTAATCTTAGTGATTACTTTGGCATCTGAAACCTGCTTTGCGTGGAGTGTGAGGAGAATATTTTCCTCATCTATTCCGGTTAGTGGCACAAAACTCTGTGCATATTCAATGCCTGCCTCTTTTAATATATCAGGGTCAGTGCCATCACCATTGATAATGATGGCTTTAGGAAGCAGAGAGCTTAGAAGCTGACAGCTCTTTTCGTCCTGCTCAATAATTTTGACTGTAATTCCCATAGATATGAGTTCTTTAGCAAGATAATATGCAAATATGCTTCCACCGATAATCATAGTATCCTTAACCTGCTTGGTGTTGAAGCCAATCTGTTTAAGAAATCTTCTGGCAGTTATTCTGTCTGACACAAATGAAATGACGTCTCCAGCCATAAGCGTGAAATCGCCATTAGGAATGTATACCTGTGAATTTCTTTCTACAGCACATATAAGAATATCGTTAGTGATAGAACTTCCTAATTTGGCGATTGTTATTCCATCAATTATATTTTCTGGTGGAATCTTGAATTTGACAAGTTCAGCCTGACCATGAGCAAATGGGTTGACTTCCAGAGCTGTAGGAAGATAAAGAATTCTTGCTGCCTCCCTTGCAGCTTCCAGCTCAGGGTTGATAATCATGGCAAGTCCGAGCTCATCTTTAAGGTAGTTAACCTCTTCGCTGTAATCTGGTGTACGTACCCTTGCGATAGCAGCACAGTTGCCGACACGTCTTGCAACGGTACAGCATAAAAGGTTTAATTCATCAGAGTTAGTTACTGCGATTATCAGGTCGGCTGAATTAATACCGGCATCCTTCTGGATGCTATAGCTGGCACCATTGCCGACAAGTCCCATTACATCATAAAGATTAGTTATATTCTGTATAACAGAAGGCTTTTTGTCGATAACTGTTATATCGTGGCCTTCTTTGGAAAGTTGTTCAACAAGGTTGGCACCAACTTTACCGCAACCCACGATGATTATATTAAGACCGTGGGATTTATTATTGTTATGCATGACATCCTCCATTATGTTTGTAAAAATAAAAAGAAACAGCCAGACTGAATCTGGTTGTAGAAAACACCAGACCTGAAAAGCCTACTAAGTGTTTTCTACAATATTATACATCATATTGACAGAATAGTGTATACTATATTTTGCTTATGAATAACTAATACTATGCGTTTAAATGATATTACAGGTTTTAGGAAATGAGTTGGAAAAAATATCTTGATTATGATTTTGAAAATGATATAGATGACAGTGAACGTGAAGCGAGGGAGCAGGCTGTTGATGATGACCTTGCAAAAGTGCGCTCAATTGTTGAAAGCTGTGACATGAAGAGTTCTAAAGAGGTTACACGAATCTATCTTCTTGTCAAGGAATACAAGATTGCGTTCAAAACAT
Organism: Lachnospira sp.; assembly: GCA_050874305.1. Lineage (GTDB taxonomy): Bacteria > Bacillota > Clostridia > Lachnospirales > Lachnospiraceae > Lachnospira. The sequence goes on along the minus strand of JBNMKL010000017.1, from coordinate 49,567 downwards.
CAAAGGTAAGAAATAATTTTCTCAACTATCTTGCAGAGACAGCGGCGGTAAACCGTGCTAGAGAGGCTGAGAAGAACCAGAAGGTAAATAAAAGGCTTAATATAAGGAAGGTTATATTTACGTTTGTTGGATTTTCACTGATTGCAGTGTCTGTTATCATGTTGACTGTTAATATATATAATAGAAACAAACAGTTTGAGCAGCAGGATACAATGAATAATCTACAGCAGATGCACAGGGAAAGTGGCACTACACAGCAGTCTGGAACGGAGGCAGAAAGCGGTCAGGAACAGAATGATGGCAGTACTTCTGGTGCGGATAATGAAGATGGCGATAGTAGTGCACAGACAAATGATGATATGAATGCATCTGCTGGCAATAAGATTAACTCTGAGCTGGCATCGATGTATGAGATTAATACAGACCTTGCAGGATGGATTTCTATAGATGGAACGGGACTTGATTATCCAGTGCTTAAAGGTACTGATAATGATTATTATCTTACAAGAGATTTTTATGGTCAGAACAGCAGGCTTGGAAGCATATTTATGGATTACCGCAATGACTACAATGATATCAATATCATTATATATGGGCACAATTCAAGCAATGGTCAGATGTTTGGATATCTTAACAGTTATAAGAATGAAAGTTTTTACAAAGCGCATAAGGAAATCAGGTTTGATACATTGTATGAACATCATACATATGAGATAATTGCGGTCTGTCAGGGGCGTGTAAGATATATTGACGAAGAGGGCTTTAGATATTATAATTATACGAATGATGAATTTGAATTAGATAGTTTCTTCATGGATATGAGAAACCAGTCGATATACCCAGTGGATCATGAGTTTGAGAACAGTGACAGATTTATTACACTGTCAACATGCAGTAACGATTCGGAGAGCGGTCGTCTGTATGTGGTTGCAGTAAGAAAGGATTAGGGGGAAGCCAGGACGATGCGAGGCAATATGAAAGATAAATTTAAATTGTTAAAGAACGGATTGAAGATTGGAGCAGCAGTGGCTGCTATGGCATTGGCAGTGTGTGTAGGCAACAGGAGTGTGGCTTATGCAGATGATGTAGTGACATATACAGAAGATGGTGGTATAAAATGGAGAGTAGACACATCTACGAGTACACTTATAATAGCGCCTAATGAGAATGCAGATGCTGATAAGATTGGTATTATGAGTGATTATGCTGTTTTTAGAGATGAAGATGGAAAACCGGGTAAAAAACCGGCATGGGCATCCGAGACATTTAATAACATAGATGTAAAAGATGGTGTAAAAGTAATAGGTAATAAGGCATTCGGATGTAAGAATGATGATAAAAATGGAAATAGAAATACATATAATACAGTTGTTCTTTCATCTACAGTAACAGAAATAGGTGATTTAGCATTTTCGCATGTGAGAATTGATAATCTTAAGGCTTATTCCTTGGAATGTTCAAAGGACAGTATAGGTGAAAAAACATTTTATAGTACTGGTGATGTAGCGTATAATTATATAATAGATATAGGAAATGTGGATTGTTATTTAGACAGTGGCATAAACAGATATTTCAAAGATAAAGCATCGGATAATACAATTAGATTAAATGCTGAAATTACAAATTTTAATTTAAAAATAACATCAGACAATTTGTTGTCTGACAATGATAATGTAAGTATTAAATTTGATGGAATAAATGAGACTCAGAATGCAGATAAGGAGACAGATTCTCCATCAATTAATATTGCTCCATTATTTGAAAATAATAATATGGATGTTTCAAAACTTAAGTTTTTTACTTTGTCCCAGACAGACGAAAATGCACCTATTAATAAAGCAGCCGTCACAATTCCAACACCTTCTGGCTGGAAGGATAATTATAGTAAAATTAAATTATATTCATATACTGTGACTGATGGAGTGCTTAAAATGACTGAGTTATCTCCAACAATAGATGCAGATAAGATAAGTTATACTGCCGAGGGATTTCCAGTAGATTATGTTTTATATTATGATTATAACAGCAATCCAGAGTATAAGGTGCTTATAGATACACAGTATTTTGACAATGAAGTATATTACTGGGGTATAGCAGGAGACAGCCTGTCATATGGCATACCAACTAAGACAGATACGACAATATCAGAGCTGATTTCTAAATTTGTTGCTTCTAACACAGCAAATAGCAGTGGATATACAATTGATAATAATAAATTAAAAGTTTTTGATTTGTCATTAACTGTTGATGGAACGGCGGTCACCACTGCACCAAGCAATATGCGTGTTAAGGTGCCTGTTCCGGATGGCTGGGAGGCTTCAGATGTTCAGGTTTTAACGCTGTCATCAGAAAATAAGATTACAGCCGTAAACAGCACAACTGTAACATATATAGGTTCAAAGTTGTATGTGGATTTTATGCCACCTCATTTTTCACCATATGCATTATATAATGCTAAGGCAGGAACAGAAACAACAACAGTAGCTCCAACTACGACAGCTTCATCAACAACAGCTGTAGCTGGAACAACCAGAGCTAACACTAATGCGGCTAATGGTGGTGCTAACAATTCCAACAATAATGGTTCGGGGTATAATGGTAGTGGAAAGTACGATAATACACCAAAGACTGGTGTCAAGGATTTTATGTGGATAGCAGTTCCAGTGGCTGTTATGCTTATGGGTACAGGAATGGTTATTCTTGGAAGAAGAAAGCAGAAAAGCATAGATGAATAATTAAAGTATTAATGCTGTGTCTGATATGGACACAGCATTTTTAATACTTTTAAATAATATACATACAACTAATACGATAAAAAACATTTTAGATGTATATAAATGTATTGCAATTGTGAAGTATATGTGATATAAATATAATATAGATATGCAGCATGACTATAATAATGAAAAGGGGAAAACATCGATGTAGTTAATTAATGGAAGCAGAGTTTAAGCATTTATCGAAGAATGTCTATGATGAATTTATAGCACGTCTTAAAAGAGAGCGTCCAATGGATTATGAGATGCTCTGCAGTAATCGCGAGTGGGAAGAGAGATTCCACGGATATCTACAGGGGAAGAAGACCCTGCCATTGTTATATGACCCATTTTTTAAAGCATTTTTTAATTCTTATATCCATAAGGAACGTCTGGCAGAACTGATAGGGAGTATTCTCGGGCAGTCTGTTGAGATATTGGAGGTACTGCCGATGGAAAGCATGGATTTTATAGGAACATTTGTAATTATGGACATGGTTGTAAAAATGGCAGACGGAAGTGTTGTCAATGTAGAGATTCAGAAGGTTCCATATATGTTTCCAGCGGAGAGAATATCCTGTTATTCGTCTGATTTGGTCATGAGACAATATAGAAGAGAGTCAGAGCAAGGCAGGAGAGAGAATAGGGGGATTACATATAAGAATTTAAAGAAAGTTCACACCATAGTATTTTTTGAACAAAGTAATTCAAGATTAATAAGCGGGCTGGATGAGAGAATGTATTTTCATGAAGGAAAGACAAGATTTAATTCTGGAATAAAGATGGAGCTGTTGCAGGAATTTCATCTTATCAGTCTTGACACATTTAAGAAATACAGATATTCTGATATTATAAACAATAATGTTAAGATAACTAAGTATGACTTTGATGAGAATGAGTACAATCACGTAGTAAGTGATGATATTAAGCGCGCGAGGTTAAAATATTTATCTTTGTTTGTGACAGAAGATGTAGCTGATATGAAGCGTCTCATCAAGGTGTTTCCAGAGTTGTCCGATATAGTTCATGATATGGGGGTATATATGGAGGATTTAGGTAATACATTTGATACATTTTCTGAAGCACTGAGGATTCTTGACCGCAATACTGCCGATTATATGGTTGACGAGTATAGGAAGGAGTCTGAAAAAGCGAAAGCGGATGCAGAAGAGGCTAAAGCAAGGCTTGCAAAGAAAGAAGCTGAGGTCGAAAGTGCCAAAGCTGAAGTTGAAAGTGCCAAAGCTGAAGTTGAAAGTGCCAAAGCTGAAGTTGAAAGTACTAAAGCGGAGTTGGAAAGTGCCAAGGCAGAAGTTGAGCGTTTAAAGCGTGAGCTTGCTAAAGTATCTGATTGATGATGGATTGATAACCAGTGGATTATCTGGCTGTGGGAGACGGAGAGATATATGCCGTCTCCCGCATTTTTGATTTGAATGGTCTATAGTTGTCTGGTATGGACACAGCTTTTTTATTTAATACAATAAAATTAAATTTTTTTCTAACTTTTTTGAAACGATTCTCGTATATAAAGTGACAGAAGATAAGAAACAGAAAATGGAGGGGACATGATGAGTGCTGGCAGCAGACCTGTGGGAATACTTGGAAAGATTATAGAGTCAGATGCCTATCTTGTAGAGCAGATTCTGAAAGACAATAACCAGATGGCGGCTCATGACCTGATTGAGAGGCATTACAAGAAAGTGTATAAGAGCATATATATGCGGACTAATGATGCAGAGCTGGCGAAGGACCTGACTCAGGAGACATTCATATCAGTGCTCAAATCCCTTAATCAGTTTGACAGTACTAAAGCTTCATTCAGCACATGGATAAGCAGGATTGCGCTTAATAAGATAATTGATTATAAGCGCGGAAGACAGAGCAAAGAGTCCATGATGACAGATGTACTGATGGATTATGAAGAGGAAAGTACGCAGAGAGTTGATGATGATGTTATCAATTCAATGACTAAAGATAGAATATTAGCAAGACTAAAGAATTATGATGAGGATGTAGGAAAGATATTTTTGCTGAGGGCAGAACAGGGATATTCATTTGTTGAGATAGCCGATATGATGGGAATTGGCGTGTCAACTGTTAAGAACAAGTATTATTCTCTGGTAAAGAAGTTGAGAAAGGAGTTGGAGGATTATGAGTAAGATTATTTATCCTGATGATAACGAAATCCAAGAGCAGATTCAGGAAATAATTAATAAATCCGGAATCTTTGAAGATGTTACTGACGATACGATAAGAGAAATACATTCAGTTGATAATAGAAAAAACAAAAGAATACATATAATGAGAGAATTTGCGACAATAGCTGCGGCTGCCATTATTGTGATTATGGGAAGCGTGGTTGTGGCTTCTATCGCGGGTAAGAATACAGAAGCATTAAAGAACAATTACAATACAGCTCAGAATGAAGATAACATGGGTACAGGAAGCAGTGTGGCAAGCAAGCCATATACAGTAGAGATGATTACATCTGTAAAGAATTATACAACATCGAATACTCTGAATATGAGTGGGTCGCTTGATATGACATATCCAGTGTTGTATGCACCTAATGGCTCTATAGTTAAGGTTGTGGATAGTTATTATGACGCAGTGTGGACACAGCATAATATTGGCAATAATAAGATGACTGTTATGCAGGCTGAATATTCGGCAGTCGAATCGGCTGGATTTAAGATTAAAGGTACAGACAGTTATGTAGTGTCATTTTATAACATGTATGATTATGTTATAGGTTCATTCCTTGGATACCGTAATTGTACGGCTTCTGTGAGCGAGATTACAGGCGCAACATTTTCGACTAATAACAAGCAGATGTCACTGAGTGATATATTTGCTACTAATATTGATTATTATAATGCAATAACTTATATCACATCCAAAGAAAATGCACAGCAGACTGGCAGTGGATATGATACAATGGGTAATATAGATGTGTCAGTCCAGGATACAGAACATTCTGCTTATGTATGTTTTAACATGTCATATAGCGATATCAAGGATGAAGTATATGCTGAAGACTACAGTGATACCCTTTCGCGTGGAAAAGAAGGAAGCCTGAACTGGTATCTTACCAATGATGGAATCGTTTTAACTGCATCAATACCAGAGGCATTTGATGTACTGGTTTCCGGCGTTGATAAAAAAGACGTCAAAGCACTCATGGGTACATATGGCATAGATACTAACAATGTGCTCACTTATACATTTGAGGTATCAAGCGTTAAGATTACATTTGATGAGTTAAAAGAGGCTGGCATTGCACTTGCGATTGAGACAGAATAAGGAGAGATTGAATAGATGGCAGACAGTTCTACTAATTTAAAAAAGGTTAAGAAAGCTCTTATGGAGGTTAAGAAGAGTGTTGTGGGCAAGGACGAGGAGATATGTAAGGTTATGATAGCATTCCTTGCAGGAGGACATGTTCTTATTGAAGATATTCCGGGTGTAGGTAAGACCACAATGGCTTCGGCATTTGCCAAGGCACTTGGATTGAAATGTAACAGAATGCATTTTACGCCGGATGTCATGCCTTCAGATATTGTCGGATTTAACATGTATAATAAAGGAACTGGCGAATTTGAGTATAAGGCAGGAGCCGTTAACTGCAATATATTTCTGGCAGATGAGATTAATAGAACATCACCTAAGACACAGTCAGCACTGTTACAGGTAATGGAGGAGGGCAAGACATCTGTAGATGGCAGGATATACCAGCTTCCAGACCCATTTATGGTAATAGCAACACAGAATCCATATGGATTTATCGGAACACAGAGCCTTCCAGAGTCACAGCTTGACCGATTCATGATTAAGATTAATATGGGTTATCCTAAGGTTGACGAGGAAATCCAGATTCTCAAGTCTAAGCAGAGAAGAATCAGCACACAGATTGACACAGTTATGACTGAGGATGAACTGAGAATGGTAAGGCAGAATGTTGATGACGTGTATGTTGAGGATTCTGTGTATGAGTATATCGCCAAGCTTGCCAAGGCGACAAGAGAAAATGCAGATATAAGTCAGGGATTAAGTCCAAGAGGAAGTATAGCACTGCTGCGAATATCCAAGGCACAGGCATTCTTACGTGGAAGAGATTATTGTCTGCCATCAGACATACAGTATATCTTCCCGGATGTTGTTAATCACAGAATTGTGCTTAACAGTGGAATCCACAGGGGCAGGACTACTGTCGAATCAGTAACTAACAGTATCCTGAAGAATGTTCCGATTCCTGCGATAACAGCTAATATGAACGTGTAGATTAACGCACATGGGGATTGATTATGATATTATTACGAAGATTTTTGTATATGTGTATGCTGTTTACAGTACTTGCGCTTAACTTCATGTATGTTGATTATCAGTTCATGATGGTGCTCATAATACTGCTGGCAGTGTTTGTTATAGATTTTTTGCTGTATCGTCTGTCTTCAAGCGGGATAAGAGTATATACAAAGGATATGAAGAAGTATTATACCATTGGAGATAAGATTAGTGCAGCTTTTGTATACAAGGGAAGGTTTTCTGTTAAACTGCCTAATGGCAGATGCAGGATGCAGCTCTCATATTCTAATGATGATTCATCAGAGCCAGTAGTGTATGATGTGACATCAGTTGAGGGGAAATGTAGCTGCAGATTTGTTGCTAAGCATGTGGGAATAGTCAATGTCAGGCTTTTAAAGCTTGCAATATCAGACTATTTCCGTATGTTTAATACGGATACGGATTATGCGTATGTAAAGAAGATTATAGTACATCCACAGGCTATTGACCTGTATTCTTTACAGCATAGCATAATAAGAGATATAGAGCTTATAAGACAGTCGTTTTATGAGAATGATAATACGGAAGTTGTTGATTTGAGGGTATATCAGCAGGGAGATACACTTAACAGGATTCACTGGAAGAGAAGCTTTTATGGCGATGATTATATCGTAAAGCAGTTCGGCGAAACTGTTAAATGTACTATCCGCATTATTGTAGATATAGAGATGGATAAAGAGAAGTCGGGCAGGGATGTCCTCGACAGGATATATACATGGTGTTTATCAGTAGGGCTTTTGTGTATTGATAAGGAGACCGCAGGTGAATATATCGCATGGGATGCGGCGCATGGCGACTATGTGGCTTACAGTTTTGAGAATCGTGATGAAGTGTATGAGGCAATGACAAAGCTGTATGATTTAAGAGCAGAAAAGGATTCAATTGCAAAGCTTGATAATGCGTTGAAACAGCATGGAATAGTAACAGATGACGGCAGTATATTTATAACATCAAGAGATTATGAGGATGACAGATACAGAGTTATCAATGTTAACGAGGATGTTAGTGATAAGGCTTAAGGACAGATATGAAGGGTAACAAGAAGAAAGTCAGTATCAGGGAAATTGCGTGTAATAAAATATGTCAGCTAATAACGGGCTTATTGGGAATAATGTCCGTTATTTTCAATCTGCGTAATACAGATGCACTGCGTATAGAGTTTACGATTATTCTTGCGGCATCTGTTATATCAGTTGTGCTTTTTACACTGGTGTGGAAGAAGGCTATGTATGCAGCAGGTGGAATGATACTTGTGTATGGTATCGTGCGTGGAACATATATTATTAAATCACTGATATATTTTGCTAATGATGTCTACGATACGATATTTGGCAATGGGCTTGCAGTGATTGGAACTTCTGTTATAGATGAGAAGATGGCGCAGCTTACAGAAATGCTTGTGTATATGGCAGTACTTTGTTCATGGCTCATTGTCATAAATGTAAGATGCATCAAATCAATGCTTGTGGCGGTTATTCTTACATGTGCCCTGCCTATTATATATACAGCGGCACTTGTCATACCATCAGGTTACATATGGATTGCTGGAATAGGATATGTGATTGGTGTGGCGGCAGGAGACAACTATAAGACAGGGCTTGTGAGTGAGGTTATGGTGGCACTTGTGGGTGCACTGCTTGTATTTTTTATGTCCGATAATTACAATAAACCGCAGGTGTTTAATATCAATAACAGCAAGGTGGCAGAATATATACAGTCGAATTTTGATATAGATTTTGCTGGCTTTGAATTCAGTGGCATAAATCATGTAAATAATGCTGCCAAGGCTTCATCATCAGTTATTAACAGTGGTAAGCTTGGAAGACAGGATTCTATAGAACTTAGCAGTGAGCTGGCTGGATATGTTGTGACTGAGAATACAGGAAAGACACAGTATATCAAGACATTTACAGGTGGAACATATTCATATGGAGCTAACAGATGGGAAGCTGACAAAGCAGATATTACGGCATCAGAGAATATGACCAAAACTATTGATGAACTTGTTATTGGTGGTAAAACTGTCCAGGATATGGTTAATAATAACAGGAATGGCAACAACAGGCTGTTTTCTAAGCATACAAGAGAGGTCACCTTATCGGGCAGGAAGTCTTTAAGTGAGGATTTCTATGAGATTGAACCAAGAATATATAATGATTTATATGATATAAGCTATAATAATATTGCAAAGGCTGCGGATGTTTTAAGAGATGTCAAGAACCAGTATACATCAGTTGCAGCGCAGACTCAGGCGAGTATAGCCAGTGTTTCATCAAAGAAAAGGGCGAATACGCTTTCCGATTATATAAGTGCAATATCATATGTTAACAGATTTTTTGAGAATAATTACAGTTATACATTAAGTCCGGGTAAAGTTCCTGAGGGTAAGGATTTTGTTGATTATTTCCTCACAGAAAGTAAAACTGGTTACTGTTCATATTTTGCATCAGCGGCGACACTTATGTTCAGAAGCTATGGTATTCCGGCAAGATATGCGGAAGGATATATGCTTACAGAAAAAGAAATTGCTTCTTCTAATCAGGTTCTGGAAAATGGCAAAGTCCAGGTCAGTATATATTCAAAGGACGCTCATGCGTGGGTTGAGGTATATCTTGATGGAATAGGATGGATTGTTGTTGATCCGACACCTTCGTCTGGTTCTGTTGTATCGCTTGACGATATAAGAAGAAACCAGAGCACACAGAATAATGTGGCTGCGAATAATAATAACAATAATAACAGCAGCCAGCAGGATTCATCAGACAATCAGCCTGATAACAGTGATGGCGGTGAGCGTGTAACACAATCAGAGACGGAAGCTGATACTGTGGATAATGGTGGGACAGATGGAAGCGGTGTGGTATCAGAGGCATCTGGTGATAATAAAGCATCTGATAGCAGCAATTCTCTGGTGATATGGGGAGTTTCGATATTTGGCATTATTGCGCTTATCATGTGTGCAATTGTGATGTCTGTATGGTTTTTAAAGCGCAGAATTGTCAAGAAATTCCATGAACTTACAGAGTCGGGAGATGTTGTTGCGATATACAATAATCTTGAGCGGCTTATGAAGATAGCCGGAATGGTAAGACCGGCACATATGGATTATATGGAATATGCAAGATATATGGAAAAAAATGACTACACATTCAGGGTTAAAGAATATTCGGATATAGTGGAAAAAGCGGTTAATATAATGTATAGTAATGGAAGATATAAAGTCGAGGCAGATAAAGACATGATAAGACATTATATCAGTTTGAGAAATTATATTTATTCCAAGATGCCGCTGGTTAAGAGGATATATGTCATGTACATTCTTGCTGTATAGCTGGCAGTGATGGCATCTTCATATGAAGGTAGACATGTTTAATTTAGAAGAAGAATTAAAGAAGCTCCCGGACAAACCGGGAGTATATATAATGCATAATAAACTAGGAACTATCATATATGTCGGTAAGGCTGTTAATCTAAAGAACAGAGTTCGCCAGTATTTCAGGGCGAGCACTAATCACTCTGCCAAGATTAAGAGAATGGTTTCGCAGATTGATTATTTTGAGTATATAATAACTGATTCAGAACTTGAGGCACTTGTACTCGAATGTAATCTAATAAAGGAGCATAGTCCTAAGTATAATACTATGCTTAAAGATGATAAGACATATCCTTTCATCAAGATAACTACTGGTGAGAAATATCCGAGAGTTCTGTTCTCGCGTAAGATGAAGCATGGAACAGGTAAATATTATGGACCATACACATCTGCTGGAGCGGTTAAAGATACGATTGAGCTGTTGTGCAAGCTGTATAAGATAAGAACGTGTAATAGAAGGCTTCCTGCGGATGAGGGCAAGGAAAGGCCATGCCTTAATTATCATATAGGCCAGTGTTCCGCTCCATGTCAGGGGTATATATCAGAAGCTGATTATAAGAAATCAATTGAGAGTGTTGAGTCATTCTTAAATGGCAATTATTCAGTGATAATAGACTCGCTCACAGAGCAGATGATGCAGGCATCAGAGAAACTGGAGTTTGAGGAGGCAGCCAGATACCGTGATTTGTGTGAGAGTGTAAAGCAGGTAGCACAGAAGCAGAAGATTACAATGGATGAGACGACAGACAGGGATGTAATAGCGGCAGCCTCTGATGGTCAGGATGCAGTTGTGCAGGTGTTCTTTATAAGAGGTGGAAAACTTCTTGGAAGAGACCATTTCCACATGAGTGTAGCTGAGGGTGATACCAGGAGCGAGATAATATCGCAGTTTATGAAACAGTATTATGGTGGAACCCCTTATATTCCCAATGTTGTAATGCTTCAGGAAGAGATTGAGGACAGCGAGATAATAGCGCAGTGGCTGTCTGATATCAAGAAGAGGAAAGTATCTATAATTACGCCTAAGAAGGGCGATAAGGAAAAACTTGTAGAACTTGCATATAAGAATGCCAAGATGGTTCTTATACAGGACGGGGAGAAGATTAAGCGTGAACAGCAGCGCACAATAGGTGCGATGGAGGAGATTGCTGGATGGCTTAATCTCCCTAGGCTGAGGCGTGCAGAGGCTTATGATATATCGAATACGAATGGTATTGAGTCAGTTGGCTCAATGGTTGTATTTGAGGATGGCAAGCCCAAGAAGAATGACTATCGTAAGTTTAAGATTAAGACGGTTAAGGGGCCGGATGACTATAAAAGTATGCGTGAGGTTCTTACAAGGCGTTTTAAAAGAGCACTTGAGGGCTCGGCTGGATTTGCGGTTTACCCTGACCTTATTATGATGGATGGTGGACGAGGACAGGTCAATATAGCACTTGATGTATTAAGGGAGCTTAACCTTACAATTCCAGTATGTGGAATGGTTAAGGATGATAACCATAATACAAGAGGGCTTTATTATAATAATGTCGAGATTCCGATAGACCGCCATAGTGAAGGCTTTAAGCTTATAACAAGGGTTCAGGACGAGGCACACAGATTTGCAATTGAATATCACAGAAGTCTGCGAAGCAAGGCACAGGTGACATCTGTTCTTGATGGAATAGAGGGAATCGGCCCTGCAAGACGTAAGGCACTTTTAAAACATTTTCTGGATATTGAAAAAATCAGACAGGCATCAGAGGATGAGCTGGCGCAGGTTGATGGAATAACGGAAAATGTGGCACAGAATATATATAATTACTTTCATTAAATTTTATTTTCAACAATATGAAAGTGTGTTACAATAAGAAAAGGTTATTGTAACAGTGAAACTCTTGTTTGGAGGATTTATTTATATGAATAGTAATACAGAGAGAGTTAAATTATCAAAAGTTGTAGAGAAGATGAGTCTTGAGAATCTTACACCAGAGGTCGATACAGCAGGAATATGGCTTCATGTGCCAGATGTTAACAGACCAGCTTTGCAGCTTACAGGATTTTATGACCAGTTTGATAACGACAGAATACAGGTTATAGGTAATGTGGAGTATTCATACCTTAAGAGCCTTTCAGATACAGACAGATATGACAGATACATGCAGCTTTTATCAAGCAATATTCCATGTCTTGTATTCTGCAGGGGACTTGAGCCAGAACCAGAGATTTTAAAGCTTGCTGTTAAGTATGGAATTCCTATTTTAAAGACAAAGGTTACAACGTCAGCATTTGTGGCAGAGGTAATCAGATGGCTTAATGTACAGCTCGCACCATGTATCGTTATTCACGGTGTGCTTGTCGATGTATATGGTGAGGGTGTCCTTATTATCGGTGAGAGTGGTATCGGTAAGAGTGAGGCTGCCCTTGAGCTTATCAAGAGAGGACACAGACTTGTAACTGATGATGCTGTAGAGATTCGTAAGGTAAGTGATGAGACACTTATAGGAACAGCACCGGGAGTAACCAAGTATTTTATCGAGCTTCGAGGCATCGGTATTATTGATGTCAAGACACTGTTCGGTGTTGAGAGCATCAAAGAAACACAGCAGATTGATATGGTTATGAAGCTTGAAGACTGGAACAAGGATAAAGAGTACGACAGACTTGGTCTGGAGGAAGAGTATATAGAATATCTTGGCAATAAGGTTGTGTGTCATACACTTCCTATCCGTCCGGGACGTAATCTTGCAGTTATTGTTGAGGCGGCAGCGGTTAACCATAGACAGAAGAAGATGGGTTACAATGCGGCTAAGGAGTTGTACAGAAGAGTACAGGAAAACCTTATGAAAGGTGACGATGAGGATGATGAATAAGATTATATTTGGTATAGACATCGGGGGAACGACTATCAAATGTGGTTATTTTAATGAGTCAGGCGAGCTTGCAGGTAAGGACGAGATTCCAACAAGAAAGCAGGATGGGGGAAGCCTTATACTTGCAGACGTTGCTGACTACATCAGGAAAACTGTTGCCGATAATGGGCTTACAGTTGCAGATATCGATGGAATTGGCATAGGTGTTCCGGGAGCTGTTAAAGATGACGGAACAGTTAACAAGTGTGTCAACCTCGGATGGGGAGTTATCAATGTTGTGGACGAGATGGCTTCTCATATAGATGTGCCTAAGGACAGAATAGCAGTAGGCAATGATGCTAATATGGCTGCACTCGGTGAATACTGGAAGGGCGGCGGTAAAGGATATTCAAGCATCATGATGATAACAATTGGAACAGGCGTTGGCGGCGGCCTTATTATAGGCGGAAGACCTATTAATGGCTTCAATGGCGCGGCATGTGAGATAGGACATATTCCAATGGTTGATGACCTTGGATTTGCATGTTCATGTGGCAAGTCTGGATGTCTGGAGCAGGTTGCATCTGCTACAGGAATTGCCAGAATGGGTAATAAGAAGAATGCCAAAGAGGTATTTGACGCAGCGATTGCTGGTGATAAAGAGATGGAAGACGTTGTTGAGAAGGTTTCAATGTATCTTGGCAAGGCCCTTGCTATTGCCGCAGGAATAGCTGACCCTGAATGTTTTATAATTGGCGGCGGTGTGTGCAATGCAGGGGAATATTTCTTGGAGAGAATCAGAAGATATTATAGACAGTACGCATTTCATGCATCAAGGGAAACTAAGATTGTCAAGGCACTTCTTGGCAACGATGCAGGTATGTATGGTGCTGCCAGACTTATCATTAAGTAGATATAATATTAATCGGAAGGGTTAAAGAATGAATGACGTATTAGTTACCAGACTTAAGAGTATTGTTGGCAATGACAACGTTAAGATTGATGAACCTATGAAGAACCACACTACATTCCGTATAGGTGGTTCGGCACAAATGTTTATAACTCCTGAATCTGCTGGTCAGATTCAGGATATTGTTGCTTTATGCAGACAAGAATCATGTCCTATGCATATCATTGGCAATGGAAGTAATCTTCTTGTCAGTGATGATGGTGTACAGGGTGTTGTGGTGTCTTTGTATAATAAGTTTTCACAGTACAGTATTGACGGGGAGACAATAACAGTACAGGCGGGAATGAGCCTTATCAAGCTTGCTGTTATCGCCGCTAATGAGGGACTTGGTGGAATGGAATTTGCCAGCGGTATTCCCGGAAGTGTCGGTGGAGCAGTATATATGAATGCCGGTGCATATGGTGGACAGATGGCAGATATAGTGACAGAAGTCACTGTTATAGATGAGGATAACAACATCAGGGTTTTATCGAATAAAGAATTGGAATTCGGATATAGAACAAGCTATGTGGCTAAGAATAATCTTATAGTCGTGAGTGTCAGATTAAAGCTTGCCAAAGGCGATGAGAGTGCGATAAAGGCGAGGATGGCAGAGTTATCTGAGCAGAGAAAGTTAAAACAGCCATTAGAATATCCAAGTGCGGGAAGTACATTTAAAAGACCGGAAGGGTATTATGCGGGCAAGCTTATATCGGATGCAGGGCTTAAAGGTTACAGTGTTGGCGGTGCACAGGTGTCAGAGAAGCATGCAGGTTTCGTAATCAATACAGGCAATGCTACAGCCAGTGATGTCATAGCATTGACAGATTACGTTAAGCGAAGAGTTTATGAAGAAAATGGTGTTGAATTAGAGCTTGAAGTAAAGAAACTTGGATTATAGAGTTAAAACGGGAAGGAGTAAGTGGAATATGCAGATTGTTATAGTAACAGGAATGTCAGGAGCAGGCAAATCAACAGCTCTTAATGTACTTGAAGACCAGGGATATTACTGCGTGGATAATATGCCGGTTCCTCTTATTCCACATTTTGCGAAGCTTGCGAAAAGCCAGTCTGGCAATCATGAGTATGATAAGATTGCACTTGGTGTTGATATACGTAATGGTGACGCATTAGGCGAGCTTAACGATATGCTCAATTCCAAGAATAAAGGGGAGTATTACAAGATTCTTTTCCTAGATTCAAGTGATGAGGTGCTTGTCAAGAGATACAAGGAGACAAGAAGAACACATCCACTGGCAAAGGATGACAGAGTTGACCATGCCATTACGCTTGAGCGTAAGCAGGTTGAGTTCCTTAGAAGAAGAGCGGATTATATAATCGATACAAGCCAGATGCTTACAAGAGAGCTTAAACAGGAGCTTGAGAAGATATTTAACGAAGATGGACAGTACAGCAATCTTTTTGTGACTGTTCTTTCATTCGGATTTAAGTATGGTATTCCATCAGATGCAGACCTTGTATTTGATGTGAGATTCCTGCCTAATCCATATTATATAGAAGAATTAAAGCCTCTTACTGGCAATGATAAGCCGATACAGGATTACGTGCTTGGATTTGAGGCAGCAGGACAGTTCCTTGACAAGGTTACTGACCTTTTAATGTTCCTGCTTCCTAAATATGTTGATGAGGGCAAGAACAGCCTTGTTATAGCAGTTGGGTGTACTGGTGGAAAGCATCGTTCAGTTACACTTGCCAATGCTATTGCATCCAAGTTAAAAGAGACAAAATATGGCTGCAAGGTGGAGCATCGTGATATAGATAAGGATGCAAAGAGAAAAAAATAAAGGAGAATGCGTGACATGTCTTTTTCGTCTGAGATAAAGGAAGAATTATCAGCAAAAATTGATAGTGCCAAGCATTGCCAGATAGCAGAATTAGCTGCAATTCTGGCTTTTTGTGGAGAGGTTACGGCGGGATGTCTTGTCCTGTCGACAGAGAATATTGTTGTGGCAGACAAGTATCTTATGCTGCTAGAGGCGGTAGCCGGCATTGAGAAGGATAGCGTTGACTGGTGCCAGGATAAGAAAAAGGGCAGTGCAATATTTGTGACATTGAATGAGGAACAGTCAAGACACATTCTGATGACTGTCAAATGGATAGATGTCATGAAGGGGGATGAATTTGTCAGATGCTTTGCCAATCCTATTGTTATACAGAAGGAGTGCTGCAAGAGAGCATTTATAAGAGGAGCTTTTCTGGCGGCTGGTTCAGTCAGCGACCCGAATAAGTTCTACCATTATGAGATTGTGTGTGACAGCGAAGATGATGCAAGACAGATGGCAGAGATAATAACATTTTTTAATCTGGATGCCAAATTCATATCAAGAAAGAAATCATATGTGGTGTATCTTAAAGAGGGAAGCCACATAACAGACTGCCTTAACATAATGGGCGCATATGTGTCACAGATGAATCTTATGAATGTAATGATTCTCAAAGACATGCGTAATGATGTTAACCGGAAGGTTAACTGTGAGACAGCAAACCTTAATAAGACGATTGAGGCGGCAGTCAAGCAGATTAAGGATATTGAATATATAAGAGACACAGTGGGATTGTCATATCTTAAAGAGAGCCTTAAAGAAGTTGCAGAGATAAGGCTTGAAAATCCTGATATGAATCTTAAAGACATAGGAAAACTCCTGACACCAGAGGTTGGTAAATCAGGAGTTAATCATAGACTTCGTAAGATTAGTGAGATAGCATCAGCACTTCGTGGAGAGTAATCCATGAATGTGCATATGATGCTATATCTTTTTCTTCTGCTGGTGTGAGATTACAGCAAGTGCCATTCTTCTTGGAAGAAAACGCATGCTGAGTGCGGCAAGCTTAATCTCAATAGTAGGAATAATTATAAGTTTTCTACGGAACATATGGTAAAGTCCGTATGATACGCAATACTGTGGTGTTATTCCTTTAAGTGAGAATTCTACGTTGGCACGCTTGTTAAAGTTAGTGTCAACTGGGCCTGGACATAATGCGCTTATTGATACATTGCTGCCAGCTTCTTTGATTTCACGGGCAATTGCGCTGGTAAAGCTTGTCACATATGACTTGGTTGCATAGTAAGTTGACATGAATGGCCCACCCGGCATAAGACCGGCGATAGATGCTACATTGAGTATATATCCTTCGTCTTTCTTCATCATATTAGGAAGAAGGGCTTTTGTCAGGATGTGGACAGACTTAACGTTCAAATCTATCATATTAAGGTCATTTTTTAATTTGGTTTCTGTAAAACCGCCTAATTCACCAAAACCTGCATTGTTAATAAGAATTGATATATTAAAATGGCGAAGGCGTCTGGCAAGTTTTATACAGGCTGTTTCATCAGAAAGGTCACATGAAATTATTTTGCATTTTGTAGGTAATTTTACAGCATATTTTTTGATTTCTTTGGTGTGGCGTGAGATAAGAATAAGATTATATCCCAGTTCACTTAACTGTATAGCGAATTCTTTACCAATGCCGGAACTGGCACCTGTTATACATGCTATTGCCATATAATAATCCTGCCTTTCTTTGATATTATAGGTTGGAATCAAATCTATTAATTACATTATAAATTTAACTGAAAGGAACGTCAATCTATGGTTATAAAAAATACAACAATCTGTAATAAAAATGTCTATAAACAGGCTGCTATGGTGATTAACAGCAAAGATGAATCATATAGAAAGAAAAAACTTGTGTTTAACTTTGTCGGACTGCTGTCTGGAATATCAGCAGTAGGCATAATGTCGAGACAGATTATAAATACAGGGGATTATAATATGTTTCTTATGCTGCCATTTCTAGTGGTGTGTGCTGCCTGTCTTTTCATGGGAATGTATTATCTTGACAGGAATAAGTATAACCAGATACAGCAAAGCTATGCGGTAAAGGGAATACAAAGCATAGATTTTGAAATTGATGCCGAAGATATAACTATGATTAGTGGTGGAAAAAGTTATGTCTGCAAGTGGACAAATATTACAAAATGGATTGAAGATGTGAATAATTTTTATCTATTCATAAAAGAAGTGGATAAGGACAATGAGCTTATAGCGGGAGATTGTATAATAATAAGCAAAAAAGGCTTCACACAGTGTAGTGCAAAAGATATGAAACAGTTGTGTGATGCAATTATGCAGGAGAGAAAGAGTGCTGGTAATTGACAAATTGTTTCAAATATATCATAATTATAAAGATGTGTTGATAAATGCATAAAAATACACATATATATGCATTTTTATGTATATTATAGATATTGAGAATTTGGGAGGGAATGGCGATGAATAACCAGCAGATGATGGAACTGACAACAGTTGAAAAAAGTGCCTTTGAAGAATTAGTTAAGGAATGTACCCGTTCTGGTTCTATTGATTCAAGTCTTTACGTTGAATATGATGTTAAAAGAGGCTTGAGAGATAGCAATGGTAATGGTGTACTTACAGGACTTACTGAGATTTCAGACGTTATCGGTACACGAAGCGAGCACGGAAGAAAAGTTCCAGTTGATGGACAGCTATTCTATCAGGGGTATAATGTAGAGGATATAGTTAATGACCTTGGGGATAAGAGATTTGGCTTTGAGGAAGTTACATATCTTCTTTTATTCGGTAAACTCCCAACAGTTGAGCAGAGAGAAAAGTTTATTCATATCCTTACAGACCTTGAAGAGCTGTCAGGAGCATTTATCAGGGATGTTATTATGAAGGCAACAAGTGCTAATCTTATGAATTCCCTTATGAAGAGTATTTTAAGCCTTTATTCATATGATGAGAATCCTGATGATATATCAGTTCCTAATGTACTTAGACAGTCATTACAGTTGATTGCAAAGATGCCTCTTATATCGGTATATGCATACCAGGCATATAGACATTACAAGCTTGATGGAACTCTTCTTATCAAGAATCCTAAGAAGGGATATTCAATCGCTGAGAATATTCTTTACATGATGAGAGAAGATGGAGAATTCACACCACTTGAGGCGAAGGTTCTCGATACATGTCTTATAATCCATGCAGAGCATGGCGGTGGTAACAACTCAACATTTACAACACACGTTGTTACTTCATCTGGTACTGATACATATTCTGCAACAGCCGCATCAATAGCATCTCTTAAAGGACCTAAGCATGGTGGTGCTAACCTTAAAGTCCAGAAGATGTTCGCTGATATCATGGCTAACTGCAGTAACTGGGAAGACAGAGACGAAGTGTGTGCATATCTTGAAAAGATTCTTGATAAGCAGGCATTTGACGGAGCTGGTCTTATATATGGCATGGGACATGCGGTATATACAC
Source organism: Lachnospira sp. (assembly GCA_050874305.1). GTDB lineage: Bacteria > Bacillota > Clostridia > Lachnospirales > Lachnospiraceae > Lachnospira. The sequence goes on along the minus strand of JBNMKL010000017.1, from coordinate 30,005 downwards.
TGTCTGACCCTAGAGCAAGAATAATCAAGAAGTTTGCACAGAAGCTTTCAGAAGAGAAGGGAATGCAGAAGGAATTCGCACTTTACCAGCTTGTTGAGAGAGAAGCAGGCGACCTCATCATGAAGAAGCGTCAGATGTTCAAGCCGGTATGTGCTAATGTGGATTTCTACAGTGGATTTGTATATTCAATGCTTGGAATTCCAGAAGAGTTATTCACACCAATATTTGCTATATCAAGAATATCAGGATGGTGTGCACACAGACTTGAAGAGCTTGTCAATGCAAGCAAGATTATCCGTCCTGCATACAAATATGTAGGTTACCACAGACCATACTGTGATGATGAACACAGAGACAACCAGCAGTAATACATTTATGGAGGAATATATGGCACAATATGAAGTAAAGATGGTTAATAAGCCAGTAGATTGTGTTGTTGAGGTTCCAGGTTCTAAAAGTATAACTAACAGAGCATTATTAATGGCGGCACTTTCCGATGGGGAGTGCCGCCTTGATGGTGTTTTGTTCAGTGATGATTCAAGACATTTTCTTGACTGCCTTAAGAACCTTGGCTACAGAGTGACAATCAATGAGTCTGATAAATATGTTGTGATTGATGGAACAGCGGGAGTTATTCCGGCAAAGACTGGTACTATCAATGTTGGAAGTGCGGGAACAGCGGCAAGATTTCTGACAGCAATGCTTGGTTTATCAGATAGAAAATACACTATAGACGCGTCAGAACAGATGAAAAAAAGACCAATGAAGCCGTTGTTTGAGGCATTGGAGTCTATGGGAGCACATTTTAAATATCTTGAAAACGAGGGATTCCTGCCTGTCGAGGTTACAGGAGCTTCATATGGTGGAAATGTGCCAGCGCATGATGTCGATATTGATATAAGCAGAAGCACACAGTTTTTAAGTGCCCTGATGATGGTTGCGCCAGTTCTTTCAGGTGGACTGGATATTCATATAACAAGTGAAAAGACGGATGGCTCATATATAAGAATCACAGCGAAGATGATGGAACAGTTCGGATGTCATGTGGTGCATGATGGCGCATTATATACAATCGGTGCAGATGAGAAATATTCATCAAGAACGTACCAGATTGAACCGGACGTATCGGCGGCGTGTTATTTCTATGCGGCAGCGGCGATTACTGGAGGAACTGCGGTTGTTAAAAATGTACATCTGGATTCTATGCAGGGAGATATCAAGTTTATCAGGCTGCTTGAAGATATGGGATGCACAGTAGATGATACAAAGGCTGGAATTAGGGTGACAGGTTGTAAGGATGGAATATATGATGGCATTGAGCTGGACATGAATGATTTCTCGGACCAGTCAATGACTCTTGCGGTTGTTGCCGCATTTGCACAGACTCCTACATATATTAAGAATATCGGGCATATAAGATTGCAGGAATCTGACAGGCTTCATGGAATTGCGGCTGAGCTTACAAAGCTTGGCGGAGATGTTGTGGAGGAGGAGAGTGCAATCCGCATTAATCCGGTGACTCTGCATGGGGGAGTTGTGAGCACTTATGATGACCATAGAATGGCGATGGCTTTTGCACTTATAGGATTGAAGGTTCAGGGAATAATAATTGATGATTATGAGTGCTGCAGGAAGACATTTGAGAATTATTTTCAGGTGTTGGAAGAGGTGTATAGGTAGAGAAGATAGGTTTGTATGATACGGCAGTTTCAGCCTGGCTCCCCACCTGTGCTCTGTGAGGCTGCTGTGTAGCTGTGTAAAACTCACGGGGTCTACGTGTCTAGCTGCTCTAAGCTGGCACGACAAAGCTTATTTAATCAGAATGCTAAAAACGCGCTTCGCTTGGACGGTTTAGCATTCTGATTAGCTTTTGTCTAACACCAGCTAAGAGCAGCACGACACATCCGACAGGTGAGTTTTACACAGCTGCACAGCAGCCTCACAGCGCACAGGTGGGGAGCCAGGCTGAAAGCTGGCACTTCTGGGCGAAAAAGAAGTGGTGGGATGCGAATGTGTTTGGCGCGGCATTACGGCATTATGTTCATTTATGATATTAATTTTATAAAATGGGGTTGACAAGGATAGTATAATTAAAATAGAGTTGAGGCGTGGAGTTTGATATGGACTCCATGCTTTTGTTAGCATAAAAATAAGGAGGATATTATTCGAATGACTAAAGTAGATATTATATCAGGATTTTTAGGAGCAGGTAAAACGACTCTTATTAGTAAATTATTAAAAGAAGCTTTGAATGGTGAACAGGTTGTTCTTATAGAGAATGAATTTGGTGAGATTGGTATTGATGGTGGATTCCTGAAGGATTCTGGGGTTGAGATACGTGAGATGAACTCTGGTTGTATCTGTTGTTCACTTGTTGGCGACTTTGGTACATCTTTGAAGGAAGTTGTAGACAAGTATCATCCAGACAGAATTATTATTGAGCCTTCAGGTGTTGGTAAGCTTTCAGATGTTATCAAGGCTGTTAAGGATCTTCATATTGAGAATGAGATTAAGTTAAACAGTGCATCTACTGTTGCAGATGCATCTAAGGTTAAGGTTTATATGAAGAACTTTGGTGAGTTCTTTAATAACCAGATTGAGCATGCGGGAACAATCATTTTAAGCAGAACTCAGAATATCAGTGATGATAAGCTTAATAAGGCTATTGAGATGATAAGAGAGCATAATAAGGATGCTCATATTATTACAACTGCATGGGATCTTATCGATGGCGCACAGATTCTTGCAGCTATGGAGAATGTTACTAATCTTGAGCTTGAGATGTTAGCAGAGCAGGCTGAGAAGACTCATGAGGCACATGAACATGAGCATCATCATCACCATGATGGAGAGTGCTGCTGTGGACATGACCATGATGAGGACGAGCATGACCATGATGAGCATGAGCATCATCATCACGATCATGATGGAGAGTGTGGATGTGGACACGACCATGACGAGCATGAGCATCATCATCACGACCATGATGGAGAGTGTGGCTGCGGACATGACCACCACCATGATCATGAGGGACATCATCATGCTGATGAAGTATTTACAAGCTGGGGTGTTGAGACACCTAACAAGTATGATAAGGATAAGTTAGAAGAAATCCTTAAGAAGCTTGCTGGGCTTAACGAGTATGGTACAATACTTCGTTCTAAGGGAATGCTTCCTTGTACAGATGGAACATGGATGTATTTTGACCTTGTACCAGGCGAGTATGAGATTCGTGAGGGCAAGCCAGATTATACAGGTAGAATCTGTGTTATAGGTTCTGACCTTGAAGAAGATGATCTTAAGGAACTTTTTGAGGTTTAATCAGATATAGGAAGGAATTGACGAGATGGCACAGGATGAAGAATACCAGATCCCAATATTTTTAATTAATGGACAGTTAGACAGTGGAAAGACAAGATTCATCACAGAGACAATCGAGATGGGTCAGTTTGACGAGGCGGAGCATAAGCTTCTTATCGTATGCGAAGAGGGCGAAGAAGAGTATGACGAGCAGATGTTAAAGGACAAGAAGATTGACATGGTTGTCCTTGAAAAAGAAGATCTGACAGAAGAAAAGCTTAATGAGCTTGATAAGAAGTATGACCCATGGCTTGTTATCATTGAGTATAACGGAATGTGGGCACCAGAGGACCTTCTTGGAACAGCTAAGCCTAGAGGATGGCAGATATACCAGTCTATCACATTATTTGATGCAACAACATTTGGCAATCAGTGGAATAATATGAAGTCAATACTTGCTGAGTCTGTAAAATATGCTGATATGGCGATATTTAACAGATGCAAGACAAGCATGGATCTCGGAAGCTACAGAAGAAGCATGAGAGCGTTAAATCCTGCGCTTCAGATTGTATTTGAAGATGAGAAGGGCGAGATGGTTTCAATTGCTGAGCAGCTCCCATATGACATTAATGCAGATGTTATCGAGGTTGATGATGGCGATTATGGAATCTGGTACATGGATGTATCAGAAAGACCAGAGGTATATACAGGCAAGACAGTAAGATTTAAGGGACAGGTTCTTAAGAATAAGTATTTTAAGGATAAGAATTTCGTGCCGGGCAGAAAGGTTATGACATGCTGTGCAGAGGATACACAGTTTATAGGTTATATCAGTTTCTATGACAAGATAAGCTCACTGGAAAATAAGCAGTGGGTTACAGTCACAGCACAGATTAAGTATGAGTTCCAGATGGCTTACAAGAAGAAGGGACCAGTACTTTATGTCTCTGAGGCAGTTCCAGCGGAAGCACCGGCAGAAGAGATGGTTTACTTCTAGGATATATTAGAATTAGCATGCAGGCTTTGCAGTTATACTGTGGAGCCTGTTATTTGATATGTGAGGAAATGTATGATACAGGATATTGAACCGTATATATTAGATAACCAGTACAGGAATGAACATCCAAAGGATAATGATATAATATTTTTCTTTGAAGGAAGCTCTCTGCTTGGCAGGGAGGATAGTAAGACAGATACAATCTCATATCCTACATATAAGGAATTTGTGATGGGATACAGTAAAGAGCCAGACAGATTCGTTGTGGATGATTTTGAATTTATATATCTTTTATCTATTAAAGATAATGAGACAGATTCTACAAATGTTGATGAGTGCAGATATTTTCTGGCTATGCCGCTTAATACCCATGAGAAGGGAAGCTTCTTAGGTGAGATGGCAGATTCTGCGGTACATGACGAGTACAAGAGCCATTGGGAAGGATATGAATTTATAGGTGTCAACAGATTCAGAATTGCAAAGCCTAAGCAGACAGCGTATGCTTCGATAACAGCATTTCATCTGTATGGATGGTACCGTGATAACAGATTCTGCGGAAGATGTGGAAGCGTTATGCATCATGGCGACAGGGAGAGAATGATGTTCTGTCCTGATTGTAAAAATGCTGTATATCCTAAGATATGTCCAGCGGTTATAGTAGCCGTGACTGACAAAGATAAGATACTCCTAACTAAGTATGCGGGACGTGCTTATAAGAATTATGCACTGGTTGCCGGATTTACAGAGATTGGCGAGACAGTTGAGCAGACAGTAATCAGAGAGGTTAAAGAGGAAGTAGGGCTTGATGTCAAGAATTTAAGATACTACAAGAGCCAGCCTTGGGGATTATCTGGTTCACTTCTATATGGATATTACTGTGAAGTAGACGGAGATACTTCAATCACATTACAGGAAGAAGAGCTGTCTGTTGGTAAATGGGTAAGTGCAGACGAGCTTGATGTTGAGGACGATGGAATCAGCCTTACAAGAGAGATGATTGCTAAATTTGCAAGAGAGCATAGAAATAATCATATACAATAAAAGGAGGTTCTTCCAGTGGAAGAACTGGTAAACAGTAAACTCGAAAAGACCTCGTTAACTGTTTACACATGTTTACATAACAAAGAAAAAATGGGTTGCAGCTTACTATAATTATAATAAAGTAAGCTGCAACCCATTTTTTGATTGACATTATTCTACCATGTCTTAAAACTTATATTCATATCGACATTGCCGCTTATTCCATCGACCTGCCCAGAGCTTGTGTACTGCCACATTGAAATTTCATATGGGATATATGGAGTATCAGCATACATAGCATACCATTTCTCATAATCTTCAAGTCTTTCCATATCAAGACGTCCTGCAAAATATCTGCCGTTAGCATATATCATAGGTGTGTAGCCGGCAGCCTTGATTCTGTCGCAGAAAGCGATAACCACATCAGTGAGCTGTTCGTTAGTAAGTGTCTCCTGGCGGGCACCGCTGCCAGACGCATCCTCTACATCAAGACATATAGGATAAGTTACATTGTATGGTTTTAAACAGTTGATAACGAAATCAGCTTCTTCCTCAGCTTCCTCTTTAGTTAATGCCTGAGTATAGAAATAAGCACCGATATTAATGTCTTTAGCAAGAGCATTACGTGCATAGTTATCAAAATTAGAATCCTGAGTGATAGTGCCGCTCTCATATCCGCGGTATCCACATCTTATGATGGCATATTCAACACCGCTGTTCTTAACCTTGCTCCAGTCAATATTTCCCTGATACTTTGATACATCAATACCCTTGTGGGAAGTGATTGTTCCATCATTATAAGTTATCTCGCCAGTATCAGCATTTTTGATAAAGCAGTTGTTGTTAAGAGAGTTCATCTTCAGATTGTAATCAATAGGAGAGAAGTAGTAACGTCCGTTGATTGTATAAATGTAGCTGTCAGGATAGAGCTGTCTTAGTATGGCATTGATACCAGTTCCGCCCTCAAGACGTTCCTTTATGTTGTCGACAAGAGCATTTTCTCCCTGCTCGTAAGAATTCTCTTTAATCTGTGTAATCTGGGCTGGCGTGTAGAATCGTGAACCACGGTTTTTCCATGCCTTCCACATACCAAATCTGAAGAACATGAAACTTCCAACGAGTACGACTACCAGCAGAATAACCGCCAGAATCATAATTATTGAAAGCAGCGTTCTTGTTCGTTTCTTGCTGTTCATTATAGCGTGACCTCCATAGAATATTGTAAAATAAAAAATATTGTGTTATTCTTTAATACGTTAAACATATACTATCATATCAGATTTATCAAGAAAGATAAATAATTAATAGTATTGTTTTTAATAACACGCATTTAAAAATGCAGAAATGAGGACTAATAATGAAGAAGTATTTGGCAGAATTCATCGGAACTTTCGTGCTTACATTTGCAGCATGTGGTGCTGCGTCATTTACAGCAGGATATCAGGGATTACTTGGTATTGTTGGAATTGCACTTATATTTGGCATGACAGTTACAGCTATGGCATATTCAATAGGTAATATATCTGGATGCCACATCAACCCGGCAGTTTCACTTGGTGTATTCGTATCAGGCAGAATGGGACTCGCAGATTTATGTGGATATATCGCAGCGCAGGTATTAGGCGGAATTGCAGCAGCATTTGCACTTCTCGGAATCTCTAAGACATTCAATGCAGATATCCTTTCACAGTACCAGACATACGGATATAATCTGACAAGCCTTGGAACTAATGGATATGGTGAGTTAGGCGGATTCTTACAGATTAATATGTGGGGCGCACTTATAGTAGAGATTATTCTTTCATTTATATTTGTAATAACAGTATTAGGCGTTACATCTAAGAAAGAGTACAGCAGTGTAGCTGGTATCGTTATCGGTATCGCGCTTACAGCAGTTCATCTTTTTGGTATTCCTTTCACAGGAACAAGTGTTAACCCGGCAAGAAGCTTTGGACCCGCTATTGTAAGAGCTGTGACAGGCGATATCACGCCACTCACACAGGTATGGGTATTCATAGCAGGACCACTCGCAGGCGGACTCCTTGCAGCAGTTGTATACATGTTCTTAACATCTGAGAAGAAGGCTAAGGCTGCCGCAGAGACAGAAGCTGTTATAGCAGATGATTCAGAGGATGCTGCTGTGGAAGAGGCTGTGGCTGAAAGTTCAACAGAAGCATAATTTTGAAAAAATTATTTAATAAAATATAACTTTTTATCAATCCCCCTCGTATATGTTGTTGAAGGTAACTTCTAACATATTAACAAGGGGGATATTGTTATGAGAAGGTTAAGGGGAGTATTATCAGTTGTGGCAATGACTGCCGTGTGTGCATTATCAGGATGTAATAGTATCACTAATATGGGGAAGAGTGATATTGATATTAAGGAGTACGAGAGCAGGACAGAGGAAAATTCATCAATCAGCAATATACAGAGAGTTAACAATTATGCTGTGAATGTGAATTATGACAGTCATGATATTACAGAAAAATGTTATATCACCGGGTTTAAAACAGAAGTTCCGATAACAGGGGAAGATGCATTTGCAGATGACAGTGTCACTGTCACAGTACAGGACTGCAAGGTGACGGATTCACTTGATGATATCAGTGATTTTGCAGAGAAAAACGAGAGTGCATTTGTTAACAGGATTATATGGTATCACAGAAATCCTTTGATTAACACATATATATATAATGAAGATGATGGCACTATTACAATGGCAGGACAGGGCAGCGCTGGAATGAAAGCCAGTCTTATCATGTTCAAAGAGACATATAAGAATAACTCGGATAATGAAGTTATTATGAATATGAGCATGATGGATATCGTGTATATTGATAAGGAAAACCACAAGTATATTGATGTGCTCGATAACTATGAGGTGTTATATGATGCAATGTATGATGAGAATGAGACGAATTACAGGAGCTATTACACACTCAAGCCACATGAGGAGTTTGAGACTGTCGTTGTATATATAATTCCAGAGAAGCAGATTAATTCATACAGGGTTGTTGATGGTTACAACACAGTAGACATCAAGGCAACGGATTATGACTTTGATAATATGTATCTCAGATGCCGTGTCGGCAATAAGAATGAATTTAAAGAGGGCGAATATTTTATTGCATTAAAGCCAGAATCGCAGTTAAAGTTATTAAATATGAATGAAGGAGGTATTGACCATGAGAGTTAGAAATGTGCTGATTACGGCAGGATTAATAATGGCAGCAGCATTGTCAGGCTGCGGTGGCAAGGATGAAGTGGTTAATGAGAATCCTATACAGGAAACAGAGAGTGAGGAACAGAAAACTACTGAAAGTACGCCTGATGGGGTCATAAAGTATACAAAAGAATATCTGTTAAATAAGCCGAATTATGTTGAAAGAGGTTCAGATATATTACTTGATTCATATGACTATGACAAAAAAACGGCTACCCATAGTATAAACCTTTGTTTAGGCGATATTAAAATATGTAACTCAATATATGATATAAGTGATTTTGCGGATTCTGATGAATCAGAATTTCTTGATTACATTAGATTAAGATACGATAAAAATTATGTGGGCTCAGTGTATAAACTACAGGATGATGGAAGTATTATTTATGGCGAAAATGTTGAGACTGATATAATTCTTTCAAAGCAGAAGTATACTAATATGTCTGATGAGACAATCAGATTTAATATGTGTGGGTTTGATGCTGTTGCTGTTGCCATGGTGGATGAAGACAAATACAATTATTATAATCTTGACATAGGCACTGAGATAATTACAGATAAGATAAGTACGTTGAAGCAGAATGGAGGCTTATATTCATTGCAGGCGGGTGAAAGTGTTGAGACGGTCATGGTATATATAATTCCAGCACGTCATATAGATGAGGTTGAGATAAAAAATGGCAGGCTTACAGCAACAAAGATGAGTGATTATGACTACGACAAAATGTGCCTTAAATTCAGAAGATATCTAAGTGAAAGCAACCTGGACGATGAATGTTTTGTTAAGATATGGGATGGCGTAGTTAATTAAATTAATAGTAATAGCTTAATGTCAGATTAATATTAAATCCAGTTGTGGAGATATGTATATGCATATTGAATCACAACTGGATTTTTTGATTTGTTATATTTTTAAATAAAAAGTATTGACATAGTATAAATATAGTGATAATATACATATACAACCAACACACGCAAACTAAATGACTGGAGTTTGATATTACTGGATACTTGACTCGTATTGTCTGGCTTGTTCTAACAGATATTTGTATCTTTTCTGGACAGAATTAAGCTGGTATATATAGCAGTCTATCAGGTCAGGGTCAGTTGCGTTATCCAGATTAGAATACGCAACGCTTAGAGCATCCTGAGTCATTCTTAATTCATCTTTAAGATATTTCTGGTTATAAGTAACCGGAACAGATTTCTTTTTTAATAATCCCATATTTACCTCATTTCCATACATATTTACAGTTGCTAATATCTGGATTATTGACAGTTTATTAGTATATATGCAGCGAAATGTAAAATTATTGCAATTTAATAAGATTTCACAGGGAGGAGTGTCTATAAGTGATTGTTGATGTGCTAAATGGATTAGATGTCACAGCGTGGGTGAGAGTGGTGGTTCTGCTTGTTATACTTTGCTGTGCAGTTGTGGATGATATAAGAAGATTCCGGATATCTAATAAGATTATAATGACGGGGGTTATTCTGGCGTGTCTGGTTGCGGTTGTTGATTGTGCTGTTAATGGTAACATGAATATGATTATTGATGTGTGTGCAGGAGGTGGTATAGGATTTGTTGCGGCGCTGGCTGTGTACATAATGCATGGTATAGGAGCTGGTGATGTAAAGCTGTTTATGGTATGTGGGATGTTGACTGGTTATGAGTATGTGTGTGGAATGTTGGTCATAAGTCTTATCGCAGGGGTGATTATAGGAGTTATTGAGATAATTGCAAGGTGTGGAAAGGTTGTTGATGTTAAAGGATGGAATCTGCATGCGACACATTTTTCAATTGGAATACTTATTGGAAATGTATGCGTGATGGCAGAAAGGTTATTTATGTAAAGGGGGAATTAAATTAGTTGAAGACGTGTGTTATCTATGACGAAGAGGCTTCATATGGCAGGAGACTGTTTAGTGGACTGTTAAAGAAAGCCCAGTCACAGTTTAATGTAATGCTGTTTACCGGGGCACAGGAGTTGAAAAAATATCTGAAAGAGACGGTTCCGGATGTTGTGCTTGTATGTGAGAACAGTATGAATGACTGGCTCTCAGGAGTTTATAAGGGGAAGATTATTGTTCTGACAGAGGAGGCGTTGATTAACGAGGACTGCGAATTTAATGGACAGATATGCCGCAGTATATACAGGTATCAGTCTCTTGATAAGATTTACAGTGAGATAATTATTAAGGGGGATTTAAAGCGCAGTACGCATCTTAAAACAATGGAGGTTATAGGTATTTATTCGCCGGTAAGTGTGATGGCGAGACAGTCATTTGCATTATGTATGGCAAAGGTCATGTCCGAAAAATACAAAGTGTTATATATCAATCTTGAGGAGTTTTCAGGTTTATCGGGGATTCTTATATCGGATAATCAATATACATTGTCGGATGCGGTATATTTTTACAGGCAAAGCGGGATATCTGCCAGAGATAAGATTGAGCAGACAATCAAAAGCGTGTCCGGTGTTGATTATATACCGCCGGTAGTGTGTAGTGAAGATATTTCCAATGTTGGAGCAGACGAGATGGCAGACTTTATAGAAAAGCTTGGGGAGATGTTTGGATATGAGGCTGTCATTGTGGATATATCTTCGGCATTGCATCAGCCGTGGAGACTGCTTGAATCATGCAGGGTTGTGTATACGCCGGTAAGGAATGACTATATATCAGTTAACAGAATTGCTGATTTTGAGAACTATTATGCCAACGCTGGAATGGGACATGTGCTTGACAGGATATCGAAGGTAGAGCTGCCAGAGAGCGGTGATGATATGGGGGAAGGATTCTGGGAGAGGATTACATACAGCGGTATGTACCGGTATGTCAGGTCGATGATTGGATGTGATGACAGGGGTGATGCGGATTAGTTATGGTTAATAATAATGATGTTGAGCTGGTTGTGGCAATAAAGAATATGGTTTATGAGCGTATCGATACATCGGTTGATATTGATAATGATGAGCTTCTGGAAGTTATAGAGAATTGCATTATTGAGAAAAGCCGCAGCATGATGATTTCTGTTGAGAGAAGACAGCGGTTAGGAACTGCAGTGTTTAATGCAATGAGACGTCTTGATATATTGTCAGATATATTGGAAGATGATTCTGTGACAGAGATTATGATTAATGGAACAGAGAATATATTTATTGAAAGAAACGGACATATAGAAAGGCTTGATAAGATGTTTGAAAGTGAACAGAAACTTTCAGATATAGCCCAGAAGATAGCCGCATTGTCCAACAAGATTGTCAATGCTTCTGTTCCTATAGTTGATACAAGGCTCAGTGATGGCTCGCGAGTCAGTATAGTCCTGCCGCCAATAGCACTTAACGGGCCAGTCATAACTATAAGAAAATTCTTTGAGATTCCGCTTACGATAGAGAAGCTGATTGGGATTGGCTCGATAACAGAAGAGGCAGCAGATTTCTTGGAGAAAGCAGTTAAGGCAAAGTACAATCTATTTATCTCAGGCGCAACAGGAAGTGGTAAAACGACATTTCTTAATGTGCTGTCTAATTTTATTCCCAAAGATGAAAGAGTTATAACAATTGAAGATTCAGCAGAGTTACAGTTGAAAAATGTGGACAATCTTGTGCGGCTTGAAGCAAGAAATGCCAATGTAGAAGGAAAGAATGCGGTGAGCATAAGAGATTTAATAAGGGCAAGCCTGCGAATGCGCCCTGACAGAATTATAGTTGGCGAAGTGCGTGGCGAGGAGACTCTTGATATGATTCAGGCTATGAGTACCGGGCATGATGGAAGCCTTTCAACCGGACATGGCAACAGTCCTTCTGATATGATGGCAAGATTGGAGACAATGGTGCTTATGGGAATGGATATGCCAGTGTCAGCAGTGAGACAGCAGATATCGGCAGCCATAGATATTATCGTGCATCTGGGGAGGCTTCGTGATAAGACAAGGAGGGTGTTGAAGATAGTTGAAATCAAAGGTCTTAGTAAAGGAGAAATCACATACAACACATTGTATGAATTCAAAGAAACCGGAGAGAAAGACGGCAGGGTTGAAGGTGGACTTGTCAAGGTTTCTGCCGGACTTATCAATCTTGAGAAAATGCAGCGCGCGGGATATTAGTATCTGGTCTGCTAAAGGTGCTATAGCCATATTGATAATAAGCTTTCTGTTCTACGATACGTTGTGGGGGACGCTGTTTTTGTCTCCTTATATATTATTCTACTGTAAGAATAAGGCTGGGGAAAAGATTAACAGGGAAAGGAGGAGACTGGTAACGCAGTTTAAGGATGGAATGGTTGCTGTGACATTTTCTTTAAATGCAGGTTATTCAATTGAAAATTCATTCCGTGAATCTGTGAAAGAACTTATTGCTTTATATGGGGAGAATTCTTCAATAGTAAGATGCTTTAAGGAGATTGTCAGGAGAATTGGCAACAATGAAAATATTGAACTGGCACTTAATGAATTTGCAGGGAAAACACAGATAGAAGATATCATGTATTTCTCAGATGTATTCAGCTATGCCAAGCGCAGTGGCGGTGACCTTATATCAATTATAAAGAATACAGCAAATACGATAAGGGACAAGATTGAGGTCGATTCGCAGATACAGACAGCACTCAGCGGAAAGAAGATGGAGGCGGCGGTTATGTCTGTTATGCCATTTGGAATTATAGCGTATCTAAGAGTAACATCGCCAGAATTCATGGAACCATTGTATCACAATGTTCTTGGCGCAGTATTCATGAGTGTGTGTCTTGGAGTTGTAGCCATAATGAACAGGGTTACCAGAAAAATTATTGATATTGAAGTGTAGTGATACTAAGAAAAAAGTGCTTGTTATAGCGGTTATAACTATTGTGACAGCGGCATTGTATGCATATCTGTATTGCATGGATACATCAATTACGTACGAGGATACTAAACGTCCGGATATTAATTCAATAGAAAAGATTGTGCCTGTTAAAGTTAATGATTCTGCTGGTAATGACTTTGATATGGATATTGTCATACAGCCTCTGCAATATGGGGAGAATAATATAGAGCAGGCTTTTGATGAGGCAGAGAGGGTAATTGATAATATTGTGCCAGGAGATAATGACTCGTTAGACCGTGTGGATAAAAAATTGAATTTTCCGGACACAGTTGAAGGGTATCCATTTTCACTGCAATGGTTGTTTGATGATTATGAGCTTATTAATTATGACGGAAGCGTTAATAATATGAATATGCAGGCTGGAGAAAAGAAGAATATTGATATAAGCTGTGTGATCAAGTATGAGGGCTGGATAAGGCAGAAGGACTATCATGTCACAGTATGTGCGCCTGACCTTAATGATAGTGAGACCAAAAAACAGTGGATAAAAGATAAGATTGAGACTTCGCTGGTGGATAATCCGACAGAGGATAATGTGAAGCTTCCGGATAATATCAGTGGGGAACATATATCATATCAGAAGAGAACGGAGTGGAATAATGTTTTTATTATTGTGCTGCTTGGAGTGGCTGCTGTGTGTGCAGTGTATGCTGGTGAGAAGAAAAAGACGGAGGATGCAGCGAAGAAAAGAGCGGAGGAGTTGAAGAGAGATTACTCGGAGATGATTCATAAGCTTGCACTTTTAATGGGAGCTGGAATGACTGTGAGGATGGCATGGAGCCATATTGTGAATGAATATAAAGAGCGACTTACACAGAAAAAGGTTTCAAAGAAATATGTGTATGAGGAGATGGCGTATACGTTATACCAGATGAATTCTGGTGTATCAGAGATTAATGCATATGGAGAATTCGGAACAAGGTGTGACACCAAAGAGTATCTGAAATTCAGTTCGTTGATTGTCCAGAATCTAAAGAAGGGTTCGAGGGAACTTGTGAATCTGTTAGAGCTTGAAGCGATTGACGCATTTGAGGACAGAAAGAATCTGGCAAAGAAATATGGGGAGGAAGCTGGAACCAAGATGCTGTTTCCGATGGTTATGATGCTTGTTGTGGTTATGGGAATCATTATGTTTCCTGCGATTATGACATTTTCAATGTAAAAAAGTAACCTATATGAAGAATAAGGAGGACAAATGTATGAAGAATAGATTGTTTAATTTTATGAAGGATGAGAGTGGTATGGGAGTTGTGGAGATTGTGCTTATAATAATTGTTCTTGTCGGACTTGTTATCCTGTTTAAATCCAAGATAACTGCACTTGTTAATACACTTCTTTCAAAGATGAGCAGCCAGGCGAAGCAGATATGATGAGATTAAAGGCGCAGATAACAGTGTATGCCGCATTATCACTGGGACTGGTGTTATCTTTTATATGCACATGTATACAGTCGGTTAAACTTATTGTGGCTGATACAGAAGTTAATATGGCGGCAAGGATATCAACAGAATCTGTGTTTGCAGGATATAATAACAAGCTTCTTGGGGAATTCGGAATATTTGCATTGAGCGAGAATCAATGTAGTGACAGCAAGCTTGATTATTATGCAAAGAGCAATGTTGCCAATGCTGCAGTTAAATCTTTTGTCGACTATAAGAAAAGCTTTATATCTCAAAGACAGTATATGACAGACAATGGTGGGTATGGACTGGAAAAACAGGTAGAAGAGTATATGAGAGCAGGCGGCTATGCCCAGATTGTAAAAGATTTTCTTGATGTCGATGCAGAGACTAAGAAGGCGGAAAAGATAGGGGATGTGACATCTAAGGTTGAGACTGTTAATGACAAGATATATGAACTGGATCAGACGGATAAGAAGCTTGTGCGTGTTATAAGAGGTATTGATGCGGTATCACCGGGACTTATAGCTGATATCCAGGAGGACATTAATCTGTATCAGTTATGCATAAAAGAAGATGACAGGTATGGGGCACAGGATTGTGCAGAAGCATATGAGAGAAATTACAATGCATTATTGTCACAGGTAAGGGATGTGATGGAAAAATGTATTCAGGCAAAAGAGCTGATTGGTGAATATGATGAGTGTGATAAGCAGGCAGATAATCTTATTGCTGACTGCCGCAGTACGGTTGAGTCGGGAGCTGCACAGTTGCAGGAGCTCACAGGAATTATACGCAATGATATAGATGATATTGCAATGCAGAAGGACATCGACAGGGAAAAGCTCTGCAATAAGGCAAGAATAAAACCTATATTGGAAAATAATATTGCGGTATGTGAAAGGATAATCCAGCAGTTAGACGGCATGGGAACTTTGTCTCTATATTCTTCGGATGGATTGTATTCAGGATATGTATCAATACAGAGCATGATTTCTGATATAGATATAGCGGGCTTGTCGTTGGAGTGTGCAGATGTGGATATAGACACGAAAGGAGAGGGGACAGGTGCATTAAAGAAGATAAGACAAGTTATAGATGATGGTATATCAGGTATTGTGCTTAATGGAATGGATATAAAGCGTGGAAAATTCAAACATAGTGGACTTGCGACAGAGTATATGAATAATCAGAATAAACCAGATACCGGAACGGGATTTAATGGTGTGGCAGGTGCTGTGGTTGATTCTGCGCTGTTTAACGCATATATATTTGACAGATTTCCATCATATACAGATGTACATAACAGTGATGAAAGCAATGACTGGAGTGAGCTTGCTTATGTCGTTGAGTATATTCTTGCTGGTAATGATAATGATGTCGGCAATCTTAATGAGGTTATTCTGAAATTGTCGGCATTAAGGGAAGCGGCTAATTTTACACATATAATTATGGATTCAGGGAAGCGCAATGAGTCACTGGCGTTAGCGACAACGTTAGTTGGAGCCAGTGGTAATGCTGCGGCTGTAAAGGCGGCACAGTATGTAATTATGGGCGTGTGGTCTTATGGAGAGAGCATTGTTGATGTGAGAAGACTGCTTAAAGGTGATAAGTTAAACGTTATAAAAGATAATTCAGACTGGCAGTTATCACTTGAGAATCTTTTAAAGATGAACTTTGATGCCGCGAATATTTCGGGAAAGTCAGATAACGGAAAAGGCGGTTTTTCTTATGAGGATTATCTTGGAATGTTACTGCTTATGATGAACCGGACAACCAGAAATTACAGAGTTATGCAGGCTATGGAGTTGAGGCTCATTGCTCTTGGACAAGGGGATTTTAGAATGAAAAAACATATATATGAGGCGGAATGTAATGTTATGGCTGTTATAAATATGGAGGGCCGGGTAAATCGTGTTGTTAACAGGACTCAGAAATATAGTTATGCGGTTTAAAAGATACATAGATATGCAGTTTAAAATGTTCAGGCAATCTGTAAGAGCATCTGCAACATTGGAGGCTGCTCTGGTAATACCGCTTTATGTCTACGCTGTTCTTGCTGTTATGTATGTTATAAGGCTTGTCAATGTGTATGTTGATGTAGACAGGGCACTGTATAATTCTGCAAGAGAACTGGCTGGGTATGCATATGAATATAACGAAAATGGTAATCTTGGAATGCTTAAAGCACAGTTGTATACCAGCTTCATATCCGATATAGGTATGTCTTATGGCAAAGATAATTATATTGTCGGTGGAACGATGGGGATTAATCTTTCGGCGTCACATATATGCGATGATGGGAGCCAGATTGATATACGGGTTGGATATGTGGTAAAGAATCCGTTTGATATATTTGGAATAGGGCTTATCCATGTAGAACAGGGAGTTACGGCGGAGGCATGGCTTGGAGAGGATGCAGGAAGACAGTGGAGCGGTTCGTCTGGTTCTGGCAGTGATGGCGATGATGAGTCAAGAAAAGTCTATGTCACGCCGTGGGGACAAGTGTATCATACGGATTCTGGATGCAGCGCAATTGACCTGAGCATAGAAGAGGTGAGCTCATCTATGGTTGATGGAATGAGGAATGCAGATGGCGGTAAATATTATCCATGTGAAGGCTGTGGTGGAAATCCAGACGGAACAGTCTATATAACAGATTATGGTGACAGATATCATACAGATATTAATTGTTCAGGATTAAAAAGAACAGTTGATGAGATTGATATCAGAGATGTTGGCGACAGAGCTGAGTGTAAAAGATGTGGAGGAAGTCATAGTTAGATGAGAAGTATTGAGATAGATAATATTGTGGCAGCTAATATAATAATGGTTATTGTGCTTGCGTTTCTTTCGTATGAGGATTACAGATATCGGTCAATAAGTGCTGTAAGGCTGGTGATAATAATGTTTCTGGCTGTTTTATACAGATGCTTTAATCCTGAGATGGATATTTACAATATATGTGCTGGGATTAGCGTTCTGGCAGGGATGCTTATATATTGCAGAATCACAGGCAATATTGGAGCAGCAGATATAGTTGTTATTGCATTTTTAGGAATAATGAGGGGGACTATGTTTGCAATTGCTTCAATGATGGCAGCTTTCATTATATTGTTGCTGGCAGCTTCGCTGCGTATTCTTGTAAAGCGTATTAATGGGAAAAGAGAAGTTCCGTTTATTCCATATCTTGGTGTTGGTGTTCTGGGGGTGATGTTGTGCGTGTAAGAGCATCGTTTACGGTGGAAAATTCTTATATAATCCCATTGTTTACACTGGTTATGGTTGTAATGGTTATATTGGGAATGGATATTCATGATGACCTTATATTAAAAGCTGTATGTTTCCAGGGTGGTATGAGGATAGAACAGGAAAAACTAGGTGGAGCAGATAAGTCAGCGTGTGTGGCAGATGTTTTGGAGTATGTCAATGCGAAAGCTATAAGAAAGACATTTGGTACAGCGGATGTAACCAGCATGATAGAGAAGGTAAAGCCTGAAGATAACAGCCCAGGAGAATTTATAAGGAGGTGTAGATTTGATAAGGTACGAGCAGGAGAATGACAGCATATATATGGTTATTGATTCAGGTAGTAAGATGTCATCGTCAGAGTATGATATAAAAATGCTTGAGAATAATAATGTAAGTTCATTGCTGCCTGTCAGCATGAGGTGTGTAGACAATCAGTATTCTTATTATTATGATGTGACATCAAAACGGCAGTTCAGTAAAATATATGAATATAAGAAGCTGTCGAGAAGTAATATTGAAAATATTCTGATAAGTCTTGAAAAACTGGTAAATGAGATTAATGAGTATATGCTTGATCTGGACCGGGTTATTCTGAAGATAGAGTGCATATATGTTGATATGTCGAAGGACAGGCTGTTATTTGCATATGGAGAAGATGGGGTATCGGAAGAAAATGAAGGGTTCAGACAGGGTGTAAAAAAGCTGTTTGATTATATAATAGAGCATTTTGACCATGGAGTTAAAGATGCAGATATTATGTATGTGTATAACATATATCAGAGAATTGCACAGGGAGATTACAATGCATCAGATTTTAAAGAGCTGATTGAAAATGAGGCAGATGTCAGAGATGAATCATATAAAGCTGTATCACAGGATATTGGAATTGATAAAAAGGACAATATTCTTGAGTTTATTCCTGAACAACAGGTAGAAGATGAAGAGGAAGTCCAGAACAGGACAGCACACATTGCTATTATGATTTTAAAATCTGTAATGGGTTTTGCTGTTGTGATTGCGGCTGGAAGAATGTTTGCGCCATCATATGTTCCAATCCCGGTTTCAGATGTGGCAGCCTTCATTATTATGCTTGTTGGAGCTTGTGGACTGGTGCTTCTTAATAAAATTCCACTTGATATGTTCAGTGTGGTAAAAAATAAAAAGGAGATGGAGCCATATACATATACGTCAGATATAAATAAATGTCAGGATATGTCAGATTATGAGAAGACAGAGCCTGAAAGAAATATCATATATAAGGACAATAACAATGAATATGAAAACGTCAAATATAATGAAAAGAATGATAAGGCTGATAATAATTCGACAATTCTTCTGTCGGATTATATAAAAAAGAATGCCAACTGTGGGATTTGTCTTAGATATAGAGCGGATAATGGTGCTGTAAGCAATGATGCGGATAAAGATATTGTTGTGAAGAAATTTCCATGGATTATAGGAAGCATGGAGAAACAATGCGATACAGTTGTGGATAGCTGCCTGATAAGTCATCTTCATGCATGTATTATAAAAGTTGATGATGAGTATTATATTGAAGATATGAATTCTACGAATGGAACATATGTTAATGGAGAGCGTCTGATTATGAATTCGAAGCGGAAACTATCGGCTGGAGACACTGTAACGCTTGCAGCAACTTCCTATGTGGTTGAAATGAGTTAGCTTTTATGATATATTTCATTGCATAGGAAATTTATCCTGCATTGAAAGGAATATAGCTGATGAAGATTAATATATATTATGGTGGGAGAGGTGTTGTTGATGATCCTACAATATTTGTTCTTGAGAAAATTCAGGAAGTTTTAAATGAACTTAATGTTACAGTTGAAAGATATAATCTGTATGAGCAGAGAACACAGATTACAGCCCTGTCTCAGACAGTAACAGAATCAGATGGAATAATTCTTGCTACAACAGTAGAGTGGCTTGGAATGGGTGGATATATGCAGATGTTTCTTGACTCATGCTGGTTATATGCTGATAAGAGTAAGATTAATAATGTATACATGTTTCCGGTTGTTATGTCAAAGACGTATGGTGAACGTGAGGTGTCATTAGCATTGATCAATTCATGGGAGATGATTGGTGGTAAGAATGGTAATGGAATCAGTGCATATGTTGACGATACAACGGAATTTGAGTTTAATGAAAAGTACATAGAGATGATTGAGAAGAAGACAGAGGATATGTATAGGACAATATCACAGAAGAGAATATGTCTTCCATCAAGCAGCCAGACTATTAAGAATAATGTCATGAAGGATGTTGTAAACTTTACTCCGCAGGAGAGCGAACAGCTTTCAAAGTATGCGTCAGATGATACATTTGTCAAGACCCAGAAACAGGATATAGAATCTCTTGCTTCAATATATAAAGAAATGCTTACTGAACAGGAGCAGGGGGGAGACAGCTATTATATTAATATATTTAAAGACAACTTTAAGACTGGTGAGGGCTTTACAGGAACATACATGATTATTATCAGCGATAAGGATAAGAATATCACAATGAGTGTAGATGGCGATAATCTTGATGTTGAGTTTGGTGAGAATAAGTCGGCAGATGTTATAGCTAAACTTAGCAAGGATATATTTGAGGATATTGTATCTGGTCGTGTTACATTTCACAGAGCATTCATGACAGGTGATATGACTGCAAAAGGTAATTTCAGAAGTCTTAGAATGTTGGATGAATTATTTGCTTTTCATGGCTAAAACCAAAGATACAGTAGTTATGTTGTTGTCACATCCGATTGAAAGATAGCCGTCATGTCTATCACATACAATATTAGCTATGTATAATCCGCATCCTGCATGATTGCTTTTAGTGGTGAAGAATGCCTGTGCAAGCTGTTCGTATGAATGATTATCGGTCAGCATGCCATAGTTTGATACGGATATTGTAAGATGACAGTCGTCAGATGAAAAAGATACATCAATATCCTTTGGGAGCGAGCCGTCATTAGCTTCATAGGCATTAACTATAAGCTGATAAATGGCAGCGGCTATATGGTCACCATCGCCATATATGGATAATTGTGGATTGGTTATTGACAGATTGATGCGGCTTGTTATATCTGGATAAGCACATTCTTCAAGAGTTTCGGATACTAATTTCATAACAGAGTCAATATTAACAGTGTCTTTCTGTGGAAAATGGCAGTATCTGCATATAGATGACTGCTTCATAAAGCTGCATAGCTGATTGATTGATATGCCAAGATTTTCCCAGAATTTGAAGTCATGTGTTTCTGGGTATTTAGTGTCAATGTACTGGTAGGTACTTCCGATAGTTGCAGCATAATTCATTATCTCATGTGAAGCTGTGCTTAAATCTTTGTAATGGCTTTCGTAGTCTTCGCTGAATGGTATATGGATTGATTCTGGCATTAGTATTTTAAAATCCTTTCAAATATTGATGATAATTGTTGATAATACGTTTTATTTAGGCTATTATATGAAAAGTATATACTTGCTTGCTGCAGGTGTAAATACTAGTTTTTAGACAAATAATTACAAAATATTACAATTAAGCAGTGGAGGGTTATTATGGTAAAAGACGATTGCATATTCTGCAAGCTGGCTAACGGAATAATTCCGACTAATTCTCTTTACGAGGATGATGAGTTAAAGGTTATATTCGATGCCAGTCCAGCATCAAAAGGACATGTTCTTATTATTCCTAAACAGCATTTTGATAATGTGTATTCGCTTGATGATGATACGGCAGCTCATATTTTTCAGACTGCGGTTAAAGTATCAGGCGCACTCAAGGATGGCTTAGGTCTTGAGGGACTTAATATTGTACAGAATAATGGTGAGATTGCAGGTCAGACGGTATTCCATTTCCATATGCATATTATTCCTAGATACAAGAATGATACGGTTAACGTAGGCTGGAAGCCAGGTGAGGTTGATGAGTCAGTAGTTAATGAGGTAAAGGCATTGGTTGAGCCTAAATTAAAATAAAAATATCAGAATGAACAGGGAGGATTTATGATTGAATTAAGCAAGGGCGGTGCTTATCTTGTAGATGGCAGCGTTATTATTGAAGAAGCAGCAGCTAATGCGGGGGAGTTATTAGCAAAGACAGGTGTTGCACCATCAAAGGAAGAGGCATCTAAGAATACTATTGCATATAGCATACTTGAAAGCCACAATACATCTGGCAGCATGGACAAGCTTAAAATTAAGTTTGATAAGATGACTTCACATGATATTACATTCGTAGGTATCATACAGACAGCGAGAGCATCAGGGCTTGAAAAGTTTCCGATACCATATGTACTTACTAACTGCCATAACAGTTTATGTGCTGTAGGTGGAACAATTAATGAAGATGATCATATGTTTGGTCTTACATGTGCCAAGAAATATGGCGGAATATATGTACCACCTCATCAGGCGGTTATTCATCAGTTCGCAAGAGAAATGCTGGCTGAAGGTGGCAAGATGATTCTTGGATCTGACAGCCATACAAGATATGGTGCACTTGGTACAATGGCTATGGGCGAAGGTGGTCCGGAGCTTGTTAAGCAGCTTCTTAATAAGACATATGATATTAATATGCCAGGCGTTGTGGCAATCTACCTTACAGGTGAACCGGCTAAGGGTGTTGGCCCTCAGGATGTGGCGCTCGCTATAATTGGTGAAGTGTTTGGCAATGGCTTTGTTAAGAATAAAGTAATGGAATTTGTTGGACCAGGTGTTGCTAATCTGAGTGCAGATTTCAGAATTGGTATTGATGTTATGACAACGGAGACAACATGTCTTTCATCAATATGGCAGACAGATGATAAGATTAAGGAATTCTATGATATTCATGGAAGATCAGAGAGCTATAAAGAATTAAAGCCTGGAAAGGTTGCGTACTATGATGGAGTAGTATATGTAGACCTTAGCAAGATTAAGCCTATGATTGCAATGCCATTCCATCCAAGTAACACATATACGATTGAAGAGGTTAATGCTAATCTTGAGGATATCTTAAGAGATGTAGAGAAGAAGGCTTTAGTTAGTCTTGATGGAGCAGTTGATTATAAGCTTACTAATAAGATTAGAGATGGAAAGCTTTATGTTGACCAGGGTATCATAGCTGGTTGTGCAGGTGGTGGATTTGAGAATATCTGTGCAGCAGCAGACATATTAAAGGGACGTTCAATAGGTGCAGATGAATTTACACTCAGTGTATATCCAGCAAGTACACCTATATACATGGAGCTTGCTAGAAATGGCAGACTTGCAGACCTCCTTGAGACAGGAGCAATTGTTAAGACTGCATTCTGTGGTCCATGTTTTGGTGCTGGTGATACACCTGCTAATAATGCATTTTCAATCAGACATTCAACAAGAAACTTCCCTAACAGAGAAGGTTCTAAGCTTCAGCAGGGTCAGATATCTTCTGTTGCACTTATGGATGCACGTTCAATTGCAGCTACAGCAGCTAACAAGGGATTCCTTACAGCAGCAACAGATATGGACGTCGAATTTACAGGTCCAGCATATCATTTTGATAAGACAATATATGCTAACAGAGTATTTGATAGCAAGGGAGTAGCAGATCCAGATCAGGAAATCCAGTTTGGCCCTAATATTAAGGATTGGCCAGCAATGGTTGAACTTCCAGAAAATCTTATAATAAAAGTTGTTTCAGAGATACATGATCCTGTAACAACTACAGATGAGCTCATTCCATCGGGTGAGACATCTTCATATCGTTCTAATCCTCTTGGACTTGCTGAGTTTGCGCTTTCAAGAAAAGACCCTGCATATGTAGGAAAGGCTAAGGAAGTACAGAAAGCTGAGAAGGCAAGAGAAGCTGGACAGTGCATGGGAGAAGCTCTTCCAGAACTTAGGGAGATTATGCATAAGATCAAAGAGACATATGATGTCCACAAAGAGAATGTTGGTGTAGGTAGTACTATATTTGCGGTTAAGCCGGGTGATGGCTCTGCCCGTGAACAGGCAGCTTCATGCCAGAAAGTTCTTGGCGGATGGGCTAATATAGCTAATGAGTATGCTACTAAGAGATATCGTTCTAATCTTATTAACTGGGGTATGCTTCCATTCCTTATTGATAAGGGAGAACTTCCATTTGCTAATGGAGATTATATCTTTATTCCTGGAATTAAGCAGGCAATTATTGATAAGGTATATAATTTCAAGGCATATGTTGTTAATAAGGATATGAAAGAATTTGAGCTTAAAATGGATGAGCTTACAGACGATGAGCGTCAGATTATTCTTGATGGATGTCTTATCAATTTCTACAGAAATAACTAATATATATACGGAGGAATGGTGATGGCAGGTCAGAATGTTTTGAACGGTGACCTTAGTGTGCTTGACCAGATTGTTAGCGATTTGAGTGAGCATAAGGTCAAGAAGGAAGAACTTGAAAAGCTGAATGACACACTGAAGGAGCTTAATAAAAATATAGAGTCAACCAGAAAAAGTATCTCTGATGAGATAGACAGTAAGACCAAGGAGGGAATTGATTCAGTCAGCAAAGGGTTTGAACAGTCTATTTCAGAGGAAAAGGTAAAACTCAAAGAGATACAGGGAAAACGTGACAAAGCAAAGCATGCAGGAGTTAAGGAGAGAATTGCTAACGAAACGGCTGATTTAAAAGAAGCTAATCGTGAACTTTATTCCCAGATAAAATCAGCGTTTAAAGAAGAGGGCATTCCTAAGTACTGCACAAAAAGGCTTTACTATGCTTTGTTCCAGACACAAGGTGTAGGAGATGTGCTTATATATCTTTTGTCTATCATTGTGTTGTATGCTGCAATACCATTCCTGCTATATAAGCTGCCAGTGGTTCCTATGTGGGTTATACTTGTATATTATTTTGTTGTTGTGACCATAGAATTGACTGTGGTAAAAGCCATATATGACAAGACGGTAGTGCCACATGGTGATACTATAGCTAAGGCAAGACGTGTTAAATATGACATTGTTACTAACCAGAAAAAGATGAAGCGTATAGAAAAGTCTATACGGAAAGATAAGAATGAGGATATGTATGGACTGTCGGATTTTGATTACAAAATCAATGAGATTAATGACAGTATACGTAATATTGAAGATGCAAAGAATAAAGCGATTGAGCAGTTTAATGCAACTACAAAAGCTGATATAATTGCAGAAGTCCAGGGCAGGAATAAAGAGAATCTTACTAATATGACAAATCAGCTTAATGCGTGTGAAGCTGAACGGGAGAAGCTGGATTCTCTTATTAAAGAGCAGAGGGCATATATATCTTCTAACTATGAGGCATATCTTGGCAGAGAATTTACTAATGTGGATAAACTAGTAGATTTATCGGATTTTATGAGAGAAGATCCAACATTGACAATTTCACAGGCTATTGCTAAGTACAAATCGAAAAATTAAACATAATAAGATGAAGAACACAAGTATCCTATCTGAAAGTCCAGCGTATGCTGTTTTCGATAGCTTTTGCGAGTGTTACTACAGTACACAGACGAGTTGAATGGAGCAGGTGGCTGCCGTTACCGAAAGTATTAACAATTCCGGTAATGTGCAGATCTCCTACTTTGGGCAGCTCGTTTTTTATTCCGGTTCCAGGAGAAAGAGGACCTTGTGCCAGAGTTATATAGCCTATATGTTCAGCTTGACCAAGGCAGGCGTCTATAGCAATGATGAATGGATTGTTATGAAGTTCATTTATATAACTGATGGAACATCCGAGATTGGTTGCGTTTATTGGATTGAATATATCACCATATATATACACATTTTTTATGTCATAATCAAGAAGATGATAACCGACAATTGGACCAAGGCTGTCGCCTGTAGAACGATCACTTCCAATACACATTATTACAATTTCTTTATCATAAGCATTTAAGCTCGTAAGGAGCTTGCTTAATTGTTCCCCTAATAATATATGAATGTTGTCACATTCAGAATTATAATAAAAAGTCATTGTTATAGTCTCCGTTTTTGATTTTTGAATTACATTTATTGGACAAGCATAAGTATTTACATAATTTATATGAGAGATACAGATAAATTATTCAATCATGTAGTAAATTATTATTTTATTTCATTGACAAATTGTGATAAGTTTTTCGGATTACAGGTGTTAATATCTGTACATGGACAGGCATTGCAATAAGGAAATGGAGTGAAAAGAATGATAGAAATTATATGCAATGGAAAAGAAAATGAAGCGGGAAAATCAGGAAAAATAAAGAATACAACAGAAAAAGAACTTCCTAAGAATATTAAACAGATTGGGGATGTTAGTTCTGATAAAAGAATATATATAGAAGATTATGCGTTTACGTATATTAATTCGGTAGCATATCAATCGCAGGATACAGAGGTGGCAGGAGTTCTGCTTGGTGAGGTGTCTAATATGGATGGACAGATATGCATATTTATTAAGGGCGTGATTAAAGCTAAGAATCCAGATGACAGTATGGGAGAGATATGTTTCAGTGAAGCTGTGTGGAGTCAGATATACAGTGAAATAGAAAAATATTTTCCAGAATTATCAATAGTGGGATGGTTTGCTGCATTGCCAAGAATAACGGCAGAGTCTATTAATAGAATGAAAAAATTACATCTTGATAATTTTGCTGGAAAAGAAAAGACTATGTATCTTATAGATATAGAAGAAAAAGAGGAGAATTTTTATCTATATGAGGGGGGAGACATAAAAAAACAGCGGGGATATGTGTGCTTTTATGAAAGAAATTATGAGATGCAGGAATATATGCTTGATAAGAACAGACATAAATCAGTTGAAAAGCCGGATTCAGAGAGGGTTGTGCGTTCAATGCGTACACTGATGAGAGAAAAGGAGGAAGATAGGCGCCATAAAAGAAATTCTGTTATATCTTATACGGCGTGTGCGTTTATGGCATCTGTTGTAGTTGTTACAGGTGTTAATCTTGTAAAGAGTTATGAGAAAATGAAGCGCATAGACAGTTCTATTAATAGTATTGTAAAAGAAGTATCTAATCTTAATACAAAAGAAACAGAACAGGCGGTTCAGGAAGATGTTGTTCCGGTTAATGTGATATATGAAACAAAGGCAACGGTTCCGGTGACACAGGAAGCAACACAGAAACAGCAGGAAACGACAGCTAAAAATACTACATCAGAGACAGAGAGTGCAGCACAGGCATCGGCAGATACACAGTATAAGAAATACATAGTCCAGCAGGGAGATACCATACTTGGAATTGCTAAGAAAAATTATGGCTCTACTGAGAAGGCAGCACAGATAATAGATATTAATAATCTTACAGATGCCAATAAATTGTATGTTGGACAGGAAATAAAACTGCCTTGAATATTTATTTTAATACTGTATAATGAAAATACGTGCAAATCATTTAAGGTGGTAAGGGTAAGAGATTATATATGGCAGATATTATTTCGGGAAAATCACGTTTTTCAGCTAATGGCAGTGATAATATAATAAGGCTTAATTCAGGCGATGATGAACAGGATGATGATATAAGAGATACTTATGAAAAAAAGATTAGTTCTCATAAAAAGCGTATGCTTGCGTTGAGTATTTCTGGAGTTGTGCTTGTTGTTATAGTTGTAATGGTTATATCATATATGATTGATGCTATATCATATACGGGATATAGTGTCAGCAACGCGGTGAGCAGAGATGACTCAGAGACAACTAAATATCTTGAGTATAGGGATGGTTATCTTAGATACAGTAATGATGGTATAGCGTATCATAATTCCAAAGGTAATTCTGTGTGGGATAAAACATTTTCTATGCAGAAACCTCAGGTTAAGATATGCAATGAGACAGTTGCAGTCGGGGATATCAATGGCAGCAGCATATATGTGTTTAATGCATCAGGAATGATGGGGAGTATTGATACATCACTTAACATAACGCAGATAGAGGTTACGAAGCAGGGGCTTGTTGCGGCAGTGCTTGAGGACAATGAGGCTAATTATATTAATTTGTATGATTCGCAGGGACAGAAAATCTATAGTGTTAAGACGTCATTGGCAGGGGATGGATATCCTTTGGATATAAGTGTATCAGAAGATGGAACAAAGCTTATTGCATCATATCTGTATGTCAGCGGAGAGAGTATGAAGACTAATGTTGTGTTCTATAATTTCTCGGAGGTTGGACAGAATGAAACAGAGAGAATTGTTGGAGGGTTTAACCATTATGGAGATACAATCGTTGGCGATGTGTTTTTTATGGATGATAAGACAGCGGTTGCTGTTGGAGAGAATGTTATAAGTATATATAAGATTAAAGAATATCCTAAGCTATACAAAGAGATAACGATTGATAATGAAATTGAACGAGTTGTATTCAGCAACGAATATATAGGTGTTGTTCAGAAAAATGAGGATTCTGGCGATATATACAAAATGGTAATCTATAATTCAACGGGTGGAAAAGAGTGTCAGGTGTCATTTAGTACACAGTGTGACAGGATTAGAATCGATGGTCGTACGATTGTTATGAATAATGAATCTGTATTTATATTGATGAATTTTAAAGGGAAAGAATTGGCAAGAATACAGACGGAACTTCCTATTGCAGGGCTTCTTACGACAGGAAAAAGAGGGGATTATATCCTTGTAAGTTCCAAATATGTACAGTTTATTAAGTTGAAATGATGAAAGAAGGTACTTATGAATTGGATTTTGGCATTGGTTATTGCTATATTTATAATTGGATGTGTTCAGGGGTATCGTAAGGGGATTATCAGAATAGCTGTTTCTTTGGTATCTATGTTTGTGTCTATTGTTGCGTGTATGTTTGTTACACCAGCGCTATGTACAGCTATTAAGAATAATACAGAGATTCACAGTAAAATGACTGCATCTGTATATAATATGATAATAAAAAGTGATATGTATAATGATGCATATGATGAAGCATTTGATAAAAGTATATCGTATGTATCTGGTAATATGGGAATAACAGATGGTGAAGCTAAAGGTGTTATAGAAAGCTTCGCTGAGAATAATCTTAGTGAATATGAAACTCAGGTGACAGAATATGTCAATGCTATTGCGGATGCGATGAAACTTCCTAAATCTGTTATGGAAGGATATAAATCGTCACTTTTATCGGATACAGTTAATGAATTGCTTGCAGAGAAAACGATAGGCGTTAAGAGCATGCTTGCAGCTATATTTGCTGCAAGGCTTGCAGATATGGCTATAAACTCAATTGTGTACATAGCTGTTTTTGCTATTGTATATATAATATTAAAGATTGTTCTTATGGCAACAGGAGTTGTGGCTTCGCTGCCATTTATCAGACAGGCTAATAAAATGGTTGGCCTGGGGTTTGGTGCATTGGAAGCACTTGTGATTGTGTGGCTTGTATTCACTGCTATTACAGCACTGGGCAACTTTAGCTGGGCACAGAATGCATTATCATTAATTGGCGACAATGCATTTTTAAGATTTTTATATGAAAAAAATGTGGTTACCAAAACAATTCTTGGCTGGTAATTATATGATTATGTAATTAAATAGCGTATAACGCAAACGATAAATAGATGCACTTGGTGCATCTATTACTATATATAGTGGTTATTGCGTTGAAATGAAAAAATATTAAAAAAGTTTCAAAAAAAGTGTTGACAGTTTGCAAAATAGGTGTTATTCTATCATAGCTGTCGGCGAGAACGACACACAACAAAAACTTAAAAGCCTAGTAAACACAAGGCTTTAAGCATATAGAACCTTGATAACTGAACAGTAAAACAACCCTGAAAATTCTTTAAGAATTTCAGCGATTAAACATCGTTTAATCGATTTTACGAACTGTCTTGAGAAATCAAGACATCCTTAATTCAGTAAAGAAGATTGGAAACAATCTTTAATACGGAAGCTATTTTAGCTAGTTAGTTCAAAACTAACCAGACAAACACTTTTTATGAG
>JBNMKL010000016.1:0-57781 GCA_050874305.1 Lachnospira sp. | reverse complement strand
TAACACATCGACTAACTTATACCTGGCAATGATGGGGTATGTATCATACTATGCCAACGGAATTGCAGGTCTATCTGTTGTACTTGTGTCATTCATACTTACGGGAATGAGAGTGTTTGATGGAATTACAGACCCTGTTATAGGATATGTGATTGACAGGACTAATGGGAAATTTGGCAAGTTCCGTCCATTTATGATATGGGGATATATCATACTGGCAGCCAGTTCGCTGCTTTTGTATTTTACAACACATCTGGTTCATGGATGGTTCAGGGTGCCATATTTCATAGCTGTATACACATTGTACATAATAGGTTATACTTTTCAGACAGCAGTTGTGAAGTCAGGACAGTCCGTTATAACTAATGACGTTAATCAGAGACCGATGATAACATTCTTTGATTCGACATTTATCATGTTTGCACATGGAGTAGTAGCTTTCTATGTATCGGTTTATCTTATTGGCAAGTATCATGATTTTAATAATGCGGCACTGTTTAAGGAATTTGTTGTGACAGTTGTCATATTCTCAGGCATATGTACATTGCTCGCAGTTATTGGTATCTGGCAGAAGGACAGACCACAATTCTATAAGATGGAGGACGAATCCAAGGAAAAGATTCATTTCAGGGATTATGCCGCAATATTAAAGCATAATAAACCTATAAGAATGCTTGTTATAGCTGCGGCTTCTAATAAGTTCGCAGCGATGGTGTATGGCAATTCTGCAGTTATAGTCATGCTGTATGGAATTCTTATGAACAATTATCCGCTGGCTGGAATTATAGGAATTATAGTAGGAATGCCTAACCTGATTATAATATACATAGGCATAACATATGCCAGAAAAGTCGGACAGAAGAAGGCAATGATTATGGCAACATGGGGCTGTATAATATCACAGGCAGTTCTTATGCTCATGATGCTGTTTATGGATCTTACGAAAGTGAGCCTTACGCATATCAATATGATAACAATTGTGTTTCTTGTAGTATTTACGCTGCTTAATGGACTTAAATCCATAACTAATAATATGGTAGTGCCTATGATAGCGGATTGCACAGATTATGAGTATACGCTGAGCGGGCATTTCGTTCCGGGAATAATGGGCGCATTGTTTTCATTTATTGATAAGACATTCTCAGCATTTGGAACAGGATTTGTAGGAATTGCGCTTTCTATAGCAGGGTATTCAAAGGCATTTCCACAGGTCGGGGATGCGCTTACACCGGAACTGAAGTTCCTTACAGTGTTCTTTTACTGCATAATTCCAATCACAGGCTGGGTTGTGACGATAGTTATAATGCGTTTTTACCAGCTTGACAAAAAGACGGTATCAATGATGTATACTGATGAAGAAAATTAGGTGAGAAGTATATCTGATTAATAGATGAGAAGTATATTTGACTTGCTTGAAAAGAGGAAAAGATTATGGCTGAATTGATTGTTACAAAAGGAAATCCCATATACATGGGAACTTCCAAGCAGGGCAGAATATATAATTTTGCATATTGCAGCGATGCCACAGAGGTGTATCTGCTGATACTCGATTCTGATTTTAATGAGGTGCACAGGATAAAGCTTGACAGCTCATATAAGACGGGTGACGTATTTGCAGCAGCAATCAGTGGGGTATCACTTGATAAATATTTTTATTGTTATGAGGTCGATGGCGTGCAAAAGCTTGACCCATATTCCAAAACTATTACCAACTGTGAGAAGTTTGGAATAGAGGAGAGTAAAAGACACGCAAGCAGGATTGTCCTTGACAAGTTTGAGTGGGGAGAGGACAAGCCTCTTGAAATTCCATATGAGGATTGTGTATTTTATAAAATGCATGTCAGAGGCTTTACCAAGAGCAGAACTTCCGGGGTAAAGTGCAAAGGCACTTTCAAGGGAATTGCAGAAAAGATTGACCATCTTAAAAGTCTTGGTATTACAACGATAGAACTGATGCCATGCTACGAATATGATGAGATGGGAAGATTCCCGGAGTTAAGCGATGATAAGGAGAGCATATATAATAAGCTGCCGATTAAGAGACCGGTTAATTACTGGGGGTATTGCAGCGGATTCCATTTTGCTCCGAAAGCATCATTTAGTGCGGCTTCACAGACAAGAGCGGATTATACGGTTGAATTTAAGAGTCTTGTAAAACTGCTTCATGCCAATGGCATTGAGGTGGTTATGGAGATGTTCTTTGACAGGGAAACTCCTGATATGATACTTGACTGTGCAAGGTTCTGGGTAAGAGAATATCATATTGACGGAATCCATCTGTATGGCCCACAGACAGCACTGGAGCTTCTCGCAAGCGACCCGATGCTTTCGCATACCAAGATAATAACAGTATATTGGGACAGGGATAAGAAGGGCGTCCGCAATATGGCAAGCTATAATAATGATTACAGCAATGTGGCAAGGAAGCTGCTTAAAGGTGATGAAAATCAGCTTGAAAGCTATATTGGCATGTCAAGGAAGAATCCTTATAACAGTGCGGTTATCAATTATATAACTAACCATAATGGATTTACTATGATGGATCTTGTCAGCTTCGACAGGAAGCATAATGAACATAATGGTGAGAATAATCAGGACGGCGAGAACTATAATTATAGCTGGAATTGTGGCGTTGAAGGCAAATCTAGAAAAAAGAAGATAGTTGATTTAAGACAGAGACAGATGAAAAATGCATTTTTCATGCTTATGTTTGCCGCAGGAACTCCGCTTATTCTTGCTGGTGATGAATTTGAGAATTCGCAGGGAGGCAATAATAATCCTTACTGCATAGATGGTGAGACAACATGGCTTAACTGGAAAAAGTCAGATGAGGCATGTGATATGGAGAAGTTTGTAAGAAAACTTATAAGATACAGGCTCGGACATAAGATTCTCCATATGGAAAATCAGTTGTTTGCTTCCGATTCCAAATCATGTGGCTATCCAGACGTGTCTTATCATGGAAGTGATGCATGGTATCAGGTTATGGAGAATTACAACAGGCATATCGGCATAATGTACTGCACGAATTATGACGGCTTGCCGCATGATGATGGGTATGAGCTTATATATGTGGGCTTTAATATGCATTTTGACGAACATCAGTTAGCATTGCCTAAGCTGCCTGAGAATGTTGTGTGGGAACAGAGGATATCTTCTGGAACAGAACAGCTTAATATCGAAGATGGAAGATATATCCATATACCACCAAGAACCACAGTTGTACTGCGGGCTGTTATCAATATCAAGAACGAAAAGGATGAAAAGAATGGTAGACATTAATAATATTGAAGAACTGAATTCTTTTTTTGAAGAATTTCAGCAGAAGTTTCAGGCTGGAGAGGAGCGCGTTGCAGCAGATATGCTCTCGGGACTTCTTGAAGATATAGAGAATCAGATGCCGGCGGTGAAAGCTGGATATGTTGATGAGAGAGGCAATATATCTGCATCAGAAGAGAAAGGAACATGTGCGATAAGTCTCAATCATGTCATGGAGTATTATATATACGCATTTTATTATAAGCCAGACTGGGATGTATCTGCGACACAGATTCCTATAGGTGAATATTACAGGACACATGGCGAGCTCTGTATCAAACTTTCAAGATTCAAAGAGGGAGCAGAGAGCTTCAAGAAAGCTATATGCTGGAATCCGGTTGATCTTGATGCTATACTTGGACTTGCTGAGTGCTACAGGAATCTTAATATGCTTGAAAGATATTATATAGTGACAAAACAGGCATACAGATATTGCTGTACAAGAGCGACCATGGCAAGATATTACCGTAATATGGGATATTACTATGTGGCTAAGTATAAGCCAGAAGTTGCAAGAGCATGTTATGTATACAGCAATATATACTATAAGACTGATAATGCAGACAGTGAACTTAAGTTCATAGAGGAAGCATTAAAAGAAAAGACACCAGACCTTACAATTGCACAGATGCAGGAGATGTTTGCAGGAGAGGGAATTGAACCCGGTCCTGCATCTGACACAATAGGTGTTATATATCGTGTGGGAGAGCTTATGATGAATGATAATGAGTATGCACTGGCAAGAGACTGCTTTTCTATAGTATATGACATAACAAGAGAAAAGGAATTAGAACCTGTGCTTGATGAATTACAGAAAGCACTTGGAACGGAGAATAATAATGGCTGATAAGTATGATTCAATTATATTTGACCTTGATGGAACATTGTGGAGTGCGACAGAACCTATTATGGAAGCGTGGAATGAGATTTTATCAAAGCACTATGAGATAAAGCGTGACAGACTTACACTCCCAGAGCTAAGACAGTGCATGGGACTTGTTATGTATGACATAGCAGCAAAACTATTTCCTGATGAGGATGTTAATGTGCGTAATGCTCTGATGGATGAGATGTGTGCGTATGAGAATGAATATCTTGCAATACATGGCGGCAGACTATTTCCAGACTTGGAAGATACCCTTAAAGAACTTAAAGAAAGGTATAAGCTGTATATTGTTAGTAACTGTCAGGATGGATATATAGAGGCATTTCTTAAGGCACACAAGCTGGCAGATTATTTTTTTGATACAGAGTGCTGGGGAAGAACAAGATTGCCAAAGGGTGAGAGTAATAAGATACTTATAGCAAGAAATGGATTGTCTAATCCTGTGTATGTAGGTGATACTATTAAAGATGCACAGTCGGCAGATGATGCGGGCATAGATTTTATATATGCTGCATATGGATACGGAGAAGTTGACAAAGAATCATATGTATATAAAATTGATTGCTTTAAGGACTTGACACATATACTTTAAGATGATAATATATGCAAAGATTAATATTTAAAGTCGTTGAACAAAATAGTACCTTGGGCAGGTACATCACAGAGAGTCAGCGTTGGTGGAAGCTGATATGGAGCGCCTTTGGGAATGGGTTTGGGAGATGCAGGGATGAACGTAAGTTACAAGTAGTCCTTGACGTACGCCTCACGTTACAGAGGAGAGATATAGTTGCATTATGCATTGTATCGAAAGAGTTGATTTGAGTTAAATGGTGGCATATCCAGTTTTCTGGGTATGCCTTTTTTACTTATCAAGAACAAGGGTGGCACCACGATAATTCGTCCCTGACAGATGTATCTGTCGATGAGTTACCGTGGTTTTTTATTTCCCCTGATTCATCCAGGATACATGAGAAATATTAATTGTAAAGGATGGAACATGATGGAAAAAAAGACATTGAGAGTGTACAGAAAATCAGTGAGTATAGTTGATGAGTCAGCGGTCACAATATACCAGAATCTGGGCGCAGAAAAAATCGGATTCCTGATGGAAAGTACTGACAAAGAGAATGACAGCTATACATTTATGGGTGTTGAGCCGGATGCGCTTATACAGTCAGATAAGGATTCTTTAGTCATAACATATAATGACGGAAGAAAAGAGGTTATGAAAGGTAATCCTCTTGACCTGCTTAAAGAATATTATTCACAGTTCAATGTGCTGCCAAGCGAGAGTGAGCTTGAATTTAATGGCGGACTTGTTGGAAGCCTTGGATATGACTTTATAAGATATACAGAAAAGCTTCCAGATGATAATCCTGATGAGATAGGAATAGAGACAATCCAGCTTATGCTTACAACTAAATTTATTGCGATAGACCATAATGCAGAGGTTATGACTGCTGTTGTGCTTGAGGAGGATAACGAGGAAGGAAAGCAGAGGGCGCTTGAAACAGCGAAGGAACTTCTTGAACGTGCCTCATCTGGTAAACATAAGGAGGACAATAATAAAAAATATGTGCACGATGGTGTGATAATACATAAGTCTGACACACTTGATGATTATACTAAGAAAGTTAATAAGATTAAACAGTATATAGTAGACGGACATATATTCCAGACTGTACTTTCGCAGCGCTGGACAATACAGACAAAGCGTACAGGATTTAATCTGTATGAGGAATTAAGACAGCTTAATCCGTCACCATATCTTTATTATTACAATTTTGGGGAGTTTGAGGTTATAGGAAGCTCACCAGAGATGGTTGTAAAGCAGGTTGATAATAGAGTGTATACATGCCCTATTGCTGGTACAAGACGAAGAGGAAAAGATGCCAGAGAGGATATGGAGCTTGAAAGAGAGCTTATAGGTGATGAGAAGGAAAGAGCTGAACATGTCATGCTGGTTGACCTTGCGAGAAATGATATGGGACGCATAAGCCAGATTGGAACAGTTAAAGTTACAGATTTTATGAGAATACAGCGTTATTCACATGTAATGCATATCGTTTCAATGGTTGAGGGCAAAAAGCATGGTGTATATCATCCTTTCGACCTTGTGTCGTCATTCCTTCCTGCTGGAACATTAAGCGGAGCACCTAAGATCAGGGC
Source organism: Lachnospira sp. (assembly GCA_050874305.1). Taxonomy (GTDB): domain Bacteria; phylum Bacillota; class Clostridia; order Lachnospirales; family Lachnospiraceae; genus Lachnospira. The sequence continues at coordinate 51,408 of JBNMKL010000016.1, read as the reverse complement.
AATGGAGATTATAGATGAACTTGAGACTGTAAGACGTGGATTGTACGGAGGTGCAACAGGATATATGTCATTTGATGGCAATATGAACTTCTGTATAACCATAAGAACCATGATAAAGAAGGGCGATAAAGTATATCTTCAGGCTGGAGCAGGAATTGTTGCAGATTCAGTTCCAAAGCTTGAATATAAGGAATGCTGTAATAAAGTCATGGCTCTTGCAAAGACATTGGTAGAGGAGGAAAATCTATGATACTCTTGATTGATAATTATGATTCATTCACATATAATCTGTATCAGTTTATAGGAATATTCAATGATGATATTAAAGTTGTGCGTAATGACTGTATAACAATACCAGAGATTGAGGCTATGAATCCGGAATCCATAGTTGTATCGCCAGGACCTAAGAGTCCTAAGGAAGCAGGAATATGTCTGGATGTTATAAAATATTTTGCAGGAAAAAAGCCTATACTTGGCATATGTCTTGGACATCAGTGCATAGGTGAAGCATTCGGCGGTGTGGTTGACCATGCAAAGAGCATATTCCACGGTAAACAGTCAGTGATTCATCACAGTGGTAATGGTGTATTTACAGGAGTCAGTGATGGAATCAAGGTTGCAAGGTATCATTCACTTGCAATAATGCCTGATTCGCTTCCTGACTGCTTAGAAGTCATTGCAAGCACAGATGATGGTGAGATAATGGCAGTGAAGCATAAGGAATACAAGATTGTCGGTTTACAGTTCCATCCTGAATCTATATATACAGAGCATGGAAAGAGAATAATAGAGAACTTTTTGAAAGGTAATATATAGTGAGGAGCAGATATGATATTAGATGATATAGTTGCTGCAAAGAAAAAACGTCTGCCAGAGCATAAGGCGGTTGTCAGTGAAGAGCAGATGAAGCAGGAAGCCCTTGCAAGTAAAAGAGTATCACACAGCTTTTATGATGCACTTGCTAAGGATGGACTGTCTATAATAGGAGAGTTTAAGAAAGCATCACCAAGTCATGGAAAGATGGATTCCAAGGTTGACCTTACGGAGAGAATTGACCAGTACAATGTGGCAGTTGATGCAATATCATGCCTTACAGAAGAGGATTATTTCAATGGCGGCACAGAGTATCTTAAATCAATAAGACAGATGTCACAGCTTCCGATAATCAGAAAGGACTTTATAATTGAAGAGTATCAGGTATACGAGGCAAAGGTTATAGGTGCAGATGCAATACTTCTTATAGCAGCCATCTTAGATGATGATACATTTAAGAGATTATACGACCTTGCATACAGCCTTGGACTTGATGTACTCTGCGAGGTTCATGATGAGGAAGAGATGAAGAGAATGATTGCTCTCGGAGTTAAAATCATCGGAATCAATAACAGAAATCTTAAGACATTTGAGGTTACACTTGATACGACTAAGAGATTATGCACGGTGGCTCCAGAGGGAACAGTGCTTGTGTCAGAGAGCGGAGTATCGACAGATGAAGATATTGAAGTGTTAAAGGCAAGCGGCGCAGATGCACTTCTTATAGGAACGGCATTCATGGAATCGGAGAATCCTAAGGAGCTTGCACTCCACTGGAAAGATATATATAACGATAAAAAGTGAGGCGGTTTATATGGCAGAGATTAAGATATGCGGTCTTAAGATGGATTCTGATATAGATGCAATCAACAAGTATGAACCAGAATATGTGGGGATGGTTATATATTTTCCGAAAAGCTCAAGAAATGTGACAGAAGAACTTGCCCAGTCACTTATTTGGAAAATTAAAACAGGAATTAATAAAGTTGCTGTAACGGTAAGCCCAAGTCTTGAACAGGCCTCCATGATAAAACGGCTCGGATTTGATTATATACAGATTCACGGCAGTGCTTCACAGGAAGTGATTGATAGTATAACGCTTCCGGTGATACGGGCAGTTAATATATCAGAAAAAAATTCGCTCGTACAGTTTGAAAAAGAACTGGAAAAAATAGTCAGATGGGATAATATATATGGTGTTTTATTTGATGCAGGTACACCAGGAAGTGGTAAGTCATTTGACTGGAAAAGTATTGAGCGTATTCAGGAGATTGTAAGGAAATCAGGACTAAAACTGTTTCTTGCAGGTGGGCTTAATGAACAAAATGTTTCTGAAGCGGTAAGTCAGGTAAATCCTGATGTCGTGGATGTAAGTTCAGGTGTTGAATATGATGACAGACCTGCTGGAAGTGGTAAAGATGCAGATAAGATAAAAAAATTTATTAACAACGTAAGAACATTATCATAACAAAATACAAGAATAATATAATTAAAGAAAGGAATATAGACATGTCAGATAACAGATATTATGGAGAATTTGGTGGACAGTATGTTTCGGAGTCATTAATGAACACACTTGATTCATTGGAGAAAGCTTTTGATGAGGCTATGAAGGATGAGAAATTTATTGAGGAGTACAATTATTATTTAAGAGAGTATGTTGGACGAGAGACTCCTCTGTATTATGCAGAACGTCTCAGCGAGAAATATGGTGCTAAGATTTATCTTAAGAGAGAAGACCTTAACCATACAGGCGCACATAAGATTAACAATGTTATAGGTCAGATTCTTCTTGCTAAGAGAATGGGTAAGACTAAGGTTATAGCAGAGACGGGAGCAGGACAGCATGGCGTTGCAACAGCTACAGGTGCAGCTTTGTTTAATATGGAATGTACAGTTTACATGGGAGCTGAGGATATTGAAAGACAGAAGCTTAATGTGTTCAGAATGGAGATGCTTGGTGCCAAGGTTGAACCAGTTACAACAGGAAGTGCAACATTAAAGGATGCAACTAATCAGGCGATAAGGACATGGGCTGAGAGGGCAGAGGATACATTTTATATAATTGGTTCAGCAGTAGGACCACATCCATATCCTAAGATGGTAAAGGAATTTCAGAGAGTAATATCAAGAGAAGCAAGAAAGCAGATACTTGAAAAAGAGGGCAGACTTCCAGATGCAGTTGTTGCGTGTGTTGGAGGTGGTTCTAACTCAATTGGAATGTTCGCAGATTTTATAGATGATAAGGATGTTGATCTTATTGGTGTAGAAGCTGGTGGATTAGGTATCGAGACAGGCAAGCATGCCAGCGCAATGGCTATGGGACAGGTAGGTGTCCTTCATGGAATGAAATCATATCTTTTACAGGATACAGATGGTAATATCCAGCTTGCCCATTCAATATCAGCAGGACTTGATTATCCAGGTGTAGGACCAGAGCATGCATATTTAAGAGATTCAGGCAGAGCTAAATATGTATCTGTCACAGATAAGGAGTGTATGGATGCACTTATGGAATTATGCAAGATAGAGGGAATTATCCCTGCTATCGAGAGTGCACATGCACTTGCACATGTAATCAAGATGGCTCAGGGCGAATATAAAGGAAAGACAATTGTTATGTGTCTGTCTGGACGTGGAGATAAAGATGTCAATACAGTTGCTAAATATCTTAATGGAGAGGAGACTAACAAGTAATGAACAGAATAGAAGAAAAGATGGAACAGCTTAAAAAGGCTGGCAAGAAAGCATTTATTACATATACAACAGCAGGACTTCCAGATATGGCTACAACAGAGCGTATCATGTTTGCACAGCAGGAAGCAGGAATTGATGTTATGGAGCTTGGAGTACCTTTCTCAGACCCGATAGCTGACGGTCCTGTTATACAGGAGGCATCTTATGAGGCTATACTTAATGGCTCAACTCTTTCAAAGACATTTGATCTTATGAAAAAGGTCCGTGACAAGGGACTTACAACACCGGTTGTATATATGATGTATTACAATACAGTTTACCACTATGGACTTGAAGCATTTGTTGATAAATGTATCGAATGTGGCGTTGACGGACTTATCATTCCAGACCTTCCAAAGGAAGAGCAGGGCGAGCTTAAGACAGTTCTTGATGCTAAGAATGGTTCACCAATTCTGATACAGCTTATATCACCTGTATCAAAGCAGAGAATTCCAGAGCTTGTAAAGGATGCAAGAGGCTTTGTATACTGCGTATCACAGATGGGAGTTACTGGTGGACAGGCAGAGTTTCATAAGAATATCAGAGAATATCTTTCAGCAGTTAAGGCAGCAAGCCCTGTTCCAGTTATGATGGGATTTGGTATAAGAACAGCAAAGGATGTTGAGCCTCTCGAGGATATAATTGATGGCGCAATTGTAGGTTCTCATTTTATCAAGCTTCTTAGAAGCAGTAATTATGATACAGAGGCGGTTAAAGAGTATATAACAACATTTAAAATGGAGATGGCTTAGAATGATACCTTTATTAGCAAAAAATGCTGTCAGGTTAAAATGTACATATCAGGATGCAGGAATGACTGGCAATTACGAGTGCGCGTATGCGCTTGGAATTATATCAGCCGATACTGGACAAGAGATGAGCAGTGCTATTGAAGATTTTCCTGCATTTAAACAACAGGTTATGGAACGCGCTGGTGAATATTCGGGCAGTGATGACAAGATGAAGCGGTTATATGAGCTTGTAAGTGAGTATGAAGCGGGCGAGGTTAATGACGAACAGATATTAGAACTTTACCATATGGGATATGATGACAAAAAAGTATAAAGATATGTGAAAAAGATATAATAATTTTCATGTTTTACATTGCTTGTTGTTTATTTTGACTAAAACGTAAAATACAAGTTGACTTTCATAAAATCTTAGTATATATTTTATAGGAATTGATGGAGGGCTGATATGGTACAAGTTGTAGAAGTAGGAAATATTGAGAATACATATAGCAACCCAGTTGCTGAGTTAGTTCAGACTGCGTGTAAGTACGAAAGTCATATTACTGTTCAGGAAGGCGGTAAGTTTATTAATGCCAAGAGTCTTATGGGAATGATGGCATTTGGCCTTAAGAATGGTATGAAAGTTGAGATATCAGCTGACGGAGCCGATGAGAGTGACGCAGTTGAAGCGGTTAAGCATTTTTTAGCTTGTAATTAGGGGTAAGGAGGCTATTATTTATGGAAAGCAATGAGATTTTTGGAAGCACAGCAAAAGCAGAGGCAGAGAAAGCTGAGAAGAAGCCAGCTGCCAGAAAGACTGTTAAGAAGCAGACAGCTAAGACTACTGATGCTGCTAAGAAGCCTGCAGTAAAGGCATCAGCCAAGAAGACAACAACAAAGAGAACAGCTAAAGCTGAGACAAAGGCAGCAGAACCAGAGAAGACTGCAGCTGCTAAGGCAGAGACAAAGGCTGCTAAGAAGCCAGCAACAGCAGATAAGCCTAAGAGAACATACACAAAGAGAGCAGAAGTTAAGAATTCTGTTTTCATTCAGTTCCAGGGACAGCAGGTTGATTATGATGTTATTGTGAAGAAGGTTGAGGAAGACTGCAAGAGACAGAAGGTTAAGGCCAAAGATCTCACTCTTTACATTAAGCCAGAGGATAATGCATGTTATTATGTTGCTAATAATGGCATTGCTGGCAAGGTCGACCTTTACTAATTTTATTGCTATTTATAATAGTAAGGTATAAGACAGATTTATATAGAACAGAGCTTTAATGATTTATGGAGTCCATACAGGATGAAGGAATATTTGAAGCTCTGTTTTGTTTTTTTAGATACTTATAGTTAATCAGACATTTTGCTAGTTTTGCCTATTAACTTTATCTGGAAAAAAGTATAGAATATGACACTGGAATAATTATTAATAAATATGTAGGAGGTTGTAAACTATGAATATTCCAATGTGGTTAGTTATTCCGTTTGCCGGTTTATTGCTGTGTATAGCGGTATTTCCATTAGTAAAACCAGAATGGTGGGAGAAAAACCAGCCGTGGGCAGTTGCTTTCTGGTCATTACTCTTTATTATTCCTTATGCGGTATTGTATGGTGTGCCTTCTGCAACAGAGACAGTACTTGAATGTATAATTAATGATTATCTGACATTTATCGTGTTGTTATTTGGTTTGTTCTGCGTGGCTGGTAATATAACACTCGAAGGTGACCTTGCTGGTTCACCAAGAGTTAATACTATTATGCTTGCAATCGGAACACTGCTTTCAAGCTGTATCGGTACAACAGGAGCAAGTATGCTTCTTGTTCGTCCTATCATCAAGATGAATGCATGGAGAAAGAGAAAGAGCCAGATAATGATTTTCTTTATATTCATGATATCTAATATGGGCGGATGTCTTACTCCAATCGGTGACCCACCACTTCTTATGGGATTCACAAGAGGGGTTCCATTTACATGGAGTTTGAAGTTATTCCCTATATTATTATTTAATATGGTTGTACTTTGCATTATATTCTATTTCATTGACAGACTTAACTACAGAAAAGATATTGCTGAAGGATGCAGACCAGATCTTAGCAAGGCTGGTACAGAGGTTAAGTTTGAAGGCGGACATAATGTTATATTTATAGTTATGATTGTAGCTGCTGTTATCTTAAGCGGTGTGCTTCCAACATTATCAGTATTCCAGAATGCTGAGGGTGCAGTAAGAGGCATTAAGGTGTTTGAGGATGTTACATTTACATTCCCAGCTATGATTGAGATAGCTATCATTCTTCTTGCAGCATGGCTTTCATTCAAGACTACTAAGAAAGAAATCAGGGTTAAGAACCACTTTACATGGGGCGCAATCAAGGAAGTTGCAATTCTTTTCATTGGTATCTTCATAACAATGCAGCCGGCGTTAAAGATTCTTACAGCTAAGGGAGCATCACTTGGAATAACAGAGCCTTACCAGATGTTCTGGATAACAGGTGCGCTTTCAAGTTTCCTTGATAACACACCAACATATCTTGTATTCCTCACAACAGCGGGAACACTTGGCGCTACAACAGGTATAGCAACAACAGTTGGTATGGTAACAGAAAAGCTTCTTACAGCTATATCATGTGGTGCTGTATTTATGGGAGCAGTTACATATATTGGTAATGCACCTAACTTTATGGTAAAATCAATCTCAGATGAGAATGGTGTCAGAATGCCAAGCTTCTTCGGTTATATGTTATGGTCAATTGGTATTCTTGTGCCAGTGTTTATACTTGATACATTGATATTCTTCATATAGGAGGTGGACTGACATGGGAAAAGATAACACAACTAATTCATCTAGCAGTGCAATCTCAGAGGAGAGCAAAGCTAATGCAAGAGAACTTGCACAGAAGATATATAATCTTGACGGAGAGGTATATAAAGCTGTTGGTTCAGCACTTGGACGTACATTTAACAATGGCGAGAAGAAGGATGTTGATGAATTATACAAGCTGATTCTTACTAATCCACAGGGATACAAGTTAAGAAGTGAGATAGCGCTTGTTGGTAATATGGCAAGAACAATCCGTGACAAAGAAGAAAAGAAACGCATGATGAGAGAATATAACAGTCTGCTTACACAGGTTAAGGAACTTCCTCGTTCTTTCGGAAGCGTTGATATTAAGGATGAATTTCTTGCTAACCTTAATTCATCTAACTTTGGACATAAGATGTCAGAGGATGACCATCTTATAATATGTATAAGCAGAACAGAGGGAAGTGCTGGTACAGATATCGGATTTGCACTGGCAGATGAACTCCGCATCAACTACTATGATGCAGAAGTTTTCAAAGATGTATTGAAGAAGATGGATGATGAGAAAGACGGCGAATGGTTGAGCAAGACTGCTTTAAAGAGCAAAAGTGCAAGAGATTTCAGCCGCTATCATGGACTTAGCAAGCGAGATGCAGTATTCTTTAATGAGAGTGAGATTCTTTGTAATCTTGCAAAGGAACAGGATTTTATCGTAATGGGACGTTGTGCTGATGCAGTTCTTAGAAATAACCACATTCCTCATATCAGTGTGTTTATAACTGCACCATTTGAGAAACGTGTTAAGAGAATTATGGAGCTTGAGGGTATCTCTTATAAGCAGGCTGCAAAGAGACTCAGCAAGAGAGATGTACAGAGAGAACATTTCTATAGATTTTATACTGGCAAGATATGGGGTAATGCTTCTAATTATGACCTCTGTATCAACAGCGCAAGCTATGGTATTCAGGAGTCTGTTGACCTTATACTCCGAGTCCTTAATAAAGAACCTAAGAAAACCAAATAAAAATATCTTTGAAATGCTTTCGTTTAAGTAGTATAATATATGTAGATGTAAAGATTTTATTTATACAGAAGCAATATAATATACTAAGAATAGGAGCAGATATCAATGTTCGAGATACAGAGTATGGTGATTTACGGTGTGGTAGGTGTGTGCGAAGTTAAGGACATATCGACTCCGCCGATCAAAGGAATTGATGGTGAGTATTATTTCTTACAGCCGGTATATGACGACAAGGGTATTATATATTCACCAGTTAACAATAACAAAGCTATGATTCGGGCTGTTATATCCAGGGATGAAGCGGATAAGCTGATTAATATAGCACAGAACTGTAAGCAGGATGAGGAACTTAACAGTAAAGTTATGCCGATGCAGTATGATGAGATGATGAAATCCCAGGATGCTTACAAGCTGTTACATCTTATAAGACATTTCTATAATATCAAGAATGAGCGTGCGAAAGATCTGCGTAAGATGAAATCAGCAGACACAAGAATGCTTCAGGCTGCAAGAAAGCTGTTGTATGGAGAGCTTGCTGTTGCTACAGGTACAGATTATACTGATATGTGTAATCAGATGGATGAGATTTTAGGTCAGAACTGATTATTGATGTTACAGTCATATATGGCATATTGTGGTTCATATATATTATGTAGATAATATTAAAGGGACTGCTGTATGCAAGATATATCAAGAAGAATAGCGAGAAGTTTTATTATTGATTTAGTGCTGCTGGCAGTGATACTGTTAGCAGCATTTTTTGTACAAAGCTGTGGGGGAGATACTGCATCTGGTAAAGAGGTGTCAGAGTCAGCAGGATGTGATGTCTATGAAAAATGCATTGCGATAACATTTGATGATGGCCCGCATGGAAAAGATACGGAAAGATTGCTTGATGAGTTAAAAAAAAGAGATATAAAGGCATCATTTTTCCTTATAGGTGAGAATATTGAACAATCTGACCTGAACCGAAGCCTTGTTGAAAGAATGTACACTGAAGGTCATCTTATAGGAAACCATACATATACGCATATCAATATTAAGACGATTGGAAGAAATGCGGCACTACAGGAGATTAATAAAACTAACAGTATAATACAGGATATAACAGGGATGAATGTGACCTACATAAGGCCGCCTTATGGGGCATATGAGGATAGTTTTCTTGACTGTATATCAATGACTCCTGTATTGTGGACAATTGATCCTGATGACTGGGATACCAAGGATGTATCATTAGTTGTGAAAAGAGTCGTTGGCAATGCCGCAGACAGGGGAATAATACTGCTTCATGATTGTTATGATACTTCAGTTGCAGCTGCTGTAGAGATAATAGACCAGCTTATGGCGCAGGGATATCACTTTGTGACAGTTGACCAGATAATTTTAGAGTAAAGACTTGATTTTTTTTAAGAGACATATTATCATGTTAAAGATATTATAAATGCGATGACCTGGAGGAGTATGCATTAACAGCGCCACAAGAGAGAATCCCTGGATTTAATCCATGCTGTAAGGTGATTTTGGAGAGCGGATGCAGAAGGTAGCCAAGGTAGCAGTATAGCTGAGAAACGGGTATGTAAGCTGTATCGGAGTGGTTCACGTTATAGAATCAGTGAGTGATAAATAAAGGTGGTACCGCGTAATAACGCCCTTTGTGCTATATGGCACAGAGGGCGTAATCTATTTAAAGGAGAATATTCAATGAGCAAAGAGTTAGAGAAAAATTACAACCCTTCTGAGATTGAAGACAGATTATATCAGAAGTGGCTGGACAAGAAGTACTTTCATGCAGAGGTAGACAGAAGCAAAAAGCCTTTTACAATTGTTATGCCACCTCCAAACATTACAGGAAAGCTTCACATGGGTCATGCATTAGACAATACTATGCAGGATATTCTTATCAGATTCAAGAGAATGCAGGGCTATGAGGCACTCTGGGTTCCAGGAACAGACCATGCAAGTATCTCCACAGAGGTTAAGGTTACTAATGCCTTAAAGGAAGAGGGAATTGACAAGCATGAACTCGGAAGAGAAGGTTTCCTTAAGAGAACATGGGAGTGGAAGAAAGAGTACGGCGGAACAATTACAAGCCAGTTAAAGAAGATTGGTTCTTCATGTGACTGGGACAGAGAGCGTTTTACAATGGATGAGGGCTGCTCTAAGGCTGTACAGACAGTATTTATAAACCTCTATAATAAGGGACTTATATATAAGGGAAGCAGAATTGTCAACTGGTGTCCAGTATGTAAGACATCTATCTCGGATGCAGAGGTTGAACATGAGAATCAGGCAGGACATTTCTGGCATATTAATTACCCTGTAGTAGGTGAAGAGGGAAGATTTGTAGAGATAGCAACAACAAGACCGGAGACACTTCTTGGTGATTCGGCACTTGCTGTTAATCCAGATGATGACAGATATAAAGATCTTGTAGGTAAGGAGGTTTATCTTCCTCTTACAGACAGAAAGATACCTATTATTGCAGATTCATATGTTGATATGGAATTTGGTACAGGTGTTGTTAAGATTACACCAGCCCATGACCCTAACGACTTTGAGGTGGGTAAGAGACATAATCTCCCAGAGATTAATATATTGAATGATGATGCTACAATTAACAATCTTGGCGGCAAGTATGCCGGTATGGATCGTTATGAGGCAAGAAAGGCTATGGTAGCTGACCTTGATGCACAGGGACTTCTTGTTAAGGTTGAAGACCATGAGCACAATGTTGGTACACATGACCGTTGTAAGACAACTGTAGAGCCAATGATTAAGCAGCAGTGGTTTGTCAAGATGGATGAGCTTATCAAGCCAGCCGTAGAGGGCGTTAAGAATGGCGATATAGAGCTTATGCCAGCGTCTATGGACAAGACATACTATAACTGGACAGATAATATCCGTGACTGGTGTATATCAAGACAGCTCTGGTGGGGACACAGAATCCCAGCATATTATTGTAAGGATTGTGGCGAGATGGTAGTATCAGCAGATGCTGTATGTACATGCCCTAAGTGTGGAAGCTCTAACATGGAGCAGGATCCAGATACACTTGATACATGGTTCTCATCTGCATTATGGCCATTCTCAACACTTGGCTGGCCAGATAAGACAGAGGAGCTTGATTACTTCTATCCAACAGATGTTCTTGTAACAGGATATGATATCATCTTTTTCTGGGTTATCAGAATGATATTCTCAGGATATGAGCATATGGGCAAGAAGCCATTTGGCAAGGTATTATTCCACGGACTTGTACGTGATTCACAGGGACGTAAGATGAGTAAGTCACTTGGCAATGGTATTGACCCACTTGAAGTAATTGATAAATATGGTGCAGATGCTCTCCGTTATACACTTATCACAGGTAATGCGCCTGGTAACGATATGCGTTTCTACTGGGAAAGAGTTGAGGCAAGCCGTAACTTCGCTAACAAAGTATGGAATGCTGCAAGATTTATCATGATGAATGACCCTGATAATAAGGTTAAGGCAACAGATGCTACACCAGTTAACCTTACAGAGGCAGATAAGTGGATTCTTTCTAAGATGAATAATCTTATCAAAGAAGTTACAGATAACATGGAGAAGTACGAGTTAGGTATCGCAGTTGCCAAGCTTAATGACTTCATCTGGGAAGAGTTCTGTGACTGGTATATTGAGATGGTTAAGCCTCGTCTTTACAATGATGAAGACACAACTAAGACAGCAGCTATATGGACATTAAAGAAGGTTCTTATCGATGCATTAAAGCTTCTTCATCCATATATGCCATTCATTACAGAAGAGATATTCTGCAATATACAGGATGAGGAAGAGTCAATTATGATTTCAAGCTGGCCTGTATACAGTGATGAGTACAACTTCACTAAGGAAGAGAATTCAATAGAGACAATCAAGACTGCTGTACGTAATATCCGTAATATCCGTGCACAGATGAATGTTGCCCCATCAAGAAAGGCTCTTGTATATGTGGTATCTGAGAATGAGGCAGTAAGAGATATATTTGCCAACGGTAAATTATTCTTTGCTACACTTGGATATGCAAGTGATGTTGTAATCCAGAATGATAAGACTGGAATACCAGAAGATGCTGTTTCAACAGTTATACCAGATGCAGTAATCTACATTCCATTCGCTGAGCTTGTAGATATTGATAAAGAGATAGAACGTCTAAAAAAAGAGCAGGCTAAGCTTTCAGGAGAAATCAAGAGATGTGAGGGCATGCTTGGTAATGAGAAATTCGTGTCTAAGGCTCCACAGGCTAAGATTGATGAAGAAAAGGCAAAACTTGCAAAGTATCAGCAGATGTTTGAGCAGGTTTCAGAGAGATTAAATACACTGTCAAAGTAAAAAGGAGGGGTACTGATGGCAAAATCACAGATGCGTTCAATTGCATACGGAAGATATTCAATGGAGATGAGAAGTGGTAAGATTCTTTCCATTGATGAGGGATTTACAAAGCTTATTGGTTACACAGATGAGGATGTCAAGAATGGACTTGTGTTTAAGCAGTTTGTTCCAGATGTTGAATATGATGATATCATAACAGACTTAAGACAGAGATTTATAGATAATGTCTATACATGCTACGAGCATGAGATGGTTACTAAAACTGGAAGCAGATTAAAGGTTGTTTCATTCGTTACAATACAGAATAAGCTTCTTGAAGGCCATAGAGTGCTTGAAGTTGGTATGGCAGCTATAGGTTAGAAGGTGAAATTAAAGATGAAATTTGAGTTTTCAAAGAAGGCACTGTATTTTAAACCTAATATATTCAATATATTGCAGGATGAATTAGAAAAGCAGCAAAGGAAAGGTGTTAAGACTATCAATTTCTCAGTTGGAACACCTGATTTTGCACCAGCATCGCACGTTATAGATACAGTTATAGAGGCAGCGAGTGATCCTGATAATTACAAATATTCACTTACTGATACTCCAGAGCTTAAAGAGGCTGTTGTTAACTGGTATAAGAACAGATATGGTGTTGATATAACACCAGAAGAGGTTATGTCAGTCAATGGCTCTCAGGAAGGTCTTGCACATATCGCTCTCACAGTATGTGACCCAGGTGATATCGTGTTAGTTCCTAATCCGGGATATCCGATATTCGGTGTTGGCCCATTCCTTAATGATGCAGATGTGCATTATTATGATTTAAAGGCAGAAAACCATTTTGAGCCAGACCTTGACGGAATTGATGAGGAACTTGCAAAGAAAGCCAAGATGATGGTTGTATCGTATCCTCTTAATCCTACATGTACATGTGCAAGTAAGGAATTTTATGAGAAGCTTGTAGCATTTGCCAACAAGTATAATATTCTTATTGTACATGACAATGCATATTCAGAGATTGAGTATGATGGAAGAAAGGGATTTTCATTTCTGTCTGTTCCGGGAGCTAAAGAGGTTGGTGTTGAGTTTAATTCACTCTCTAAGACATATAACCTCACAGGTCTTAGAATTTCATTCTGTATAGGTAATGCGGAGGTTATAAGCAAATTCCGCACAATACGTTCACAGTTTGATTATGGTGTCAGTTTCTTAGTCCAGAAGGCAGCTATAGCAGCTCTTACAGGGCCACAGGAAGGAGTAGTGTCACAGCAGAATCTTTATCAGGTAAGAAGAAATGCTTTATGTGGCGGGCTTCGCAGCATAGGCTGGAATGTGCCTGATTCAGAGGGAACAATGTTTGTCTGGGCTCCGATACCAGAAAGCTATACATCATCTGAGAAATTCTGTCTTGATATGCTCTCTAACACAGGTGTTTTGTGTACGCCTGGCAGTGCATTTGGAACTAATGGAGAAGGATTTGTAAGGTTTGCTCTTGTCCATCCGGAGAATGTTATCAAAGAGGCTGTCAAGAAGATTGATGAATGGCTTAACTTAAAAAAATAATAATTGTTGACAATGCACTGGCATAGTGGTATTTTTACTTTTGTCAGTGCATTATTTTATGTACTCATACCTTTGGGGCAAAGTGAGATGTCTGTGATACACAGATATCAATTCTTGACCGGCAGTGATATCCACATGTGATGGATTAAGTCTGCGAACCTGCTGTGCAGGCCGATTAAGTGAGAATCTTAAACCGACAGTATAGTCTGGATGAAAGAAGGAGGTCTATATGTCTAATTTTGTATCAACTATCAGCAAGACTTTATCGTCTGCAAAGGATAATATCTCATTTATCCTTGTTTCCATTTTAATGATTGTAATTGTATATCTGGTGGCTCTTGGCTGTGAGAAGCTTATTGAGAAGAAGAACAATTATAAGTTCTCGTCAGAAAAGACCAAGATTAACAAGCTTGTTCTTATGGCTATGTTATCAGCAGTAGCAGCAATTCTTATGTATGTAGAATTTCCACTTACATTTGTTGCACCATCATTTTATGAGCTCGATTTAAGTGAAGTGCCAATTATGATTGGTTCATTCATGTTAGGACCATGTGCAGGTGTTATTATGGAAGCTCTCAAGGTTCTTCTTAAATTAGTTCTGAAGGGCACATCAACAGCGTTTGTAGGTGATTTTGCCAACTTTATACTTGGCTGCGCGTTTGTTATTCCTGCATCTGTTGTATATCATACTAAGAAGACAAAGAAGAGAGCAATTATAGGACTGGTTGTCGGAGGAGTAGTACTTATAGTATCAGGAGTATTCATGAATGCATTATATCTGCTTCCTAAATATTCACAGCTTTATGGAATGCCAATAGAGGCATTTATAAGCATGGGAGCAAAGATTAATCCAGCCATTAGTAATGTGTTTACATTTGTTATTCTGGCAGTTGCACCATTTAATCTTATCAAATCAGTTATAGTGAGCGTGATAACAATGTTCCTATACAAATATCTTAGTAAACTTATAAAGGTGCATAATAATTAAATTTTGCAGAGTACAAGGTAAGACACTGACATAAATCATTATTATCATAAGCCATTACATTTGATTGCAAATGTGATGGCTTTTGTGTTATACTGTCCAAGTTAGTTAAAAATGTGGAGGATAAGCATGAAACATGGATATATCAGAACAGCTGCGATGACACCGGTTATCAAAGTGGCTGATTGTGAATATAATACTGACAGAATAATTGAGCTTGCCAGCGAAGCTTATAAGCATGATGCAAGACTTACAGTATTTCCTGAGATGTGCATAACAGGATATACATGTAATGATTTATTCCTGCATGAGGAGCTTATAGAAGCTGCAAAGACAAGCCTTGTAAAGATAGCAGAGGCTTCAGCTTCATGGAAGGGAATGCTTTTGTATGTAGGACTTCCATATGAGATTGACTGCAAGCTGTATAATGTTGCGGCGGCAGTATGTGATGGCAGGATTCTGGGACTTGTGACTAAGAAAAATCTCCCTGATTATGGAGAATTCTATGAGAGAAGACAGTTTACACCCGGATTTGATAAGACACAGTACACACAGATAGATGGATATCAGGTTCCAGTCGGAGCCAATATACTCTTCAGATGTTCCAATATGCCAGAATTAGTTGTGGGAGCAGAGATTTGTGAGGACTTGTGGGTTCCACAGCCACCAAGTATACAGCATGCAATGAATGGTGCAACTGTTATAGTCAACTGCTCTGCAAGTAATGAGACGGTAGGCAAGAAGCAGTACCGTATGGAGCTTGTCAAGGGACAGTCTGCGAGACTTGTGTGTGCATATGTATATTCGAGTGCAGGTGAGGGGGAATCTACACAGGATATTGTATTTGGCGGAGCTGATATTATATGCGAGAATGGCTCAGTGCTTGCCGCATCTAAGTTGTTTGGCAATGAGTCTGTATATGCAGATATTGATTTACGAAAGATTAAGTCTGAGAGACGGAGAATGTCAACATATAAGACACAGAAGGATTCAGATTACACATATGTTGAGTTTACAACGGATTATGTGGAACTTAACCTTATAAGACATTATGAGAAGACACCATTTGTTCCAGCAGATAAGAATAAGAAGCAGGAAAGATGTGAGGAGATTCTTAATATCCAGACATTTGGACTAAAGAAAAGACTTGTCCACACATCTGCTAAGAGTGCAGTAATCGGATTGTCAGGAGGACTTGATTCTACACTGGCACTTCTTGTCACAGTGAGAGCATTTGATGCATGTAACATAGACAGAAGTGGAATAGTCTGCGTTACAATGCCATGCTTTGGAACAACTGACAGGACATATAATAATGCCGTCATGCTTGCAAAGCGGCTTGGATGCACGCTGCGTGAGATTAACATAAAAGAATCAGTTTCAATGCATTTTAAGGATATAGGGCATGATGAGTCTGTTAAAGATGTAACATACGAGAATGGACAGGCAAGAGAGAGAACACAGATTCTTATGGATATAGCTAACCAGACAGGTGGACTTGTCATCGGAACAGGTGATATGTCAGAGCTTGCACTTGGCTGGGCAACTTATAATGGCGACCATATGTCAATGTATGGTGTCAATGCGTCAGTTCCTAAGACTCTTGTAAGACATCTTGTTGGATATTATGCTGATACATGTGGTGATGATAAGTTAAGTGAAGTCCTTCTTGATGTGCTTGATACACCGGTAAGTCCTGAACTTCTGCCACCTTCTGAGGACGGAACTATAGCACAGAAGACAGAAGACCTGGTTGGACCATATGAACTGCATGATTTCTTTATGTATCATATGTTAAGATTTGGTGTTAGTCCCGACAAACTGTTCAGAATAGCAAGACAGACATTTAATGATACTTATGATGATTATACAATCTACAAATGGTTAAGAACATTCACATGGAGATTCTTTGCACAGCAGTTTAAGAGATCATGTCTTCCAGATGGTCCTAAAGTTGGTACTGTTGCAGTGTCTCCTAGAGGCGATTTAAGAATGCCTAGTGATGCGTCAAGTGCATTGTGGATGAGTGAATTAGATAAAATAAAATCCGAATATGGATATTAAGATTAACAATGGAGGTCGTTTAATTATGGCAAAGGAAAACAAAAACCAGTCACCAAACCAGTCAGAAAAGGTAGTGACAAAGTATGATTTAAAGAAACAAAGAAGAGAAGAGGCTGCAAGAAGAGAAAAGAGAAATGCAAAGATTGCACGTATAACAACAGCAGTTGTTCTTATTGCAATTATTGTGACAGTTGCGGTTACTTCATGGACAAAATATTACAGAGTTAACAAAGAATATATTGTAGTTAATAATGAGCCAGTAAGTGAAGTGGAATTTGATCTTTATTACAATGTTACCAAGTCAAATGTAATTAATACATATGGCCAGTATCTTTCATACCTTTACCAGTATGATTCATCAAAGTCTGATAAATTACAGAACTTCTCTGATGACCAGACATGGTATGATTATTTTGGAAGCATGACAATTGACAATATTAAGACACATAAGGCTTTATTACAGATTGCAGATGGGAAGAATTTTGAGTATACAACATATGATGATGATCTTGCTGAATTCAAGTATTCAATCCAGTCAGCAGCAGATGAGGCATCTGTTTCTGTAGCTGATTATTATAAGCAGAACTTTGGAAAGAATGTAACAGAGAAAAAGATTGAAAAGTATCTCTATGATTACTGCAAGGCTAACGCTGTACAGGAACTTTTAACAGAGGAGCTTGCTGCGACAGATTCTGAGATTGACAGCTATTATAGCCAGAATAAGAAAAATTATGATACTGTAGCATACAGATCACTTACAATTACAGCATCAGATGCATCTGACCAGACAGCTATGACAGCAGCTAAAAACAAGGCTAATGAGATGTATAACAGCATTACTGATGAGGATTCATTTACACAGCTCTGTGTACAGTACGCTGATAATGCAGATGATTATAAGAATGATAAGGATAAATCTCTTACAACAGATTATAAGTATTCGGCTTCAGCTTCAACTCTTGGTGACTGGTTATTTGATGAGTCAAGAACAGCAGGTAATAAGAATGTTATAGAAGATACAACTAATGGAACATATACAGTTGTTTACTTCGTATCAAGAACTGATGGAAAGGACAGCAATAAGGATGCAATTTCACATACTGTACTTTCTTCTAAATATCAGGAGTACATCGCTAATTACACAGATTCAATGACTTCTGATGCAAAGAACAGAATTAAGGTCTCAGAATGATTAATGTAAATAATAAAACAATTGATTTTAATAGATATCAGTGTGCCATCTTTGATTTAGATGGCACACTGATTAATTCTACGGGGATATGGAGCATGGTTGATGATGAGTTTTTTGGCAGAAGAAATCTTACTATGCCTGAACAGTTCCCACATGAGATTAAGACACATACTCTTTATTCAGGTGCAGTATATCTTATCAAAGAGCTTAATCTTCCTGACACACCTGAAAGCATAGTGGATGAGTGGCAGAGCGCGGCTAAGAAAGCGTATGATACAGAGGTCACACTTAAACCTTATGCAAAAGAATTCCTTCATATGTTAAAGCATGAATATGGTTATGCAATAGGACTGGCAACGTCTAATAACCATGTGGTATATGAAGAGTGTCTGAAACGTAATGGGATATTTGAGTATTTTGATTCATTTACCCAGGCGGACGAAGTGAGAAGAAGAAAAGGATATCCTGATATATATGAGCTTTCGGCGGAAAGAATGAACGCGGACAGGGATAAGTGCATAGTATTTGAGGATGTTGTTGCAGCAGTTAAGGGAGCCAAGATGGGGGATTTCTTTACAGTTGCTGTGGAGGATGAAGCATCGGCGGCTGATAAGAATGAGATAATGGACACAGCAGATGTGTATATCACAAGCTATAAGGAGTTAATGTAGGATATGGATAAGAAATATTTATTATTTGACCTTGATGGAACAGTTACAGATTCTAACCTCGGAATAACAAGATGCGTTCAGTATGCGCTTCTTGACCAGGGAATTGATGAGAAGGACATGAGCGTTTTAGAGGAATATATAGGGCCTGCGCTTGATGACAGCTTTAAGAAGTATCATGGACTTAACAGTGAGCAGGCTGCAAAGGCAGTTGCCAAATACAGAGAAAGATACAGGGACACCGGTATCTTTGAAAATGAAGTGTATGATGGCATTGTGCCATGCCTTGAGACACTTAAAGCAGCAGGTAAAATCATATGTCTTTCAACATGCAAGCCAGAGCCGTTCGCAGTAAGAATACTTGAGCATTTCAAGCTTGATAAATATTTTGATGTGGTTACAGGTTCAGACCTTGAGGGAACAAGAAAGCAGAAGCATCAGGTTATTGAGGAGACTTTCAGAAGATTATCAGCCAATGTATTAAAGCAGGAACTTACAGAGGAGCTTCTTAATGAGATTAAGGCTGATTCGGTTATGATTGGTGACAGAAACCAGGATGTCAATGGAGCACATCAGGTTGGAATTGAGTGTATAGGTGTAAGGTATGGTTATGCTAAACCAGATGAATTAGAGGATGCCGGAGTTGACTATATAGTTGGGACAATACCGGAATTAACGGCGCTTATTCTTGCACAATAATATTGATTGCTGATATATAACTGACATTTAATACATCGTTCATAAAATTTTCAGATAAATTTACACAAAAAGCAAGACAAAAGTTTAACAAAGTGATATAATAGCCTCATGAGATTGGAAGAGATAATATTCAACCAGTCAAGTATCGATCGTAAGGAGGTTTTATTAACAATGGCAAACAGATTTGTGTTGAATGAAACAAGTTATCATGGCGCAGGTGCTATCAAGGAGAT
Organism: Lachnospira sp.; assembly: GCA_050874305.1. Lineage (GTDB taxonomy): Bacteria > Bacillota > Clostridia > Lachnospirales > Lachnospiraceae > Lachnospira. The sequence continues at coordinate 31,559 of JBNMKL010000016.1, read as the reverse complement.
AGCTACTGAGGCAAAGGGAAGAGGATTTAAGAAGGCTCTTGTATGTTCAGACCCAGATCTTATCAAGTTTAATGTTACTAAGAAGGTTACAGATGTTCTTGATGAGGCTGGACTTGCTTATGAGATATATTCTAATATCAAGCCTAATCCAACTATTCAGAATGTACAGCTTGGTGTTGAAGCATTCAAGAAGGCAGAAGCTGATTATCTTATAGCTATTGGCGGCGGTTCATCAATGGATACAGCCAAGGGTATTGGTATTATCATAGCTAACCCTGAATTTGCTGATGTAAGAAGCCTTGAAGGAGTAGCTCCAACTAAGAATAAGTCAGTTCCTATATTTGCAGTTCCAACAACTGCAGGTACAGCAGCAGAGGTTACTATCAACTATGTTATAACAGATACTGAGAAGAATCGTAAGATGGTATGTGTAGACCCTAAGGATATTCCAGTAGTTGCATTCGTTGATCCTGAGATGATGTCAACTATGCCTAAGGGACTTACAGCAGCAACAGGTATGGATGCTCTTACACATGCAATTGAAGGTTACATAACAGCTGGTGCATGGGAGTTATCTGATATGTTCCATCTTAAAGCAATTGAGATTATATCAAGAAGTCTTCGTGCTGCGGTTAACAATGATCCTAAGGGCCGTGAAGATATGGCACTTGGTCAGTATGTAGCAGGTATGGGATTCTCTAATGTTGGTCTTGGTATTGTTCATTCAATGGCACATCCATTAGGAGCTCTTTATGATACACCACATGGTGTTGCTAATGCGATTATTCTTCCAACAGGTATGGAATATAATGCTCCAGTTACTGGTGAGAAGTATCGTGAGATTGCAAGAGCTATGGGTGTCGAAGGCGTTGATGATATGACTCAGGAAGAGTACAGAAAGGCTGCTATTGATGCAGTTAAACAGCTTTCTAAGGATGTTGGTATCCCAGCAGACTTAAAAGAAATCGTTAAGCCAGAAGATGTTGATTTCCTTGCACAGTCTGCATATGATGATGCATGCCGTCCAGGTAATCCAAGAGAGACAAGCGTAGACGAAATTAAAGAATTATATCGTTCACTTATGTAGTGGATAATATCCGGATTTAATTTTACAATAAGCAGGAGTTTGTGTGTTTTTACATTGCAAACTCCTGCTTTTGTGTATATAATAACTATGGTTACCATATAACTATGTATAAATATGAGTGAGGGCTTTATGAGAGAATATGTATTAAGTTGTTGTTCAACAGCTGATTTATCAGAAGAACATTTTAAGAATGATGACATCAATTATATATGTTTTCATTATTCATTGGATGGAAGACAGTATGCAGATGATTTGGGTAAGTCAATGCCTTTTCCAGACTTTTATAAGGCAATGGAAAATGGAGCACAGACAAAGACATCACAGGTTAATTCAGACGAATATGTTGAGTATTTTGAGAAGTTTCTTAAGGATGGAAAGGATATTTTACATGTTACATTGTCATCTGGAATATCAGGCACAATTAATTCAGCTCTGATTGCAAGGGATGTATTAAGTGAAAAGTATCCGGACCGTAAGATAATAATTGAAGATTCTTTAGCTGCATCTTCAGGATATGGTCTTCTTATGGATAAACTTGCAGAACTTAAGAAGTCAGGACTTGGAATAGATGAAGTACATAAGTGGCTTGTTGACAACAGGTTAAGACTTAACCACTGGTTTTTCTCGACAGATTTAACATTCTATATCAAAGGTGGAAGAGTGAGCAGGGTATCAGGATTTGTGGGTAATGTGCTTAATATATGTCCATTGCTTAATGTGAATAATGAGGGAAAGCTGATTCCAAGATATAAGATTAGAAGCAAAAGAAAGGTCATAGAGGCTATCGTAGACAAGATGGCAGAGCTTGCAGATGGAAGACTTGATTATAATGGCAAATGCTATATATCACAGTCAGCGTGTCTGGATGATGCCAGAGCTGTTGCTGACCTTATTGAGCAGCGATTTCCCAAGCTTGATGGAAAGGTGCTTATTAATAATATAGGAACAACCATTGGTTCACATACAGGTCCGGGAACAGTTGCACTGTTTTTCTGGGGTGATGAAAGACAGAATTAAATATTTTTGAGTATATGCCGATATATCTTATGTGAGTGAGATATATCGGCTGTATTTATGCCAGAAGGAGAGATTATGAATATTAATAATGTTACATCATCAACATTACTTGATATGCTTAGCGACACAAGCACAAGTAAATCAGATGATATATTTACAACTCTGATACAGAATAATAATCTTAGATGCCAGAAGAGATTAGAGGAGCTTGGAATAACAAGCAGCTCATCCAGCTCAGATGAGTCATATAAGAAAGTATCTGCATCTGCAACTAATGTATCTGAGGCTGTTAACAAGCTTACAGACAGCAGTCTCTGGAATGAGGAGAGCAAAGATTACAGCAGGGATAATATTAACAGTGCTGTTAAGGGTTTTGTCAGCACATATAATACATTTTTATCTAATATAAGCAAGGTTGGTAATTCAATAGAGGGCACATTTAAGACAGCGCTTAACACAATTACCAAGGAATACAAGGACAAGCTTTCAGCAGTCGGCATAACAGTAGGTGATGATGGCAAGCTTACAATTGATGAAGATAAGTTTAAGGCTGCTGACGTATCTAAGTTAAAAGAATTATTTGGAAAAGATTCCAAGATGCTTGAAGGAATTAACACATATTCGGTTGACTGTGCCGGAATAGTATCAAAGGCTTTATCTATGCAGAACAGTATGTCGGGATTATATAATTCTTCATCTAATACTATAGATGTTAACAGCTATCTGTCTGGTTCAGCATTTGACAGTATCGGATAGATAAAAGTAGCGGCAATATGAGAAAAGTTTTTGTTGATTTTTCTGGTTAAATATGTATACTAATATATGAGTGTGAAATTTTTCACACTTTATAAAGTACTATAATTTAGAAAAGAGAGGTTAATGTAAGATGGCACAGATCGATTTAAGCAAGTATGGCATCTCAGGTGCTACAGAGATCGTTTACAATCCTTCATATGAGTTATTATTCGAGGAAGAGACTAAGTCTACTAACGAGGGTTATGAAGTAGGTAAGGAGAGCGAACTTGGAGCTGTTAACGTTATGACAGGTATCTACACAGGTCGTTCACCTAAGGACAAGTATATCGTTGTTGACGAGAACTCTAAGGACACTGTATGGTGGACATCAGATGAGTACAAGAATGATAACCACCCAATGTCAGAAGACGTATGGGCTAAGGTAAAGGATATCGCTAAGAAGGAGCTTTCTAACAAGAGACTTTTCGTAGTTGATGCATTCTGTGGAGCTAACAAGGACACAAGAATGGCAGTTCGTTTCATCGTTGAAGTTGCTTGGCAGGCACATTTCGTAACTAACATGTTCATCAAGCCAACAGAGGAAGAACTCAAGAACTTCGAGCCAGATTTCGTTGTATACAACGCTTCTAAGGCTAAGGTTGAGAACTATGCTGAATTAGGTCTTAACTCAGAGACATGTGTTGCATTCAATATCACAAGCCATGAGCAGGTTATTATCAATACATGGTATGGTGGAGAGATGAAGAAGGGTATGTTCTCTATGATGAACTACTATCTCCCATTAAAGGGTATTGCTTCAATGCACTGCTCAGCTAACACAGATATGGATGGCAAGAACACAGCAATCTTCTTCGGTCTTTCAGGAACAGGTAAGACAACACTTTCTACAGACCCTAAGAGACTTCTTATCGGTGATGATGAGCACGGCTGGGATGATAACGGCGTATTCAACTTTGAAGGTGGATGCTATGCTAAGGTTATCAACCTTGATAAAGAATCTGAGCCAGATATCTATAATGCTATCAAGAGAAATGCATTACTTGAGAATGTAACTCTTGATGCTAATGGCAAGATTGATTTTGCTGATAAGTCAGTTACAGAGAATACTCGTGTATCTTATCCAATTAACCATATTAAGAATATTGTACGTCCAATTTCTTCAGCTCCAGCAGCTAAGAACGTTATCTTCCTTTCAGCAGATGCGTTTGGCGTACTTCCACCAGTTTCAATCCTTACACCAGAGCAGACACAGTACTACTTCCTTTCAGGATTTACAGCTAAGCTTGCTGGTACAGAGCGTGGTATCACAGAGCCTACACCAACATTCTCAGCTTGCTTTGGTCAGGCATTCCTTGAGCTTCATCCAACTAAGTATGCTGAAGAGCTCGTTAAGAAGATGGAGAAGAGCGGTGCTAAGGCATACCTCGTTAACACAGGATGGAATGGAACAGGTAAGAGAATTTCTATTAAGGATACTCGTGGAATCATCGATGCAATCCTTAGCGGTGCTATAGTTTCGGCTCCAACTAAGACAATTCCTCACTTCAACTTTGAAGTTCCAACAGAGCTTCCAGGTGTTGATTCAGGAATCCTTGATCCTCGTGATACATATGCAGATGCTTCTGAGTGGGAGACAAAGGCTCTTGACTTAGCTGACAGATTCATCAAGAACTTCGCTAAGTATGAGGGTAACCCAGCAGGTAAGGCATTAGTTGCTGCAGGTCCACAGAAGTAATTCTTAAGATTAGAATTTAATCAGAATTAATTTAAGCCGGTTTAGAGTTTTCTAGACCGGCTTTTAGTTTATATTTTTTTAATAAAATAATTAGCACTCACCACTTGACAGTGCTAACAATATGGTTTATAACTTCAATAGATGAGAAAGGAAAGCATGTTTCATCGGATTACTAATTAAGGAGGAAATGATTATGAACATCAACAAATTCACACAAAAGTCTATGGAAGCAGTAAACCAGTGCGAGAAGATTGCCTATGATTATGGCAACCAAGAGATTGATCAGGAACATTTTCTCTATAGTCTTCTTACGATAGAGGACAGCTTAATCGCTAATTTAATAGAGAAGATGGGAATCGATAAAGATCTTTTTATAAAGAATATAGAGACTCTGTTAAGCCAGAAGAATAAGGTATCTGGCAATGTACAGCTCTATGTGAGCAATGACCTTAACAAGGTGCTTATCAATGCCGAGGATGAGGCAAAGAGAATGGGCGACTCATATGTGTCAGTTGAACATCTGATGCTTGCCATGATTTCAGCACCTAATAAGGGAATCAAGCAGTTGTTTAAGACTTATGGAATTACGAGGGATAAGTTCTTATCAGTGCTTGCTACAGTAAGAGGCAATCAGTCAGTCACAAGTGATAATCCTGAGGCAACTTATGACACACTTAAAAAATATGGTCAGGGCCTTGTGGAGAAAGCTAAAGACGGTAAGCTTGATCCGGTTATAGGCCGTGATAATGAAATCAGGAATGTCATAAGGATTCTTAGTCGTAAGACAAAGAATAACCCGGTTCTTATCGGTGAACCTGGTGTAGGTAAGACAGCAGTTGTTGAAGGACTTGCACAGAGAATTGTCCGTGGCGATGTTCCAGAGGGACTTAAGGATAAAGTTATATTTGCACTTGATATGGGTGCTCTTGTGGCAGGTGCCAAGTACAGAGGTGAGTTCGAGGAGAGACTTAAAGCTGTGCTTGATGAGGTTAAGAAGAGTGATGGACAGATAATCCTGTTCATTGATGAGATTCATACAATAGTCGGTGCCGGTAAGACAGAGGGCTCAATGGATGCGGGCAATATGCTTAAGCCAATGCTTGCAAGAGGTGAGCTTCACTGTATAGGTGCGACAACACTTGATGAGCACAGACAGTATATTGAGAAAGACCCTGCACTTGAAAGACGTTTCCAGCCTGTTATGGTTGATGAACCAACGGTTGAGGATACTATATCTATCTTAAGAGGTTTGAAGGACAGATATGAGGTGTTCCACGGCGTTAAGATAACAGATGGTGCACTGGTAAGTGCGGCAACATTGTCTGACAGATACATTTCAGAGAGATTCCTTCCAGATAAGGCAATTGACCTTGTGGATGAGGCATGTGCCATGATTAAGACAGAGCTTGACTCAATGCCGGCAGAACTTGATGAGATGCAAAGAAAGATAATGCAGTTAGAGATTGAGGAGGCTGCCCTTAAGAAAGAGACAGACCATCTTAGTCAGGAGCGTCTCGCCGCTCTTCAGAAGGAACTTTCAGAGTTGAGAGAAGATTTCAACCAGCAGAAAGCAAAATGGGACAGCGAGAAGTCAAGTGTTGACCAGGTAAGCAAGTTAAAAGAAGAGCTTGAGAATGTCAATAATGAGATTGCCAAAGCCAAGAGAGACTACAATCTTGAAAAGGCTGCAGAACTCCAGTATGGCAAGCTGCCATCAATCCAGAAGCAGCTTAATGAGGCTGAAGAGAAAGCTAAGAATAAAGGCATGGATCTTGTACATGAGAGTGTAACAGAGGAAGAAATTGCCAAGATTATATCAAGATGGACAGGTATTCCAGTAAGCAAACTTAGTGAGACAGAACGTCAGAAGACGCTTCATCTGGAAGATGAGCTTCATAAGAGAGTTATCGGACAGGACGAAGGTGTTACTAAAGTTACAGAAGCTATTATAAGGTCTAAGGCAGGTATTAAAGACCCAACTAAACCAATCGGTTCGTTCCTGTTCTTAGGACCAACTGGTGTAGGTAAGACAGAGCTTGCCAAGGCACTGGCACAGAATCTGTTTGATGATGAGAATAACATTGTTCGACTTGATATGTCCGAGTACATGGAGAAATATTCAGTGTCTCGTCTTATAGGAGCGCCTCCAGGATATGTAGGCTACGATGAAGGTGGACAGCTTACAGAAGCAGTAAGAAGAAAACCTTACTCAGTAGTGCTGTTTGATGAGATTGAGAAGGCTCACCCAGATGTCTTTAATGTACTTCTTCAGGTTCTTGATGATGGACGTATAACAGATTCACAGGGTAGAACAGTTGACTTTAAGAACACAATAATAATTCTTACAAGTAATATCGGTTCAACATATCTTCTTGAAGGAATTGATGATAATGGTACAATTAAGCAGGAAGCTAAGGATATGGCAATGAATGATCTGCGTGCTCATTTCAGACCAGAATTCCTTAACAGACTAGATGAGATAATCATGTTCAAGCCACTTACTAAGGATAATATCAGCAATATCGTTAATCTTCTTATTGCAGATGTCAACAGAAGACTTGCTGATAAGGACCTGAAGGTTGTGCTTACAGATGAAGCCAAGAAGTTTGTTGTTGATAACGGATTTGACCCGACATATGGTGCAAGACCACTTAAGAGATACGTACAAAAGACTGTAGAAACACTCGCTGCTAAGCTTATACTTGCAGGAGATGTCAATGATAATACAATCACAATTGACGTATCTGGTGACCAGTTAGTTGCTAGATAAGCACAATTTAATAATTTTATTAATGGCTGCTGTCATGGCTTTAATAGCTGTGGCAGCAGCTTTTATAGTTTTATATGTAAAAATATAAAATGCATATAAGATTTATGTAAGATACATTCGGGTTAGTTTTACCTAAATGTTAGTTTCATAAAGAGGTGTACTGTGATATAATATATATAACTATCGTATTATCATAGCAAAGGAGGAAACTCTATGTCAGTTCAGGATTATCTTAGTGCGTTAAAGATTGGAAAAAAAGAATACAACGCATGCATCAATAAGGGAACATATCCATATCTTCCAGTTCTTGAGAATCTGGTGTCAGATGATGATATAGACTCAGAAGTCAGTTTATCAGTTGACCAGATTCCATTAAGCCTTGTGGTTGGAACATGCAATGCAGCAAGAACGAATGCATTTGCAAGTAATTTCATGCCATTGTTAGAGTGGGGAACAGAATTTTCTGCTAAATGGGCAAGTCTTAGTGACAGTCAGGTTAATGAGGGAATAAGAGACCCTATCAAAGTATATGAGTACATGAATAAGTTCTATGTACTTGAAGGCAATAAGCGTGTGAGCGTTCTTAAATATTTCAAAGCGGTCACAGTCAATGCCGAGGTTATCCGTAAGATTCCGAAGAAGAGCGATAAGCCAGAGGTAAAGATATATTATGAGTTTATGGATTTCTACAAGTGCACCAAGCTCAATGATATATATTTCTCACAGGTCGGAAGCTTTCCATCATTTATGAATCTTGTTGGTATTGAGAAAGACAAGAAGATGGATGAGGATGCAAGAAGAGACCTTGTATCATGTTTTTTAAGTTTTAAGAACGCGTATGATTCAAAGGGCGGTTCAAGATTTGACTATCCGACTGGCGACGCATTTTTAAGATTTATACATATATTTGGCTATGATACAGTGAAAGCAATGACACCTGCTGAGATGTCAAAGAATGTTGCTAAGTCATGGGCTGAATTTGAACTGTTATCTGAGGACTCAGAGATTGACCTTTCTATGAATCCTGGAAGAACAGAGGTTAAGAAGAATATATTAAGTTATCTTCTTCCTTGGGCATCAAGTGATTCCAAGAAGCTTAAGGTCGGCTTTGTCTATGAAAATACACCACAGGATTCGGAATGGTGTTATGCCCACGAACTTGGAAGGCAGTATATAGATGAGACATTTGGAAGCCAGATAGAGACAACAAGTGTAACGAATGTAAGACCAGAAGTTGATGATGAGAAAGCTATTGAGATGATGATTAACAATGGTGCAGACCTTATATTTGTGACATCACCAGCTATGATAATTGCAAGTGTCAAGATGGCCATAGCACATCCGGAAGTCAAGATTCTTAACTGCTCGCTTAATACTTCACATAAGTATATAAGAACATATTATGCAAGAATGTATGAAGCAAAGTTTCTTACAGGTGTACTTGCAGGCGCATTGTCTACTCAGGATAAGATTGGTTATGTAGCCCAGTCTCCTGTATATGGCGCCATAGCTAATATCAATGCATTTGCTATGGGTGCGAAGTTTGTCAACCCAAGGGCAAAGGTTTATCTTCAGTGGTCAAGTGTCAAGGGCGTTAATGTAGAAGAAGAATTTAAGAAAGAAAATATCAAATATATCTCAGATCAGGATATGATTACTCCACAGTGCAGTTCAAGAAGATTTGGTCTGTACAATAACGAAGGAGTTGGCAACAGACAGCATATAGCTATGCCGGCATGGCATTGGGGTGTATTCTATGAGAAGCTTATACAGAGTATTTTAAGTGGTTCATGGAAAGATGATGACGATAATGTCAAGGCTCTTAATTACTGGTGGGGAATGTCTGCTGGTGTTGTAGACCTGATTACATCTAATAAAATTCCGGTTGAGACAGGAAGACTTGTTGATGCATTCAGAAAGATGATTATTAAGGGCGAATTTGAGCCATTTTCAGATGAGCTGTACGATCAGGACAGACATCTACGCAATAAGAAGGGTAATACATTATCACCAGAAGAGATTATCACAATGGATTGGTTTATAGATAATGTAGTGGGAACTATTCCTGACATTGATGATCTTGAAGACAGTGTTAAAGCAATAGTTGCTAATCAGGGAGTTTCTCAGGAATAAAGAGTTATAAAGGAATATACATGTTATGAAGATACTTATATTGGCAGACGTTGAATCCAAATATCTGTGGGATTATTTTGAAAAGGAAAAGCTGGAAGGGATAGATCTGATATTGTCATGTGGTGATTTAAAGCCACAGTACCTGTCATTTCTTGCATCATTTTCCAAAGTGCCTATTCTTTATGTGCGTGGCAATCATGATGATTGTTATGAAAATAATCCACCAGAGGGATGTATATGCATAGAAGATAATATATATAATTATAACGGGCTGCGTATCATGGGACTAGGTGGTTCTTTACGATACAATAAAGGAATCAACCAGTATACCCAGCTGCAGATGAAGAACAGAGTAAGCCATATGTGGCTTAAGTTAAAAAAGAATAAAGGATTTGATATACTACTGACACATGCACCAGCAGCTGGAATTAATGAGGGTGATGACCATGTGCATAAGGGCTTTGAGGCATTTGCTGAGCTTATTGACAAATATCACCCTAAATATTTTATTCACGGACATGTTCATAAGAATTATTCAATGAATTTTGTGCGTGAAGACAAGGTGGGAGATACAATGGTAATCAATGGATATGACAGATATATATTAGAAATTTAAAAAAATGTCATAAATGTGTTGCATTATCTGTAATAGTGTGATAATATCCCATAAGAAACAAAAGACAAATGTCCGTCCACGAAAGACACATTTGCCAATACATAATATTAAGGGAGAATATATAAGATGAGCGATAAGTTAAGAGTTGGTATCCTTGGTGGTACAGGTATGGTTGGTCAGAGATTTATAACATTACTTGAGAACCATCCATGGTTTGAGGTTGTTTTAGTTGCAGCCAGCGGACGTTCAGCAGGCAAGACATATGAGGAAGCAGTTGACGGACGTTGGAAGATGGCTACACCAATGCCAGAATTTGTTAAGAAGATGCCTGTTCTTGATATGGATAAGGATTTTGATAAGATAGTCAATGATGTTGATTTCGTATTCTGTGCAGTTAATATGCCAAAGGATGAAATTAAGGCATTAGAGGAAAGATATGCTAAGGCAGAAGTTCCAGTTGTATCTAACAACAGTGCACATCGTTGGACACCAGATGTACCTATGATTTTACCAGAGGTTAACCCAGAGCATACAGATGTAATCGAAGCTCAGAAGAAGAGACTTGGTACAACAAGAGGATTTATCGCAGTTAAGCCTAACTGTTCAATCCAGAGTTATGCTCCAGCTATTGCAGCTTTAAAGGAATTCGAGCCAAAGCTTGTTGTCGCTACAACATATCAGGCTATCTCAGGTGCTGGTAAGACATTTGAGCAGTGGCCAGAGATGGTAGAGAATATCATTCCTTACATCGGTGGTGAGGAAGAAAAGAGTGAGAAGGAGCCATTAAGAATCCTCGGCAGCGTAGTTGATGGCAAGATTGTTCCAGCAACAGAGCCAGTTATCACATGCCAGTGCTTAAGAGTTCCAGTTCTTGACGGACATACAGCCGCTGTATTTATTAACTTCGGCAAGAAGCCAACTAAGGAGCAGATTATTGAAAAGTGGAGAAACTTCAGAGGCGTTCCACAGGAGCTTGACCTTCCTAGTGCACCAAAGCAGTTTATCCAGTATCTTGAAGAGGATGACCGTCCACAGGTTAAGCTTGATGTTAACTACGAGCATGGTATGGGTGTATCATTCGGACGTTTAAGAGAAGATTCAGTATTTGATTACAAGTTTGTTGGTCTTTCACATAATACATTAAGAGGTGCTGCAGGTGGAGCTGTTCTTTGTGCAGAGCTTCTTAAGGCTAAGGGATTTATTACTAAGAAGTAATAATTAAATATGTTCTTTCCTGCTTTTCAGGTTAGATAGACACATGGAGTGCCCATCTGGTGTAATGCCAGGTGGGCATTCTGCTTTTTGTCTTGTTTTTTTATCTGAAATAAGTTAAAATTAAAAGACGATTTAACGCAACGTGGAGGTTATGATACATATCATGGAAAATAATCATTTTTACGCAATGTTGTCCAGAATGAAATATATTAACAGATGGGGGCTTATGCGTAATACAAGAGTAGAAAATATCAGTGAACACAGTCTTGAAGTGGCATTCGTGGCACATGCACTTGGCGTAATTAATAATGAAGTGTTTGGCGGTTCTCTTCCAGCAGAGAGACTTGCAATTCTTGGTATGTATCATGATGTGACAGAGATTATAACAGGAGATATGCCAACACCTGTAAAGTATTACAGTCCTGTTATCCGCAATGCATATGCAGAGGTTGAGAATGTCGCCAAGGATGAGATGCTTTCAGGACTTCCAGAGATGATGAGAAAGCATTATAACAGTGTGCTTCTTGAGACAGAGGATGAAGAAGAATTGTGGATATATGTCAAGGCAGCAGATAAGATGTCAGCATTGATAAAATGTATAGAAGAACAGCAGATGGGCAATCAGGATTTTGCCGATGCGGCGGCAACTATAGAAAAAGCACTTGTCGATATGAAGCTGAAAGAGGTTGATTATTTTATGAAGGAATTTCTTCCAGCATATAAGCTTACATTGGATAAATCGGGAAAGGAAGTATAGGAGATGTTTTTGGGGAGAAGTGAAGAGACAGAGAAGCTCACTAAATATTATGAGTCGGGAAAAAGCTCTCTTGTAGTAGTATATGGACGCACTGGAATAGGAAAGACATCATTTATAAAGAATTTTGCAAAGAATAAAGAATATTTCTATTATAGTGCCGCACAGGCCTCTGATAAGCACCAGATAAGCATGCTTACTGCAAGCATAAAAAGACAGGTCGGATTCTATTCTGTTGATGACCAGGAAGGCATAGACGTAACAGATACAGACGTGCTGCTCACACTTATGAACAAGATTGAGAGTGATACCAAGCTTGTTATTATAGATGAGTTCCAGAACATTATTAAACAGAATAAAGGATTTATGGATTCTATAGTCAGGCTGGTTGATGGAGAGCTTTTTGATGGAAATGTATGTGTCGTGCTTCTCAGCTCATCGATAAGCTGGATTGAGAATAGTCTTGTAGCTTCTATAGGAGCGTCAGCTTTAAAAATATCAGAATTTATCAAGTTAAAGGAACTCTCTTTTGTAGATACAGTAAGAATGTTTCCATCATATTCAGTGCCTGACAGCATGATGATATATGCGATAACAGGCGGCGTTCCAGCCTATATGGCAAAACTTTCAGATAAGCTGTCAGTTAAGGAGAATATATGTAAGAATATTCTCAACCCTGATTCGTATTTAAGAAGAGAGGGTGGAGAATATATCAAGGAAGAATTAAGAGAGACATCTCTTTATAATACAATTATCAAGTTTATAGCAGATGGTGCTAATAAGCTTAATGAATTACATAATCTCACAGGTTTTGGAAGAGATAAGATAAGTGTGTATTTAAAGAATCTTGCTGAACGTGAGATTGTCGAGAAGGTATTCTCATATGAGAGTGATGGAAGAGAATACACAAGAAAAGGTTTATATAGAATCAAATCAGGATTTACTGAATTCTGGTTCAGATACATATATGGCAATGAATCTCTTATAGAGACAATGTCAGAGGAAGATTTTTATGATGAATATATTGAGCCTACATTGAATGAATTTGCACTGGAAGCATTTATTAAGGTAGGAACAGAATTTGTATCAATTATGGATTCTATGGGCAAGCTGCCAGTCAAGATTGAAAGAACCGGACGCTGGTGGGGAAAGAATGGCAACATAGATATAATTGGTGTAAGTCATGAGCAGCAGTATGTTATAGGCAAATGCAACTGGCTTGATGATACATTTAAGTTCTCAGATTTTGAAGAACTTATGTATAATGTAGGGCTTGCTGAGATAGGCAAGGATTATATATATCTGTTTTCAAAGAATGATTTTGATGATGAATTAAAAGAATTTGCTAATGAGAACAAGAATGTTAATCTCATAAGCCTGAATGACTTGTAGTATATAGGAAAGAAAAGGTTAGATATGGGAAAATCAGTGTTCATAGCAGAGAAACCATCTGTTGCGGAAGAGTTTGGTAAAGCTCTGCATGAGAATTTCAAGAACCGTAAGTCAGACGGATATCTTGAGTCGGACAATTATATTGTGACATGGTGTGTTGGACATCTTGTTACCATGTGTTATCCGGATAAATATGACCCTGCACTCAAATCATGGCGTTTAGACACACTTCCATTCATACCTAAGGAATTCATGTATGAGGTTATTCCAAGTGTTGAAAAGCAGTTTAATATAGTTAAGAATATATTAAACAGGGAAGATGTTGAGACCATATATGTCTGTACCGATTCCGGACGAGAGGGAGAATATATATATCGTCTGGTAAGGCAGATGGCAGGAGTTAAGAATAAGAAAGAAAAGCGCGTGTGGATTGATTCGCAGACGGAAGAAGAGATACTGCGCGGTATTAAGACAGCTAAAGATATATCTGAATATAATAATTTAAGTGATGCGGCATATCTTAGGGCAAAAGAAGATTATCTCATGGGAATTAATTTCTCGCGTGTTCTTACCCTTAAATATGGCAGAAATATATCGTCATATCTAAAGACTGACAGAACTGTCATATCAGTGGGAAGAGTTATGACGTGCGTTCTTGGAATGATTGTAAGAAGAGAGCGTGAGATAAGAGCATTTGTAAAGACTCCTTTTTTCAGGGTTATAGGTAAGACACAGCTCGCAGACAACAGCTTTGATGCAGAGTGGAAGGCAGTTGAGGGCAGCAGATATTACAATACGCCGTATCTTTATAAGGATAATGGATTCAAGGAGCGCATTAAAGCTCAGGAGCTCATAGATATATTGTCAGACCCTATGCCGGCATCGGGCAAGGTTGTCCAGATTGAGAGAAAGAAGGAAGTTAAGAATCCACCGCTTCTTTATAATCTTGCCGAACTTCAGAATGAGTGTTCCAAGCTGTTTAAAATTAGTCCTGACCAGACACTTGCTGTCGTACAGGAATTATACGAGAAGAAGCTTGTAACTTATCCAAGAACGGATGCGAGAGTTTTATCGACAGCGATAAGCAAAGAGATTCATAAGAATATAGGTGGCCTTAGGAATTTTGCGCCGATAAAGGAATATGCAGAGCATATACTTAATGAGAAAAGTTACACAGGTATTGCCAAGAGCAGATATTGTGATGATAAAAAGATTACAGACCATTATGCTATAATACCTACAGGACAGGGATTTGGAGCACTTAAAGGTCTGTCACAGACTGCAATGCGTGTGTATGAGGTTATCGCAAGAAGATTTTTGAGTATATTTTATCCAGCGGCAGAATATACGAAAGCGTCTGTCACAATGGATGTTAATAAAGAGTGCTTCAATGCATCATTTAAAGTGTTAGCTAAAGAAGGATATCTTGCTGTTGCAAGGAATTCATTTGCAAAGCAGCAGGATGGAGATGGCAATGACACAGCAATGCTTGAGGCATTAAAAAATGTCAAGAAAAATGATATACTTAATATAACTGAGTTCTCAATCAAGGAAGGAGAGACTTCTCCTCCTAAAAGATATAATTCTGGTTCGATTATTCTTGCTATGGAGAATGCCGGACAGCTTATTGAGGATGAAGACCTGCGTGCACAGATTAAGGGTAGTGGAATTGGAACAAGTGCTACAAGAGCTGAGATATTAAAGAAGCTTAATACAATAGGTTATATAGCAACTAATGCCAAGACACAGATTATAACTCCGACAAAGCTCGGTGAAATAGTATATGATGTAGTTGACAATTCTATAAGGCAGCTTCTTAACCCGGAGCTTACAGCAAGCTGGGAAAAGGGATTGACTTATGTTGCCAATGGTGAGATAACATCTGATGAATACCTTAATAAGCTTGAAGGGTTTGTTACAAGGAGAACGCAGGCTGTAAAGATTTTAAATAATCAGGCGCAGCTTATGAGATTATTTAACGAATTTTCTAAGAATTACTAATTAACAATACATTTATATTAATGATGGAAAGGATAGAATATGTGCGGAATAGTTGGTTATATAGGAGACAGAGACTGTACTAATGTGTTAGTTGATTCTCTTGAAAAGCTTGAGTACAGAGGATATGATTCAGCAGGAATTGCTGTGCTTGAGAATGGAACAATTAAAGTATGTAAGTGCAAGGGCAGACTTGCTAATCTGAGAGACAAGATGGTGCATGAAGGTAAGCCAAAGGGACATGTAGGAATCGGACATACAAGATGGGCTACACATGGAGAACCATCTGATATTAATTCACATCCACATGGCAATAAGAGAATTACTATAGTTCACAATGGTATTATTGAAAATTACCGTGAAATCAAGGAATTCCTTACAGCGGAAGGATACAGCTTTGTAAGTGAGACAGATACAGAGACTGTTGCCAAGCTTATTGACTATTATTACAGTGGAGACCCACTTGATGCAATTATCAAGGTCCTTTCAGAGATAAGAGGCTCATACGCATTAGGTATTATGTTCAGGGATTTTCCAGACAGAATCTATGCGGTAAGAAAAGACAGTCCTCTTATAGTTGGTAAGGGCGATGGCGAGAACTTTATTGCATCTGATGTTCCAGCAATTATGAAATATACAAGGGATTATTATCTTCTTGAAGAAAATGAGATTGCTGAATTAAAGAAAGACCATGTTGATTTCTTTGACCTTCACAAGGAGAGAATCCACAAGGAAGTCAATACTGCTGACTGGGATGTTGATGCTGCTGAAAAGGGCGGTTATGAGCATTTCATGTTAAAGGAGATACATGAGCAGCCAGTTGCTGTAAGAACAACTATAACACCTAGAATTATAGATGGCATGCCTGATTTTACAGCAGAGGGTTTTGATATTGAGAAGCTAAAGAAATATGAGAAGATATTTATTGTTGCCTGCGGTACTGCAATGCATGCCGGAATGGTTGGAAAATATGTTATCGAGAAGCTTGCACGTAAACCTGTAATCGTGGATATAGCTTCTGAATTCAGATACCGTGATCCACTTATAGGTGAGAATAATCTTATGATTGTAATATCACAGTCAGGCGAGACTGCGGACACTAAGGCTGCTATGGAACTTGCAAAGGAACGTGGAGCAGATACAATGGCTATTGTCAATGTAAAGGGCTCATCAATTGCAAGAGAAGCGGATATGGTTGTGTATACACATGCTGGCCCAGAGATATCTGTTGCTTCAACTAAGGCATATATGGTTCAGATATCAGTTATGTATCTTCTTGCATTCATGCTTGCTTACGCTAATGGTAAGATTACTAAGGAAGAGTGTGAAAGACTTACAGCAGAGCTTTCTGATATGCCTAAGATTATAGAAGATACACTCGGACAGGAAAAACAGTGCCAGTTCGTTGCATCTAAGCTTCTTAATGCAGACAGTCTTCTTTATATAGGAAGAGGACTTGATTACGCGCTTAGTATGGAAGGTTCTCTTAAGTTAAAAGAGATTTCATACATTCATTCTGAGTCATATGCGGCTGGCGAGTTAAAGCATGGCACAATCTCTCTTATCACTAAGGGAATGCCGGTTATCGCAGTTGCTACACAGAGTTATCTTCTTGAAAAGACTATCAGCAACATTAAGGAAGTCAAAGCAAGAGGCGCAATGGTTATTCTTGTATGTGGTGCTGATGTTGTTGTCGAGGAAGGTGTGTGTGACCACCTTATACGACTTCCAGAGGCAGAGGAGCTTCTTATGCCTATGGTTGCGGCTGTACCATTGCAGTTGATTGCGTATTATACTGCGGTGTTGAAGGGTAATGATGTTGATAAGCCTCGTAATCTGGCAAAGTCAGTTACGGTTGAGTAGGTAGTGGCGCGGGGGCGTGCGGAGGATTGATAATACCAACGAAGGCACGCTCTCGCTACGCGTCGCTCGCAGCGGTACTAAGCGACCAAAATACGGTCGCTAAGTGCCGGCGGCTCCACAGTACCTTCTTATGGTATTATCAATCCTCCGCACTTACGTGCTATCAAGGCGTAGGTGTTTGAGATTACGAGGGCGCCGCTAAAGGGCGCGTGACAGGGCGTGTGTGTTGGGCATGTGTTTATGTAGTCTGCGACGCATATTTTGAGATTAGGATTTATAGAATTATAGATTAGTGGATTGATAGAATCATAGATTTATATATTCATGGATTGACAGAATTATTGAATGACAGAATTTTTGATTGATTGTTAGATTTATGGAATTATGGATTATATGGAATTATTGGTTGATGATTTGATGGGAGAAATAGGATGGAGAATGTAGAGATTAAGGATTTGTTTAATCTGGATGAGACTATTGCCAGGGATTTGTTTGAGGGAGTTACTTATCCATGGGAAGTGCTTCCTAAGATTGGGGAGTTTATTGTTAAGCTGGGTGAGACACTTCCTTTGGATGAATATGACAAGCGTGGGGATAATGTCTGGATTGCTAAGGATGCTAAGGTGTTTGAAAGTGCTTATATTAATGGACCTTGTATTATTGGAAAAGGGGCAGAGGTAAGACATTGTGCATTTATAAGAGGCAATGCTATAGTTGGCGAAGGTGCAGTTGTGGGTAATTCTACAGAGCTTAAAAATGTTGTTCTTTTTAATAAGGTTCAGGTTCCACATTATAATTATGTCGGAGATTCTATATTAGGATTTAAGGCGCATATGGGAGCTGGCTCAATAACATCTAATGTTAAGTCTGATAAGAAGCTTGTTGTTATTAAAGATGGCATGGATACTATTGAAACGGGGCTTAAAAAGGTCGGAGCCTTCCTTGGCGATAATGTTGAGGTTGGATGTGGAAGCGTTCTTAATCCGGGAACGATTATTGGACGAGAGAGCAACATATATCCATTGTCAAGTGTGCGTGGTGTTGTTGCTGGCGGAAGTATATATAAGAATAAGGGTGAAGTGGTTCTAAAAAATATGTAAAGGTTGTTGACTTGCAGGGAAGTTTGTGAGAAAATTACCAAAGTGCAAGTCTGCCTATGTATCTGTATAGGCAGCAGCTACTTTAAGAACCTCTACAATACGAAAGGAGTACAGAGATGATTTATACACGAGAAGTAGAAAACATGTGCCCAGTGGCACAGGGCGTTCATCATGGCGCAGCTCCAGTTCCTACAGAAGGAAAATGGGTACAGAATAAGGAAGTAAAGGATATTTCTGGATTTACACACGGTGTTGGCTGGTGTGCACCACAGCAGGGTGCCTGTAAGTTAACACTTAATGTTAAGGAAGGTATTATTCAGGAAGCATTAGTAGAGACAATTGGTTGTTCAGGTATGACACATTCAGCAGCTATGGCAGCAGAGATTTTACCTGGATTAACTGTTATGGAAGCATTAAATACAGACTTAGTCTGTGATGCTATTAATACAGCAATGAGAGAACTCTTCTTACAGATTGTATACGGCAGAACACAGAGCGCATTCTCAGAAGGCGGTCTTGCAGTTGGTGCTGGTCTTGAAGATTTAGGTAAGGGACTTCGTTCTCAGGTTGGTACTATGTATGGTACTCTTGCAAAGGGACCTCGTTATCTTGAGATGGCAGAGGGCTATGTTACAGGTATCGCTCTTGATAAGGATGACCAGATTATCGGATATAAGTTCGTTAACCTTGGTAAGATGACAGACTTCATCAAGAAGGGTGATGATCCAACAACAGCTTATGAGAAGGCTGCTGGACAGTATGGTAGAGTTGCTGATGCTGTTAAGATTATTGATCCAAGAACAGATGAAGAAGTTAAGTAAGGAGGAGATACGAGATGGCATTATTTGAATCATATGAAAGAAGAATTAATCAGATTAACGCTGTATTAAACAGCTACGGCATCTCTTCAATCGAGGAAGCAGAGAAGATTACTAAGGATGCTGGATTAGACGTATATAACATGGTTAAGGGCATTCAGCCTATCTGTTTTGAGAACGCATGCTGGGCTTATACAGTAGGTGCAGCTATCGCAATCAAGAAGGGTGCTAGAAAGGCTTCAGAAGCTGCTGCAGCTATCGGTGAAGGCTTACAGTCATTCTGTATTCCAGGTTCAGTTGCTGACCAGAGAAAGGTTGGTTTAGGACACGGTAACTTAGGTAAGATGCTTCTTGAGGAAGAGACAGAGTGTTTCGCATTCTTAGCTGGTCACGAGTCATTCGCTGCTGCTGAGGGTGCTATTGGTATTGCTGAGAAGGCTAACAAGGTTAGACAGAAGCCTCTTAGAGTTATCCTTAACGGTCTTGGTAAGGATGCTGCTAAGGTTATCTCAAGAATTAACGGATTTACATTTGTTGAGACAGAGATGGATTACTCAACAGGTAAGGTTAAGGAAATCGAGAGAATTGCATACTCAGACGGACTTCGTTCTAAGGTTAACTGCTACGGCGCTAATGATGTAACAGAAGGTGTTGCAATCATGTGGAAGGAGAATGTTGATATCTCTATCACAGGTAACTCAACAAACCCTACAAGATTCCAGCATCCAGTTGCAGGTACATACAAGAAGGAAAGACTTGAAGCTGGTAAGAAGTACTTCTCAGTAGCTTCAGGTGGTGGTACAGGACGTACACTTCACCCAGATAACATGGCAGCAGGTCCAGCTTCTTATGGTATGACAGATACTATGGGACGTATGCACTCAGATGCTCAGTTCGCTGGTTCTTCATCAGTTCCTGCTCACGTAGAAATGATGGGTCTTATCGGCATGGGCAACAACCCTATGGTTGGTGCTACAGTTGCTGTTGCTGTTTCTGTAGAAGAAGCTGCTAAGGCTGGTAAGTTCTAATAAATCCAGTGTTTATGCGATTTGTTAAACTATCAAATAGTACACAAAAGTATGAAAATTTGTTAGTAACTAACAAGTAACATACAGAGGTAACTAACAAAGAGGGCAGCGGGGTTAATACCTGCTACCCTCTATATTTTTGCTTTGAAATGGTCTACGCTTATTATTTTAGAATATTCCTGCAATTGGCATTGTGACAAGCTGATTATTATCAGATCCAATTAGCAATTTCTTATAATTCTATGTAATTCAGCTCTAATTTTGCGATATAACGTAAAAGACCTCGTATTGCTACGAGGTCTTCATAATAAACTTATATCTTATTTAATGCCCTTTAGGCGATATTTACAAGGATCCTTCCCTTGTGCAGTTTATTATATATAATAATATGCTAATAGTCAATAATAATATGCAAAAAAATTTTAAAAAACGTAAAGTTCTTTGATTTTTTGATTTATTTTATCCATGCTTTCTTTTGTTAGAGATATGCCTGATAATACATCATGAGTACCTCTCGGATCATAAATTCTTATTTTACTAATAGTAGTAATTTGATTAACTAATGCAATGCTACCTTCTTTCATTTGGGTTATTTCATCTGCAATTTTGCGTACACGAGCGATTTCGTCATTATTATGGATAAGCCTCTTTTCCCATTCTTTAGCAAGTTCTTGTATAGAATTTATATGCTTAGAAACTTCCTCTGAATGTTGCTGATATTTGTCTTGGTCTGATTCATTTTCTGCAATATATATTTCACTTCCAGCAATAGCAAGTAAAGATTTTACTGAATCAGCAATTTCTTGCATATCATCTCTTTCCTTTTTTAGTTTTATAATGTCGGATTCAGCCTTTGATTTTAATAAACGATAGAGTTCATTTCCTAAATCGACACTGTTTGAATGAATTTCCTTTCCTGCTTTAGATGAGGTTAATGGTATAACTGTAACAACAGGGGAATTGTGAGCATTATGATTATCAAGAACAATTGCATAATGCAATCCACCATACTCAGCACCAATATTAAATCCAAAATGCACTTTTACTATATTACCTCTTTTATATGCAATATTTCTTGAAGGCTGAAAATTCTCTTCGAAGTTAATCATTTTGACATAATCTTTAATCCAGTAAGAGATAAGTTCGGCTTTTTTTAAATGCGGATATGAACCATCATTTATTAATGATTCAAGCATATTATTTAATGTATTAATAGAAATATCTTTACTCTTTTTAACATTATTTTTATCTAAAATTTTTGACATAAGCAAATCTCCCTATTTTCATAACTTATCGTCATCCATAATATCTTCATTATGTACATTATCCTCTTCATTGGCATTATCATAAGTATGAGCAACATTAAGAAGAGTGGTGCTGGTGTATTGTGGAAAATATGTAAGCTCTTCGATGCGTTTAGTGGCTTCTTTCTTACCAAGTTTATTTAATCTTTCAAAGTACTGCATTATTCTTGGAAGTGATAAATCTGTCTCTGATTTATCATCTATTAAATCAGATTTACTAATATGGAAATAATCAGCAATACGTTGAATTTTTACAGCACTAGGAATAATTTTACCAACGCACCATGTATTAAATGTTGTAGGGTTATATCCAAGTTCGGCAGCTATTTCTTTTTGCATTTTTCCGCTTGATTTTATATAACTATTCAAGTTTTTTGAAAAAATTTTTTTCTGTTCTTCATCAGTCATATAACCACCTCCAATATTGTTTGACATAATTATACGATATAATATGAAATAATTCAATGTAAATCCGAAAAAATAGGATTGACTTTTAATAGTCATAAAATATAGGACTATTGTAATCATAGAAAGGAGGCTATGTAATTAAATGTGTTATTTGATAAGCCATGAATAAGTTTAGTTAGCATTATTTATTATCTTGTCATTATGTTCGTTTGTTAAGTTTATAATATTACTTATAACTATCTTTAAAGTAAATATGAACGAAATGGCAAAATCAATAGATGATAAAGAAAAATATGAAAATGATTTAATTGGGGAATTGAAAAAAATTTCTATGTATTGTAAAAAAAATAATCAAAATAAATAAATTATTAGATGATGATTTTGCCAGCATCCAGTTTGGTTAAAGTAAAGACAATGAACAGTGATAAAGAAGGGTGATCAGAAGAAAGATAAGTAAAGTTAAATGATAAGAAGAAGGCACTTGTGCTTCTGGGTAATCATCTTGGTATGTTCAAAGATAAGGTTAAACTTGATACTGATATGGATTATAATATTACGGTTGATTATGGAGATGGGGATGAAATTAAGTAAGTTTAAGATTGAAAGAATACTAATTGAAGTTAAATATATTTATATAATAGAAGAGTAGTCAAGAAATCAGATGATGCTTTCTTGATAGCTTGAGATTAAGTCAGTTTTGATTTTAGGCGGCATATCAGTGTAAAGGATATTAATGACATCTTTTATAATTATCATCCCCATTCTGTAGCAATGTACTATGATTTTAAAGACCTAATTCCTTCATCGCTTCTTCTTTTGAAATAAATTCTTTGCAATCTGGATCAGTTTTTATGTTAGAAAGCATCTGCTTATCTCATTTATCAGGAATAGCAGTATCAATATGCCATTCTTTTTTACATTCTTCAAGTGTATAACTTTCGTCTTTATCTTTTGAATTAAGATAGTGCTGGTATAGATTTTCGCAAAATTCATCGTCAGTCATAATATCATCTTCAGATTTTTTAACACCAATTTCTTCATATGCATAGCTGTGTTCGTATATATATTCAGGCGCACAATCAATCTCTTCATTCATCCAAGTGATAGCTCCATGGACAATTTTAAAATTTTTGAATGTGTCCATATCTTCAAGTGGTTTAAAAGCAGAACCAGTTAAGATGGAGGCATCAAATACACGTTTTTCTTTGTTGGAAAATGTGATAAGCATCATAAGATAATCAGTTACTTTTGCATCAACAATTTTCAAAGAGCTGTTATATTCATTGGCATATACAATCCCATTGACTTCAAACATAATCTTACATCTCCTATTTCAAAGTTATCCTTAAGTACTTTTTAATAAATAATACCACAATGTGTGGAAAAACCAATAGATAATTCCACAAAATGTGTTGATGCTACACGGAAATCCGTGTAATATATAATTATTGCAAAAAACAAAGTTTATTATTAGAATATGATGATTGGATAAAGTGCAATATATAAAATGTAGAAATTAAGCGCATTTGAATGATGCCAATTCTACACAAGGTCATTAATCTTTATATTGGTTAAATGCGGGGTGAAATATGGATAAAGGTTATCTTGAATGTGGACTTCCAGAATGGTTGACTGAAAGTATTGATGAATATTTAAAGAATAAAGATAATAAATTGCACTGGGATTTGTATTATTGTAATTTGCAATCCGATATAAATGTGGCTGAACAGGAGAAGTTAATTACAAGTGAACAGGCATGGTATCTTCGTGAGAAATATCTTGGGTTAAGAAAAGAGGATAATACATGATAGATTTTACAGATTGCAGGCAACTGAGAAAAACTTATAATGGTGCTAATGGTGGAAAAAAGTGCATTGAATATAAAGGCAATATTTATATGTTAAAATTTCCTTTAAAGCCTTTAAGAAACACACAGTTGAGTTATGCTAATGGAAGTGTTTCTGAATATATATGTTGTCATATTTATGAAATGCTTGGAATTCCTGTGCAGGAAACTTTATTAGGAATATATAGAACTGAAAAAGGAGAGAGGCTTGTAGTTGCATGCAAAGATTTTGCAATAGAGCCTAACACATCTTTTCAAGATTTTGGCAGTCTGAAAAATCAAGTTGTAGATAGCATGGAAAATGGCTATTGAACAGATTTGTCTGATATTATGTATAGTATAGACCATCAAACATTAATGGAACCTAAAATTATAAAAGACAGATTTTGGGATATGTTTATATGTGATGCTTTCATGGCTAATTTTGACCGCCATAATGGAAACTGGGGGTTTTTATATAACAAAATGACTGATGATATAAAATTGGCTCCGGTATTTGATTGTGGTTCGTGTTTATATTCACAGATGAATAGTGAGACTATGCAGCTCGTTATGAATGATAAAAATGAGCAAAATGCAAGAATTTATAATATTCCGGCTTCAGTAATTAAGGTAAATGGTAATAAGCTTAACTATATGAAGTATTTGAGCGAAACACTAGATGAAAGCTGTATTGAGGCGATAAGACGAATTTATCCCCACATTGATATGAAGAAAATTGTTAATTTCATAAATGGAATAGAATGTATAACAGAAACACAGAAAAAGTTTTATACATTAATGTTACAGAAACGATATGATTTGATATTGAAGCCTGCGTATAAAAGGGCAGAGAAGATGTTTGAGAGATTTTACCGTGCAGACAGTACATCATCAAAAGTTACAGGACACGGATTAGGACTTGCTATTGCTAAGAATATAGTGGATAATAGCAGAGGAAAAATTGATGCTAAGGTTATTGATGAACACAGCATCGAAATAAATGTTATTTTTTAAGGAGAATGAATATGAAAATACATGTAAAACAGATTGCATTTGCAGCTATGGCTATTGCGTTAGCTGTTGTTACTTCGATGATTAAGATATTTTCACTGCCTATGGGCGGCTCAGTTACATTGCTTAGTATGTTATTCATCGTGCTTATCGGATACTGGTTCGGGCTTAAAATTGGACTTGTGGCAGCAGTGGCATACGGAGTGTTACAGCTTATAATTAATCCATATATGCTGAGTATTCCGCAGGTGATACTGGATTATATATTAGCTTTTGGAGCGTTAGGTTTATCCGGAATATTCTCTAATTCCAAAAATGGATTGATTAAAGGATATATAGTGGCAGTGCTTGGCAGATTATTCTTTGCATTCCTTTCAGGAGTTGTATTCTTTGCAGTGTATACACCGGATTTTTTTAACAGCTCAATTCTTTATTCACTTGCATATAATGGCTCATATATAGGAGCAGAGGCAGTTATAACAATTATTATAATCATGCTTCCACCAGTGAATAAAGCACTTGGGTATCTTAAGAATAATGTGGTGAATTCATAAGACAGAGGCATAAATAATTATTTATTGAGTATACTTGAAATGTCTAAATACTAGTGCTATAATATATTTAGGCAAAATGATGAAAATGTGTTTTATATGACACGCAAAAGACCTCGATGTTGCAGCATCGAGGTCTTTCTATTCCATTTTTGTGAAGGTGGCTTAAGCCTTAGGCTGACTACTGCATATCTTATCTATCCAGCCATTTGCAAATATAGTAGGCAACTATACTCGCCAAGATAGAAAGTATAAATGATGAAAAATGATTCAATATGACACACCCCCTTTCTGCACTAGGGAGTAGTAGCAAAATATATTTTATCATATTAATATTAAATAGTGCATATATAATAATGAAAATATATAAAAAATATTCACATAAATTCAAACCAAATACATCACCCCCTCGTATATATGAATGTGAGCAGCTTACATAATAAAAAATATACAAGGGGGTATTTTTATGTACAGAGTCAGGATATGTGCAGCACTTTTATTGGCAACACTTGGTCTGGCTGGATTTAAACAGCAGAAAAGGAGATATCAGAAAGAAATGCTGGCATGGCGGAAGAGATATTTGGAATATATGAGGATGTCAATTTAAGTGCCGAACCATCAAAATTATATGTCTATGATGCAGAACACATAAATGCGTATCTTGATTCCAAAGAAGAATTATTAAAAATAAGAGTGCTGATGTTATGAATTCAAATCAGGAATATCAGGTAGACACATATTGGGTTGTTGATGGATGTATGGATGGTAAAACATACGATTCACATACATAGTTAACGCGGTAAGCGGTGAAGCGAATATTATGAAATAGGGAGGATTTTTGGTATGAAAAAAATAAATTTAATAGCAGTAACAATGTTAGTAGCAGCAGGACTGGTTGTCAGCCCATTAGTTTCAGCTAATAAAGGATATGCAGATGAGGATGGCAATTCCGGTATAGCTTTGGCAGCAGATAATGATTCAGCATCAAAAGATAAAATGCAGAATGTCGTTGTTAACAATAACAGTGGAGTGAACTGGAGACAGTACAATGTCAAGCAGTTCGCATTTAGTGATGAACAGTTGGCAAGGATTAGTGAAGAACTTAAAGCAGGCAATTCAATAACAGGAATAAGACATGGCGAGAGCTATTACAACTGCAATTATTCAGATGGCTCATATTTTGCATATAATGTCCAGAGTGGTGGATACAATGTGTCTTACAACACAAAGCAGGCAATAGCAAGACAGTACACATTTTTCCTTGAGAACAAGTCGGGCAATGCGTATCTTGATGATGAAGAGATTAGCAAAATGTTCACTAACGAAACAATAGATGGCATATCTAAGGAAAAAGCCATAGAAGCAGCTAAGACAATGGCTGAGATAGTTGGCATTAAATTAAGCGGACAGCCATATATGTGCGTTGCAATGGATATGGATAATGCGAACAGATTAATAGAAGAAAAGCCAGAAAGAGGAATGGACAAGTATGGAAATCTTTCTACATGGAGCAAATCAGATGAAGTGTATTATCTTGTATTTAATCAGGAGATAGATGGAATTCCAGTTTCAGTAACTAATTCCGTAAATCATGAAAATGGTCTTAGGTCAGCCTCAGTTGTGTTCGCAGTTGGTAAAAATGGTGTTGTTCAGATGTCAACCTCATATATGGCAGATGCAATATCATCAGAGGATGTAAATGTAATTGATTCAGATGCGGTCATTAACGTACTTGCATCAGATGAAACATATAAGGCTATGGGTAACATTGATTTCAAGACACTCTCACTTGAGTACATTATATATAGAAAAGGCGTAGAAGATACAGCAGTTATTAAGCCAGTATGGATATACACATATGAGGTTACAGGCTCATATGAGAAGGAAGGTGTGACATATGATTTTGTAAGAGAACTGACAGGATATATAGATGCTGTAACTGGACAGATAATTAGAAGTTGATAACTAATAATATAAATGATATATTGGTATTAAATATTTGATTAACAGGGGGTATTTATGAAGAAAAGGGTATGTATTGCAGCATCATGTATTATTGTTCTGGCAGCAGGAATATATGTTGCTCTTTCACAGGCAGATGCATCTAAATTCGAGCAGATGGATGCCAATTTAACATCAGAAATGACAAGATAGTTGATAAGCTGGATGAAATGTTTTATTTTGTCCAGCTTTTTTGAATTAGGCAGAATGGGGGATTTACGAATGAAAAATAAAAGCAATATGTATTTATATGTAGCTGGTATAGTGATTGTTTTCCTTATAGTGGCACTTTTATATAAGAGTAATGTGAATGATAATCAGATAGATAACGAAATTAATGAAGAAACTTCACTCTTTTCAGTGCAGGAAATTCAGTGTGATAAAGAAAGTGATAATCTGGCTCTGGTTGATTTAAAGCCATGTATTGTGTCAGATGGAAAGGCATACATATATGATAATAATGAGTGGAATGTAGTTGAATGTGATAATGATATAACCAAGGTTTATAACGGAGATACATTTTGTGCACTGGATAGTGAAGGAAACATTATAATTAATGAAGAAAATTTAGGTGATTATGAAGCATATCCTCTTACAACTGCGGGTGTTTATTATAATGCAGAGAAAATGCTTAAATATACAGAAAAAGAAAAAGTGTTGCTACTGGGTGGCAATCCGTTGCACAGTGAATACTGCATAGCATATTTTGACGATGGATATACAAAAATGTTCGAAAACGGACAGATGGTTGAGCTTATAGACTTATTTCAGGTCGTGGATATTTCAGGCAGATTTATATTAGATGAAGCTGGAAATGTGTGTAAAGTTTCAAATAGTGAAGATCTTTCTTATATCAGTTTGAAACAGATTTCAGAAAAAAGATATGTGAGCATTTCCGCATGTGCATCTGCTGATAGATGCATTGGAATATGTGAGGATGGAAGGGTAACAGTATGGTCTGATGTTGATTTAAAATTTACATTCAACGCTGACAATGCAAAATCAGCAGCAATGGGATTCAATTATGGAGTTGTGTTATGTGATGATGGGAAAATTGAGTTCCATTCATCAAATGATAAGTTGGAAAAACAGCTTTCAGAATATTTTGATAACCTGAATGAAAAGGCTTCTGCCATAGCGTGTAACTATGATTGTATTTTAGTTAAACTGGAAAATGGAGCGTGTCTTAAAATTTTATGTGCAGTTCATGCTTGATTTTGTGCAGTTCGTGCAGGACATATTGAAGTGAGGAATTATGTCTGATATTGTAACATAGGGTAAAAGTATTTTTACGTATTAATAAATGATTACGAAAGACAGGTAAAAAATATGAAAAAGATATTTAGAACAATCGGAGTTATCGTGGCAAGCACAGTATTTATAACAGGTTGCGCACAATCGAATAATGGTACACAATCAGGCAATAGTGCATCTACACAACAGTCAATATCATTGTCTGATAGTAACACGATTGGCTTAGAAGATGAAAGTATAGTAAAGCAGGTACTTAAGGAAAATCCGGCACTCGCAATGTATATAGATAAGATTAATTCACATGAATGGAGTTCATTAGAAGAATGTTTTTCCGAAGATATCCGTTCAGAAATTACACAGAAGCAGATTGATAATAAAGAAGGCATTACAAGTGTGGAGCATATTGAATTAAAGGCTGTCAAAGAGATGACAGCGGATGATTGGAAGTATGTTACTGGCAGTGAACCGGTGGTATCAGAGAGTGGCGAATATAAGAATCTTGATAAATATAATGACATAAGATTGTGGTTTCTTATATTTGATGAAAGCGTTGATACAGCCCATGAGAATAAATATTATCCACAAGGCTTAAATTATAATCTTGCAATCACAGGGGAACGAGATGGCAGTCAATATATTCTTGATTTAAGAAATGAAAATGATTCACTGGATAAGATTGAAAGATGGCTGTTAGCAGAAAAATAGTGTTGTTGGAGTGAAAATAATTAATGGTATATGGAAAATGTAACTTCTTATGGAGTAATAAGAAAATAAAAAAGAAAACTTTTGTAATACTAATTATAATATATATTATTCTGGAAGTGCTTATTATAATTAATTTACCACGCATACCACTTGTAAAATGTTCCAAAGATGTTAAGAAAATATATGGTCTTGAGGTTAATGATTCGGCTTATAATATTTGGTATAACGCATTTGGATTTCCAATATTTATTCATCCTAAAAAGGCACATGAACATTTTGAAGTCGATTATAAAGAGGCTGTTAAATTCATAGAAGATAAAGGGGTTAAACCATTTGATTACAGTTATAATACATTGGATACATATTATCGTCTTGCCTGGCAGATGAATTTTCATGATAAAACATTGCCAAGCGAGTATAGATGGATTGAGAAAAAGGCAGAAAGTGTTCCGTTATATGCATTAGTGTGTCTGAGTTCTATGTGGGACTATGTGGCTGAGTCTCCTATGCTATCAGACATTATTGTATTTGTGTCAATTGTTATTGGAATTAATTGCGTTTTCGTGGTTATATTTGTAAAGTGTTACAAAGAGTTTGTAGTTAAATAAAATAAAAATAGTTGATTATTAGGAGAAGTGTATGGGAAAAGAATTATTTATATCCTACATTTCATAATCCGAGAAAAGCAATGAATAATGTCAAAAAAGAGGCTCATGAATTTCTTGATGTTATAGCGGCGGAATATTCGTTAGACGAATTGTCAGATAAAAACTGGGAAGACTATAATAGTGCTGTTTGGGGTTATAATAATGATAAGTATCTTGAAGATAAATTCTTAATGGAAGTCTTTTTTTGTATATATAAAGGTACGTATAACAATAAAGAGATTAAACAAATTATAAATAAAAATGATTCGGAAATATATAATAGGTTATTTTATTTATTACCATATAATAGTCCATTTTGTACAAGTTATTATAATGAGCAAAATTTACAGTAGGCGTTAACTGGATGAACTCATTTTTGTATCGGGCACCCCATTATTTATATATATGAAGATGTTTTTTGGGGATAACAATAAGGGGATTACATGGCAGATTATAGAAAGATTCTATATTCATTTGGCACAATTGTGCTAGAAATTAATATTGTGACAGCGCTTGAATTTGTGGTTTGGTAAAAATCATTTCCTAATTCACG
This sequence comes from Lachnospira sp., assembly GCA_050874305.1. Classification (GTDB taxonomy): domain Bacteria; phylum Bacillota; class Clostridia; order Lachnospirales; family Lachnospiraceae; genus Lachnospira. Next base: position 1,015 of record JBNMKL010000016.1, on the reverse strand, counting down.
TTAAAAAAGCCTGATTCACGTTAAGTGTATTGAAAATAAATATGCAAGCAGTTATGCTGAAACTATAAGAGCAAAGGTTGAGGGGGAGACAAATCATGGCTCATATAGCGGAAAGTATAGCTGCTTTTTTATATAGACATGAAATTCTAGAATGTGATATGCAGGAAATATGTGCATATGGATTAGAATTGCTAATATCAACTTTGATAGAAGTAATAAATGTTATTTTTGTTAGCGTATTAGCTCATAAAATAATATTTGGAATTATATATATTATCTGCATAATGACAATAAGAAAATATACAGGTGGTTATCATGCAGATACTAAATTAAGGTGCAATATTGTATTTATAATTGTATATATACTGAGCCTGATTTCTATGCAATTGATACAGAAAATAAATAATTATAATTTGATATTATGGTGTGGGCTTATTGCATCATACATATATGTTATATATAACGCACCAATAGAAAATCATAATAAACCTTTAAATCAATGTCAGATAAATAAAAATAGAAAATCAAGTATATTGATATATGGGATATTTATGATGTTAGGAATAATATACGATATATCTGGAATGGCAATTGGGTTAGTGGAAAATTTGAATTGCTATTCAGTATATATAAAAATAATACTTATATTTATAGTGATTGCGATGATTGTAGGAAAGTATAAAGAAAGATGCTTTTATCGTATGGCTATAATGTAAAGAAAGGAGATGCTAAAGATGAAGAAAAAAATTTTAAAAACTGTTGCTGATGTAGCTGTAAAAACAGCATACAAAGCAGGAAGAAGTGCATCATGGTATGGCTTTTATCAGGCTAAAGAGCCAGAAGCATTAAAAAATAAAATAAGATTAATTACTTTGATAGTGTCAAATGACATATGAAAAAACAAAAAGACACTTTTGAACATTGAAAACTGTAGATATTTTATGATGAGATAGTCTGACGCCACCCTTGACGGCACGAAAAAAGAACTGCTGTAGGTTATTCACCGACGGCGAAG